>JBBQUW010000016.1:0-57202 GCA_038212095.1 Gaiellales bacterium | reverse complement strand
TCGGCCCTGACCACAGCTACGTCGCCTCGGGCCTCGCCTGTGGCAGCGCCCACATCATCGCCGTGCGGTCGGTGGACATGGTCGGCAACCGCTCGATCAGGCGCACGCTGACGCTGACGGCGGCACCGTGCCCGCCTGCGCCTGCCAACCTGCGCGTGACCGCCACCGCGCTGGACGGGATCACGCTGGCCTGGGATGCGGTCGCCGGCGCCGTCCGCTACCAGCTGGCCGCGCCCGGATTGACCGCGCGGCGCATCACCTCCGCCACCGTGGCGCTGTCCGGGCTGACATGCGGCACCAGCTACAGCTTCTCGCTGATCGCCGAGGACGCCGCGGGCTCGTGGTCGACCGCGCCGGCGACCCTGACAGCATCGACCGACCCCTGCTGACCGAGCCGCCTCGCCTTGCCATAGCCGCGGGTAATCGATAGACTCGCGACCGTCAACAAGCGCAGATCACGACCTGCGTCGGCTCCAACTTGGGGGGATCAGATGAGGATTCGCGCACTTTGCGTCACCGTGGCGGTCATCGCGATGGCGGCGGTGTCAGCAGCTCCCGCTCTGGCACATGACTGCTTCAATCCGACCAAGGACGCGCACGCGCCCACAGCCGGCGTCAACTACACGCTGACCGGCTTCGATGCCAACGGCAATCCGATCTTCGTCCAGACCGGTCCGGGCAAGGGCATCGGTGGCTTCGCGGCGATCGCGCCGGGCGTGTTCGGCCCTGGCCAGACGACGACGCTGTACGTCCACACGATCGGCCACAGCTCGTCGCACGAGGTGGTGGGCGGCCCCGGCAGCCAGACGGCGGCTCACGCATGTGACGGCAAGGGCATCGACTACGTCGACGCCTGCTTCGGCGGCTGACGCTGAGACTTCCTGGGGTGGGGGCGCGCGCCCTCACCCCAGGAGTGCATCAAACGATGCGCCCGGCAGGATTCGAACCTGCGACACGTGGCTTCGAAGGCCTCTGCTCTATCCCCTGAGCTAGGGGCGCCTGGCGCCCGGCCGATGGGCGCGCTGGCCATCGTATCGCGCTGCGGAGCGCTCGCCGTCAGTGGCGGGACGGTGGGGCGAGGGGTGACCGGTGGGACTCGAACCCACGACCTCCTGGACCACAACCAGGGGCTACCACCAGCTGAGCTACGGCCACCATGGTACGCGGTCAGCTTACCGCGATCCCGCGGCGGCGGCGAGGTCAGGCCGCGTAGCGATCCGGGTCGCGGGTCTCGTCGCCCTCGGTGTACTCCGCGCTGGTGGCCTGCTGCAGCAGCTCGTGATCCAGCACGAAGCGGCGCATCAGCTGCCGCTCCTGCTCGCTGCGCTCGGGCAGCTCGGCCAGCTTGCGGACGCGATCGACGATCGATCCCGGCTCCAGGAACGGTCGCAGCCGGCGGTGGTCGAGCCGGTTCTCGACCCGCGGGCCGCGCGCGCTGGCGCTGGGCAGCCCCGCCTCTCCCATGAACGGCTGCAGGAACGCGATCAGACCCTGGTCGTCGGAGATCACGCGCTGCACCCAGGCACGGCACTCGCCGCGGTTCCATGTCGCCCAGCAGGTCAGCGCCTCCGCCATCTTGGGTGCACCCAGCAGCGTGTCGAGCTCGGACGCGTCGCGGATCGCGGCCAGCGCCATGTTCTCGATCTGCGCCAGCTGCGACAGTGTGACCAGCGTCTCGGCGCCCTCAGTCCACTCACCGCCGTACTTGCCGTGCTGCTGGCCGAGCATGATCACGACGTCGGTGATGGTCGCGATCGAGCCGCCGCCGCCCAGTGCCTCCTCGAGCAGCGAGACGCGCTCGACCTGTTCCACCTCGAGCAGGAGCCGGCGCACCACCCGGCGCAGGTGCTGCTGCATGTCGAGCTCCAGCCGCCCGCTCACCTCACGCCGAAGCAGGTCATCGGCGGCCTGGAACACGGCCCGCATCGCGGCCTCCAACTCCTCACGGGAAGCGACCTCACCGATATGCGTCTCCAGCCGCTGCAGGAACGCCTGCAGCCGGGCGGGCGCATCCGGCGACGAGTCGCGCGCCAGCTCGAGCAGCGTGGCCGCGAACTGGTTGGTGTCGCCGAAGTGCTCGAGCTTGGACTGCAGGTCGGCGTTCGAGATGCCGCCGCGCGGCACGGCCAGCTGGAAGTAGACCGGGAACAGGTCTGCGCTTGCCACCAGCAGCAGCGGTGCCCACTCCTCCTCGGGCAGCGACGCCATCACGCGGGCGCCCAGCACGTCGGTCAGCCGAGGGAACAGCCGCATCAGCAACCCGAGCGCGCGGGCGCGCTCATCGTCGTCGAGATCTCGCGGCCAGCGCTCGTGGTACGCCTTGGTCTCGGTCAGCGAGCCGTCCTCGTCGCGCCGTGACGATGGAGGCAGCAGGAAGGCGGACGGTCGCCGGCGGACGGCCTCGTAGGCGGTGGGGCAGTACAGCCTCAGCGTCTCCAGGGCGGTGAAGTCGATCGGGTTCACCTCGCCACGCACAGAGGGATAGGTCGAGCTGACAGCGTTCACCAGCCGTACCACGTCGCGAGGAGTGCGCAGGAACGGGTCGATGCCGTTCGCGCAGATGTCGACCCAGTAGTCGGGGTGCAGCAGGCCGCTCGAGCGGGCGTCGGCCAGCAGCGGGTCGAGCCGGTCGAGGAACATCTGCTGCAGCGAGCTGCGATCGGGCAGCGGCAGGTCGATCACGACCTGGAACGCCTTCTCGACTGCCTCGGTGTCCGGCCGCCCGCGACCGATCGAGACCAGGAAGACCAGGTTGGGCACCGCCGCCACCGATGCCAGCAGCCGTAGAACCTCGGCCGCGCCGGCGTCGGCGAGCCGGTCGACATCGTCGATCACGACCACCAGCCGCTTGTCGCCTGTGCTGAAGGTCGCCGCCACCCGCGCCCGCAGCGCTGCGATCTGGCCGGCGTCCGGGGGCTGGTCGCCGGCCTGGGTCGAGGGCAGGGTGGCGGTGGCCAGCAGGTGCACGAACCGCCGCTCCAGATCATCGCTGCCGGTCAGCAGCCACGGGTTCCACTCCACGATCGTCCACTTGGCCGACTGCGGCTGCTCGCGCAGCGCCTGGCGAACCAGGTTCAGCACGGTCGAGCGGCCGGCCCCGGGATCGCCGTGCAGGGCCAGCGCGATACCTGCGCGCGGTGCCTGCTGAGCGATCGTCTGCGCGAGGTGCGCTGCGAAGGCCGCATGGCCGAGCGCATCGGCGCGAGCATCACTCAGCGGCCGATCGGATGAAAGCTCCGACGCGTTTGTGGGCAGTTCGATTTTGTAGCCTCGCGATCCCGTGTTCCAATCTCCCTCATCGGCGGGATAGCGCCCGCCCTTGACCGGAAATCCCGCGATATCGAATAACCTGCCGCGGACGCCCGCGGGCGTGGCGGAATTGGTAGACGCGCCGGCCTTAGGAGCCGGTGGCCACTGGCCGTGGAGGTTCGAGTCCTCTCGCCCGCATCTCGGCCCTGAAACGCCTCGGAGGCGTGTCAGCGCCCGGTCGCCATCAGCACCAGCGTGAACGCCCCCAGCGCGACGCCGACCACGGTCATCACCAGCGTCCAGCTGCGATCGGGCGGCACGAACTCTCCTCGCATCAGGGCGGCCTCGACCTGCCGCTCGCGGCGCAGCGCATACCCGATGCAGCCGATGCCGAGCAGCGCAAAGCCGGCGCCGATCACCTGGTACGGCCAGGTGTGCTTCTCGTTCACCAGGCCGGGCACGACCTTACCGGCGGCGAGGCTGACGGCCAGCGACGTGAGGCCGGTGCGCCACCACGCCAGATAGGTGCGCTCGTTCGCCAGCCGGGTGCGGCGGGTCGCATCCAGGGCCTCGTCGAACTTGCGCCGCTCGTCGGTCATCGCCGCTGACAGTACACCGGCTGACACCGATGAGAGCGGGCGGTGGCGCTACCGCCAGGGTGCGACTAAGGTTAGAGAACCCGTTGGCGTGGCGATAGCCGCGTTGGCTGGGCCACCTCAGCCCATGAAAACTCAACTCGAAGAACTCGAATCGAATCGCGTCCGCCTGACGGTTGAGGTGCCCGCCGTTGACGTCGACCACGCCTTCGATCATGCGTTGACCGACCTCTCCAAGTCTGTCCGGCTGCCGGGCTTCCGCAAGGGCAAGGCGCCCAAGACGATGGTCATGCAGCGGGTCGGCCGTGAAGCCGTGATCGAGGAGGCGCTCGAACACCACCTGTCAGCCTGGTATCGCAAGGCGGTCGCCGTGGCCGGTATCGACCCCGTCGACCGGCCCACGATCGACTGGGAGAGCGAGCCGCAGGAGGGCGCCGCCTTCAGCTTCAACGCCGAGGTCGAGGTCAAGGGCAAGCCTGAGGTGACGAGCTACAAGGGCCTGACCGGCGTGCGGCCGCCGCTGGACGTCCCCCGCGATGCGATCGACGGCGAACTGGAGCGGCTGCGGTTGAGCGTGGCCGAACTGACGCCGGTCGAGCGCGCCGCCCAGCCCGGTGACTTCGTCGTGATCGACTTCGTGGGATCGGTCGACGGCACCGAGTTCGAGGGTGGCCGCGGCACCGACTACGGCGTCGAGCTGGGCGCGGGGCGCCTGATCGAGGATCTGGAGCGCGGCATCGAGGGCATGAAGAGTGGCGAGCAGCGCGACGTCGCGGTCACCTTCCCGGCCGAGTATCCCGCCGAGCAGCTGGCCGGCAAGCCGGCCACGTTCGCGGTCACCGTCAAGGATGTCAAGCAGCGGGAGCTGCCCGAGCTGGACGACGAGTTCGCCAAGTCGGTGAGCGAGTTCGACACGCTGGCCGAGCTGGAGTCGGATGTGCAGGCGCGCTTCCTGGAGGCGGTCAGCGAGGAGGGCGATCGCGTCTTCCGCTCGACCGTGCTGGACGACCTCGCCAAGCAGCTCTCCACCGAGCTGCCCGAGGCGCTTGTCCGCTCGCGGATGGCCGACATGATGCGAAGCATGATCGACTCGCTGGCCTCCCGCGGCATGGAGATGTCCGACTACCTGCGCCTGACCGGCCAGAACGCCGACGAGATCGTGCAGACGCTGCGACCCCAGGCCGAGGACTCGATCGCGAAGGATCTGGCGCTGGAGGCGGTGGCCGATGCCGAGGCGATCGAGATCAGCGATGAGATGATCGAGGCGTTCATCCGCGAGCAGGCGACCCAGGGTGGCGACGACCCCGACGAGGTGGTGTCGCGGCTGATGGGAGACGCCGCGACGCTGACCGCGCTGCGGATCGACCTGCGGATGCAGAAAGCCCTGGACATTGTGGTCGATAACGCGAAGGAGATCTCGCCCGATCAGGCCGAGGCCCGAGACAAGCTGTGGACGCCGGAGAAGGATTCCGAGGCCGCGGCCGCAAAACCGAAACAGATCTGGACCCCCGGCTCCGCTGAGCCCGGCGAATAGGAGAGCCTGAGTGAGCCCACTGATTCCCATGGTGATCGAGCAGACCTCGCGCGGCGAGCGTTCCTTCGACATCTACTCGCGTCTGCTGAACGAGCGGATCGTCTTTCTGGGGACGCCCGTCGACGATCAGATCGCCAACCTGATCGTTGCGCAGCTGCTGCACCTGGAGTCCGAGGATCCTGACAAGGACATCTCCATCTACGTCAACTCACCCGGCGGCAGCGTGTATGCCGGCCTCGCCATCTACGACACGATGCAGTTCATCAAGCCGGACGTGCAGACGATCTGCGTCGGCATCGCGATGAGCATGGGCGCGCTGCTGCTGGCGGGCGGCGCCAAGGGAAAGCGGATGGCGCTGCCGAACGCCAAGATCCTGATCCATCAGGTCTCGTCCGGCTTCCAGGGCCAGGCCACGGACATCGAGATCCATGCTCGCGAGATTCTGGACATCCGCAAGCGGCTCGACCAGATCATCGCGGATCACACCGGCCAGTCGCTCGAGAAGGTCACCCGCGACACCGAGCGCGACTACTTCATGAGTGCCGAGGAGGCACAGGAGTACGGCATCATCGACCGCGTGATCGCGAAGCACTGACCGTTGGCTCGCCCGACCGACACTAACGAGCAGCTTCTGTGCAGCTTCTGCGGCAAGAGCCAGCGCCAGGTCAAGAAGCTGATCGCCGGGCCCGGCGTGTACATCTGCGACGAGTGCATCGACCTCTGTAACGAGATCATCGATGAGGAGCTGACCACTCCTGCCCAACTCGACCTGGACAACCTGCCTCGGCCGAAGGAGATCTACTCCGTCCTGAACGACTACGTGGTCGGGCAGGAGGAGGCAAAGCGCACGCTCTCGGTGGCGGTCTACAACCACTACAAGCGCGTCCAGATGGCGGCGCAGGCGGACGGCGAGGTGGAGCTGTCGAAGTCGAACATCCTGCTGCTCGGCCCGACGGGCTGTGGCAAGACGCTGCTCGCCCAGACGCTGGCGCGGATCCTGAACGTACCGTTCGCGATCGCCGACGCCACCGCCCTGACCGAGGCCGGCTACGTCGGCGAAGACGTCGAGAACATCCTGCTGAAGCTGATCCAGGCCGCCGATTTCGACGTCAAGAAGGCCGAGACCGGGATCATCTACATCGACGAGGTGGACAAGATCGCGCGTAAGGCGGATAACCCGTCGATCACGCGCGACGTGTCCGGCGAGGGCGTGCAGCAGGCGTTGCTGAAGATTCTGGAGGGCACCGTCGCGAGCGTGCCGCCGCAGGGTGGACGCAAGCATCCCCACCAGGAGTTCCTCTCGATCGACACCACCAACATCCTCTTCATCTGCGGCGGTGCGTTCGCCGACCTCGACCGCATCATCGAGCGGCGGATCGGTCGCAACTCGATCGGATTCGGCGCCGACCTGCGCTCGAAGAAGAACCGAGACACGCAGGAGCTGTTCCAGGACGTGATGCCCGAGGATCTGATCTCGTTCGGCCTGATCCCGGAGTTCATCGGCCGGCTGCCGGTCGTGACCGCGGTGCACCAGCTCAAGCAGGACGATCTGATCCAGATCCTGCTCGAGCCCAAGAACGCGTTGGTCAAGCAGTATCAGAAGTTCTTCAGCTACGACGGCATCGACCTGGTCTTCACGGAGGACGCGCTGACGGCGATCGCGGGCAGCGCCCTCGAGCGAGCCACCGGCGCCCGCGGCCTGCGCTCGATCATCGAGTCGGCGCTGCTGAACGTGATGTTCGATCTGCCTTCGCGCAAGGACGTCAACAAGTGTGTGATCACCCGCGAGACGATCGAGAAGCACATCGATCCCACGCTCGTGACCGAGGGCGGGCACGGCGACGTGACCCGCGAGCTGGATCAGGAATCCGCCTGACCGTCGGTTGATCTGGTGATCAGCCGATCACCAGCCGGCGGGCCAGCGGTACGGTCGCCAGCAGGCCGGCCCAGGTTGGCGAGATGCTCGGCCGGATAACGCTGGGCAGCTTCCGACGAGCGTGACCCGGCTTGACGAGCTGTTCGTGCCACGCGTCCTGGGCGGCCACCGCCGCGCCGTAGACGAGCATCAGCGCCAGCAGCCGGCGGTGCCACGGCCCGCTGCGCTGCCGTGAAATGAGTAGCGCGTCGAGCGCCAAAAGCACACCGTCCAGTCCCTCGTGGTGGCCGATGTGGACACGGTCGACGCCGGGTTCAGCGGGTGTGTCCTGCCGCATGCCGCATGTCTGGACTCCCAGTCCGGCCATGATCCACGGCACTGAGATCGCGATCAGCGGGATTGCGACCATCAACCGGCGCCGGTCGCCTGGGCTGGTTGGCGCCGGTCGGTGGCCGGCGGCGATCGCCAGCGCGACGCCGGCCAGGGCCGGCGCGTTGCGCCAGCGCGCGTCCAGGTCGCCCTCGTCGACGACGCCCGGCAGCGCCGCCGTCGCGCACAGCGGGAGCGCGGCGGCGGCGAGTCGCCGGCGCCGACCGGTGGGCAGGGTCGCGATCGCGGCCACTGCGGTGGGGTAGTTCGCGAACACGACGGCTCGCGACAGGCCGCCGTTGCTCGAGCGGTAGAGGCGGTGGGCCGGGGTTCGGGAGTGAGTCCACACGATCAGGCCAGCAACCGCGGCGTGCAACGCCCACACCGATCGTGGCCCGGCCTCCATCCGCCGATCGTACCGCGGCCCAGTTGTTGGAGCGTTGTGGGGCCGTACGTTATCAGCGGTGACGCTGGCGCTGGAACCAGATCACATGGACGGCCACCGCTGCGGCGATCAGCACCGCCCACGGGATGCTGATCGATGGAGTCAGCACGCTTGGGATCTGGGTGCTCGTCCAGCCGCGCTTCACCACCTGCTCGTTCCAGCCGTCGTTCGCGGTCACCGCCAGGCCGTAGCAGAGCAGCAGCGCCAGGTACAGGGAGATCACCGCCGGCATCCTGCGGGCCGAAAGCACCAGCGCCGTCACCGCCAGCATCGCACCGAACAGCCCCTCGTGCAGCCCGAGATGGACAGAGGCCAACTGCGGCTCGCCCGGCGTCGGTTGGCGCGAGCGGATCAGCGCCCCGGCCAGTGGCAGATCCTGCGCGTACAGCCCCACCGCGGCGATCAGCCACGGCAACGACCACACCGCGAGCACCGCGATCAGCGCATGGCGCGTCGAGCCGAGCGGTACGCGGCGCCGCGGCGGCGGCGCCCACCACGTCAGCCACACCGCCAGGGCGACGCCCGCGGCTGCCGGCAGATTCCACCACGACGCCGTCAGATCGTCCTGGCTGACAACGCCGGGCACGACGACGACGGTGCACAGCGCCACCGCCAGCCACGCCGGCCGTCCCCGCGAGACCGCCGCCACCAGCGCGATCGCCGCCAGCGCGACCGGATAGTTGGAGTAGCTGATCAGCCGCGAGCCGCCGCCCGACCAACCGGAGTCGGCGAAGTGATACGTCGAACCGGCGGGCAGCCGCCAGTAGGTGGCCAGCGTGAGGACGGCGATCACGCCGTACATCAGCCAGATAGCCCGTATCCGCACGCCGCAACACTACAATGGCCACCGATGGTCGACCTGCGCAGAGACGAGCTGGAGCGCCGCAGCCGCCACGACCCGGCCGCAGTCGAGTCGCAGCTGTTCGAGCGCTGGGAGGCGGCCGGGCTGTTCCGTGCTGACCCGCACTCCGGTCGCCCGTCCTACGTGATCGCGCTGCCGCCGCCGAACGTCACCGGCGAGCTGCACATGGGCCACGCCCTGAACGGCTCGATCCAGGACTCGCTGATCCGGCTCGCCCGCATGCGCGGCCGCGAGACGCTGTGGATCTGCGGCACCGATCACGCATCGATCGCCGTCCACGCCGTGATCGAGAAGCAGCTTCGCGCGGAGGGGACGACGCGCTTCGAGGTGGGCCGCGACGCCTTCATCGAGCGCGTGTGGGAGTGGCGCAGCGAGACGGGTGCCAGGATCATCCAGCAGTTCAAGCGCCTCGGCTGCGCGCTCGACTACGAGCACGAGCGCTTCACGATGGACGAGGGCTACGTGCAGGCCGTGCTGGAGATGTTCGTGCGCCTGTACGACAAGCAGCTGATCTACCGCGACAACCGGATCGTCAACTGGTGCCCGGGCTGCGGCTCGACCGTGTCCGACCTCGAGGTGCGCTATGAGCACGCCGCCGACGCGCTGTTCGAGGTGCGCTATCCGATCAAGGGCAGCGACGAGCACATCACCGTGGCGACGGTGCGGCCCGAGACGATCCTGGC
The DNA here is from genome assembly GCA_038212095.1 of Gaiellales bacterium. Classification (GTDB taxonomy): domain Bacteria; phylum Actinomycetota; class Thermoleophilia; order Gaiellales; family JAICJC01; genus JAICYJ01. The sequence continues at coordinate 47,588 of JBBQUW010000016.1, read as the reverse complement.
CGATACGGCCGTGGCGGTGCATCCCGACGATGACCGCTACCGCCACCTGGTGGGCGGCATCGCGATCGTGCCGATCGTCAACCGCGAGGTGCCGATCATCGCCGACGAGTACGTCAAGATGGATTTCGGCACCGGCGCGCTCAAGATCACTCCCGGCCACGACCCGAACGACTTCGAGATCGGTCGCCGGCACGGGCTGTCGGAGCTCTCGGTGATCGGCTTCGACGGCCGCATGAACGACCAGGCCGGGGAGTTCGCCGGGATGGCGGCGGGCGAGGCCCGCCAGAAGGTGGTCGACCGGCTGTTCGCCGACGGGCTGCTGCGCGGCGAGCAGCCCTACGAGCACGAGGTCGGCCACTGCGACCGCTCCGGCGATCGCATAGAGCCCTTGATCTCGCTGCAGTGGTTCATGCAGATGGACGAGCTGGCGGCCGCTGCGAACGCCGAGGTGCGCTCGGGCAGGGTGCGGTTCATTCCCACCTCGCAGGAGAACACCTACTTTCACTGGATGGACAACATCCGCTCGTGGTGCGTATCGCGACAGCTCTGGTGGGGGCACCAGATCCCGGTCTGGTACTGCCAGGACGGCCATTCCACGGCTGCCACCAGCGCACCCGCGGCGTGCGGGCAGTGCGGATCGACCGAGCTCGAGCGTGACCCCGACGTGCTCGACACCTGGTTCTCGTCGGCGCTGTGGCCGTTCGCGACGCTGGGCTGGCCCGAGCAGACCGATCGCCTGGAGGCCTTCTATCCCGGCAACGCGCTGGTCACCGCCCGCGACATCATCAACCTGTGGGTGGCGCGGATGCTGATGATGGGCATCGAGTTCATGGGCGAGATCCCGTTCACCGACGTCTACATCACCTCCATCATTCAGGCTGCTGATGGCCGCCGTATGTCCAAGTCACTGGGCACCGGCATCAACCCGCTCGACCTGATCGAGCGCTACGGCGCCGATGCCACCCGCTACGGCCTGCTGAAGATGAGCTCGACGCAGGACGTGCGCTTCGCCGAGGGCATGATCGACGAGGGGGCGAAGCTGGCAAACAAGCTCTGGAATGCCTCCCGCTTCGTCCTGCTGCAGGCGGACGCGTCGGTCGAGCCGGCCGCAGTCGCGGTCAGGGGTGAGGATCGCTGGATCCTCTCGCGGCTGGAAGGAACGGGCGCCGAGGTGCTGCGGCTGATCGATGCGTACGACTTCGCCGGCGCCGTCAAGCTGCTCTACGCCCTGATCTGGAACGACTTCTGCGACTGGTACGTCGAGGCGGCCAAGTCGCGCCTGTACGGCGACGACGACCAGGCCCGACGCGACGTCACCGCGACGTTGCTGTGGGTGCTGGAGCGGATTCTGGCGTTGGCACATCCGCTGCTGCCGTTCGTGACCGAGGAGATCTGGAGCTTCATGCCCGGCCGCAGCGGCCTGCTGATGGCATCGGCGATGCCGGAATGGCAAGCCGGGATGTGCGACCCGGCGCTGGAGCACGCCGCGCAGAACGATATGGACGTCGTCTCGGCCGCCCGCAGGATCGCGAACGAGGGCCAGGCCCCGAGCGTGATCGTCACGCCGGACACCCTATTTCGCATGTTGCTGCCAAAGACGGCGAACGTCTCGCTGGACGTGCACGCGCCGTCCGCATCGGCGGCGGCTGCGGCGCCCGACCCCGAGCTGATCCGCGGCGAGCTGGCGGACGCCACGGCGGAGCTGGAGCGCGCTCGCGCCAAGCTCGCCAACGAGGGCTTCATCGCTCGCGCCCCGGCGGTGCTCGTGGAGGCTGAGCGTGACAAGGTGCGTCGCTTCGAGGCTCTGGTTGCCGACCTGACCCGGCGTCTGGAGCAGAGATGAGCGGGTCTGTGACAGCTGCCGGCTACATCGAGTCGCTCGAGCTGATGGGGATGGAGTTCGGGCTGGAGCGCATGCACCAGCTGCTGGAGGCGCTCGGCCACCCCGAGCGGGAGTTCGACGCCATCCACGTGGTCGGCTCCAACGGCAAGTCGTCCACCGTCCGTTTCTGCGAGGCGCTGCTCGAGGCGGAGGGAGTGGAGACGGGTGCCTACCTCTCCCCACACATCACCACCTTCCGAGAGCGGATCAGGCTGCACGGCCAGATCATTGACGAGCGGCGCTACGCCGAGGCCGTCTCGGCCGTGCGCGACGCCGACCTTCCGCTGACCCAGTTCGAGGCTCTCACGGGCGCCGCGTTGTACGCGTTCGCGCGGGCCGAGGTGGCCTGGGCGGTGGTCGAGGCCGGATTGGGCGGCCGCCTGGACGCCACCAACGTCCTGCCGCGCTCGCAGGTGCAGGTGCTGACAAACGTCTCGATGGAGCACTCCGAACTGCTCGGCCGCAGCCGCGAGCAGATCGCACGCGAGAAGCTGGCCGTGGTGCCGCAGGGTGGTCACGTCGTGATCGGCGAGCCCGGCTGGGACGCGTCCGCGTCACGGGCCGCCTGGGTGAAGGTGGTCTCGGTGGGCGGCGCGTACCAGGATCAGAACCGGGCCGTTGCGCGGGCGGCCGTCGAGGCGGCGCTGGGACGGCCGGTCGATCCCTCCCCGATCGCGCAGCTCCAGGTGCCGGGACGGCTCGAGGTGCGCGCGACGAGGCCGCTCGAGGTCTGGGACGGTGCGCACAATCCGGCCGGCATGCAGCGGCTGGTCGGCGAGTTGCCGGCCCTGATCGGCGACCGCCACGCGGTGGCCGTATTCTCGGCCCTGTCCGACAAGGACGTCCCGACCATGATCTCGCTGCTGAAGACGGTCTGCCCGACCGTGGTCGCAGCCAGCTCGTCCAGCTCGCGGTCGATGCCGGCCGAGACGGTGGCCTCGCTTGCCGGCGGTCCGGTCGCGCCGTCGCCGCAGGAGGCGCTGGATGCCGCCCGCGTGCTGGCGGGACCCGACGGCGCGGTGGTGGTGTGCGGCTCGCTGTACCTGATCAACGACCTCACCCGGGATCAGGCGTGACGCTGGCCGTTGCGGTCCGACCGCGGCGCCCCGTACACTGCAGCGCGATTCCCGCGTGACGCTGCTCGCCTCCTCATCCACCGCCTCAAGCTCCGGACCGCTCTCGGGAATCGGCAACTTCTTCAGCTCGGGATACTTCGTGGCGATCGTGCGCGTCTCGGCGCTGTTTGTGATCGCGATCTGGTTCGCGCTCGCCTTCTGGACGGCCAAGGACGCCCGCCGCCGGATCGACGATCCCGTGATCGTGGCCGTCTGCGTCGCCGCGGCGGTGCTGTTCGGCCCGCTGGGCGTGGTCATCTACCTGTTCCTGCGACCGCCGGAGTACCTCAGCGATGTGCGCGAGCGCGAGCTCGAGATTCGCGCCATGGAGCGGCGGCTGGGCGCGGACGAGGTCTGCCCGTACTGTCGAAATCCGGCCGACCCGGCATTTCTCTCCTGTCCGCACTGCGGCACGAAGCTGAAGAACGCCTGCCGCCGCTGCAAGAGCCCACTGGATCCGGAGTGGCGGCTGTGCCCGTACTGCGAGACGGCGGTGGCCGGCGGTGCGACGACACCGGCCGAGCCGCGGACGCGTGACGTGGTCACCCGGCGCACGACCACCGAAGCCTAGACTCACCGAGTCCCGACCCTCACCTCAGGAGACCCCGATGCCCGATCTCGAGCGGACGTTCGTGATGATCAAGCCCGACGCCCACGCCCGCCGGCTGACCGGCGAGATCTTGGCGCGGTTCGAGCGGCGCGGGTTCGCCATCCGCGGCATCAAGCTGCTGCGGGTGACAGCCGATCAGGCCGGGCAGCACTACGCCGAGCACGAGGGCAAGCCGTTCTACCCCGGCCTGGTCGAGTTCATCACCTCGGCGCCGGTGGTGGCGATCGTGCTGGAGGGGCCGGCCGCGGTGGCCACGGTGCGTACGATGATGGGCACCACCAATCCGCTCGACTCGGCGCCCGGGACGATCCGCGGCGACTACGCCCTCGAGCTGGGCGAGAATGTGATCCACGGCTCGGACTCGCCCGATTCGGCCGAGCGCGAGATCGCGATCTACTTCGCGCCCACCGATCTGGTGTGACTCCGGCGCGGCCGTTGTCGCTGGCGTCGCGGTCGCCGCAGCGGCGGGCGATTCTCGAGCAGCTGGGCTTTGACTTCGCGGTGGTCGAGAGCAGCTACCGCGAGCACCACCTGCCCGGCACGCCGGCCGAGGTCGCGCTGACCCATGCCCGCGGCAAGGCCGGCGGCGCGCCCGCGGCAGAGCTCGTGTTGGGCGTGGACACGGTGGTCGACGTGGATGGCGTGCTGCTGGGGAAGCCGGCCGATCGGGCCGAGGCGGCCGTCATGCTGCGGCAGTTGGCCGGGCGCAGCCATCACGTGCACTCCGGCGTCTGTCTGCTCGCCGGCGGCGTGGCTCGCGAGCGGCTGGCCACGACCGAGGTCAGCTTTCGGCCCCTGAGCGACCACGATCTGGCCTGGTACCTGGCGACCGAGGAGTGGCGCGGCCGCGCCGGCGGCTACGCTGTCCAGGCGAGAGGTGCGGCGCTGGTGACACGGATCGTCGGCGACTACACAAACGTGGTCGGCCTGCCGGTCGCCGCGCTGCTCGATCTGCTCGGCGAAACCGGGGAGATCGTCCGCTGCTAGACTAACCTGCCCTCAATTGCGGCATTTGCAGCGGTTACGAAAGGACTACCGTATCGGCATCTTCAACTCACTGACCGGCTTTGGCGGTCGCGACATGGCCGTTGATCTCGGCACCGCAAACACGCTGGTGTATGTGCGCGGCCGTGGCATCGTGCTATCGGAGCCCTCGGTGGTCGCGATCGATCAGCGCACCGGCGATGTGCACGCGGTCGGCATCGAGGCCAAGCGCATGCTCGGCCGCACGCCGGGCGACATCCAGGCCATTCGGCCGCTGAAGGATGGCGTGATCGCGGACTTCGACGTCACCGAGCAGATGCTCCGCCACTTCATCCAGAAGGTGCACCAGAACCGGTGGGCGCATCCACGGGTGGTCGTGTGCGTGCCCTCTGGCGTGACCGGGGTTGAGAAGCGGGCGGTCGAGGAGGCAACCTACTCGGCCGGAGCGCGGCAGGCGTACCTGATCGAGGAGCCGATGGCCGCCGCGATCGGCGCCGGCCTACCGGTGTCCGAGCCGACCGGCAACATGATCGTCGACATCGGCGGCGGCACCACCGAGGTGGCCGTGATCTCGCTGGGCGGCATCGTCGTCTCGCAGTCGATTCGAGTCGGCGGTGACGAGCTGGACGAGGCCATCATCGAGCACGTGAAGCGCGAGTACAAGCTGATGATCGGCTCGCAGACCGCCGAAGAGGTGAAGCTCGAGATCGGCTCCGCCTACGAGCTGCCCGAGGAGGTGGAGGCCGAGATCCGCGGCCGCGACCTGGTCTCGGGTCTGCCAAAGACGGTGGTGCTGTCGAGCTCCGAGGTGCGCACCGCGCTCGAGGTGCCGCTGACCCAGATCATCGATGCGGTCAAGCAGACGCTCGACAAGACGCCGCCGGAGCTCGCGTCCGACATCATGGATCGCGGCATCGTGCTGGCCGGCGGGGGTGCCCTGCTGCAGCGGATGACCGAGCGGATCCGGGCCGAGACACAGATGCCGGTGCATCTGGCCGAGTCGCCGCTGACCTGTGTCGCCGTCGGCTCGGGCCGGTCGCTGGAGGAGTTCGACGCCATCCACCGGGCCAACCAGGCGTACGCCAACCGGCGCCGCAGCGGCCGCCGTAGCTATACCTACTAGCGCTTGCGGCCGCCTCCCGCGGCAGCCCGCGGTATCGATCATCTAAGGTTCGCGCGTGCTGCTCCTGGTCGCCGAACCGATCTCCTACTTCCAAGCCATCGTGCTCGGTCTGTTGCAGGGATTCTCCGAGCTGTTCCCGATCTCGAGCCTGGGCCACAGCGTGATCCTGCCGCAGCTGTTCGGCTGGAACATCCATCAGAACGACCCGTACTTCATCACCTTCCTGGTCGCCACCCACTTGGCCACCGCGCTGGTGCTGCTCGGCTTCTTCTGGCAGGACTGGGTGCGGATCGTGCACGGCATGTGGCGCTCTCTGGTCGAGCGCGAGGTGGCAGCGGACAACCCCGACGGCCGGCTCGGCTGGCTGCTGGTGGTGGGCACGATCCCGGCCGGGCTGCTGGGACTGCTGCTCGAGGACAAGCTGCGCTCGGCGTTTGCGTCCGGTCGCTCGGCCGCCTTCTTCCTGATCCTGAACGGCTTCATGCTATACGGCGCGGAGCGCCTGCGCCGGCGTCAGAAGGTCGAGGCCGCGGGCGCGGACGATGGGGACGCCCGCATCGCCAAGACGGCCGGTTTCAAGGATGCTGTCGGCATCGGAGCGGCGCAGGCGATCGCGCTCATCCCCGGTTTCTCCCGATCCGGCGCGACGATGGGCGGTGGCCTGCTGGCAGGGCTCTCGAACGAGGACGCGGCTCGCTTCTCATTCCTGCTGGCCACGCCGATCATCGGCGCCGCCGCCGCGCTCAAGCTGCCGGACATGTTTGGCAGCGCGGGCGACGGGGTGCGCGGGCAGGCACTGGTGGCCGCGCTCTGCTCGGCACTCACCGCGTATCTCTCGGTGCGGTTCCTGATGCGCTTCTTCGAGACCAACCGGCTGACGCCGTTTGCGATCTACTGCGTCGTCGCCGGCCTGGCCGCTTCTGTCTATCTGGGCTGGCTCAGCTAGCGATCTTCTTCGGCCCGGTCTGGAACCAGGCGAAGATGAAGCTTCCGACCCCAAGCACCGCGGCCGCGATGCCGTGCTTGATGTGGTGGCGGCTCGAGCCGGCCTCGTGGCCGGGCACGAAGCTGGGCAGCGACTTGGCCGGCTCCGCGAAGTACACGACGGCGATCGCGAGGAAGACGATGCCGAGGATGATGGCAGGGATGATCAGGTTGGTGCGCTTTTGCATGAGGGAGCTCCGTTGATGGGTTTGCCCTTCGAGAGTACCCGCATTGATCGCGATGCGCGACAACAACATCCGGTGCTTACAGGGCTTTAACGATCGGTGGGGTAAGCTCCGATCTCTCAAAGACCGCTCAACATGCTGATCGGAAAGAACCGTTTCATCCGGCGGCGGGCCGTGATTGGCCTGCTACTTGCGGCCTCGCTCATGCTCCTCACGCTCTCGTTCCGCGAGGGCTCGTCGGGTGTGATCGGTGTCATACAGCGCGGTGCGCTGTCGATCACGGCACCCTTTTCGTCCGCCACCACGCGCGTCACCAAGCCGTTCGTCGACGCCTGGAGCTGGGCCGGCGGCCTGATCGACGCCCGCTCGCAAAACGTCAAGCTCACCCAGGAGCTGGCCCAGGCGCGGGCCGCCAACCTCCAGCTGCAGCAGCTGCAGGCCGACCTCGACAAGCTCCGCGCGCTCGACAACTTCACCGCCAGCTCCAGGCTGGCCTCCCAGTACGGCTTCGTCGGCGCGACCGTGATCCAGCAGGTGCCGAACGTCTACAGCCAGACGATCACGCTCAACGTCGGCAGTGACGACGGCGTCGCGGTGAACGACCCCGTCGTGGCGCCGGCCGGTAACAGCACCGTGATGGCCGGGCTGGTCGGACACGTCAGCTCGGTCACGTCCGGTGCCTGCACGGTGGTGCTGATCCTCGACCCCAACACAGCGGTATCGGTGCGGGTCGTCAACAGCACGGTGCGCGGCGTGGCTGAGCCGGCCGCCGGCAGCACCGGCCAGCTCAACCTCCTGATGGTCGGCCAGGACGAGAACGTGCAGGTGGGGCAGGTGGTGCAGACCAGCGGCATCCTCTCCAACAACCGCGGCCTGAAGGCGCTGCTGCCGGCCGGGATCCCGATCGGCCAGGTGACGAGCGTCAGCCAGTCGAACATCGACTTCCCCAACAAGACGATCCAGGTCACGCCGTTCGTCGATCTGCAGAGCATCGACGCGGTGCTGGTGCTGAAGGTTCAGAAGTGATCGTGGACGGGATCAAGATCGCCGTCTCGGTGTTCGTGCTGGCGATCGTTCAGCTGTCGGCGATGCCGCAGCTGACGCCCTCCACGGCCACGCCCGACCTGCTGGCGGTGCTGGTGGTCGCGGTCGCGATGCTGCGCGGCCCGGAGGCCGCGGCGCTGACAGGATTCGCCGCCGGCCTGCTGCTGGACTCGATGTTGGTCGGGCGGCTCGGGCTGATGTCGCTGCTCTACATGATGGCCGGACTGTGGGTGGCTCATCGGCTCAGCCCGGCCGAGCAGGTCGTCTCGCCGGCCACGCCGCATCCCCACTCGCCGCTCAAGCAGTTCGCCTACGTTGTGGCCGGAGTGGCGATCGTCCAGGTCGGCCTGGCGCTGGCTCACTCGCTGCTCGGCGACAGCTACCCGCTGCGGACAGCATTCAGCAGCGTGGTGATGCCGACCGTGCTCGAGACGGCCGTTGCCGCGCTCATCCTGCTGCCGCTGCTGCGGCGGTTGCTCCGACACTCGACGAGGATCGATGTACGTTCAGTCTCCGCCGCCTAGGCCCGAGCAGCAGCCCGATCAGAACCAGCTGGTGATCCGGGCGGCCGCGCTGGGCGTGTTGGCCGCGGCGTTGCTGGGAGTGCTGCTGTTTCGGTTGTGGGCGTTGCAGGTGCTGCACTCCGATCACTACGTGGCGCAGGCGAACCAGAACGACGTGCGCACGCTGGCGCTGCCCGCGCCGCGCGGAGAGGTGGTCGACCGCACCGGCGCGGTGCTGGTCAAGAACTCCAGCCACGTCGTTGCCCAGGTGAACCCGGCGGGGCTGCCGATCAGGGTTGACTGCACCACCTTCCCGGCCGCCTCGCAGGCGCTGTGCGTGCGCGAGGTGGCGGCCACACCGGCGGGTGCGGTACCCCGGTGCAGCGCGCTTCGCGACCAGGCACGATGCGCTGAGCTGGCGCGGCTGGGGCGTGTGCTGGGCATGAGCCGCCACGACATCTGGCATACGTACGAAAAGACGCTGCTGGTGAACGCCGACGGAAGCGGTGGCTGCGCTCCGGCCAAGGGCACCTGCTACGTGGTCAACGCCGGCGCGCCGCTGCCGCTCACGACCGCCACCGAGCCCGAGGTGGCCTACGTGCTCGAGCGGCGGGATCGCTTCCCGGGAGTGCAGTTCCTGGAGACCAGCCAGCGCGACTACCCGTTCGGCTCGCTGGCGCCCAACGTGCTCGGCTACACAGGTCAGATATCGCAGGGCGAGCTGACCGACCCCAACTTCCACGGGCTGGTCGCAGGCGACCAGGTCGGCCAGACCGGCGTCGAGTACGCCTACGACGCGATGCTGCGCGGCCAGGATGGCCAGCTGCAGCAGAGCTACGACGCCACCGGCCAGGCTGTCGGCCAGCCCTACCTGGCGCGGGCGCCCAAGCCAGGGCCGACGCTCCAGCTGTCGATCGACTACCGCCTGCAACGGGTGGCGCAGAAAGCGATCGCCTACGGCATCCAGGTCGCCCGCCACGACGGCGAGGTGGGGGCGCACACCGGCGCGCTGGTGGCGATGGATCCCAACACCGGCGAGATCTACGCGATGGCGTCGTATCCCAGCTACGACCCGAGCGTCTTCCTGCCGCCGGCCAAGGGCACCACCGCGCTGTACAACGACAAGTACAACCAGCCGCTGACCGACAAGACGCTGCTGCCAGTGGCTCCCGGCTCGACGTTCAAGCCGATCACGGCCGCCGCGGCCTGGAACGAGGGCATCATCGGCCCGGGCTCGACGCTTGACTGCCCGGGGGTGTTCTACCGCAAGGGCGACTTTTCACACACCCCGTTTCGTAACTGGAACCCGAACAGCAGCGGAATCATCGACCTGCCGACCGCGCTCGAGATCTCGTGCGACACATTCTTCTACCAGCTCGGCAACCAGTTCTACGATCGGCCCAACCAGGGCATCGACTTCCAGCGCCAGATCCGCCGCTTCGGCTTCGGCGCGCCGCCCGCGCTCGACCTGCCGGTGCCGTCCTGGTGGGCCGGCCTGGTGCCAGATCCTCAGTGGCGGCTGCAGCACTACTCGCAACCGATCGATCAGGTCTGGCAGCCGGGATACGACATCCAGATGGCGATCGGGCAGGGCGACCTGACGGTCTCGCCGATGCAGCTGGCCGTCGCCTACAGCGCACTTGCCAACGGCGGCAAGCTGGTCACCCCGCACGTCGGGCAGGCGTATCTCGCCCCGGACGGCTCCGTGGCGAAACGGATCCGGTACCCGGCCCCCAAGAACCTCGGACTCTCGCCGACGCTGCTGGCCGAAATCAAGGACGGCCTGATCAAGGCGGCTCACGATCCCAACGGAACCTCCAGCGCCATCTTCGGCAACTTCACGCCCACCGTGGCCGGCAAGACCGGCACCGCCGAGGTACCGCCCTACGACCCCAACGCGTGGTACGCCGCGTTCGCGCCCGCCGACCATCCGCAGCTGGTGGTGGTGGCGCTGATCACCAACGGCGGCCACGGTGGCGTCGCGGCGGCTCCGGCGGCGCTGCAGGTGTTCCAGGCCTTCTTCCATCCCAACAAGAAGATCACCAATGTTGTCGGAACGGACAAGTCGAACTAGATGCGCAACTACCTGCGACACATCGATCATCTGATGCTGGCAACAGCGCTCGCGATCACCGCCTTTGGGCTGTGGATAATCCACAACGCGACCCGCACCGACATCCCCGGTAACCCCAGCTACTACTACAACCGCCAGCTGGCCTACGCCGCGGTGGGCACGGTCGGCATGCTGCTGATCGCCGCGCTGCCGCCATCGTTGATGCGCCGCTACCACCCGGCCCTGTACCTGTTCGTGCTGCTCTCGACGGTGGTGGTGCTCGTGATCGGCACCAGCGTGCAGGGCGGCCAGCGCTGGATCAACCTGGGCCTGTTTCAGTTCCAGCCCTCCGAGCTGGGCAAGCTGCTGCTGATCGTGGGCCTGGCGGCGCTGCTGGCCTCGCGCCGGGCGGCATGGGGTCCGGCGCGGATGACGCTGGGGGCGCTCGGCTACATGGCGCTGCCGGCGCTGCTGGTGTTCGCCGAGCCGGACTTCGGCACGTCGCTGGTCTACGCAGCGGTGACGCTCGGCATGCTGTTCGTGTTGGGCGTGCCGTGGCGGCACTTCGCCTGGATGGGGCTGGCGTTCGCGGTCGCGATCGCGCTCGTATTCTCGATCCTGCCCAGCATGGGCGTCCCGGTGCTGAAGCAGTACCAGATGGATCGTCTGACGGCCTTCCTGCACCCCGGCCAGACCGACCTGCAGGGCGACGGCTACCACCTCTCGCAGTCCACGATCGCGATCGGCTCGGGCGGCATCGCCGGCAAGGGTATCGCCGGGGCGACCCAGACGCGGCTCAACTACCTGCCCGAGCACGCCACTGACTTCATCTTCTCGGTGGTCGGCGAGGAGCGTGGCTTTCTGGGTGCGGCCTGGCTGCTGGGCCTCTACGCGCTGCTGATCTGGCGGGGGCTGAAGGTGGTGACCATGTCGCGGTCGACGTTCGGCAGCCTGGTGGCAGCGGGTATTGTCAGCATGCTCACGTTCCAGATCTTTATCAACATCGGCATGACGATCGGCATCGCACCCATCACCGGCATCCCACTTCCCTTCATGAGCTTCGGCGGCACGCATACGATCACGAACCTGTTTGCGATCGGCGTGCTGCAGGCGATCCATCTGCATGCATGGCAGGCCGACGAGCCGGCGTACGCCTGATGCCGAAGCTGGGAGTGTTCGACAGCGCGAAGCTGATGTACGGGGCGGTCAGGGACGTGCGTGGCGTCGAGGTGAAGCAGAACCCGCTGCTCCTGTGCGGGCGCAAGGAGCCGCTGGACGAGCTGCGCCGGGCGCTTGGCGCGGAGGGGGTCGAGGGCGATCGCGCGGCGCAACTGTTCGCCGTTCGGCGGCTGAACCGCGACGACGCTCCGCGGCTGTCGCGGGGTTCGGCCGTGGTCTACGGCGGCGAGGTGGTGGCCGGGCTGGACGACGCCACGCGCGGCGACCTGGAGGCGATCGGCCGCGCCTCGACCCGGAAGCTGGCGCTGCTGGAGGCGCTCGATCTGCCCAGCCCGGCCGTGACCGAGGCGGGGCGGATCCGGGGAGTGCAGCCAGGCGACCTGTTGGCCTACCGGCGTGGACGCTTCCCGGCCCAGCAGGCGATGCGGGAGCTGGCCGACCGGGTGGGGGACAGCGGACCGTGGTTGGCCTCGCTGCTGCCGGCGTTTCGGCCGTACGTGGTGGAGGAGGTGATCGAGTCGGCCGCGCGGCGCAACGCCCGCACCAGCCTGATGATCTTCATCCCGGGCGCCGACCTGCCGATCCTGACCACGATGCAGATGCGGATGGTGCTGAAGATCGGCGCCTGCCACGGTCAGAAGGTGTCGCCGGACCGTGCCCTCGAGCTGCTCTCGGTGCTGGGAGCAGGGTTCGGCTTCCGGATGATCGCCCGCGAGCTGCTGGACGTCGTGCCGGTGGCCGGATGGGCGGTGCAGAGCGGAGTGGCCTACTCCGGCACCAAGGCGCTCGGCAAGGCGGCCGACGAGTACTTCGAGCGGGGCGCGGTCGGCGATGCGTCGCGGCTGCGCGCTCTGGCCGAGGGCGTGCGGGTCGAGGTGCAGCAGCGCCTGGCCAAGCGCCGAACGTAGCCGGCGGACGGCTCGACCCGCAAGCCGGTAGCATCCGCGTATGGCGCCGCTGCTCGAGCAGAAGATCGAGGCCGCACTGCAGCGAGTCCAGAAGCCGTCGCGCTACATCGGCGGCGAGGCGAACCAGGTGCGAAAGCCCGAGGCGACGCGGCTGGTGGCGCTCTGCTATCCGGACGCCTACGAGGTCGGCATCTCGAACCAGGCCCTGCAGATCCTCTACGCCCAGGTCAACCGCCGCGACAGCTTCGCCGCCGAGCGCACCTACTGCCCCTGGCCGGACATGGCCGATGAAATGCGAGCGGACGGCATCCCGCTGTTCACGCTCGAGTCGTGGCGCCCGGTGCGCGAGGCCGACCTGCTCGGCATCACGCTGCAGGCCGAGCTGACCTACTCCAACGTGCTCGAGGTGATCGACCTGGCGGGCATCCCGCTGCGTGCCGACCGGCGCGGCGAGGGCGATCCGATCGTGATCGCCGGGGGGCCCAGCGCATCGAATCCGGCGCCCCTTGCACCCTTCTTCGACGCCTTCTTCATGGGCGAGTCGGAGCTGGCGTTCGAGGCCGTGCTGGATGCAATCGATGCCCACCCGACGCGGGCGGCGCGGCTGGAGGCGATGGCCGAGCTCGAGTACGTGCACCTGCCGGCGCGGGGGCGGCGGCCGGTAGAGCGGGCGATCTACGCTGACTTCGGCATCGAGACGCATCCCCGCGCACCTGTGGTGCCGTACTCCTCGGCGATCTTCTCGCGTGCCTCGGTGGAGGTGATGCGCGGCTGCACGCGGGGTTGCCGCTTCTGTCACGCCGGCACGTGGTATCGGCCGGTGAGGGAGCGGCCAGCGGAGGACGTGATCGAGGCGGGGATGGCCCAGCTCGGCTGCACAGGCTACGACGAGCTGTCGTTGACCAGTCTGGCGACGAGCGACTACACCGACGTGGTGGCGGCGATCGAGGGCATCAAGCAGCGCGCCCCGGGGCTGCATCTCTCGCTGCCCTCGAACCGGGTCGATACCGGGCCGGGGCGCTGACGGCGGCCGCGAACGCCCGCCAGTCGTCGATCACGCTGGCGCCGGAAGCCGCCACGCAGCGGATGCGCGACATCATCTGCAAGACGATCACCGATGAGATGATCGAGAGCGCGATCGAGGCCGCGTTCAGGGCCGGCTACTCGAGCCTGAAGCTGTACTTCATGATCGGCCTGCCGCGCGAGACGCACGCCGAGGTGCAGGGCATCGTCGACCTCGGCATTCGGGCGCGCGAGATCGGCCGGCGAGTCGGCGGCAGATTCTCGGTGCACGTCAGCGCATCGAACTTCGTGCCAAAGCCGCACACGCCGTTCCAGTGGGAGGGGATGGCGTCCCGCGACCAGCTGGCGGCCAAGCAGGCGTACATGCGCCGGGCGATGCCGACCCGGCAGATACGGCTATCGCTCCACGACCTGCGCACGTCGATGCTGGAGGGGGCGCTGTCGCGTGGGGGAGAGCTGACAGCCGAGGTGATCGAGCGGGCGTGGCGCGGCGGCGCGCGGTTCGACGCGTGGTCGGAGATGTTCCAGGAGCAGGCCTGGCACGACGCGTTCGCGGCCTGCGGCACCAGCATGGACGAGCAGGCGAACCACACGTTCGGCGAGTGGGACGAGCTGCCGTGGGATCACGTGAGGAGCGGCATCTCGAAGGAGTTCCTGCTGGACGAGTGGTGGCAGAGCCAGTCCGAGATCGCCACAGGCGACTGCCGCTGGGACGGATGCGTTGACTGCGGAGCCTGCTTTGGCCCGGTGCGCAACCTGCTGGTGCACTAGCCTGGATCTCTGTCGTTGAGCCGCCCGGTTGGCGGGGCCTGTGTTGGCATCGGCCGCAGCCGCGCTACACTGCGTAGGACAGACCATCCACGCTGCCAGTGGCCGCCGAGGCGCCCAGGCGCGGATGTTCACCGAGAGATTTCCGAACTGAGCACCCTCTTTGATATATCGCATCACCTTCGCGGTGCGCGGCAGAGCACGATTTCTGTCCCATCTCGAAACCGTTGACACACTGCTCTCATCGTTCCGCCGGGCCGGATACGGGATCGCGCTGTCCCGAGGAATGAAGCCCCGACCCGTAATCGCGTTGGCACTACCCCGCGCGGTGGGAGTCGAGAGCGTCGCCGAGCTGGCCGATGTCGAGCTGACCGAGGCCGCCGAGTGCGATCAGATCGCAGATCGCCTGGCTTCCGAACTGCCCGAGGGGTTCTCCCTGGGCTCGATCGAGCCGGCGGAGGGCAAGCCGGCTGCGTCCCGCGTGCGGGCCGTCCACTACCTGGTCGACGTGACCGGGGATCTCGATTGGGACGCCGCCATCCACCGCTACATGACTGCCGATGAAGCGGTGGTCACCCGCAGCGCGCCCAACAAGGCCGCAAAGCGGATCGACGTCCGATCGTTCTGCTCGCAGATCGAGCGCGTGCCCTCGGGGCTCGCCGCTCGTATCGAGCTGACCGGAGCGGGCACCGCCCGTCCCGAAGAAGTCGCAACCGCGGTCGCCGCCACTCTCGGCGCGACCCCAACAATCACCCGGATCGTGCGCACGCAGATCGTGCTGCACGAGCAACCGGTAGGAGTACCAACGTGACAGTTATCGCAAATACCACCAAGACCATCCTCATCTCCACCGACCTCTCCGAGCTGCGAGTCGCGGTGCTGGAGGAGGGGCGCACCGTCGAGACCTACATCGAGCGTCGCGGCGCCGGGTCTATCGCCGGCAACATCTACAAGGCGCGGATCGACAACGTGCTGGCCTCGCACGACGCCGCCTTCGTCGACTTCGGCGAGCCCAAGAACGGCTTCCTGCAGATCAAGGATGTCGTCGTGCCGGGCATGAGCACCACCGCCCGGCGGCGCAAGAAGATCACCGATCTGCTCCAGAACGGCCAGGACATCCTCGTCCAGATCGAGAAGAACCCGATGAAGACCAAGGGCGCTCGCGTGACGATGGAGCTGTCCATCGCCGGGCGCTTCCTGGTGCTGACGCCGGGCGGGGAAGGCTCGGGCGTCAGCAAGCGCCTGCCCGATGGCGAGCGCGAGCGGCTGCGCAAGCTCGTCAAGCAGCTCGAGACCGACGACGTCGGCGTGATCGCGCGTACCGCCGCGGCCGGCGCGACGCTCGAGGATCTCGAGCGCGACCTGCGCTTCCTGAAGAAGATCTGGGCCCAGGTCGAGGCGCGTGCCAAGGCCGCGCCGACCAAGACCCTGGTGCACCAGGACGGCGACCTCTCGCTGCGCGTCATCCGCGACCTGCTGAATCGCAACGTCGACAAGGTGATCGTCGACACCGAGCGCCAGCACCGCCGCATCCTCGGCTGGGTGCGCACCACGCAGCCGGAGTTCACCGACCGCATCGAGCTGCACACCGGCAACACGCCGCTGTTTGAACAGTACGGCGTCGAGACCGCGATCAGGTCGACGCTCAACCGTCGAGTCGACCTGCCCTCCGGCGGCTACCTGGTGTTCGATTACGCCGAGGCGTTCACGGTGATCGACGTCAACTCCGGCGGCTCGAACCGCCACAACGGGCTCGAGGACACGGCGCTTCGCACCAACACCGAGTCGGCCCGCGAGGTGATGCGCCAGCTGCGGCTGCGTGACATCGGCGGCATCATCGTGATCGACTTCATCGACATGGATCGCGAGCCCAACCGCAAGGCGCTGCTGGCGGTGCTGCAGGAGGAGCTGACCAAGGACCGCACGAAGACCTACCTGGTCGACATCTCGCCGCTGGGGCTGGTCGAGATGACGCGGCAGAAGGTGACCGACGGCGTCCGCGAGACGCTGACCTCGATCTGCCCGACCTGCGGCGGCGAGGGGCGCGTGCTCTCACAGGACACGATGGCGGTGGAGGCTGAGCGGCGCCTGCGGAAGCTCGCCCGCACCTCGTCATCGGAGGCCTTCCGGATCCGTCTCAACGCCAAGGTCGCGGCGAAGCTGGCCGGGCCGGGTGGCGCCAAGCTGCTCGAACTGGAGCGCGAGACGAAGAAGTACTTCACGCTCGAGCCTGAGATGCGGCTGCCGCTGGAGGAGGTCGACGTGATCGACGAGGGCACCCGGATCGAGATGGACGGCGACGCGATGCCGGTCAAGGAGGGCGTCGAGCAGGTGCTGAAGATCGCCGAGCCGCACATGTTCAACCTGTCCGACGGCATCGCTCGAGTCGGCAGCTATCCGGTCGTGGTGGGCGGAGCGATCAACTACGTCGGCCAGGAGCATCGGGTGCGGATCGATCGTGCGACGCGAGCGATCGCCTACGCAACGCTGATGGACGCGAAACCATCCAGCATCGAGCTGCCGCCCGAGCCGGGCGAGTTCGAGCTGCCCGAGTTCGATCGTGAGATCGGCGAGCGGCTGGAGCTGGAGGAGCGCACGCGCGGCCGCCGTCGCCGTACCGCCACCACCACCTCGGTCAAGCCGGCCTCGAAGGCCGGAGACAAGGCGGACGCCGACGCCGCTGACACGCCTGAGGTTGTCGAGGCCGCCGGCGAGGGCGAGGGCGACGAGGCCAAGCCCAAGCGCCGCCGCACCCGTGGTGGTCGCGGCCGCACCAAGACCGGCGCGGCGGCGGACGGCTCCGAGCTGGGCGAGGCTGAGGCCGCGCCTGACACCGACGGCACCGCAGCGTCCGAGGTGACCGCAGCCGTGGACGGCGACGCCACCGACAGCGATGACGACGCCGACGCCGATCCCGCCCGGCCCAAGCGCCGCCGCGGCACGCGCGGCGGCCGTGGCCGCACCCGCCGCACCCCAGGTGAGGCAGATACAGGTGAGGGCGCGGGCGTGGACGAGACCACAGCGGCCGAGCCGGCCGTCGCCGCCACCGCGGATGCCGAGCCGGTATCCGAGGAGAAGCCCAAGCCGGTGCGCAAGCCGCGCGCCCGCAAGCCCAAGCCCGCGCCGGAGGAGCCGGCACCGGAGGCGGACGCTGCGACGCCGGCCATTGCAGAGCCGCCTCGGGTCGCCGAGACGCCGGCCGTCGCCGCGCCCGCCCCCGCGGCGCGCCGCAGCTGGAACGACGAGCCGACGCCTGCGCCGGAACCGAGCCCGCTTCCCACCACGGCTGACGCACCGCCTGCGGCGGCCGAGCCGGCATCCCAGAACGGCGCTCCGGACGGATCCGAGCCTCGCAAAAAGGGCCTGTTCGGGCGGCTGCTCGGGGAGTGAAGGCGGTCTGCTACCATCATCCAGCCCGTCCTTCTGCGGGCGTTTTCGTGTGGAGACGATGAGCATGTATGCGGTGATCAAGGTCGGCGGAAAGCAGTACCGCGTCGAGCAGGGGCAGAAGCTCCTGGTCGATCGTCAGCCCGTCGAGCAGGGCGCTTCGTTCACGCCGGAGGTGCTGATGACCGGCGGCGACAGCGTCGTCACCGATCGCGACAAGCTGCAGGGAACGGTTACGGCCGAGATCGTGGAGCATCTGCGAGGCGAGAAGATCAAGGTGTTCACCTTCAAGCCCAAGCGCGGCTTCAAAAAGACGCGTGGACATCGCTCGGAGCTCTCCCGGATCCAGATCCAGACGATCGGCGCTGCCGCGGCCAAGAAGCCGCGCGCCCGCAAGAAGCCGGAGACGGCTGCCAAGGAGGCCTCCGATGGCGCATAAGAAAGGTCTCGGCTCGTCCAAGAACGGTCGCGACTCAAACGCTCAGCGGCTGGGCGTCAAGGTGTTCGCCGGCCAGAACGTGACCGCCGGCTCGATCATCGTCCGCCAGCGCGGCACCCGCTTCTACCCGGGCATCGGAGCGAGCCTGGGTGGCGACGACACGCTGTTTGCGACGGTCGACGGCACCGTCGAGTTCACGCGCCGGCGCGGCAAGCGGCTCGTGAACATCCTCGCCACCGCGTAGCACCTCCCGCGCTGCCGCACTGGCGGTCATAGCGCCCGATCACCGCGCGGCAACTACCCTGCAACGATGTTCTCCGATCGCGCGACCATATTCGTGCAGGGCGGCCGCGGTGGTGATGGCTGTGTCAGCTTCCGGCGCGAAAAGTACGTGCCGCGCGGCGGCCCGGACGGCGGTGACGGTGGCGACGGCGGTGCCGTCGAGTTCGTCGCCGATCGTGACCTGCGCGATCTGACCAAGTTCCGCTTCGCCGCCCACTTCAAGGCGCAGCGCGGCGCGCACGGCCAGGGATCCGGCAAGAACGGTCGCCGTGGCGTGCCGATGGTCGTCAACGTCCCGGTCGGGACGCAGATCTGGCTGCGCGATGAGGGCACGCTGCTGGCCGATCTGGCACACGCCGACGCGCGCGCGGTGGTCGCACCCGGCGGCGCCGGCGGTGGCGGCAACCGGCGCTACGCCACGGCCACCCGCCGCGCGCCGACAACCGCCGAGGTGGGCGAACTGGGCGACGAGCGGTGGCTCGAACTGCGGCTCAAGCTGGTCGCAGACGCGGCGCTGCTTGGATTTCCCAACGCTGGCAAATCGTCGCTGCTGCGGCGGATCTCGAACGCCAAGCCGAAGGTGGCCGACTACCCGTTCACGACCATCGATCCCGTGCTCGGCACCGTCGATGCGCATGACGGCGGGCAGCTGACGGTGGCCGACGTGCCGGGACTGCTGGAGGGCGCCAGCGAGGGCGTCGGCTTGGGGCACGAGTTCCTCGCCCATTTGGAGCGGGCACGGGTGCTGGTGCACATGGTCGAGGCGGTTGACGACGCGGCCGACGTCCGTGCTCGCCGCGCGACCATCAATCGCGAGCTGCAGCTCCACGGAGGCGGCCTCGCCGAGCGCCCGCAGATCCTGGTGCTGTCCAAGATCGATCTGATCGAGCCTTCGCGGCGCGCCGACCTGGTGCGCGAGTGCGGCGCCGACCTGGCCTGCTCATCCGCCTCCGGGGACGGCATCGACGCGCTGGTTGCGCTGCTGTTCGAGCGGGTCGCGGAGCTGCCGGTACCGCCCGTGGTGGCGCCCGAGCAGGCGCCCGAGCTGGCCGATTTTCTGGTCTACCGACCCCGCCCGCCCGTTCGCCGCGAGTACAAGATCCTGCGGGACTCCGGCGTGCTTCGGGTGGCCGGCCGCGCGCTCGAGCGCCGCGCGGCCGAGCTCGATCCGGATAGCCAGAGCGATGTCGCGCTGCTCGCCAACGAGCTCGAGCGGCTGGGCGTCGAGGACGCGCTGCGGGCTGCCGGCGCCAAGCCCGGCGAAGAGATCCTGCTTGGGGCGCACAGCTTCACGTTCCGGCCGGCCCACGAGCGGGAGCCGGCCGGGTGAGGGTGGGGGTGTTCGGCGGCGAGTTCGACCCGCCGCACCGCGCCCATCTCGCCGTCGCCCGGCTGGCACGTGATCAGCTGAGACTGGATCGGGTGGTGATCGTGCCGGCCGGCACGCCACCGCACCGCGCGGCGTCCACCACGCCGGCGGCCGCGCGGCTGCGCATGGCTGAGCTGGCGTTCGCGGGCGAGCGGGGGATCGACGTCAGCTCGTTCGAGATCGATCGGGCGGACACTAGCCACACGCTGGTGACGCTCGAGCACCTCGCGCCGCTGGGGGAGCTGTTCCTGATCATGGGCGCCGACCAGCTGGCCGCCTTCGACCAGTGGCGCGAGCCGCAGCGGATCCGATCGATAGCGACGCTGGTGGTCGCCCCCCGGTCCGGCCTCGCGATCGATGACCGCGAAGCGATCGAGCTCCAGATGGAGCCGGTCGACCTCTCTTCGACACAGGTGCGCGACGCGCTACGGCTGGGCGGTGGCGCGGATCTGGTGCCGGCCCCGGTGCTCGAACTGATCAGGCGCGAGGGGCTGTACGGCGGGTCGCCGTGCTAGGCTCTCGATGAGGAAATTTGGAGCTGATCGTCTGACCACGAGTCTCGAACTCGCACACCGCATCTCCGCTCTCGCGGCCGAGAAGCTGGCCGCGGACATCGTCATCCTCGACATGCGCGACGTGGTCACCTACACCGACTACTTCGTGATCTGCTCCGGACGCACGGCGCGCCAGACCCAGGCGGTGGCCGCCGAGATCCGCGAGGCGTTGAAGCGCGACGGCATTCTCGCCCGCGGCGTCGACGGCGAACGGCAGGGAGACTGGATCCTGCTCGACTTCCTCGACGTCGTCGTGCACGTGTTCACGCCGGACGCGCGTGGCTTCTACCGGCTCGAATCGCTGTGGGGCGAGGTTCCCAGCGAGTCCTTCGCCACCGGTGCCTGAGCGCCGGTTCACGGTCGCGCAGGCGCAGTCGCTGCTGGACGAGGTGATCCGCTCGCTGGCCGAGCGCCTGGTGGCGCTTCGAGCAGAGGGTGAGCCGATGCGGCGTCGCTGGCAGGCGATGGTGATCGCGATCGGGTCGAACGGCGGTGGTCTCGACAAGAGCGAGGCCGAGCGCTTGCGCGAGACGCTCGAGCGGGCTCAGGCCGAGGCCGGGGAGATCATGGCCGAGATCGCGTCGCACGGCGTGCAGATCAAGGACGCCGACCGGGGCCTGCTCGACTTCCCGGCCGAGATCGACGGGCAGCAGGCGCTGCTCTGCTGGCAGGTCGGCGAGCAGCGGATCGAGTTCTGGCACACCGTCGAGGATGGCTTCGCTGGGCGCCGGCCGATCGAGTGAGCGCCGGCCGGCATCTCACTGCCGCGCTCGAAGCCGAAGCTGAGGCCCACCGCGCCCTGCTCGCGGGGCGTCCCGCCGCCGCGGCGTACCGGCGCGCCCGCGACGCCTACCTGGCCTCGCACGCCGAGACCGGCCCGGAGAGCTGGGGCCGGCTGATCGGCGCGCTCAAGATGGCGATCCTGGCCGGCGATGGTGGCCGGGAGCCGGCGTGCCGGGCGATCGCGGACACAGCTGGTGCCGACGGCGCGGCGGCCGGCTACGCTCGGGCTCTGGCTCAGGTGACGCTGGGTGAGCGACCTGACGTTGCGGCGATGCTGGCCGCGGGCGACGCGTTCGCCCGCACCGGCCGCGCCCTGGCCGCGCTTGCGTCCGATGACGGCCCGGCCTATGCCGCCGCGCTAGATGAGATCGTGGCGGACTTCGCCGGCCGAGAATCGCACCTGTCGGGGGTGCCCGTGGCCGACACCGCACTGGTGCTCGAGCGGTTGGCCGAGCCGCGAGGACTGGCCGCGCGACCGGTGACACCGCTGATTCCGGCCTCGGTATACTCCCACCCCGCGGGGCTATAGCTCAGTTGGGAGAGCGTCGCGCTGGCAGCGCGAAGGTCACCGGTTCGAGCCCGGTTAGCTCCATCTCTGCTCCTCCCGCGCCGCTCGTAAGGTGCATCGTCGATTTACAGCTGGTGGGGCGTCACCAACGCGGACTCGTAGGCAACGATCACCGCCTGGGTGCGGTTGCGCAGGCCGAGCTTCGCCAGGATACGCGCGATGTGGGTCTTGACGGTGTGGTCGGTGACGACCAACCGCTGCGCGATCTCCGCGTTGCTGTGGCCACGCGCCACCAGCACGAGCACCTCCCGTTCACGGTCGGTGAGCTCCGCCAGTTCAGGCGGCGACGTGGAACCGGTGACGCGTGAGAACCGGTCGATCAGCAGGCTGGTCAGCAAGGGCACGAAGGGTGACCCGCCGTCAGCGGCGACGCGAATCGCCGATACCAGCTGATCGGCCGACGCGTCCTTCAAGAGAAATGCGCTCGCTCCCGCTCGCAGCGCCTCGAACACAAACTCGTCCAGATCGAACGTCGTCAGCACGAGGATCTGGGGCGGGTGATCGCCTCGCATGATCCGCCGCGTCGCCTCGATGCCGTCCATCAGTGGCATCCTGATGTCCATCAGCATCACATCCGGCCGCAGCGCGGCTGCTGCGGTGACCGCCGCTGCCCCGTCGCCGACATCGGCGACAACCTCGATATCCTGCTCCGGCTCGAGGATCATGCGAAAGCCGGAGCGGACGAGAGTCTGATCGTCGGCGATCACGACCCGGATCACGTGTCGCTCCCTATAGGCAGCACCGCCCGCACCGCGAAACCGCCACCATCGCGGGGGCCAACCTCGAGCGCGCCCCCGATCATCGCCACTCGCTCGCGCATGCCGACCATGCCGTGGCCGGGCCGCTCCGCGGGAAACACGGTCGGGGTGCCGTCATCAGCCACGTCGATCTCCAGGCACCCCGCCTGATAGCGGATACGCACCGTCGCCGCGGCGCCGGTTCCCGCGTGGCGCAGCACGTTGGTCAGCGCCTCCTGGACGATCCGGTAGGCCGAGACATCGACACCGGCCGACAACCGCTGCGGTGATCCCTCGATCGCGAGTTCGACGGGGACGCCTGACTCGCGGATCTGCTCGACCAGCGCGCCAATCCCGTTCAGCGAGGGCTGTGGGGAGAGCAGGCCGGCGGTTTCAGTCTCGCGCAGCAGCCCTAGCAGGCGTCGCATCTCCTGCAGCGCCTCCTCGCCGGCGGTGGCGATGAGGGCGAGTGTCTGCTCGGTTCGGACGGCGTCGAGACGAGCGATCCGCTCGCCACCGCGGGCCTGGACGACCATTACCGAGATCGCGTGTGCGACGACGTCATGCAACTCGCGCGCGATGCGTGCGCGTTCTCGGACGACCGCTGTCCGCGCGTCCAGTTCGGCCGCGAGCGCGTGTGCCGCAAGGCGCTGCTCGCGGGCACGGCGCAGGCGCATGACCAGGCCGAGCGCCCACGGGCCGCCGAGGAACAGGATCGTGAATGCGAGTGCACTGATCGTGAATGCGGCCTCATCGAACACGTTCGCAAGCACGGCCACGGCGAGTACCTCCAGCGCGCCGGCACGGGCAGCGCGGCCCCCGGCGTGGGCGCCCACCGAGTAGAGCGCCAGCATCAGCGCTGCATCGGTGAAGGCGGAGTTGTCGAAGAACACGAGTGAGTGGGAGTGGATCAGGCTCGTGCCTGCGAAGGCGGCCGCCAGCGACGTGAGCGGCGTCGTTTGTCGGATGGCAAGTGGGCATGTCGACAGCAAGGCGAACACGGCCAGCAGCAGGGGGTCGACGGCGTACGGCGACGTCCAGATCTCGATCTGCAGACCGGCCGTGATCGTCGCGGCCAGCACCGCGTCGAGGATGCGACTGTGGGTGAACTTCGCCTTCATCGGCCCAGCATACGGCCTTCGTCACTCCCACGGGCGACGCGAAGATCAGCCGCGCGGGCGACGATTACACCCGCGCGGCAATGGACAATGCCGCCATGGCCGAGACATCGATCACCACGAACAGAGGGCTGTTGGCGATGGCCGCCATCAGCGGGTTGCTCTACGTCGCACTCATCTTTGTACCGCAGGTCGACGGCCCGTCGGTCGAGACGGCGACCGCCGGGCAGATTCGTGTATTTCTCCAGGCGCACGACACGGGTATTCGGATGACCGCTACCGCCGGTGCCCTGTCGATTCCACTTGTGCTCGTGTTCAGCGCATCGCTGGCGAGGATGATCCGCCGCCGAGGCGACGAGTCGCCCTTGGCCGATGTCGTCGTGGGAGCCGGGGTGCTCGTGGCGATGTGGCACTGGGTGGTGGTTGCCGCATCGTGGATGACGCTTGTCCAGGCGCTCGACGGCCATGATCTGAGCAACGTCAACGACGCGACGCTGGTCGGTTGGTACGGACTGTCCAACTTCGCGCACCTGTTCGCCGACCTCGGCATGTGCGGCATCGCCACCCTGATCGGGGCGACGTCGATCGCCAGCCTCCGTACTGGACTGTTCCCGCGCTGGCTGAGCTGGGGCGGGCTCGTGATCGCCGCCGGAGGCGGGGTCGGCACGGTTGGCATCACCGTGGCGTGGATCCCGCTGGCGGACGTCTGGTTTGTCGGCATATTCGGCTGGGTGATGTGGACATTCCTCGTCGCGGTCACCTGCGGCAACCGGCTGGTGCGGGGAAGCCGACCGACCCGTCGGTCCGGGAGGCTCGAAGGCGCGCCGCCCCATCTTCAGGCTTGATGAGGGCGAACGGCTGGGATCCCGGTCACCGGAGGGCGTCGGCCAGCACCAGCCGGCCGATCTCTCGCGCGTGCAGCGCCGCGTCCTCGTCGCCCTCACCCGCGGCCACGATCGAGCCCTTCATGATGATATGCCAGCGGCGGGCGAAGGCCGCCGAATCGAGCACGCCGGCCTCGGTCGCCAGCTGCTCGAGGTATGCCCGAATCGTGGCGAGGTGTTCGACGCTGGCGCTGCGCACACGGCTGCCGACCTCGGTCGTCTCGAGCATCACGTTGATGAACGAGCAGCCCTCGAACTCGTCCTCCCGAAACCAGCCGTCGAACACGTCGAAGATCGCCAGCAGCCGCGCAGCCGGGTCGGATGCACGCCCCTCGACCTCGGCCTGCAGCCACTCGCGCGTCCAGCGGCGCTCGCGGGCGCGCATGAACTCCAGCACCAGCTCATCCTTGGACTGGAACTGCCGGTAGAGCGTCATCTTGGCCACGCCCGACCGGGCGATCACGCGGTCGACTCCCACGGCGCGGATGCCGTGGTGTGAGAACAGGTCGTAGGCGGCATCCGGGATCCGCTCGCGCGGAGTTCCGACCGTCTCGTAGCTCGTCTCGTCGATGACGCCACCTCGCTCCGTGTGGTATCTCTCACGAACGATGCTACCGATTTTTGGCAGTCGCGGGGCATGACGGTCGACGTCGAGTCGGTGATCGTGATCGACCGCCCGTGTGACCGCGTGGCCGCGTTCGCGGTCGATCCCGACAACGCCACGCGCTGGTACAGCAACATCAAGCTCGTCACGTGGCAGACCGACCCACCCGTCGCGGTCGGGTCACGGGTGGCGTTTACGGCCCAGTTCCTCGGCCGGCGGCTGTCATACACCTATCGCGTCGACCAGCTCGTGCCGGGTGAGCGGCTTGTCATGAGCACCGCGGACGGGCCGTTTCCGATGGAGACGACGTACCTCTTCGAGGATGTCGGCGATGGCCGTACCGAGGTGAGGCTGCGAAATCGCGGCCGGCCGGCAGGGTTCTCCCGAGTGGTCACGCCGTTTCTCGCGATCGCCATGCGGCGCGCGAACCGAAGCGACCTGCGCAGCCTCAAGCGGGTGCTGGAGAACAGCTCAGGCTGAGGTTGGCTGGTCGTCGCCGTGAGCCACGTCGATCGCATCGGGCAGCGGCAGATCGATCGCGAGCGCAGCATGCGCCCCGGGCGCGTGGTAGGTGAGACCGCCCGAGGCCGGCCGGTAGGCGGCCGTGTACAGGGTTGCGAAGCCCTCGTCCCAACGGCGCGCCAACAGCGGCGGTGTGAGCATGGCCTCGATCAGCTCGCGTGAGCGCGCGCCGTCCGCCTGCAACCGGCACAGCAGGTCGAGCCGCTGGACGCTGCCGACCCACTCGGCGTGCTCCGGCCACTCCACCGTCTGCGGGTGGTTGGTGGTCTGACGCTGCTGCGTCACCCGCGCCGGCCGATCGGGCGCGACGTACACCGTGGCCGCGTTGCCGGTGGCGTCGCAGAGCGTCACGTTGTAGGACAGCTGGTGGGGGAGTCGCACCAGCACCGCGGCCGCGTCGTCGACGCTGTCGCATACCTCCAGCAGGTAGCGGATCACGAGCGGCACGCCAAATCCCTCGCCCACCTCGCGGCGACCGCCGAAGGTCAGCGAGACGGCCAATCCGGCGTCGTTCATCCCGTCCACCAATCCCCACAGGCAGTCGCCCGTGCCGATCACGCGGCGGCTCGCCCACTGGCTGCGATACACCGTGCCCTCGAACAGCCGCGGGTCGTAGTCGTAGTTGCGCACCAGCACCGGCTCGCCGCTCTCGCTATCGGCGACGACCGCTTGGGAGCAGGCGACGATGAACGGCGGCGGGTTCCACAGCGTCAGCATCGCGGCCGCCTGGTCGTCGTTTGCCGTCAGCGTTACAAGCTGCTCATAGATCGGCAGCAGCTCGGGCATGTGTTCGCGCAGCGCGGTCTCCGCCTGCTCGCGCGATGGCCGCGCGTCCGCGCCGTGCTGCAGCCACCAGCGCCGATACTCCGGCCACGTCTCGTCGAACAGCGCCTGCCAGCGCGGTCCAGGACGCGGCTCGTCGATACCCAGCAGGTGCAGCGAACGCGGCTGGGGGCGCGGCGCCGGCGACTCCGCCATCCAGTCTCGCCACTGGCTGGGAACGTAGTCCTGCCAGCGTCCGGGCGTTCCCACCGGCGAGGGCTCTCCCGACAGCAGCGCCCGCACGCCGGCCGGCAGCCAGCGCATCCAGCCGGCGTCAGGCATCGTCAGCGAGCACCGGCCGGTGGGCCCACCCGTGGCTGGTGCAGCGGGCGCTCGTGGGAGGGGCGCAGCCGTGCGGCGGCGAGCGCCGTCATCGCCAGGCCGGCGACACCCGATACGGCGAACGCGAGCTCGGTGCCACCCCGCTCGGCCAGCCATCCGGACAGCAGACCGCCGAGCGGGGCTGCGCCGTTGAAGGCGAAGAAGTACAGCCCGATCACCCGCCCGCGCAGGCGGTCGGGAGCGTGCAGCTGCAGCAGCGAGTTCGCGTTCGACGTCCACAGGGTGAACGAGAGGCCGCTGACAAACAGCATGGCCGACGCAGTCGCGAGTGAGTGCAGCGGCGCCAGCGCGAGCTGGGCGAGGCCGAACCCGGCCGTGCCCGCCAGCAGCACCCGCCAGCTGGCGCGGCCGAGCGTGGCTGAGGTGAGCGCTCCGGTCAGCGCACCGACGCCGAAGAACGCGGTCAGCGTGCCGAACACGGCCGGCCCGCCGCTCAGCGTCTGGCGGGCCAGGACGGGCAGCAGCACGTTGAAGTTGAACGAGAGCGTGCTGACGATCATCACCACCAGCAGCGCAAGCATCACCTCGGGCGTGCGAGCGACGTAGCGAAAGGCCTCACCGGTGCCGCGCAACAGCGACGGCCGCTCCTCGTTGGCGCCGCGCGGGTACATCTCGTCCGCCCGCATCAGCAGCAGGCCCGCCAGCACAGCGGCGAAGCTGACCGTGTTGGCCAGGAAGCAGACGCCAACGCCGGCCAGGGCGACCACGACGCCGCCCACCGCCGGGCCAACCACGCGGGCTGCGTTGAACAGGCTCGAGTTGAGGGCGACTGCGTTCGGCAGCTCCTCGCGGCCGACCATCTCGAAGGTCAGCGCCTGGCGGGCGGGCGCATCCAGCACCAGCACGCTGCCGCGCAGCGCAGCCAGCAGCAGCACCTGCCACGCCGCGATCCACCCTGCCAGAGTGAGCGTCGTCAGGACACCGGCGATCGCCATCGAGACGACCTGCGTCCAGATCACCGTCCGGCGCGCATCCAGCCGGTCGACGATCACACCTGCGAACAGGCCGAACACAGTGAAGGGGAGGAACTGGCACAGCGCCAGCAGGCCGACCGCCATCGGCGAGTGCGTCAGCTCCAGCATCAGCCAGGCCGTGGCGATGTTCTGCATCCACGTGCCGCTGACTGATATCACCTGGCCGCCGAAGAACAGCCGGTAGTTGCGGTGCCGGCGCAGGCTCGCGAACGTTCGCCGGTTGGCCCGAAGCAGCGCCGCCGTCATCGGCCGGCGTCCTGCAGCAGCACGGCCAGCGGCGCGATCGCTCGATCGATCTCGGCCAGCTGCGCGGGCGTCAGCTGATCGAGCCGGGCGGCCAGCCACGCCGTCCGCCGCGATCGCGCCGAGCGCAGCACGCGCGCGCCGGCCTCGGTCAGCTCCAGTCCGACCCGCCGGCGATCGGCGCCCGCTCGTGTGCGGCCGATCATGCCGGCGGCCTCCAGACGGGTCAGCGCGGTCGACATGCTGGCCGAGGACACGCCTTCCCGGCGTGCCAGCTCGGCCACGCCGATGCCGGGGTTGGAGCGAACCGCGTGCAGCAGGGCCGCCTGCCCGCCGGTGATCCCCAGCGGAGCCAGTTCGCGGCGAAGGTGCCGAGCCAGCTGGAGCAACACGGGCCGCAGCCGATTGGCCACCTCCACCGGTTGAGAAGTCGTTAGCATGCCTAACAGTTTAGCAGGCTACCGACACGGCGTCGGTGACGCGTTCGGGGGATCAGCCGGTCGCGGTGGCCGACTCGTGCTCGGCCTCGGCGACCATCCGGTCGAGCTCGGCGAACGCCAGCCGCCAGATATCGTCGCCCCGCAGGTCGACGCCCAGATCCGCCAGCAGCTGCTCCGGCGACGCCGAGCCGCCCGCCGCCAGCAGCGCCATGTAGCCGGGTACGAACGCCTCGCCCTCGACACGCCAACGTGCGTACAGCGCCAGCGCCACCAGCTTCGCAAAGACGTAGGCGTAGGTGTAGAAGCGGGTCGATATGAAGTGGGGGATGTACGACCAGCCGTACCGATACCCGTCCGGCATGACGAGGCTATCGCCGTAGTAGCGCAGGTTCTGCTCCATCCAGATCTCGCTCAGACGCTCCGACGTCAGCGCCGAGGATCCGGCCCGCAGCATGTAGGCCGCCTGCTCGTAGCGAGCGAGCACGGTCTGGCGGTAGATCGTCGCAAACGCCCCCTCGGCGCGGGCGGCCAGCAACACGCGCCGCGTCTCGACGTCCTGCTCGTGGGCCAGCAGATGGTCGTAGGCGACGAATTCCGCGAACGTCGAGGGCACCTCGGCCATTGCCAGCCCGGTGTGTGCAGAGTGGGGAGTCTGTGCCTCATGCGACAGCTGGAAATGGGTGCCGTGCCCGAGCTCGTGAGCCATCGTCAGCACGTCGTTCATGTGGTCGGTGTAGTTCAGCATCACGTACGGCCGGGCGTCCTGCGCGATCGGCGAGCAGAAGGCGCCTCCCCGTTTGCCCGACCGTGGCTCGGCGTCCACTCGCCGCTCGGCGAAGAAGCTGTCTGCGATCTCGCGCATGCGTGGCGAGAACTGCTCCAGTGCGTCCCCGACCAGGCCGCGTGCCTGGTCGTAGTCGACGTCGCGGGCCCGGCCGACCGGCGCATACTGATCGGCCAGCTGCAGCCGCTCGACCCCGAGCAGCCGTGCCTTGGCGACGAACCAGCGCTGCGCGAGCGGATAGCGCGACTCGACCGCGTCCATCATCGCGTACACCACCGGCCCGTCGAGCTCGTTCATCAGGTGCGTCTGCGCCATCGGGTCGTTGCCGTAGCTCCGCAGGCGGTCGATCACCAGCCGGTCGCCGACCAGCGAGTCGTAACAGTGGGCGATCACGTCCACGCGCGGCTCAAGCGCGGCGTACAGCGTCTCCAGCGCGCGCAGCCGGACGTCGCGGCGGCTGTCGTGCACGTAGGCCAGCAGGCGGTCGATGGTGTGCGGCTGCTCGCCCTCGCCGTCGTCGAACGGCACCTCGATGGTGCTCGTGGTCTGCGCGAACAGCGTCTGCCAGGCCGAGACGGCGGCCGGATCGCGCTCGCCCAGCGCCCGCTCCTCGGGCTCGGACAGAACGTGGCGGCGGTAGCGGCGGCGAGCCAGCAGTTGGTGGCGGTCGTGCAACAGCTCGGGCGCCGCCGCCAGCGCCGCCGCGCGCTCGTCGTCCAGGGCAAGCCACTCCAGCTCGAAGAAGCGCAGCCGGTTGGCGGCCTCGACCAGGGCCTGCTCGACGGAGGAGCTGAGATCGCGGTTGACCTCGTTGGTCACGTCCACCGCCTTGCGCAGCGACGCGAACGAGGCGACGCGAGACAGCGCGTTCTCGATCTCGCCCAGCTGCTCGAGCGCTTCCGCCAGCTCGGCCGGCGCGATCGTGGCCAGCGTCCCCCGCCAGCGCTGCTCGAACTCCTGCGACCGCCCGAGGGCCGGTGCGATCGCGTCTCGCGCAGCATCGACCGACGCGAACAGCGGCGAGAGATCCCATTGCACCCCGGAGGCCTGCACGAGCGTCATCGGGCTGCAGCTTATCGTCGCCGTGCCGGGAGACCGCCGGAGGAACCGCAGCGGGCGGCGTTGAACCATGCACGGTGGCACCCGTCGCCGATCCCCAGCGCTTTGCGGCCATCGCCTGTGGCGGCGCGATCGGCGCACTGGCACGGGTGGAGCTGGCGCGGGCCTTCCCGGCGTCCCCGGCGTCCTGGCCGTGGCCGACCTTCGTCGCCAACATCGCGGGTGTGCTGCTGGCCGGCTACCTCGCCACCCGGCTGCAGGAGCGGCTGCCGCCGTCGACGTATCGGCGTCCATTCGCCATCACCGGCGTGTGCGGGGCGCTGACCACCTTCTCGGCGTTCCAGGTGGAGCTGATCAGGATCATCCGCGCCGGCCATCCGCTGATTGCGCTGGGCTACGGCAGCGCCTCGCTGGCGGCCGGGTTCGCGGCCATGGCTGCCGCCACGCTCGCGGTGCGGCGCGCGAGGCTGGTGTGAGCCTCCCCGTCTGGGTGCTGGTCGCGATCATGGGCGCGCTCGGCGCGCTGGCGCGGTACGCCGTTGACCAGGGCGTGACCGGGCGGGTCGGCAGCGCGTTCCCGGTGGGCACCCTGGCCGTCAACGGCTCCGGGTCGGCGCTGCTGGGAGTGGCGATCGGCTGGGGCGTCGGCGGCAGCGCGCTGGTCGTGCTCGGCGCAGGAGCGATCGGCTCCTACACGACGTTCTCGACCTGGATGTTCGAGTCGCACCGGCTGGCCGAGGACGGCCAGGGCCGCCTGGCAGTTGCGAACATCGCCTCGAGCATGGCCGTCGGGCTGGTCTGCGCCGGCGGCGGCTGGTGGGTGGGATCGCTGGCATGATCGAGGATGCCGTCAAGCTGACGCTGTATTTCCGCGACAGCGACCGCGTGCGGGGACATCTCGCGGCAGACCTGCTGTTCGACCTCCTCGAACGGTCGCAGGTGCGATACAGCGTCCTGCTGCGGGGCATCGAGGGATACGGCGGCTCGCGGCAATCGCACAGCGACCGACTCGAGGCGCTGGCCGGCGACCTGCCTTTGATTGCGGTCGCGGTCGATCGTCGCGATCGCATCGAGGCGATGCTGCCGGAGGCGCGAGCGGCAATGGCCGGTGGGCTGCTCACGCTCGAGGCCGCCCGGCTGATCGACCTGGAGGCGGGTGCGCCCGCGATTGTCGGCGGCGAGCTCAAGCTGACCGTGTACTGCGGTCGCTCCGCGCAGGTGGACGGACGCTCGACCGCGCGGGCGGTGGTTGATCACGCTCGAGCCAACGGCGCAGCAGCCGCGACCGTTCTGCTCGGGCTCGACGGCACGGTGCGCGGCGGGCGGCGTCGCGGTCGCTTCTTCTCGCGAAACCGAGACGTGCCGGTGATGGTCGAGGTCGTCGGGTCGGCGGCGCCGCTGTCCGCGGCCCTGCCCGGTCTGTGCGGGCTGCTCGTCGATCCGGTGGTAACGCTCGAGCGTGTGTCGCTGGCAAGCCCCGGGGAGGTCACCGATGCCGACGACCAGCCATGGCAGAAGCTGACCGTGCACTCCGGTGCGCAGGCGATGGTCGGCGACCGGCCGCTGCACCTGGCGCTGCTCGACCTCGTGCGGTCGCAGGGCATTGCCGGCGCCACCTCGCTGCGGGGGGTGTGGGGCTTCAGCGCGAGCGATGCGCCACATGGTGACAGCGCGTTCTCGCTGCGCCGGCGGACGCCGATGGTGACCGTCGCGCTCGATCACGGCGAGGCCATCGAGCCAGTGCTGCCAGCCGTGTGCGCGCTGGTCGGCTCGAGCGGCGTCGTCAGTCGGGAGTCGGTGCTGGTCGTGGAGCGCTCCGCGGTCTCCGGTTTCGTCCCCGGGTAGAGCGGATACCGCAGAACGGGGAGCCGAGCCGACCGCCCGGTTTGCAATGCTGGCCGCATCGTGGGGCAACCCAATGGCGAGCGAGTGCTGCTCGAAGGGCATGCGGCGATTCTGGAATCGATCGTCGCGGGTGACGCGCTGCCCGATGTGCTGGACGAGATCACGCGCCTGATCGAACGCTGCCAACCCGACTCGATCTGCTCGATCCTGCTGGTCGACCGCGAGCTGATGGTGCTGCGGGACGCGGCCGGTGCCAGCCTGCTGGAGGCCTACCGAGAGGCGATCGATGGTCAGGCGATCGGGCCGGCCGCCGGCTCGTGCGGGACGGCGGCCTTCACCGGCGAGCCGGTGTACGTCTCCGACATCGCCGTCGATCCGCTGTGGGCGGACTACGCCGAGCTCGCCCTCGGCCACGGACTGCGGGCCTGCTGGTCGGCGCCGATCATGATCGACGGCCAGGTGGCGGCCACCTTCGCGATGTACTCGCACCGCCCTCGTCAGGTCGGCGCCGAGGAGCAGCGCGTGATCGATCTGTCGGTGCATCTGGTGGCGCTCGCGATTCGCAGCGACCACGATCGCAGCGCGATCGAACGGGCGGACAGCCGCTATCGGACGTTGGTGGAGCGGCTGCCTCTGGTGACCTACGTCGACGATATCGACCGGGCACACATCTACGTCAGCCCCCAGATCGAGCAGGTGGTTGGCGTCCCCCCGGAGCAGTGGGTGGCCAACTGGCCCGAGATGATCCACGACGACGACCGCGAGCGGGTGGTGGCGTCCTACGCTGAGCATCGCGAGCGGCGCACGGGTTTCGACGACGAGTACCGCGTGGTGCGGAAGGATGGCCGGGTGATCTGGCTTAGCGAGCGGGCGACTGTGGTCGAGGATGACCCCGGCGGCGGGTACCTGCAGGGCGTGATGTATGACATCACCCAGATGAAGCAGGCGGAGCGTGCTGCGGTGGAGTCCGAGGGCCACTTCCGGGAGATGCTCGAGGGCATGCAGCTGGCGGCGGTGGTGACCAAGGCCGACGGCACGATCAGCTTCTGCAACCAGCACTTCGCCGATACGGTGGGTGCGCAGGTGGAATGGATCGTCGGCCGCAGCTGGGTCGAGACGTTCTCGCCGCCGGACGACGACTCGGTCGATCGGCACTTCTTCGACCGGCTGCGCGATGGTGAGGTGGTGCCGTTCGTGGTTGACAGCGTGCGAACCGGAAGCGGCGACGTGCGCACCATCTCGTGGAGCAACAGCCCGCTGCGCGACGATTCCGGTGCGGTCACGGCCGCCGTCAGCGTCGGTGAGGACGTCACCGACCGGCTGCGCGCCGAGCGGGCGCTGCGCGAGAGCGAGGTGCGGCGCAGGCTGGTGCTGGCCGACATCGTGCGGACGGCCGAGGAGGAGCGGATGCGGATCGCGACCGAGCTGCACGACGACACGGTGCAGGTGATGGTGGCCACGCTGATCGCGCTCGACCGGCTCTCATCCGCGATCGCCGCTGGGGACGGCGCCCGGATGGCGGACGCGGTGCAGACCGCGAGCGAGACGTTGAAGACCGCCGTCGACCGCACCCGCATCCTGATGTTCGAGCTGCGGCCGCCGCTGCTGGAGGCGAAGGGGCTGGCTTCCGCCCTGACCGATCTGGCGGAGACGGCTGGCAGCGAGGCCGGACTGGCGGTTCACGTCGAGATCGACGTCGGGCGCTACCCCGAGCTGGTCGAGACGCTTGCGTACCGCACCGTGCAGGAGGCGATCACGAACGTCCGCAAGCATGCCCGCGCTTCCCAGCTGTGGCTCGTGTTACGCGAGGTGGACGGCAGCCTGGTGGGAGAGGTGGTGGACGACGGCTTTGGGTTCGACGTCGGACGCGCGCTCGATCGCAGCGTGATGCGGCTGCACATGGGGATGGACACGATGATCGAGCGCGTGCGGCTGTCGGGCGGCGACGTGCGCGTCGAGGCCGCTCAGGGGTCGGGCACCCGCATCAGCTTCGAGATCCCGATCGCCTGAGCACCCGCCGCAGGTGGCCGCGGTGCCGCCATAGAATCCCCGCATATGGAACGCTACGACCCGCACGCGATCGAGGCCCGCTGGCAGGCGGTGTGGGACGCCGAGCGGATCTATGAGGTGCCGAACCCCCAGCCCGGCGAGGACACCTCGCGGCTGATGTACGTGCTCGAGATGCTGCCCTACCCATCGGGCGAACTGCATATGGGCCACGTCAAGAACTACACCATGGGCGACGTTGTGACGCTGTTTCGCCGCCGCAACGGCTGGACGGTGATGCACCCAATGGGCTACGACGCCTTCGGGTTGCCGGCCGAGAACGCGGCCATCCGCAGCGGCAAGCATCCCGCCGTCTCCACCCGTGACAACATCACGGCGATCCGGGCGCAGATGAAGCGGATGGGCTGGTCGATCGACTGGACGCGGGAGCTCTCGACCTGCGATCCGGACTACTACCGCTGGACGCAGTGGATCTTCCTGCGGCTGTTCGACGCCGGCCTGGCCTACCGCAAGACCTCGCCGGTCAAGTGGTGCCCCAACGATCAGACGGTGCTGGCCAACGAGCAGGTGATCGACGGCCACTGCGAGCGTTGCGGCGCCGAGGTGGAGGCCAAGAACCTGGAGCAGTGGTTCTTCAAGATCACCGAGTACGCGCAGCGGCTGCTGGACGATCTCGAGCACGTGCGATGGCCGGAGCGCGTGGTGACGATGCAGCGCAACTGGATCGGGCGCAGCGAGGGCGCCGAGGTGCTGTTCCGAGCGCAGCACGACCTCTCGATCGAGCTGCCGGTGTTCACCACCCGACCGGACACGCTGTTTGGCGCCACCTTCTTCGTGATCGCTCCCGAGCACCCGCTGGCACTCGAGCTGGCGAGGGGCACCGAGCACGAGGCCGCCGTGGCCGACTACGTTCGCCGCACCGGCGCGCTGTCGGCGGTCGAGCGGGCCGGCGAGAAGCAGAAGACGGGCGTGTTCACCGGCCGCCACGTGATCAACCCGGTCAACGACGAGGCGATCCCGGTGTGGGTCGCCGACTACGTGCTGATGGACTACGGCACCGGGGCGATCATGGCCGTCCCGGCACACGACGAGCGCGACTTCGAATTCGCCCGCACCTACGACCTGCCGGTGCGCCGGGTGGTGGAGCCGCGCGGAGGCTCGGACGACGCGGGCGAGCTGGCGGCCTACACCGCGCACAGCGAGGACGAGGTGCTGGTCAACTCTGGCCACTTCAGCGGCCTCTCTGCCGGCGACGGCAAGCGCCAGATCATCGAGTGGCTGCAGGGGGAGGGTCGAGGTGAGGGCCGCGTCGCTTTCCGGCTGCGGGATTGGCTGTTGTCGCGCCAGCGCTACTGGGGTTGCCCGATCCCGATCGTGCACTGCGACAGCTGCGGCGCCGTGCCTGTGCCCGACGACCAGCTTCCGGTGCTGCTGCCCGACGTCGAGGATTACGCGCCACGCGGCCGCTCGCCGCTGGCCGCCGCGGAGGACTGGGTCAACGTCAGCTGCCCGCGCTGCGGCGGACCGGCGCGGCGCGAGACGGACACCATGGACACCTTCGTCGACTCGTCCTGGTACTTCCTGCGCTACGCAGATCCTGCCAACGTGACGGCGCCGTTCGATCGCCGCATCGTCGACATGTGGTTGCCGGTGGATCAGTACATCGGCGGCGTCGAGCACGCGATCCTGCACCTGATGTACGCCCGCTTCTTCACCAAGGCGCTGTATGACCTGGGCTACGTCGGTTTCACCGAGCCATTCGCCGACCTCTTCACCCAGGGGATGATCCACTAC
Source organism: Gaiellales bacterium (assembly GCA_038212095.1). Taxonomy (GTDB): domain Bacteria; phylum Actinomycetota; class Thermoleophilia; order Gaiellales; family JAICJC01; genus JAICYJ01. The sequence goes on along the minus strand of JBBQUW010000016.1, from coordinate 11,670 downwards.
CTGGGCGCCAAGATGTCCAAGTCGAAGGGCAACATCATCCGGCCCGATGAGTACGTCGAGCGCTACGGCGCCGACACCACGCGCCTCTACACGCTGTTCCTGGGCCCACCCGATCAGGATGCGGAGTGGCAGGATGGCGGCGTCGCCGGCCAGCACCGCTTTCTGGCCCGGCTGTGGCGCCTCGTCAACGAGACCGTGGACCGGCACGGTGCCGGTATCGAGCGGTCGGCCGCGGCCGAGGGGGCGGGTGCAGATCTGGTGCGCCAGACGCACCGCGCGATCGAGAAGGTCAGCGGCGATATCGGCGAGCGGTTCTCGTTCAACACCGCCCAGTCGGCGGTGCACGAACTGGTCTCGGCGATCCACGATGTGCACGACGCCAGCGGCGAGCAGCTGCGGTTCGCCTGCGGCGCGGCGGTCAGCCTCATCCACCCCTACGCGCCGCACATCGCCTGCGAGCTGTGGCAGCGACTGGGCGGAGAGCGGCTGTGGGACGAGCCGTGGCCGGTGGCCGACCCCGCGATGCTGGTGGCCGACTCGGTCACATACGCGGTGCAGGTGAACGGCAAGCTGCGGGGGCAGGTCACCGTCGCCACCGATTCGGATCGGGAGGCGGTGCTCGCGGCGGCACGGATGGTACCCAACGTGGCCGTTCACCTGGAGGGTGTTGCGATCGTGAAGGAGATCGTGATCCCCGGCCGCCTGGTGAACTTCGTCGTGCGCGAGGTCTGAGCGCGGTCGCGATTTCGCGACCGATCCGTGACGCGGGCGGGGATGACCCGTGACGGGCCGGCGGTGGAGGATGGTCGCGTGCTCCCCGTCTCCCCTCAACGGCTCGCCCTCTACGCCGCGATCGCGGCCGTCGTGCTGGTGATCGGCTGGCGCGCCCACAGCTCGCCGCCCACCGCCTCCTACAACGCGCCGACGCCAAATGCCACCGCCAGTGCGGTGCCGCCCGTCGCGACGGTGGTGGTGGTCGATGTCACCGGTGCCGTGCGGCACCCCGGCGTGTACCGTTTCCCACCTGGTGCACGCGTGCTGGACGCCGTGCAGAAGGCACGACCGGCGGCAGGAGCTGTGCTGTCGGGCATCAACCTCGCCGAGCGGCTGGCCGACGGCGAGCAGATCGTGGTGCCGCGGCGCGGCCAGGCGCAGGCCGTGGCATCAGGCTCCGCCGGATCGTCGCAGCCTGCGATCGTGCACCTCAACTCGGCCGCGTTGGATCAGCTTGAGACGCTGGACGGGGTGGGCCCGGCGCTGGCCCAGCGCATCATCGACTACCGCACGCAGCACGGCGGGTTCCGCTCGCTGGCCGAGCTCGACCAGGTGAGCGGCTTCGGCCCGGCCCGGATGGCGGCGCTGAGCGGCCATGTGGCGTTGTGACACGGCCACCCGGCTCGTGCTGGCGGCGCTGGCCGGTCTGGTCGCGGCGGCGTTCGACCGGCCGCTGCTCGCCCTGCTCGCCGCCGTCGCCGTGCGGCCGCGGGCGCTGCTGGCGGCGACCGCGATCCTGGCGGCGGCATGGGGCGGGCTGCGGGTGGCCGATCTCGACCATCGAGCGCTGCGACCGGGGCCGATCGAGACGCTGGTGGTCGTAACCGCCGCTCCCACCGGCGACCGGGCGATCGCGCAGGTTGCCGAGGCCGGTGAAGACGTGCTGCTGGTGGCGCGGGGAGAGCGCCCCCAGCTGGGTGGCGTGTATCGCGCCCAGGGGCGGCTGGAACAGCCCGATCCCGCGGTTCGCGGCTACTACACCACCCAGGGCGTGCATCTCGAGCTGCGGGCCTCCCGACTGGTGCCGGTGGCGACCCGCGGCGGTTGGTGGTCGCTGGTCGATCGGCTCCATGCGGCCTCGCTCCAGCGGTTGGGCGCCGGTCGCGACCCGGCCCCGCGACGAGCGCTGGTCGCCGGCGTCACGCTCGGTGACACGAGCGGAATGCCGCTCTCCGACCGCGAGTCGTTCCGAGCCAGCGGCCTCTACCACCTGGTTGCGGTGTCCGGCCAGAACGTCGCCCTGGTGGTGGTGTTTGCGCTGGTGTGCCTGGCCCTGTTCGGCGTTATCGGCGTGCCGGCCCGGGTGCTGGCGATCGCCATCACCCTGCTCTACGTGCTGGTGACGGGAGCCGGGCCCTCCATCGTGCGAGCGGGCGTCGCCGGAACGCTCGTCTCGGTGGCCTGGCTGGCCTCGCGCCCGGTGGCGCGCTGGCACCTGGTGGCGTGCGGCGCGGTCGTGGTGCTCGCGTTGAACCCGCTCGATCTGTTCAACCCTGGCTTCCAGCTCAGCTTCGCAGCGGTGGGTGCGATCTTCCTGCTGGCGCCGCGGCTGAGTGGCGTGCTGGGGCAGGCGGCCGCCGTATCGGTGGCCTGTACGCTGGTCACGACCCCGATCGCCTGGTGGCACTTCGGCCGCCTGTCGCCGCTCTCGGTGCCGGCCAACCTGCTGGCGCTGCCGGCGGTGGCGCCGCTCCTTGTCAGCGGGCTGAGCGCGATCGTGCTGGGGTCGCTGTGGCCGCCGCTCGCCGCCCCGCCGCTGTGGCTGGCCGACCTGCTTGCCGGCTACCTGCTGTGGGTGGCGCACCTCTGCTCGTGACGGGAACTCGAGCGCATGCTCAGGCCGGGAGCGGCCGCTGATCGGGGCCGATGTAGCGCGAGTCGGGGCGGATCAGGCGGCCGGTTGCACTCTGCTCGAGCGCGTGCGCGCACCAGCCCGCCGTGCGAGCCACCGCGAACGCCGGTGTGTACAGATCGGTCAACAGCCCCACGCCGTCCAGCACGATCGAGGCGTAGTACTCGACGTTGGTCTTGAGTGGTCGGTCTGGCTTGTGCTCGGCCAGCAGCCGCAGCGCAACGTCCTCGACCTCGATCGCCAGCCTCAGCCAGTCGGCATCCGCCGCCAGCCGCTCGGCCACCTGTCGGAGTGCCGCCGCGCGCGGATCCATCGTCTTGTACACCCGGTGACCGAACCCCATCAGCCGCTCGCCACGGGCCAGGGCGCCGCGGATCCAGGCCTCGGCGTGATCGAGATCGCCGATCTGGGTCAACTGGTCGCGCACCTCGGACGGCGCGCCGCCATGCAGCCTGCCCTTGAGCGCCCCGACGGCGCCGCAGACGGCGCTGGCCAGGTCGCTCTGGGTGCTGGTGATCACGCGCGCGGTGAAGGTGGAGGCGTTCAGGCCATGCTCAGCGCAGGCCGTGAAGTAGGCGTCCAGCGCGCGCGCCTTGGCCGCGTCCGGTTGCTCGCCCGAGATCGCATGCAGCAGCCGTCCGGCCACGCCCAGGTGGGCGCCGTCTGCCGCCGGCACCGGCTCACGGCCGTCGCGCAGACGGGCGAAGGCTCCTACCACCGCCGGCCCCAGCGCGATCAACTCTCGTGCCTGCTCGGCGGTGGGCGGGCTGTCCATGCGGCGTTCGGCGCCAAACGCCGAGAAGCCGGTGCGCAGCGCGTCCAGCGGCGCGCACGACGTCGGCAGGCCGCGGAGCGCCGCCATCACGGTCGGCGAGAGCTCAGCCGCCGGCAGCACCTGCTCGCTCGCCGGCCACTCGCCGTCCAGCAGCAGCCCGACGACCCGGTCGTAGCTGCCGTGAGCGGCCAGGTCGCCGATCTCATATCCTCGGTAGAGCAGCCGGCCGGCCTGGCCGTCCACCAGACTGATCGTCGTCTCGGCTGCGAGCACGCCCTCCAGTCCGCTGTTGACGGTCGTCTGCATTGGGCCGATTGTATCGGTGAGCGGAGAACCGGGTGCCGGACGGCCCGGTCGTGCGACAATGGATTGGTGAAGCTGTCCGCCAAAGCTGACTACGCGGTGCGCGCCGTGCTGGTGCTGGCCTCGCACGAGGATCCCCACCCGTTGAAAGGCGAGCTGATCGCGTCTGCCCAGGGCCTGCCGCTGAAATTCGTGGAGAACATCCTCGGCGAGCTGAAGCACGCCGGCCTCGTCGTGTCGCAGCGCGGCCCGGAGGGCGGCTACCGATTGGCGGTGCCGGCCGATCAGATCACCGTTGCGGAGGTGATCCGGGTGGTGGACGGGCCGCTGGCCGCCGTGGCCGGCGTCAGACCGGAGACGATCGCCTACCCGCCCGGCGCCGAGGCGCTGCCAGAGGTGTGGCTGGAGGCGCGCGCCCAGCTGCGGGCGGTGCTCGAGAACGTCACCTTCGCCGACCTCGTGCAGCGATCCAAGGCGCGCGCAGGACAGCTCGAGATCACGGCCACCGGGGATGGCGCTGGAGCATAAGCCGGCGTATCTGATTGCGGGCAGCGACTGGCCCAAGATCGACGCCGCGGCGGTGCGACTGCGCGGCCAGTTCGACGAGGACTCCGTCGAGCAGATCACCGTCGGCGATGATGGCGCAGCCGACATCATCGCGGCCTGCAACGCGCTGGGACTGTTTGCCGGCGAGCGGCTGGTGCTGGTGCGTGGTGTCGAGGGGCTGAACGCCGATCAGCTCGCGGCGCTGGTCGACTACCTGTCCGATCCTGTACCAGGCACCTGCCTGGCGCTGTTCGGTGGCTCGAAACTGCCTGCGGATGGACCGCTGGAGCGGGCGGTGGCCGCCGTTGGCGACGTGCGCATGTTCGACGCGCCCGACGACGACCATGCCGCCCAGTGGGTGGTGAAACGGTTCGCCGAGCAGAGCATCACCTGCCCGCTGGCGATCGCGAGGCGGATCGTGCGCAGGGCCGGCATCGAGATCGGCGACCTCGCGCTGGAGGTTGAGAAGCTCTCGGTGCACGGCCGCGGCAGCGCGCCCAGCGAGGACGAGGTCGACCTGCTGGTGTCCGAGCATGGCGATGTCAAGCCGTGGAACATGACCGACGCCTGGGGGCGTCGTGATGCCGCGGGGGTGATCGGGTTCGCCACCGCCGACATCGAGAAGCCGGACGACGTGATCCGGGTCTCGGCCATCTTCGCCAACCACGTGCGCCGCGTCCGTCAGGCGCTGTTGGTGATGGACGCTGGCGGGACGGCCAAGGACGTGCAGAAGCAGCTCGGCCTGCGAACTCCCTACCAGGCGCAGGGGCTCTGCCGCCAGGCCCGCGCCTTCAGCGAGCCCGAGCTGGCCACCGCGGTGGTGCGGATGGCGGAGCTCGATCGCGCGCTCAAGGGCGGCAGCCGGCTCGACCCACGGCTCGAGCTCGAGCTGGCGCTGGTCGAGATCAGCAGCGAATGAGCGGCCAGACCGCCGCCGCCGGCGCGGCCGCGCTGGTGAGCCTGGCGTGTACGGTGGTGGTGGCATCGCGTGCCGCGAGGTCAGCGGGCAGATCGCGCACGGCGCCGGCTGCCTGGACGATCGGCTTCTCGCTGTTCACGGTCGCCACCATCTCGCTCTGGTACGGCGCTTGGCAGGGATGGGGAGAGCGACTGTTTCGGCTCTACTACCTGACCGGCGGCATCCTGGTGGTGGCGTTCCTGGCGCTGGGCGAGCTGCTGTTGATCGCGCCCGGCCGCCGCTTCACCCGGCTCGCGATGGCCACCATGCTGTGGATCACGTTCGCCTCTGCCGCCGCCGTGCTGGCCGCGGAGGTGGATGGCCGGGAGCTCGCTGCGGCCGGCGCGACTCCGCCCAATGGTGCCATGGGCGGTCCGTGGACAACGATCCTGGCCGCCGTTTTGAACACGGCTGGCACGGCGGTGCTGCTGGTCGGTTCGATCGCCTCCGCCTGGCGGCGTCGCGATCCCCGTCCGCTGCTGGTGGCGCTGGGCGTTGGCGTGATCGCGCTTGCCTCGACGGCCACGCGGCTCGACGTCTATGCGCTGTTCGCACTTGGCCAGGCGCTCGGGATCGCGCTGATCCTGACCGGCCTGGTGTGGCGGCGATGAGCCGCGGCCGCGATGCCTAGGCTTCGGTCTTGATGCCAGCCGCCATGCGGGCGGCCTGTGACTTCTTGCGCGCGGCGGCGTTCTTGTGGATCGCGTTGCGCGCGGCGGCGCGATCGAGCAGCACGGTCAAGCGGCGATGGGCATCGCCGATCGTGGTCGCCTCGCCGGCCTCGACCGCCTCGCCGAGACGCCGAAACAGCGTCTTGATCTGGGTCCGGTAGCGCAGGTTCTGCAGACGCTGCCGCGCCGCAAGCCTGACCCGCTTCTCCTGTTGCTTTGAATTCGCCATAGAAAAGCCCCTCACCGGGGCCGCAGGATGATAGCACCACCGCGGCCTCGAATGGCGCCGATGCCACCGGCGTGACCGCCAACCAACTCACTAGTATCTGCCGCTTATGGCAGATACACGCCGCCTGGCCACGTCGACGGCCGTCTTCGGGGCCGCGACCGCGATCTCGCGCGTGGCCGGATTGGTGCGCGAGGTGGTGGCGGCCGCCCTGCTTGGCTCGGGCGCCGTGTACTCGGCCTTCACCGTGGCGTTCAACCTGCCGAACCTGGTGCGCGCGGTGGTCGCGGACAACGCGATCAGCGCCGCCTTCGTGCCCGTGTTCCTCGAGCTGCGCGAGCGGGGTGAGGAGGCCGAAGCGTGGCGGGTGGCCGGAATGGTGCTGTGGACGACGGCGCTCGTGCTGGGCGCGGTGTCGGCGCTGTTCATGCTGCTGGCGCCGCTGTTCGTGCCGCTGCTGATGATCGGCAGCGACAACGTCTCGTCGGGGCTCGTCGTGACCCTGACCCGCTGGCTGTTTCCGATCGTCGTGCTGATGGGCGTCACCGGCGTCGTCACCGGCATTCTCAACTCGCAACGGATCTTCGGCGTGCCGGCATTCGCGCCCGTGGCCTGGAACGTGGTCATTGTCGGCGTGCTGATCGCATTTGGCCGCAGCGGGTCACTCGAGCATCGCGCGACCGTCTACGCGGTCGGCATCCTGGCGGCGACGGTGGTGCAGCTGCTGATCCCGCTGCCGCTGCTGCGCGGATCGGGGGGAGGGCTGGCGTTCCGGGTCGGGTTCGGCAACCCGCACGTGCGCCGCATCCTGCGGCTGATGCTGCCGGTGTCGCTGGGGCTGGGGCTGATCAACGTCAACCTGACGTTGGACACCCTGATCGCCACCTACCACAGCGAATCTGCCGCCGGCGACCTCGGCTTCGCGTTTCGGCTGTTCATGCTGCCGCAGGGACTCTTCTCGGTCGCCGTCTCGACCGTGCTGTTCCCGGAACTGGCCCGCGCCGCGGCGGGTCGCGACATGGTCGACGTGTCGCGGATCGTCGCCCGCGGATCACGCGCGATCGTATTCCTGCTGCTGCCCGCGGCGGTGATATCGATCGCGCTGGCATCGCCGCTGGTGCGGCTGCTGTACGAGCACGGGCGGTTCGACTCGGCCGACACCGTGCGCGTCTCGGCGACGCTGATCACGTTCTCGCTGGGGCTGGTCGGCAACGGCCTCTCGCTGCTCTTGACGCGCGCCTTCTTCAGCCTGCAGGAGCCGCGCGTGCCGACCCAGGTGGCGCTGATCAACCTGTTTCTGAACCTGCTGCTGGACATCGCCCTGCTGCGGTTCGGTGCGGCCGGCATCGCCCTGGCGACCGCATTTGTGACCAGCTTCAACGCGATCGCGTTGGCAGTGCTGCTGCGCCGCCGGGTCGGCCCGCTGCACGGCGGCGAGGTGGCGCGGGGCGCGTTGCTGACGGCTGTCGCAACCTGCTACTGCGTGGTGGCGGCGTTCGGGCTCTGGTACCCGCTCGACCGCATGCTGGGGCGGTCGCTTCCGGCGCAGCTGTTCACGCTCGGCGTCGCCCTGGCCGCCGGCATCGCCGCGTACCTGTCCGCCGCCCGCTACCTGCGCCTGCCTGAGGTGGCGGTGATCAGCGGCCTGCTGCGCCGCCGCTGAGCGGCACGGGCGCAAGTACGCTTCACGGGTGGCACTCTCACGCATCCGTAACTTCTCGATCATCGCCCACATCGACCATGGAAAGTCGACGCTGGCCGATCGAATCCTTCAGGTGACCAAGACGGTCGCCGACCGCGACATGCGCGATCAGATGCTGGACTCGATGGATCTGGAGCGGGAGCGGGGGATCACGATCAAGGCGCAGGCCGTGCGGGTGCTGTTCCGGGCGGCGGACGATCGCGTCTACGAGCTGAACCTGATCGATACGCCCGGCCACGTCGACTTCACCTACGAGGTGTCGCGGAGCCTGGCCGCCTGCGAGGGCGCGCTGCTGGTGGTGGACGCCGCCCAGGGGCTGGAGGCGCAGACGCTGGCCAACGCCTACCTGGCGATCGAGAACGACCTGGACATCGTGCCGGTGGTGAACAAGATCGACCTGCCGGCGGCGGATCCGGACGGCGTCGCTGCCGAGGTGGCCGACCTGATCGGCGGCTCGGCCGAGGACGTGATCCGGATCTCGGCCAAGACCGGGCAGGGGGTCGAGGCGGTGCTGCAATCGGTCGTGGACAACATCTCGCCACCGCGGGGCGATCCCCAGGCGCCGCCGCGCGCCCTGATCTTTGACTCGTCCTATGACCAGTACCGCGGCGTGCTGGCGTTCGTGCGGATGGTCGACGGCTCGTTCCACAAGGGCGACGCGGTGCTGGCGATGGCACAGGGCACGCGCTTCGACGTGGAGGAGCTGGGCTTCTTCTCGCCCGGCATGCATCCCGCCAAGCACCTCTCGGCGGGGGAGGTGGGCTACATCGTTACCGGACTCAAGGATGTCTCCCAGCTTCGGGTCGGCGATACGCTGACGGTGTCCAAAGCCGGTGCCGTCGAGCCGCTGCCCGGCTACAAGGACGTCAAGCCGATGGTGTTCTCGGGGCTGTTTCCGACCGACTCCGACCAGTACCCAGAGCTGCGCGACGCGCTCGAGAAGCTGAAGCTGAACGACGCCGCCCTGTCGTACGAGCCGGAGGTGTCGCAGGCGCTCGGGTTCGGCTTCCGCTGCGGATTTCTCGGGCTACTGCACATGGACATCGTCCGCGAGCGGCTGGAGCGCGAGTACGACCTCGACCTGCTGGTCACGGCGCCGAACGTGGCGTACCGCGTGCAGGACATGAAGGAGGATTGGCACGAGGTGCACAACCCGGCCCAGATGCCCGCCGCCGGCGACGTGCTGAGCACCGAGGAGCCCTACATCCGCGCCTCGATCATCGTGCCGAAGGAGTTTGTCGGGCCGCTGATGGAGCTGAATCAGGAGCGGCGGGGCGAGTTCGGCCACATGGAGTACCTCAGCGAGCAGCGCGTGCAGCTGATCTACGACCTGCCGCTGGCAGAGATCGTGCTCGACTACTTCGACCAGCTCAAGTCCCGCAGCCGCGGCTACGCCTCGTTCGACTACGACCTGATCGGCTTTCGCGAGGGCAAGCTGGTCAAGGTCGACGTGCTGCTGGCCGGCGAGCAGATCGACTCGCTGTCCCTGATCACCCACCGCGACAACGCCTACAAGCAGGGCAAGGCGCTGGTCGAGGCGCTCAAGGAGCGAATCCCACGCCAGATGTTCGAGGTGGCGATCCAGGCCGCGATCGGGTCGCGGGTGATCGCGCGCGAGACCGTCAAGGCGCGGCGCAAGGATGTGCTGGCAAAGTGCTATGGCGGTGACATCAGCCGCAAGCGCAAGCTGCTCGAGAAGCAGAAGAAGGGCAAGAAGCGGATGAAGCAGGTGGGCAACATCGAGATCCCGCAGGAGGCGTTCCTGGCCGTGCTGGACATCAACCGCGACGGTCCCAGTGGCGGTTGAGCACCTCTACCTGCACGTTCCGTTCTGCGCGCACCGCTGCGGCTACTGCGACTTCGTCACCGTCACCGGCAACGAGCAGCTGCAGGAGCGCTACGTCGATGCCCTGATCGCCGAGCTGCGACACCACCACGTCCCGGCGCCCGAGACGATCTTCATCGGAGGTGGTACGCCCTCGCTGCTGCCCGACCGGCTGCTGGCGCGGCTGCTGGCCGCGCTGCCCGACTGCGGCGAGCTGACGGTGGAGTGCAACCCCGAGACGATCACACCGGCAAAGGCTCAAGTGTTGCTCGAGGGTTGCGCGCGGCGCATATCGCTCGGCGCGCAGAGCTTCCAGCCGCACCTGCTGGCAACGCTCGAACGGCTGGCCCGGCCGGCCGCGATACGCGCGGCCGTCGATCTTCTGCGAGACGCTGGCGTGGAGAGTCTCAACCTCGACTTGATCTTTGGGGTTCCGGGTCAGAGCGGCGACGACCTGCGGGCCGATCTGTGCGACGTGCTCGCGCTGGCGCCGGATCACATCAGTTACTACGAGCTCGAGGCCAAGCCCGGCACGCGCTTCAGTCATGCTCACGGCGAGGAGCTTGAGCGGCAGGCGGAGGCGCTGGAGGATCACTACGACGCGGTGGTGGCAACGCTGCGCGCGGCCGGCTATCGCTGGTACGAGACGGCCAACTTCTGTCGGCCGGGGCACGAGGCGCGCCACAACATGGGCTATTGGGAAGGGCGCGACTACCTCGGTGTGGGCGTGGGGGCGGTCTCGACGCTGGGGCTCGAACGGCGTCGCAACCGCCCCGGCCTGGTGGCCTACATCGAGTCCCTGGAGGCCGGCCGTCTGCCTCCCTCGCAGCTCGAGCTGCTGACGCTCGACGAGCGCGGCAGCGAGCGGGTGATGCTGGGGCTGCGGCTCGACCGGCCGCTGACGATTGCCGGGCTCGAGCCGTTGCTGGACGTGGGCGAGCTGCGCCGGCTGGAGTCGGCCGGGCTGCTGACGATCAGCGGCGACAGCCTCTCGCTCAGCGAGCGGGCACGGTTCATGGCAAACGACGTCGTCAGCTCGATCCTGCGATGAGCGGCGCTCCCCGGCACGGGCTGACGCCGCGACAGGCCCAGATCCTGATGCGTGTCGTTGCCGAGTACATCGCCAGCGGCCATCCGGTCGGCTCGCGGCTGCTGGTCGAGAGCGGTGCGGTCGATGCGTCTGCCTCCACCGTCCGCTATGAGCTGGCCGAACTGGAGACGCGCGGCTTCCTTGGTCATCCCCACACCTCCGCCGGCCGAGTGCCGACCGACGCCGGCTACCGGCTGTACGCCGACGGTCTGCTGGAGCAGCCGCTGGGGGCCGCCGCGCTGCCGGTTGACCTGTCCGGCGTCCGCAACGAGGTCGACTCGGCGCTGCACTCAACCAGCGAGATGCTGTCCCAGGTCACCAACCTGCTGGCGGTGGTCACGGCGCCGCCGCTGGAGGCAGCCGAGGTGCGCCACGTCGAGGTGCTGCTGTTGCAGTCACGGGTGGTGATGGTGGTCGCGATCACCGCCACTGGCGGTGTGACCAAGCGCATATTCCCATTCGAGTCGGAGGTCGATCCGAAGCTGGTGGAGTGGGCCGGCGCGTACCTGAACGAGCAGCTGGGTGGGCTGGCGCTGGGCGCCAGGGCGCTTCGCCAGCGACTGTTCGACCCGGGACTCTCCCCCCGCGAGCACTCGTTCCTGGAGGTGCTCGAGCCGGCCTTCACCGGCCTGGTGGGAGGCAGCGAGCAGAGCCTGTACGTGGGTGGCGCCGCCCGGTTGCTGGACGAGATGCGCTACGCCGACCTGGCCGAGATCAACAGCCTGATGCATGCCCTCGAGGAGCGGGTCAGCCTGCTCGAGGTGCTGCGCGGCGCCCTCGACTCCAACCGCCTGTACCTGCGGATCGGGGCCGAGAACGAGATGCCGCACATGCGCAGCCTCTCGATGGTGGCCGCCAACTATGGGCTTCCCGCCCGCAACCTGGGCACCGTCTCGCTGATCGGACCGACCCGGATGGACTACGCCACCGCCATCAGGTCGGTGCGCG
>JBBQUW010000015.1:0-63921 GCA_038212095.1 Gaiellales bacterium | reverse complement strand
CGGCGCACCCACACCACCCTGCACCGAGTTCTTGTACGTGGCGATCTTGGCGCCGCTGGCCGTGTACCGCTGGATGCGGAAGTTCCAGTAATCACCCACGATCACCGTGTTGTCGCTGGAGTCGAACGCCATGCCGTAGGGGAACACCGACTTGCTGTCGGGGAAGCCGTAGGTCTTTGAGTACGTGGCGACGCCGGTCGCCGCCGCCGTCGATGCCGACGTCGAGAGCACGCCCAGCACCAGCACCATCAGCGCTCCCCGCAGAGCTGTCGTACGCTTTGAACCCCTCATCGCGTTCCCCTTCCCCCTTGGTGAACCGATCAGCTGAGGCTGAACACCTCGATGCGATCGTTGAAGGTGTCGCAAACATACAAGCGACCGCCGACCACCTCAAGATGGGTCGGATCGTTGAACTGGCCGCGACCGGAGCCGAACGACCCCAGCGTCTGCAGCACCGCGCCGGTCGAGTCGAACTCGACCAGCCTGTTGGCATTGGTGTCGGCCACCCACACAGTCCCGTTGGTGGCATCGACCGCGACTCCCTCCGGCGAGTGCAGCGTGGCGGAGCCGAACGATCCCAGCGCGCTGCCGTCGAACACCGACAGCTTCGCGATCCGGTGATGGCTGGAGTCGGCCACGTAGACGACGCCGTTCAAGACGGCCACGTCCTTGGGCCGCGCCAGTCCGGTCGATGTCCAGACCAGGAAGGGCGTCGGCGCAGTCGTGTTCCAGAGCTGAACCCGGTCGTTGAACGTATCGGCGATCACCAGGCCGGCGGACGTCGCCGCGACGGCGTTGGGCCGGTTGAACTGGCCGATGCCCGCCCCCAGCGTGCCGAACTTGCGGCCGGTCGGGGAGCCGTCGCGCGTGAACTGGAGCATGCGGCCGTTCTTGGTGTCGGTGATCCAGACCGTCCCCGTGTCGACCCGGTCGATGGCGACGTCCCGCGGCCAGTTGAAGCCGTTGGCATCGCTGCCCCAGCCGCGCTGGCCCCAGTGCATCTGCCAGTTGTAGGTCGACGCGCCAAAGCGCTGCATGCGCTGGTTGACGCTGTCTGCCACGAACACGTTGCTCGAGTCGACGGCGATGCCGGCCGGCTCGTTGAACAGCGGATCGGGAGGCGGCACGTTGCCGAATGACCGCGTCCATGAGTACACGCCGGACGAGTTGGGCGTGAATTGCTCCACCTTGTAGCCCCACAGGTCGGCACCGTAGATGGTGGGACTGGTCGAGCCTGGCGTGACCGCGACCCGCCGCAGCTGGAAGAACTGGCCCGATCCAAAGCCGCTGGTTCCGACCTGGTTGAGGTATGTGCCGCCGTTGCTGAAGATCTGGATGCGGTGGTTGGTGGCGTCGGCGACGTACACGCGGCCGGCCGCGTCCAGGGTGATGCCGTACGGTCGCCGGAACTGGCCGTTCTTCCCCCCCTCGGTACCCCAGTTCTTGATCCACGTCCCGGTGGGCGAGAACTTCGCCACCCGGTTGTTGGCGTAATCGGCCACGTAGACGTTCCCGTTCGCATCCGTGGCGGCGTCGCGGGGCGCGTTCAGCTGGCCGTTGCCGTTGCCGGGGCCGGAGCCGATCGATCGGATGAAGAGGCCAGCGGGGGAATAGATCCGCACCTCGTTCAGGACGTCCTCGGTGGCCAGGATGATGTCGTTGCCGTTGGCGTCCACGCCGGCTGAGATGCCGAGGATGGATGGGAAGCTGACCGGCCATACCGAGAGCTCGGCGCCCGTGCTTGCGTCCAGCACGTGCACGCGCTTGAAGCCGAGGTCGGCCACGTACAGCTTGCCCTTGAGGTAGGCGATGTCGCGCGGATTGTCGTAGCGGCCAGGCGCCTTCAGGCCGCGACCGCCCACCGTCCACAGCACGCTGCCGCCCGGCCCGTACTTCCGCACCTTGTCATTGCCCGTGTCGGCAACGTAGACGTTGCCGGCGGCATCGACCGCGACGCCGGAGGGATAGATCTGCGCGTGCCCTGGCCCGCCGATCGTATCGAGGTAGCTGGGCGCGACGCCGGACGCGGTCGATGCGTGCGATGCCGCCGCCGGCAGCAGGGCCAGCGCGCCCAGCGCGAGCACGAGTGTCAGCCGGCCTCTCACGGCAGGGTGAAGGAGTACACGCGCTTGTTGTTGTCGCTCACGTACAGCTTGCCGTCGGGGCCGAAGTTGAGGAAGTCCGGGCCCGAGAGCGCGCCCTCGGGGGTCCCGGCGCCGGTGGTCACCACCTCGCATTGCGTCGGGTTCGCCGGGTTCCAGCGCACGACCCGGGCCTTGCCCTTGTCGCCGATGTAGATCCAGGTGTGGCTGGGGTCCCAGGCCGCGTCCCAGGGGCCGGACAGGAGGCCGCCAACGCCGCAGCTCGGCTTGTAGCTTGCCAGCTCGGTCTGCGTGCTCCAGTTCCAGACAGAGATCTTGCTGGAGCCGGTCTCTATCACATACGCCGTGGTGCCCTGAACGACCACGCCGCGGGGCGCGTTCATCTTTCCGGCGGTGGTGCCGCAGCCGCCCATGTACTTGAGCGGGAGGCCGGAGGTGGTTGTGAGCACGGACGTCTCGTCGAATACCTGCAGCCGGCAGTTGCCGACGTCGGTCGCGAATACCTTGCCCTGGGTCGAGTCGACATACAGCCCTTGCACGCCCTGCTTGAACTGGCCCACGGCTGGGCCCTGGGTGCCGAAGCGGTTCACCCACGAGCCGTCCGGGTTGTAGACCTGGATATCGTTGCCGTCGTTCTCGCCGATCCAGAGCTTGTTGTCGGCGAACACCATCGCCTTGGGATAGTCGAATCCGGTGGCGGTGGGCGCCGGGTTGACCCGCGTGCCCCAATGGAACATGAAGCCGGGGCAGCCGACGAGGCCCTCGCTGTTGCAGTAGCTGTTGGTGTTGAAAGCCTGCACCCGCTGGTCGAAGCTGCCGGTGACGAACAGCGTTCCGGCCGGGCTGATGGCCACGCCGGTCTGCTGGGTGTAGCCGCCGTCGGCCGGCGGGCTGGGCAGCGACGACCAGTCGAGCGGGGTCGCGGTTGTCCCCGGCCCGCTGACGTCGAACTTGTACGTCTGATATCCCCAGGTATCACCGATGAAGACGTTGCCGGTGACGGGGTCGACCGCGGGCGAGCGGATCGAGTTGAACGAGGGGTTGCTGTGGACTGCGTTCGTGCCCAACGGCGAGTCCCACACCTTGATGATGTTGCCTGAGTAGTCGAACTCGTAGACACGGCCGTGCAGCGCGCCAACCGCGAAGATGCGGTGATGAACGGTGTCGATGTCCAGGCCGCGGGGATCGTTCATATCGGTGATCTGCGGAAAGACGCGAATGAACTGGCCCTGTCGATCGAAGACGGCGATCGTGCGGCTGTTCAGCTCCAGCACGTAGATGTTGCCGTTCTCGTCCATCTGGATACCACGCGGTGTGGGCTGGTAGAAGTGGGTAGCGGTCGTCCACCCCGACCAGTCGAACTGGCGGATGAAGGTGCCGTCGTGTGCATACTCATAGACATTCTTGCAAGCGGTGTTCGAGATGTAGATGTTGCCGTTGCTGGGGTCGATCACCAGGTGCGTGGGGTTATCCATCGAGCCGCCGCCGCAACCGAGGGAGTGCGCGTAGGTGCCGACTCCGCCGACGCCGAGCGTGTGCAGCACCGTCGTTCCGGTGTGGTTGAACTCGACGACCGCCTGCTGCTCCTGGTCGGCGACCCAAAAGTCGGAGCAGTTGGTCGCCGAGCTGCCGCCGCCGCACGCGGACGTGTCGTTGGGATCGATCGCGATGTCATACGGCGCACCCACACCACCTTGCACCTGGTTTCGGTAGGTCGCAACCTTGGCGCCGTCGGCCGTGTACCGCTGGATGCGGAAATTCCAGTAGTCGCCCACCAGCACCGTGTTGTCGCTGGTGTCATACGCCATGCCGTAGGGAAAGACCGACTTCGTGTCCGCAAAACCGTAGGTCGCCGAGTATGTGGCAATGCCGGGATCTCCGGCAACCTGACCGTAGGTCGCCGCCAGCGTGAACGCCGACGCGCCGGAGCCGGCCTTAACCCGCAGCTTGTATGTGCCGGTGACCAGCGGCATGTAGTTGTTGATCACCTCGGGGCGACCCGACGTCACGCTCTGTGCCACCGGAACGGTCGAGCCGGGCGCCATCAGGTACAGGTTCAAATTGGCGGTGGTGGTCGTCCAGTCCAGCGTTGCCTGGATCGGCACTGAGAGATCATTGACGTTGATCGAGTAGGTCTGGCTGGCGGTGCCGGCGGCATCGACGCTACCGGCGAAGTTGGTGGTGACCTGGGCCGCACCCGCACTGGCGCTCGACAGCGCGCCGATCGCGATAGCGACCAGCACGGCCTTGATGGGAGACGGGTGTCGGAGCATGCGGGTCATCCTCTTTCGCAAGTATCCATGCCAACAGGCGACACGGGAAGGGCGGTCGCGTACGTCCGCATCAGTCGTGGGTCGCGGTGAGAGTGAAACTGGAGGAGCCGGAAACGGCCTTCACCTTGAGGGTGTAGGTGCCGGTGACGGTCGGCATGTAGCTGAGCGTCTCGGGCTTGTTGGTGCTCGAAGCCGCCTGCGCAACCGCGGTGCTCGATCCCGGGGGGTAGAGGAACAGGTTCAGGTTCGCGCCGGCGTTGACCCAGTCCAGTGAGGCCGCGATCGAGGCGTTGGTGTCATTGACGGTGATCGTGAACTTCGTCGGGATGCCGGCGGCATCAGCCGTGCCGCTGAAGTTGTCGGTCTGCGAGCCGACGGTGCCGCCGCTCAGATCGAACACCTCGACGCGGTCGTTCCAGACGTCGCACACGTACAGCTTGGTGCCGAAGATGGCGACATGGGTGGGATGATTGAACTGCCCATGCGCGGTCCCCAGACTGCCCAGCGCCTGCACAAACGCGCCGGCGGAGGTCAGCTCGACCACGCGGTTGTACGCGCGGTCGCCCACCCAGATGTTGCCGGAGCCGTCAACAGCCACCCCTTCGGGGGAGTGCAGCGAGCCGCCGGCTCCCAGCGAGCTGCCAACTTGAGCGCCGGTCGCCATGTCGAGCCGCAGCAGCTGGTTGTGCCGGGTGTCGGTCGCGATGACGGTGGCGGTGCCGGTCGTCGTGTCCACCGCAACGTCCTGCGGATTGCCGGCATTTGCGACCGTCGCCGTCCACATCAGCGCCGTGGTTGGGCAGGTCGTCCACGTGCCCGACATGTCCCAGCGCTGGATGCGGTTGTTGAACGAATCGGCAACGATCACCGAAGAGCCGTAGGCCTCAACAGCGTAGGGCCGGTTGAACTGGCCGACCCCGGAGCCGATCGACCCGCAGGTGCGGCCGGTGGCGACGCCGGTCGGGCCGAACTCGACCAGCCGGCCGTTCTTGGTGTCCGCCACCCAGACCGTGTTGAGGGTGCTGCTGAGCGTCAGATCGCGTGGCCAGTTGAAGCCCAGCAGGTCGCCGCCCCAGCCGCGCTCCCCCCACTTGCTGACGTAGGCATACGTGGACGGGTCGAAGATCTGCATGCGCTGGTTGACCGAGTCGGCCACGTACAGGTGCGAGGCATCGACGTAGACGCCGGACGGCTCGTTGAACATGCCGTCGGTCGGCGGAACGCCGCCGAAGGTACGGTCATAGGTAAAGGTGAGCGGCGCCGTCTGCAGAATCCGGTCGACCTTGTAGCCCCACAGGTCAGCCCCGTAGATGGTCGGATTGGAGACGCCGGGGGTGACCGCCACGCGTCGCAGCATGGTGAACTGGCCGCCACCAGTGCCGGCGACGCCGAACTGCGCCTCGTAGGCGCCGCTCGAGCTGAACACCTGGATGCGGTGGTTTGTGGAGTCGGCGACGTAGACGTTGTTGTTGACGTCCAGATCGATCCCGTAGGGGCGCTTGAACTGCCCGTCACCGGGACCGGAGCTGCCCCAGCTGGTGATCCACGCTCCCGTGGGAGTGAACTTCGCGACCCGGTCGTTGGCGTAGTCGGCGACGTAGACGTTGCCCGAGGAGTCGGTCGCCGCATCGCGAGGGGCGCTCAGCTGGCCGACGCCGTTACCGGCCGTTCCCGTGCCGAAGTTCCGGATCAGAGTGCCAGCCGGTGTGTACTCGCTGACCTGGTTCTTGACGTCCTGCGAGACCAGGATCACGCTGGCGTGGTTCTGGTCGACCCCGGCGGAGATGCCGATCGGAGAGGGCAGCACGACAGACCACGCGCTCTGCGCCGCACCTGTGGTGGCATCCAGGATCACGACCCGCTTGTTGCCGAGGTCGGCGACGTAGAGCTTGCCGTTCAGATACGCGATGTCGCGCGGATTGTCGAACGTGTTGAGCGACTTGGGACCACGCGTGCCGACCGTCCAGCGGACGGCGCCGTTGGGCCAGTACGCCTTCACCTGGTCGTTACCGGTATCGGCGACGTAGACGTTGCCCGACGCGTCGACGGCGACGCCGCCGGGATAGATCTCGGCATGGCCGGATCCCGACCCCAACCCGATCGTCGCGACGTAGGCCGGCTTTACCACTGTCGCAGCTGCGCTGCCACCGCCCAACCCAACCGCGATCGCGCACAGCGCGACAAGCGCAGCACCGCGACGCCAAGCGCCGCTTACTGTCCGACCACTGATCACGCCTCCGCCTCCAAACAGTCCGCTGAATAGCCCAAAGACGCCCCGCGCGCGTGCCCAGCCCGTCGGAGCCCCGCTCAACTGTACCCCTCTTCTGCGATTCTGCAACACTGCCGTGAGATGAATTACCATCGCGAGCAGGGCGGGGCCCGCCGGATCTGGACGCGGGTGCTCCGGCACTGGCGATGGGGTCGCGAGCAGGGCTTCCGCAAGCTGATCGAGGAGGATCAGCTAAACCCGTTCTCGCGGGCGCGGCTCTCGATGGCCAAGCGCCGCTGGCGGCGGGCCCACTCTGTGGCACCAAACGCTGTGCCGGTCTATCTCGTCGGCCTGCAGCGCTCCGGAACCAACATGATCGCGCGCGGCTTGGAGGAGGCACCGGAGTTCGAGGTGCGTAATGAGAACGACCGGGAAGCGTTCCACCGCTTCCAGCTGCGCCCGAACGATGTGATCCGACAGATCGTTGCCTCCAGCGGCCAGCGCTACGTCCTGTTCAAGCCGCTGTGCGACTCCCACCGCACCCCCGAGCTGCTGGACGAGATGCGCACCCCCAGCCCCGGACGGGCGATATGGGCCTACCGAGACGTGGATGGACGCGTGCGATCGGCGGTGGCAAAGTTCGGCTCGACGAACCTCCACGTGCTGCAGCGGATCGCGGCCGGAGATGACGAGGGCATGTGGCAGGCGGGCGCGCTGAGCGAGGCGAACCGGGAGGTGATCGGGCGGTTCGACTACGCCTCCATGAGCGCCGAGTCGGCGGCCGCGCTGTTCTGGTATCTGCGAAACTCGCTCTACTTCGAGCTCGGCCTCGACCGGCGGCCGGACGTGCTGCTGGTGTCCTACGGCGCGATGGTCGAGCGGTCACGCGACGAGATGGGCCGGATCTGCGACTTCCTCGACCTGCCGTACCGCCCCCAGCTGGACGACCACGTCGACGCCCGGGCGCCATCCGGACGCGCGCAGCTGGCGATCGACGACGAGGTACGGCGTCTTTGCAACGAGCTGACCGCCCGGCTTGCGGGCGCGCGGGTCACGGAGCAGAACGCCCCGTGACCCGCATCGATGCCGTCAGCCGCCCCACTTTGCGGCCAGCCGCGACTGCAGGTTGCCGCTGCCGGTGAGCAGCAGCGAGCTGCAGCTGTTGACCTGCGACGGCGCCGCCTCGTAGAACCGCATCTGGTAGTTCAGAATGCCATCGTTGAGCGAGTAGGCCATCCGGCACCACGCCGCCGCTCTGCAGCGCCAGCTTGATCGCGCCCGAGAAGGCGCTGCTCCAGTCCGCGTAGGGGCCGAGCGAGCCGTCCGCGTTGACGTTCGGCTGCAGGTTCGTGGTCATCGACCACAGCCGGCTCGGGTAGCGGGAGACGTCGTTGCCGGCGATCCACCGCGCCGTCGCCATGCCGTCGCCCAGCAGGCCGCCGTAGGCCACCGCTGACGGCGCCGCCGTCAGCTGCTGCATGTGGACGTCGACCGCGTTCCGCCATGCCTGCCCGATCTGCGATTGCAGCCAGCTCAGCTTGTCGGATGAGGTCGCCCCCTGGGCGTGGACGTACCACTCGGCCTGGTTCGTGTCGTGCACGTTCCAGGTGCCGCTCCGCCCCTTGTAGGTGCCGGTGTAGGTGCCCTGGCCAAACGACAGCGGCATCTCGGATCCGACCTCGGTCGGCATCGAGACCGGGACGAAGTACACGTAGTCGGCCAGCCGCCAGCTCTGAGATGAGTCGCCGAACTGGCTAAGGTGCGACTGCAGCGCACCGATCAGGTTGCTGTAATGGTGGAGCAGGTCGGCATCCCACGGCTGCGGGATCGTGATCTCGCCGCTGATGCTGCCGGGATCGGTCGAGATCAGGTCGAGCGCCGATACGGGGCGCCCCCCGCTGGAGCTGGATCCGTACAGCCACGCGGGAGCATCGGCTCCACACGAGATGCGGACGATCAGACGGTTGCCGCTGGCCCGTGCCCGGGCGATGTCGGCATCCAGCGCCGAGAACGAGAAGAGGCCGTTCTGCGGCTCCAGATCCGCCCAGCGAAAGAGCGGTGACAGCAGCTTGATGGTCGGGAAGTTGGTGTCCTGCGAGCCGGTGTTGGGCGTCGAGAGGCGGGCCGAGACCCCCGTATAGACGCCGGCCTGGGTGACGGACTGCGAGTAGCTGACCGTGCGAGCCGGGGACGATGGCGAGACGTTGCCCGCAGCGTCCATGGCGCGCACCGTGTAGGTGTAGGAGCCGTCCGCGGTCAGCGACCCGTCCGTGTACGACGTGACGGTGGTGGTGGCAATCCGCACCCCCTCGCGGAACACGCTGTAACCGGCGACCCCCGAGCCGGAGTCGGTGGCTGCCGGCCACGAGAGCCGAGGCGCCGAGCTGGTGGGCGAGGTTGCCGACAGCGATGTGGGCGCGGCCGGTGCGATGGTATCCAGCGTGATCACGACCGGAGCCGAGGGCGACGACTCGTTGCCGGCGGCGTCGACGGCGGTCACGGTGTAGCCGTGCACCCCGTCGGCCGGCGATGCGCCGTCGCTGAAGGCCGAGCCCGTCGGTGACCCAACCGCCACGCCGTCACGAAACACGCGGTAGTGATCGACCCCGACGCCGCCGTCGGTGGATCCCGCCCACTCGATCTGCGGTGCGGACGCCGTCACACCCTCGACGGCTGACACCACCGGCACCGATGGGGCGGTGCGGTCGACAGCCACCGTCGCCGCCGGCGAGGCCGACGACAGGTTGCCGGCCCGGTCGATCGCGCGCACCGTGTAGCTGTTGTCGCCGGAGGGAGCAGCCGGATCGACGTACGACGTGGTGGTGACATCCGCCACGGCAACTCCGTTTCGCAGCATCCGGTAGCCCGACACGCCGGTTCCGCTGTCGCTGGACGCAGGCCAGCTGAGCGCGGGAGCGGTGTCCGTCGGCGACGCCGCGGCGGTGACCCCCGCGGGCGTCGTCGGCGCCGTGCGATCCACCGTCACGACCAAGGTCGCGTACTGAGCCGAGCGGTTCCCGGCGCCGTCCTGCGCGCGCACCTGGTAGGTGTGGATGCCCTCGGTCAGCACGCCGGTGTCTGCGTACGAGGTGGAGGTGGTCTGTCTCCCAGGTAGACGTCGTCGAGCCGCACGTTGTAGCCGGCCACGCCGGAGCCGCCGGTGTCGGTGGCCGCAGACCACTGCAGCGAGAGGGAGCCATTCGTGACCGACGGCCCCGACAGCCCGGTCACCGGCGACGGCGCGATCACGTCGTAGACGACCGTGACGGCGCTCGACGCGGACGAGAGCAGGCCGGACTGGGAGAGTGACCTCACCGCGTACCGGTAGCTGCCGCTGACGGTGAGGCCGGAGTCGCTGTACGTGGGAGTGGTGACCTTCGCCACCTGCGAGCCATTGCGGTAGACGCGATAGCCGATCGCCCCGCTGCTGGCGTTCCAGCTGAGGGCGGGCGCGATGCTGGTGGGAGTGCGGCCGGCGGTCAGTCCGGTGGGAGCTGCCGGTGCGGAGGCTCCGGTTGACGTGGAGGTGACGCGAGCGTCGGCGACCTGGGGCAGTACGAGTACAACGGCGGCCAAAACGGCAGCCAGGAAGGACGCACGCGGCGGCGTGCGGCGGATGGAGCCCATGAGATTTCCCCCTCTGACGGGTACTGCGGGCCCGTGCCAGCCGCCGCGGCACGGGCCCACCCGTCGTAGTGTTTAACGTGTCAGATGGTCAGGATCTGGCCCGTATGCGGGGCCATGGTGATGCTCGTAACGAGCTGACCGCTAAGGTCGACGTATGCGCCACCCAGGGGGATGGAGACGCTCGCCGTGGTCGGGTTGACCAGCACCTTGCCGGCCGCGAAGTCGCGCATGTAGACACCGCCGACGTTCGCGTAGGAACCGAGCGGCCGTCCGAGCGCGACATGCCATATCGCGTTGTCGGCTGCCGCATCGTTACTTGCGGAGTAGGAGAAGTAGAAGTCCGAGTGACCGTCGTTGCCAAGCAGGAACGAGGCCAGCGCGAACCGGTGCCACTGCTCCTTCTGGGCATCGGTGCCGGTCGTCCAGCACTTGGTGATGGCGACGATCGAGTTGCCGTTGGCACCGGCGTTGACCACCGCATCGACGTTGCTCTTCCATCGGGACTCGGTCGGCCAGTTGGTGATGCCCTGGCGGGCGGAGCGGATCCAGGTCTCGGCCATGCCCACGTCGACGCCGTTGAACAGCTGCGAGCTGGGCGAGCCGCTGCGGAAGTAGCTCGATCCGTTCTGGATGCCGTTTCCGGCCAGCGGGGCAGGCGCGATCGCGCTGCGCACGGTCGCCGCCAAATGCGAGGTCGCGGCCAGCCACTGGCTCGCAGTCCATACGCTGCCGGTGGCCGGGTTGATCGGCAGGCCGGTGTCGTACCCCGGCATCAGCGGACCGGTGCCCAGCATGTCCAGTAGACAGCCGTCGTAGCCGCTGTCAGCCCTGTAGGCGATGCAGGTCTGGACGACGTTGCCGATCCAGCCCTGGCTGGCGGGGTTCATCAGGTAGTTCCCGTAGCCGTGGGACGTGATCTTGGCGCCACCGGCCGTGTGCGAGTACCACGCGTCGGGGAACGTCGAGCCCTGGTTCTGCTGGGCGTAGCTGCCATTCAGGTACACGAGCAGCGTCAGCTTCGGGTTCGCCGCCCTCATCTGCGCGACGTACGGCCGGTAGACGGTGCGGGTGGCACTGATGATGTTGAACCTGGTCGCTTGGGCCACGGCCTGATTGAGCGTGACGCTCTGCGATCCGTTCATGAACTTGGCCGACCAGAGGTCGAGCACGCCCGACGTGCCACCAGAGGTCGAACCACCGGAGGTGGTGCCACCAGTCGTGGTCGTGGAATCGCTGGTCGTGGTGGTCGTGGTGGTCGGATCCGACGTCGCCGTCGTGGTCGTGGGATCACTCGTCGCCGTCGTGGTGGTCGTGTCAGACGTCGCGACGTTGCCCGGGTAGGTGACGTTGACGCTGTAGTCCGATGCGCCCGTGACCGCCTTGACGCCCACCTTCCAGGTACCGGTCGCCGTCGCATCGAAGCTCAGCTGTTCGTTGGTGCCGGAGTGCGCACGCGACTCGGCGACCACCAGGCCGTCCGGGTTCTTGAGAAACAGGTTGAGATTGGCGGCCGCGTCCGGCCACGTCAGCGCGACCGTCACCATGCCTGGACCCGCGACGTCGATCTTCTGTGCAGACCAGCCGGTACCGCTTGCATCGACGTGCCCGGAATACGTCGTCGTCACCGGACCGACCGAGCTTGCAGCGACACCTCGGCTGGCAGCGACGCCGATCACCAAACCGGCCATTGCCAGGGCGATCACCGCCCAGCTAACTCGACTCATCGGAAAGACCCCTCTCGGTTCCACGGATAGACCTCGCGGGAGGAAGATCGGCGCGGAAAGCGATTCCCGCGCGATCAGAACTCGACCCGTCCCGGATATCGGAAGCTCTCGGGGCACTCTGAAGGGCGGTGGCGGCATGTCCACCCACAGTGGGGATGGCGAGTCACCCTGCTGGGGGCGGCAGCCACCCCCCTACGAGGGATGGCGCGTACACTTGAGCTCACATGGACGATGCGGAGCGAGCCGAAACGAGCCCCCAAGGATCGGGTGAGGAGGGGCGGCTGGCCCGGCGTTCTGCCTTCAACTTCGTCGGGCTGGCGGCCGCCAACGCGTTCCAGTTCGGCATGGTGTGGGTGCTGGCGCGCCGCCTGGGCCAGCACGACGCGGGCGTCTTCTTCGAGGGATTCGCGGCCGTTCGGCTGCTCTCGGTGGTGGCTGCGCTGGGACTGGACGTGACAGCCGTTCGCTACGTCGCCACCCACCGCGCGCGCGGAGATGCGGGCGGAGCCGGCGCCGCCATCCGGCTCTCACTGCTGCTGGCCGGCTCGCTGTCCGCCGTGGCGGCCTTGGCCACCTTCGCACTGGCCGCACCGCTCTCGTCCGCCTTTGGCGCCGCCTCGCTGGCGCCGGTGCTGCGGATCATGTCCGGCGCGCTGCCGGCGGTGGTGCTGCAGATGGTGCTGATCGGCGCCACCAGGGGCACCGGCCGAATGCGGGCGTTCGTGTGGGTCGATCAGATCCTCGACGGGGCGCTGCGGCTGGGGCTGATCGCCGCCGCTCTGCTGCTGGGCGCCGGCTTGCAGGGCGCCGCCTGGGGCTTCACAGCGGCGGCAGTGCTGACCACATTGGCGGCAGCGGGTGCTGCTCGGCGGATCGTCAGCGAGCCACTGCGGGGCACAGCGCCACGGGCGCTCGAGCTGATCCGGTTCACCGGCTACCAGTGGGGAGCGGCGCTGGCGGGGGTCGGGCTGTTGTGGGCCGACACGCTGCTGCTGGGCCTGTGGCGACCGCCGGCCGACGTGGCCGTCTACTCGATCGCGACCCGCACGGTGCTGGTCGGGATGATG
This sequence comes from Gaiellales bacterium, assembly GCA_038212095.1. Classification (GTDB taxonomy): domain Bacteria; phylum Actinomycetota; class Thermoleophilia; order Gaiellales; family JAICJC01; genus JAICYJ01. Next base: position 50,919 of record JBBQUW010000015.1, on the reverse strand, counting down.
TTCATCCTGCCGATCGGGATCGCATTCCAGCCGGTGATCGCGCGCCTGTACGCCATCGACGATCGGCCGCAGTTGCAGACGATGTACCGGTTCGCCACCAAGTGGTCGACGCTGGCCGGCGCCCCGCCGCTGATATTTCTGGCCTTCTTCGCCACGCCGGTGATCGCGTTGCTGTACCCGGACGCCTACACGCGCGGAGCGTGGCCGATGGCGCTGCTCGCGATCGGGCAGACCGTGAACGCCGCGACCGGGCCCTGCGGGCACATGGTGACGATGGTGGGCCGCTCCGACCTGGTGCTCGGCAACAGCCTTGCAGCGCTGGTCATCAACCTGGCGCTGAACCTCGCGCTGATTCCGCCCTTCGGGCTGGTGGGAGCGGGACTGGCGTGGGGCATCTCGATCGTGGCCTGGAACCTGATCCGGCTCTACCAGGCGTGGCGGGTGCTGCACATGCACCCGTTTGGGCAGTGGACGCTACCGGTCGGCGCGGCGATGGTGGCGTTCTGCGCCGCCGCCGGAGCCATGCGGCTGCTGCTGGACGGACGTGCGCCGCTGGAGCAGCTGGTGGCGGGAGCGCTGGTTGCGGCCGCAGCCTACGTGGTCGCACTGCGGGTGACGGGCGCGATCAGATCGCTCGACCCACGTGCGCCCGGCCCGCTCACACGCGGGCCGCGCAGCGAACAGGCCTGACTCCGGCAACCGCCGGAGCCAGGCCCATCACCCGCTGTCAGCTGGTCAGGATCAGGCTGCTATGCGCGGGCACCGTCGCCTGCGAGGAGCGTGAGCCGGACGGCAGCAGGTAGCTCGATCCCAGCGACACTCCCTGGGCGCTTGAAGTCGGGTTGACCGCAACCACGCCGCTGGCGAAGTGCCGGAGATAGACGCCGTTGCTGGTGGTGATGCCGCTGGTCGGCCCGCCGATCTTGATGCTGTCGTCGCCGTACCAGGAGAGGGCGTTGTCGGTCTTGTGGCCGGAGAAGAAGAAGTACTCGCTGCCGGCCTGCGCGAGCAGGAACGACCCCAGCGCGAAGTTGTGCCACTGCTTGACCTGAGAACTGGTGGCGCTCGTCCAGGTCTTGGTGAAGCACATCGCCGCGCGTCCCTGAGCCTGCACGTCCTGCAGCGCTTTGACCATCGCCAGCCAGCTGCTGGTCGATGGATAGGCCGAGATCTTGCTGGTCGCGTCGCGGAAGCAGCCCTCGAACTCGCCCGCCTGGACGCCCTTGGCGAGCGGCTTGGTGTCGCTCCAGTAGCCGGGGCCAGTGCGCAGGCCGTTTGCGATCACGGGGATCGAGACGGCGTTGTCGACGGTGGCTGCGAGGCCGGTGGTGGCGGCGATCCACTCAGAGTTGGTGAACACCTTGCCGGTGCGCGGGTTGATCGGGCTGCCGGAGAAGCCGGTGAAGCCGTACAGGCCCATCGAGTCCAGGAAGACGGCCGTCCAGCCCTGCGCCGGCAGCGTCTTTGCGAAGTCGGCGATCCACGTCCGCACGCCGCTGTTGCCAGGATCGATCAGGTAGGTGCCCCAGCTCGACTTGAGCAACGCGCCGCCGGAGGTGTGCAGCAGCCAGGTCGGATGGTTGGCCTTGATCCAGGTCAGGTCGGAGCCCTGCACCGACGTGCCCTTGTGGTACGGGGCGATCAGGATGCCCGGATGTGCGGTCTTCATGGCCGGCAGGTACTGCTTGTAGCTGAGGGCCGCGATCACGACGTCGTAACGCTTTGCCACGGTGACGGCCTCGGACTGCGTGTTTACCGCAGAGCTGCCGTTGGTATCAAACAGCCAGTCGTGCACGTTCGATGTCGACGAGATCATCGCGCTGCTGGACGAAGAGAAGCCGAGCGTGAGAAGGCCGCAGAGGACCATGACAACGCGAAGCCGCTTGGTGAGTGTCATCGGCGACACCTCCTGGTGAGTCGGGGAGTCCTACCTGTGGAGCGCCTGGCCTCACCATCGGCGGTAAATGTTCGGTACCTGTAAGAGCGGCCTGAGGTAACTGTTCAGCTTGGCCGGGAATCCCGCAATTTGCGGATAACTCGCAAAGCTGGGCTCAGATCGATGCCGGCGTCAGGCGCCGAGTTCGACCAGGTCGCGGTCGCGCAGGCCCTCCAGGAAGTCAGAGACGTCCTGCTCGAGGGCAGCCGGCTGCTCGTCGAGCTGGGAGCGCACGCCGTCAACCAGGTCGCCAAACGTGTGATCGCTCTCCAACAGCCCCCAGACCACGCAGCCCAGCTGATTGAGGCCGTGGTACTCCCCGGAGAGCAGGTGCAGCAGCACTCCGCCCTCGCCCTCCTGCAGGGCACGGAACACGACGTCGGGCTTACGGCGGACTGTGGTGGCGGGATCGATCATCGGTATCCTCGTGTCGGAATCAGTACAGGCCGAGCGTACCGAGTCGGCGCTCTCGGCGCATCGCAAGCCGGAAGGCGTACAGCCCCAGCAGCAACGAGATCGCCGACATCGGTGCGAGCTTGAGAAGCACGCCGGCCGCGTCTCCCCATCCGCCGCCACCGATCAACTGCTCGCGCATGCCGGTGATGGCGACGGCGATCGGGTTCAGGCTGGCGAGCGTCTCGACCCAGCCCGGGAACAGGCTGAGCGGGAAGTACGCGCCGGAGGTGAACGTCAGCGCGAAGGTGGCGAAGCCGATCACGCCCGTCCCGCGGCGGAACGTGAGCACCGAGGCCGAGGCGATCGAGCCGATGCCCCACACGAACGGGATGAAGGCGGCCAGCAGGATCAGCGCCGGCAGATATCCGGAGGCGGCAAAGCTGACGTTGAACCAGATCGAGACGATGACCAGAAAGATCACGGTCCGGATCGGGACGTAGATCATGTCGTAGATCACCGATCCAAGCAGGATCGTGCTGGCCATGGTGGGCGTCACCATCACCGACTCCAGCGTGCCCATGAACTGCTCCTGGCGCACCGCCTGCACCAGCCGCGCAAGGCCGACGGCCATGAAACCGCTGACGGCGATGCCGACCGCGACGTAGGCGATATAGGTGGTGCGGTCGCCTTGGGCGGCGGGCAGGCGCGAGGGGTCGACCAGCTTGGAGACGAACGAGAAGACGAACGCCTGGGCAAACAGGCTGAACCAGTCGCTCAGGATGGCCGTCCGGTAGCTCAGACGCACCAACACGTCGCGCCGCAGGAACGCTCCCAGCTTGGACACCTCGGCAAACGAGGCCGATCGGCGTCGGCTCACGTGCGCGCGGTCGTCAGGCGCAGGAACGACTCCTCCAGCTCGGAGCGCCGCTGGGCGCAGTCCAGCACCACTGCGCCCGCGCCGGCCAGAGCTGACAGCGCCTCGCCCAGCACGGCATCGTGGTTGAGCTCAAGCCGGTAGTGCTCGCGGTCGATGCCGGCTCGAGCAAGGGTGCCATGCCCCCCGATCGCCGCCGCCGCCTGCTCGAGCGCCGCCCCGTCCAGCTCGCCGCCGCTCGCGGCTCGTAGCCGCAGCAGGTAGCCGCGCGCGGTCGACTTCAGCATCATGTCCTCGACCGTGCCCTGGAAGGTCGTGCGGCCCTGGTCGAGCACCGTCACGGCATCGGCGAAGCCGCGGATCTCGTCCAGCCGCTGCGTCGTCCAGACCACCGCGGTGCCGGTCGCGGCCACGCCGCTGATCAGATCCTGCACGCGACGGGCGCCCTCGGGATCGAGCCCGTCGGTCGCCTCGTCCATCACCAGCACGGGCGGATCCATCAGCAATGCCCGCGCCATCGAGAGCCGTTTCTGCATCCCGTGAGAGTAGAGCCCGACGCGCTGTCTCGCAGCGTCAGCCAGTCCCACGTCGGCCAGCCGCCGCTCGGCGCGGCGGATCGCGTCGCTGCGTGATACGCCGTTCAGGCGAGCGAAGAATGTCAGGTTCTCGAGCCCCGAGATGCGCTGGTAGAAGGTGCGGTCACCAGACGGGAAGAAGCCGATCGTGCGTCGCACCGCCATCGGCTCGGCGGCCACGTCCAGTCCGGCCACATGCACGCTGCCGCTGTCTGGCAGCAGCAGGCCGGTCAGTATGCGAAGGAAGGTCGTCTTGCCGGCACCGTTCGGCCCCACGAGGGCAGAAATGCGACCGGCGCCGACCCGAAGGTCGACGCCGGATAAAACCTGGTGCTTCCCGAATGAACGGGTGACGTCACGAACGTCGAGGATGGAATCCCCGGGTTGCGCGTCGGCCTCCAGCGAGATCGCTACGAGCCTGAACCGCCGGCGCTGCCGCAGGAGTACTCGCCGAACTTGTCGGTCTCACACACGATGTGATCCTTGTGAACCGTGTGACCCGTCTTGTTCGTGTGCTGGAACGTGTGATTGGAGATCGAACCGAAGTCGATCACCGCCGGTGCCTCGTACTTCATGAATTTCCCCCTCATCGATCAAACGATAACGAAGCCAAGGCAACTATACCCCGACCACGTGCGGTGTCAACCCTTTTCGGTGACGGATTATCTTCTCCTCCCGGACGGGCGGCGTCTGGCTTCCCCGCCGACCGCGCTGTACACCAGCGGCGGCATCACTAGACTGAGAATCGATGAGCTCCCTCTCCGCCACCCTGATGAGGTCGGGCGCCGCCGACCCTGAGGGCGTCCGCCGCATGCTCGAGGCGACGCCACACCGCGGCACGCAGATCGAGTTGCGCACGATCGGCGGCTGCGCGCTTGGCATCAACCGGCGGGCGGCGGGTGACGACCAAGCCTCGCTCTCGGCCGGCCAGCAGTTGGCCGTCGCCTTCACCGGGCGGCTGGACAACGCGGCCGGACTTCGCGCGGACATGGCCATGGCCGGGGCGGAGCCTCGCAGCGACTCGGCCGCCGACCTGGTCGAGACCGCGTTCGCCGTCTGGCGCGAACGCGCTCCCGCCCGCCTGCGCGGCCAGTTCGCGGCCGTCGTCAGCGATGGCGAGCAGATCTGGTGCTTCCGCGACCATGTGGGCTTTCGGGCCATCTTCTTTCGCGACGACGATCGCGGCGCCTTCGTCGGCAGCGAGGCGAAGCAGGTGCTCGCCGGAGCAGGACTCGAGCGCCGTCCCGATCTGGATGCCGTCAAGGCGGTGCTGTTCGGCTACGGCGGGGGCCCGGAGGCCGCCTGCCCGCTGCTGGGCGTGCGGCGCATGAACGCGGCCTCGATCATGACCGCGGACAGGGGTGGCATCGGGCAGGAGACCCTCTACTGGCATCCCGAGCGCTTGGTGGAGAGCGGCCGCTACACGCCGGAAGAGGCGCGTGAGCGGTTCGCCGAGCTGTTCCAGCAGGCCGTCTCTCGCTGTCTCACCGGGCAGGACGCGATCTCGCTCTCGGGAGGCATCGACTCCACGGCCGTCGCCGCATTCGCCGCGCCTGGCCACGAGCAGCGCTTCGGCACACCGGTGGCGGCGCTGTCGGCCGTCTTCCCCGACCTGCCGAGCGTGGACGAGCGCGGCTGGATCGAGATGGTCTCGTCCCACCTGCAGATGCCCCTGCACACCTACCGGCCGCACTCCAAGAGCCTCGATGACGTCGAACGCTGGTGTGGCCTGTTGGACGCGCCCACGCCGGTCGTCTCGGTGCCCGAGCTGGACGAGAACTACGCGCTGGCGGCAGAGCTCGGCCACCGGTCGCTGCTAACCGGCGAGCTGGCCGAGTACGTGATCGACAACCGCGGCGACCTCGCCGGTCACCTGCTCACCCACGGCCGCTTCGCGGCGCTGACGGCGCTGCTGCGGACGCAGCGCCGCCGCGGCGTACGGGCGCCGTTCATGCTCAAACAGTTCGTACCGGCACTGGTGCCGGGCCGGGTCGCAAATGCCTACCTGCACGCACGCGGCGTGCAGCGGGCCGTCCCGCCACCGCCCTGGATCACCCGTCGGGAGATCAACCGCACGCCCCGTCCCCACCTGCTGGCGCCGATCCGCGGCCGCTGGGCGGCCCTGCAGACGGCGGCCTTCGGCGGCGCCAGCGAGACGCTGGCGGCGGACGAGGTGGTCTCGTCCATGCACGGTGTGGAGGTGCGGCGGCCGTTCGTGGATGTCGACCTGTGGGAGTTCTTCCTCAGCCTGCGGGCGGAGGTCAAGTTCCCCGACACGCGGCGAAAGACGCTGGTCAAGAGCTGCCTGCGCGGACGTCTGCCCGACGCCGTGCTCGACCGCAAGGACAAGACCGTGTTTGGCAAGCACCTGCTCACCCACGCCGACTACGATCTGATCGGGCGCTACGTGATCGATCCTCCCCACCGATTTGAGGGCGTTGACTACGCCCGCCTGGCGGATCGGATCCGTCAGCGCGACTTCACGCTGTGGGAGTTCTGCTGGGCGCGCGACCTGACCTCTGCCCACGCCTTTCTGGCGCAGCTATGAACGGCGACGCGCGCAGCTGCCAGGGCTTCACGATCCACAGCGATTTCGAGTTCCATTTCACACGACCGGGCGTCAGCCGCGACCAGATCTCGGTGGCGCCGATGCTGGGCGAGCCGCCCAGCCCCGATCAGCCCCAGATCCTGGACTGGCAGACCGAGCTGGGGGTGGTGGGACGGCTGTACGGCGGTGGCCGAATCTTCACCTTCTGGGGCGAGGGCACAGGCTGGTTTCGGATCGCGCCGTTCGACGGTACGATCGAGGTACCGGACGGCGAAATCGACACGATACGGCGCGAGACGCAGCTGTGGGGCGTGCCGGCGATGCTGGCGTTCACCCGCCGCGGCGACCTGTCGTTGCACGCCGCGGCCATCGACATCGGCGGCACGGCTGTACTCGTGGCGGCCCCCGGTCAGTTCGGCAAGACGACGCTCTCGGTCGCGTTCCACACCGCTGGATACCGGCTCCTGTCGGAGGACATCTCGCGGCTGCAGCTCGACCCGGAGCCGATGGTGATGCCTGGGCCTGCGATCGTCCGTATGCGCGAGGACACCTTTGACGACCGGCCGCCGCCCGGCATGTCGGTCGCCAGCCGCGCCCGCGGCCGGGTACAGCTCGTGATCGACGAGCGGCTGCGGGGGGACGCCTCGCCTGTGCCCGTGAGCGCGGTGGTGCTGCTGCGCGAGTCGACCGGCAACGCGATCGAGCTCGAGCGGGTCCCCACCATGGATGCCATCCGCGACCTGTGGACGCTGGCGTTCCGGCTGCCGGAGTCCGAGGATCGCAGCCGTGCGTTTCAGCAGGTGGCCGCTTTTGCCGATCGAGTCCCTGTATGGAACCTGAGCCGGCCACTGACGATGAGCGACCTGCCGGACGTGGTCGCGCGGGTGGCGGAGCTGTGCCAGAGCTGACCGGAAGGGAGCCGCTGGGCGCGACCGAGAAGCTGCGGCTGTGGCTTCGGATCGTGCGCTGGTATGCCACCGTGCGCATCCGCACCGGTCGCGAGCCGCTTCCCGGGCTGGCGGCCAGGATCGGCGACACAGGACCCGCCCGAGGCAGGCGTCTCCCGCCCCGCCAGCTGGCCTGGGCGGTCGATCGCACGCTGCACATCGGCGCGCGGCGGCCGCGCTGCATCTTCAACGCGCTGGTGCTCTACCGCCTGCTGCGCGAGCAGGGCGACGCGGCCGAGCTGGTGATCGGGCTGCCCAGGAACGCCGGCGACAAGGATGCCCACGCCTGGGTGGAGCTGGACGGCGTCGACGTGGGGCCGCCGCCCGGGCAGAACGGGCACGAGCCGATGGCGCGGTTCGCATGAGCGATCGCGACCGGCAGTTCGAGCTGCTGCTGGCCTGCACACGCGAGCACGACTGGTCGCAGCTGCCGCAGGGCATCGCGCGGCTGGCGGCGGGCCACAACCCACGCACGCTGGGGCGCGCCGCTGCCGACCATGGCGTCACCAACCTGGTGTACCTGACTCTGCGATCGCTTCCCGAGCTCGACCGGGAGCTGCTGTCACTATTGACGACGGTCTACCACCTCAACCTGACCCACCACATGAAGGTGATCGGCGACGTCGCCCGGCTGGGTGCCGCGCTCGACCAGCACGAGATCCCGTTCATGGTCGTCAAGGGCCCGGTGCTGGCCGAGGTCGTCTACCCACGCAACGACCTGCGAGCGTACGACGACGTCGACCTGGTCGTTCCCAGGCAGCGGTTCGGCGACGCGATCACCGCGCTGATCGGTGTCGAGTGCGGCGTGCTCGACCGCAACTGGCGCCGCATCCGCCGCGAGATGCGCGGACAGGTGCACATGACCGCTCGATATGGCACGTCGGTGGACGTGCACTGGCACCTGCTCAACCGGGGCTCGGTGCGGGCCGCGTTCCGGCTCGAGATGGATCAGCTATTCGAGCGCGCCCGGCGGGTCTCGCTGGACGGGCCCGAGGTGCTGACGCTCGACCCGATCGACACCCTGCTGCACCTGGCGCTGCACACCGGCCTGTCCGGTGGCGCCAAGCTCTCGTGGCTTAAGGACATCGAGCGGGCCGCGGCCGCCGAGCCGATCGAGTGGGACGAGCTGGTGCGGCGGGCGCGATCGTGGGGCGCCGCAGAGGTGGTGGCGGTCAGCTTCCGCCGCAGCCGCGAGCTGCTGGGCGCCCCCATCCCGGCCGAGGTGATCGATGATCTGGCGGGCAGCCGGCTATGGCAGTCGCTGGTGCGAGGCAGCGAGCGGCTGTCCCCGCCGGAGCGCCCTCCCAACCGGCCGACGCTGGCCCGCGCAGTGACCCGCGCCACCCGCGCCGGGCTGGCGCCCAGCGTCGCGGCACTGGTGGCGCGGCTGGTCGCCGACCTGTCTGAGCAGGCCAACCATGCGGTGGGTCGAGGCGGCGCCATCCTCTCGGACTCCGACGGCGACGAGAGCGACCGGCTGGCTTACTTCGAGGCGGTCGTCCGCGACCGCCTCGTCGCCTGACCGCTCATCTCCTGCGCGGGCGGGCGATCCGTTCGTATACGCCCTCCACCTCGCCGGCCACGTCAGCCCAGGTGGGCCACTCCAGCTGCCCAGGCACGATCTCGGGGCCGTCCGGCAGCGACTCGATAGCTGCTCGAAGCGCCGCAGCGTCACCTGGCGGGACGAGCGTCACGCGATGCTCGGGCACGGCACCATCGATCTCGTGCACGGCCGGAATGTCACTGGAGATCACCGGCAGCCCGTACCACAGCATCTCGAGCAGCGACAGCGGCAGCCCCTCCTGGCGGGACGGCATCACATAGGCGGCCGCGTTGCTGCGCAGCTCGTCGAGCGCGTCGCCGCTCTGAAAGCCCAGGAACGCGATTCGCGGGTCATCGCCTGCCAGCCGGCGCAGGTGCGCGGCATGCTCGTCGGAGTGGCTTGCGCCGCCCACGATCGCCAGCCGAAGCGGCGTGGAGCTGGCGCGTACCGCCTCGATCAGGACGTCGCAGCCCTTCTCCGGCACCAGCCGCGCCAGGAACAGCAGGTAGCGCCCCTGCTCCAGGCCGTGCTCTGCCAGCGCCGTGCCGGGCGGACGCACCGCCAGCGGGTCGTTGCCGTTTGGGATGTAGGTCGCGTTGCGGCCATAGGCCAGCTGCAGGTGCCGGCGGATGTAGTGCGCGACCGAGATCACGGCGTCCGCGTTGCTGCATGCGCCCGACTCACCGGCCCGCAGCATGCGGCGAGCGAAGCCCGACCACTTGTCCTTGTTGTAGTCCTGGTCGTGGATCGTGACGCAGACCGCAGCGCGCCGTCCCAGCCGCGCGAAGGGGATGGTCAGGGACGGCCCGACGCCGTGGAAGTGGACGACGTCGTACCCGCGCAGGCCAGCCTCGAGCGAGCACAGCGAGGAGTGGGTGATCGCCTCGAGGTGCTTGGTAGCGACGCATGGCCGCTGCCGCAGCGTCACTCCGGCGGCGGCGCGTACCGGCTCGCCATAGCTGCCGCGGGTGAACACCGTGACCTCGTGGCCGCGTTCGGCCAGCCGGTCGGATAGCAGGCCGACGTGGCGCTCGATGCCGCCAAACCGGGTGACGTTGGTCTTCTGACCCACCATCGCGACCCTCACGCCGCCGCCGCCAGTCTCAGCCGAGTGGCCTGCCGATAGGCGGCTGCCACCGCCTGCAGGTGACGCTCGGGACGATACAGCGCCTCGACGCGGGCGCGCCCGGCCAGGCCCAGCCGTCGGGTGAGGTCGTCCGACTCGTGCAGCCGCAGCATCGCGGCGCGCAGCGCCGCGGCGTCGCCCTGCTCCACCAGCAGCGCCTGCTCGCCATCGCGGGCCAACTCCGGGATTCCACCCACCCGACTTGCCACCAGCGGCTTGGCCACCGCCATCGCCTCCAGCACGACCAGCGGGCAGTTCTCGGGCCAGCGAGACGGCACCACGACCGCCCGCGCCCCTGCCACCAGCTGCTCCAGCCGGTCGCCCGTCTGATGTCCCACGAACTCGACGTCGGCACCGGATTCGGCCGCCATCCGCTGCAGCCGCTCGCGTTCCGGGCCCTCACCGGCCACCCGCAGCGTCATCGGCGTACCGGCAACCGCCTCGATCAAGGTCTCGACGCCCTTCTCGTGCGAGAGTCGCCCCAGGTAGAGGAAGTGGCCACCCGGCTCGGGACTGGCCTTGAACCGCTGCGGATCAACGAAGTTGGGCACCGCCACAACCCGCTCGGCGGGATAGCCGCCGGCTATCAGCTTGTCACGCAGGTACGAGCTCGGCGTCACGAACACGTCGACACCGTGTTCCCAGAGCTTCAGCGTGCGGTGCAGCCAGCTCTCACCCGCGACCAGCACGCTGCCGGGCAGCGATCCGCGGTTGCATCGCAGCCGCACCGCGTTCTGAAAATGCCCGCCGACGCAGCGCTCGCACATCTGGCCGTGGCTGGTGAGCGTGTACACGGGGCAGACCAGCTTGTAGTCGTGCACCGTCATCACCACCGGCAGGCCGGCCCGGTGCAGCGGCGCAAGGATCGACGGTGAGAGCTGGTGGTAGACGTTGTGCAGGTGCGCGAGGTCGAAGGCGGGCTCGGCCGAGAGCAGATCGGACATGCGACGGCGGGCCTCGATCGAGTAGACGGCGCGGGCGGCCACCCGCAGCCGCTCGGCGCCAGGAGGTGGGCTCTCGAAGTCCACCTGCGAGACGTAGTGCCTGGCGGTCGACGACTCGACGTTGCGCGGGTGCCGCATGCCGAAGTAGCCGATCCCGACCCCCTGCTGCTCGAGCAGGCGGGCCAGCCCGTACATGTACAGCTCGGCGCCGCCTTTGGCGTACTGAAACTTGTTCACCATCAGCACGCGCCGAACGCCTGCCAACTCCTCGATCATGCCTCGCTGCCGTGCGTCTCGATCCGACCCGCGGCGTGCCCCACCGCGGCCACCGTCCACATCGTGCCCGAGACCGCCACCTGGGTCATCAGGTTCGAGTCGAAGCTCATCAGCAGGTAGGCCGAGCTGGCCGCCAGCGCGCCCAGTGACAGCGCCGTCAACGCCGGATCGCGGGCGGTGGTGGCCCGTTTGAGGCTGCGCGAGCAGGCTTTCACCGAGCCGAACACGAGCCACATGAAGAACACCAGCCCCGGCACGCCCAGCTCGACCACGGCTCGTACGAAGTCGCTGTGGCTGTGGGCGCCCTGGACAACGTTGACGCCGCCCGCAGCCGGCCCGGCGGTGCCGGCGGTGTCCTCGACGATCGACTTGAAGCCGTTGCCGAGCACCGGGTTGTGCGCGACCTTGGGCAGGTTCTGCCGCCACAGGTCGTAGCGGGCGCGCAGCGAGTTGCCGGGGCCGTAGTGGGTTCGCCCAGAGTTGAGGTCGCTGAAGCGGTGCAGCGTGCTCGGCACCGCCGCGGCCACCAGCACCAGCAGCAGCGGGCCGATCACCAGCAGCCGCCGGTAACGGACGATCGCCAGCACGGCCATGCCAAACATGAAGCCGACCCAACCGGTGCGCGTGTAGGAGCTGATCAGGGCCAGCGCGACCGCCGGCAGCGCCAGCACCACCCACCACCGGTACCGCAGCGCACCGGTCAGGGCCAGCGGCACCATGAACGCGGTCATGAAGCCGAGGAAGACGCCGAACGGGTCGGGGTGCAGGAAGGTGCCGGTGGAACGGCCGACCTCGCCGATCACCGTCGAGCCGCCGTGGCTGAACTGGTAGAGCGCCACCACGGTGGGCACGATCAGCGATGCCAGGATCGCCGCCGTCATCCGCATCAGACCGCGCCGGTCGCGGATGACTGCGAAGGCTGCCAGATACAGCACCACCACCGAGAGCAGCCGCAGCGTCTCGGTGATCGCGCCGCCCTTGGAGGGCGCCACCGAGATGCTCAGCACCGCCATCGCGGCCAGCCCCAGGTAGGGGCGGGCAACCGGCGCCGATCGCGCCTCCGCCCAGTGCTCGATCACGTAGGCGCCACCGATCGCGATGAACATCAGCGCCATCAGCGAGGCCGCGTTCAGCTGGCTGCTGCCGACCGAGGCCAGCGGACGGGCGGCCCACAGGTCCAGGCTGGGCCGTACGATCACGATCAGCGCAACCCCCAGCGCGGGGCGGATCATAAACGTGATCCCCCACAGGGCGCAGGCGCCGGCCGCCAGCAGCACCTTGTCGTTGCCGAGCGCGGTGCCGGCGGCGAACAGCGCTGTCGTGACGGCGATGGTGGCCGTCCAGACCAGGCCTCCCGCGGGCAGCGCTCCGGGACGCATCACACGCAGCGCGCGCAGGTCGGCGGGTGCGATATGCACGCTCACGTCAGCCGCTCAGTCCAGGTAGCCGAGGCTGCGGAGCGACGCCTCGAGCGTCGCCTCCTCCTCGGCGGTCAGCGCCGGCTGCTCGCCGTCGGCTCGGTGGTCGTAGCTGGCATCGCCGGCGCGCACGGCGGCAGGGTCGGCCAGCGCCTGCGACATCACGCTGCCGTCGGAGTCGGAGGGCACGGGACGGCCGAGCAGCGCCAGCAGGGTCGGAGCCACGTCGACGATCTGACGCGTGCCCAGGTCGACGCCCGGCTTGACGCCTGCGCCGGCGATCGCGAACACGCCTTCCATGGCGTGCACGCCGGAGTAGCTGTCCAGGATCTTGGCCGGCACCACTTCAAACGGCTCACCAAGGCCCGAAGCGCCCTTGTACCGGGGGTCGAACAGCACCACCACGTCCGGCGCCTCCTCCGTGTGGTCGCCGGAATACAGCTCCTCCCGGCGCTTGGCCCACTGCACCACCGGCTCGCCGGTGGCCGGGTCGCGCAGCTGATCGAGCGCCGCGATGACGCGATCACGCACCGCCTCGTACTGCTCGCCCGGTTCGACCGATCCCTCGGCCTGGCGCCCGCGCAGGTTGACCACCACGCCCTCGGCGGGCGGATACAGCGGGATCCTGTAGGCGGCGGTGTCGGCCCAGCGCACGCGATTGGTTCCGGTTGCGCGAGCCGCGAGCCGGTCGCGCGCGGCACCGGGCAGGCGGCCGACCATCTTTCGCAGCACCCTGCGCAGCGCCGGCGCACGGCGAAGCGCGCGGGTGATGCCCTCGCCGCCTCCCGCGCCCCCGTCCGCGACCAGCAGCCCGGCCCCCTGCAGCACCGCGTCGGTGCGCACGAAGTGTGCCGGATGCGGGCCGAACCCGTGATCCGAGACGACCGCCACCGCGGCGCCGTCGCCCAGCAGCGCACGAGCCTCACCCACCATCTCGTCGATCGCGCGATACATCTCGAGCAGCGCCTCGCGCAGCGGGTGGCCGGGGCGGTCGAGATACTTCCACAGCCGGTGCTGGGCGAAGTCCGTGCTCTGGAAGACGGCCACCACCACCTCGTGCTCGTCCTCGCGCAGCCAGCGCATCACGATCTCGCGCTGCTCGGCGATCAGCCGCAGGCAGGCCTCGGCCAGCTGCTCATCGGACAGCTTGCCGATCCGGTCGGCGAACTCGAGCAGCGGCGGCAGCTGCGCTGCCAGCTCGGGCGGATAGGTGTGGTTGCGGTCATAGCTGGGCAGCGGGAAGCCCGACACCATGCGGCCGTTCACCTGCCACGCGGGATAGGTCATGGGCACTGAGAGCACGGCCACCGCGCCCTCCACCTGGTCCCAGAACGCCGCGCCCGACCAGCGACGCGAGTTGACGAAGTCGCGCCCATCCTCGAACGAGGCGGAGTGGCCGGCGCCCCACAGGCGGCTGTAGCGCTCGATGCCGAGCGTGCGGAAGTCGTACATGCCGTGGCGTCCCGGGTTCCACCCGGTCATCATCGAGGGCCAGGCGGCGGCCGTGATCGGAGGGACGGTCGACCGCAGCACGGCCGACGCGCCCTGGGTGCGTACGGCCGCGATGTTGGGCAGGAAGGCGTCCGCCTGCCCGATCACGGCGTCAGTGCCGCCGTCGAGCCCGACCACGAGCAGCCGGGTCATGAACCGGCCGGAACCTCGATCACCCGCTGCACCCGGTCGGCGGCCGCCGACCGCTGCTCACCGGCGGCGGGCACGGACGTCATCTCGCCGGCGCGGTCAAAGCAGATGTGCATTGGGCGATGGGCGATGCGCTGGATCAGACCCACGGCCGACCCGATCGAGCTCCAACGTGTGCGTCCGGGTCGCACGGTCAGCAGCACCACGTCCGAGCATGCCACCAGCGGCAGCGTCTCTGAGTCCTCCAGCACGGCTGGAGCGTCGATCACGATCACGGCCGAGTGCTCGCGCAGGTCACGCAGCACCCGCTCGACGCGGGGAGCCGAAAACAGCGTCTCGGGCAGCGAGCCGGAGTCGCCCTCGGGCAGCCAGTCCAGGCTGGGGTCGAGCCGCACCAGCGCTGGCGTCGTCTGGCTGCCTGCCAGCAGCCCGGAAAGGCCCGGCTCGGTGCGTACGCGCGACGCGCGCAGGTCGGCGCTGACGATCGTCGTTGGCGTGCCGACGCCGGCGAAGGCGCGGGCCAGTGCGAGCGCGAGGCCGCTGCTGCCCTCCTCGCGGTTGGCGCGGGCGACGGCGATCACGGCCAGCTTGGTGCCGACGCCGGCCAGCTCCAGCTCGGAGCGAAGCAGCTGCACCGACGCCTGGTCGAGCTCCGAGTCGACGTCGACGACCGGCACGCCGGCCACCTCGATGTCGTCCGGGCGCCGGACGTAGCGGTCGAGCCGGCCGATCGCCAGCGCGATCAGTGCGCCAACGGCGAAGCCGGCAAGGAGGCCGCCAATGCCGGCGAGGATGCCCTTGGGTCCGGAGGCCTGGGTGAATGTGGTGCTGGGAGGGACGTGCTGGAACGCCGCCCCATTTCCATGCGTGTCCACGACAAGCGTCCCGATTGCCTTGGTCAAGTTCGCGATCGAGGCGTGCGCCTTCTGGGAGCTCTTGATGACGATCTGACCCGAGCCGACGGCGTTGATCGTCGCCTGCAGCTGGGTACGCTCTTGGTCGCTGCGCTGAATGAGCAGGAGCTGGGCGTACTTGTCGAGCAGATTCTGGGTTGCCGCCTGATCCGAGCAGCCGACAAGGTCGAGCTGGACGGTCGATGTCGTGAGGCCGGTCACTGTGAGGCCGGAGATCAGCCCAGACGAGTTCAGGCACGAGGAGCCGGCGAGCGCCACAGCCTTCGCCGCGGCGCTGCTGCTCACGAAGTCTTGGGTCACCCACGAGTCAGCGAACTTCGGATTGTTCAACGCCGCTATCGGATTGCCGTTGAAATCCGACCCTACGGTGTAGTCCGTGATCGTCAGTTTCGTGGTGGCTGTGTAGTGTCCCTTCTGGAACCCGGTCACGCCGAACGCGAGCGCCGCGACGCCGATTCCGCACAGCAATACCAGCCACCAACGCTGGAGAATGAGCCGCAGGGAGCGGCGAAAGGTCAGGTCCGGCTTCACGTTGTACCCACAGTCGTCGGTGCCAATACGAGTCGAAGCGACCGCCCTGCCCGAGCAGCCACCCTACCGCCAGTGTACCGGCCCTCTCGCATCTGACAAGCGGCATGTCCAATGTATGACAAATCCCGTCGCCCCACCTACCACTTCTCCCAACGAGGCATCTTGACGCCTACCCGAACGGGGGGTACGGTCGAGAACGAGAGGCAGTGGGAAGGAAAGGGCATTGGCGGTGAACGATCACATGCGCGACGATCGCAGATCTGCCTTGGAGGGGGATGAGGAAGCGTACACCCCCAGGGCGGTGCGTGACGATCACGAGGGCGTTGTCGACGCCGGCCCAACCACGGTTGGCGCCGTGACGCCGACCGCCCGTCACACGCGCCGAACGCTTGTGCGGCGCGCGCTGATCGTGTCGGATGCATGGTCGCTGGGGCTCACCTTCGCGATCGTCCATGTGGCGGTCGGGGCGACCGGCCCCGGCTTCGACTCGAGCAAGGAACTGGTGCTGTTCCTGCTCTCGCTGCCCTGCTGGCTGGCGATCGCGGGCCTGTACGGGCTCTACGAGGGCGACCGGCTGCGCGCCGACACCTCGACGCTGGACGATTTCTGGCCGCTGTTTCACGGCATCACGGTCGGTGTGTGGACGACCTTCGTCGTGATCCGGCTCTCCAACGTGCTGCAGGCCAGCGAGCGCCGGCTGATCCTGTTCTGGTTCGTGGCGCTGGCCGTGCTGCCGCTGGGCCGCTCGATTGCACGTGTCTACATCCGCACCCGTGTTGCCTTCCTGCAGCGCACGGTGATCGTGGGCGCGGGGCTGGTGGGCCAGGAGATCGCCCGCAAGATCAAACGCAACCCGGGCTACGGCCTGCAGCTGGCCGGGTTCGTCGACGCCGATCCGTTACCGATGCACCATGAGCTGGCCGACGTGCGGGTGCTGGGCCCGACCGACCAGCTGGCCGAGATCGTGCGCAGCCACAACATCGAGCGCGTGATGCTGGCCTTCACGGGCGACGGACACGATGCCGGCCTGGACGTTGTGCGGGCATGCAACGACCTCGACGTCGAGCTTGACATCGTGCCACGGCTGTTCGAGGTGGTGGGCAGCAAGGCGCGCTTCCACTCGCTGCAGGGCACGCCGCTGCTTGGGTTGACGCCGCCCATGCTCTCGGGCAGCCACCGAATCGCCAAGCGCTCGGTCGACATCGTGGGAGCGTCGGTTGGGCTGATCCTGCTCTCGCCGGTCCTGATCGGAGCCGCGATCGCGATCCGTTTCAATAGCCCCGGGCCGATGCTGTTCCGACAGACGCGGATCGGACGGGGGCAGAGGCCGTTCACGATCCTCAAGTTCCGCACCATGGTCGAGGACGCCGAGCAGCGCAAGGCGGAGGTCGCCCACCTGAACGCCCACCTGGACACCGACGCTCGCATGTTCAAGATTCCGGACGATCCACGCGTGACCTCGGTCGGGCGCGTGCTGCGCAAATACTCGCTGGACGAGCTACCGCAGCTGGTGAACGTGCTGCGCGGCCAGATGAGCCTTGTCGGCCCGCGCCCGCTGATCCCGCACGAACATCAGTACGTCAATGACTGGGGGCTGAAGAGGCTCGATCTGACGCCGGGGCTGACGGGCCTCTGGCAGGTGTTCGGCCGCAGCGAGATCCCCTTCGCCGAGATGCTGGTGCTCGACTACCTGTACGTCACCAACTGGACGCTGTGGGGCGACATCAAACTCGTGGCGCGCACCCTCCCCGCGCTGATGGGCAAGACGCGGGGCGCCTCCTGACCGAGCGTCCGTGCGGCGGCCGACGGCGCTGTCGAACATCGTCGCCGGACTGATCGTGGGCGGAACGCTGGTGGCCGAGCTTAGCCGCCGCCCACCGCCGCCGGCTGCTGCGCCAGCAGGTCTCGCAGCTGAAGCGCTGCCGGTGTCAGGCTGAGATCGCGCGAGAGCAGGGCCAGCCGCTCGCGGCTGTCGAGGCTCCAGCGCGCCCAGCTCACGCCCTCGGCGGCGAACAGATCGACCATCTGCTGCTGGTAGACGTCCTGCCCCGGCTGATCGTTGAACGCGCCCCACTCACCCACGATCAGCGGGATGTCCCAACGCCGGGCCGCTCCCAGCGGCACCGCCAGGTACGCTGCCTGGCTGGCGGTGGTGCCGCTGTAGGCGCCGCCCTGAAGCGTCGAGCGGTAGCCCGAGCTGACGTTCTCACCGTCGCGCTTGTAGCCGCTGCCGCCGCTCCCGGCGAAGTAATCGTGCACGTCCAGCGCCAGGTGCTGCAGCGAGCCGAACCGCGTCAGATCGGCCCCCTGCGCGCCCATCGAGGGGCCGCCACGCAGCATGAACACCACCGTCCGAAGCTGGTCGACGGCGCGGATCGCGGTCAGGATCTTCGACTCCCACCCCGCCACCCGCTGGCTCACCCAGTGCGTGCGCGGATAGCTCCCGGTGGGAGGCTCGTTCAGGATCTCGTAGCCCATCACGGTCGGTGACGTGCGGTAGCGGGTGGCGATCATGGTCGCGAACTCGGCGTACAGCGCTGTCGCCCGGCGATCGGTGTAGAAGCGCGCCTCGGCCGCGTCCAGCCCGGCCGCTGTGACCGGAAACCGCCGGCCTGCATACAGCCACGACGGGATGCCGTTCGCACGGCCGCCGCGTTGGAGAGGGGCAAAGAAGGGCGACCAGCCGTACTGGTGGAAGTCGAGCAGCACCTGGATGTGGTTGGTCGCGCACCAGGAGACCAGCGCGTCGAGTTGGGTCAACTGCGGCTGGTTCCAGGCGTGCACGCCACCCGACGGAGGCAGCGGCTCGTAGTCGCTCCACGGCACCGTGACGCGCATGAAGTTCACGCCCAGTGCCGCCGCCTGGGTGTAGACGGCCGGGTCGAGGGTGTGAACGTCGACCCCGCGCAGCGCCACGGCGGCGCCGGTCCGGTCGACGAAGCGGGTGCCATCGGTGGACACCAGCGGCGTGGTGTCGGGCGCGGTCGACGTGGGCGGCGGCGGGTTCCCGCTGCGAGGCGCCGATGACGAGCCGCGGCCGAGGCATCCCGCCGACACCACCAGCAGGACGACGAGCAGAGCGTGTTGCACACGGCAAGCGATGGTCACAGGCTAGATGATCGATCCGCAACGAAGTGTGGCGCGACCGCGATCAGTAGTGATCGAAGTCCGGGCCGGGCAGCTCGGCCCGCAGGTCGAGCGGCAGGAACGGTGCCAGCGCCTGCACGCGCTGGTGCGCGCGGCCCGCCGGGCCGGTCTCGCCCAGGCGAGCGGCCGTCACCGAGAACACTTGCCACGCGACCCAGAAGCCGGGCTCGGCGCCCGCCGCCCGCCGCGCGTCGACCAGCGCTCCGCTGGTGTCGCCAACCCGCAGCAGCGCGCGCGCCGCGGCCAGATCGGGGCGCCCTGAGAGCCGATCGAATCGGCGCGCCCGGTTCGCGTCCTGTAGTGCCTTGACGGTCGGCTCGTGGTAGGAGCGCTCGAGATACCGCTGGGCGAGCGCGGCCGGCACGATCAGCACCACCGCCGCGGCCAGACCGAGCGCCGCCGCCGGAGCCGACAGCACCAGCCGCCGCGCCCTGGACGGAGCGGGCGCGAGCATGCCGACCGCGGCCGCCGACAGCATTACGGCGGGGATGGCGCTCGAGGCGATCTGCCAGATCCAGTCCACCTGGGCGTGCACGGCGAAGTAGCCCAATCCGCCGCCGATGCCGGCCGCGAGCAGCTTGTCGGAACGGCCGGCGGATGAGAAACGCACCCGCAGACAGGCGCCCAGCGGCACTCCCAGCACCAGCAGGAACAGGATCAGCCCGGGCGTGCCCAGCGTCGACATCACCTCCAGCAGCTGGCTGTGGGCCTGAAACGGGAACAGGAACGGATGGCCGAGATGGACGTTCAGGTAGCCGAAGTTACCGGCGCCGTAGCCCTCCGCCGGACGCGCCCGGAAACCGCGCAGCGCCACCTTCCAGAGGTCGTAGCGGCCACTGTCGAGCGAGCCGTAGCGGCTCTCGGCCTGGCCCTTTGCGGCCGCCTGGCCGCTCTCGGATCCGACCCGATCGACCGTGGACTGCAGGCTGTGACGAGCCCATCCCAGCGGGTGGCCATCGGTCTTGGCCAGCCCAACAGCGGCCACGCCCGCCAGCAGCAGGCAGGCCACCACCACGCCGGCGATCGCGACCGTCCGCCGCGTCTCTGGGCCGAGCTCGACCGTCTCGTCCACCAGCACCTGGCCGACGCCAACTGCACCGGCGATCAGCGCCACGCGCACGATCGAGTCGCCCACCACCCCGGCGTCCCCACCGCCACCCGCGCCGGCCGCGAAAACGCTGTTCAGGTCGTGCCACAGCGCCAGCGTGGGCAGGGCGGCGCCGCCCGCGATGGCGAGGCTACGGATCGGCGTCGGGCACAGCGCGAGGTACGCGATGGCCGACAACGCCAGCGCCCAGATGGCGGCGCGCGCCTCGGTGGGCACGACCGTGGCCAGCACCAGGCCGGCTGCCAGCGCCGCCAGAGGACGCAGCGCACGCGGCATCGCGCGGTCGCTGGCGAGCGAGACCAGCGGCCAGAACCCGATCGCACCGGCCGCCGCGAGCCCACCGCCGTATCGCACGTCGCCGACCAGCCGTCCGGCATCGAACATGCCCGACACACCCGTCTCGCCGACCAGCTGATACGCCACCATCAGGGCCGGCAGAGCCGTCGAGGCGGCGACGGCCACGACCAGGATCCGCCGCCAGCCGGGCGTGGTCACTGCGACCAGCACCAGGCCGGCCGCGGCGGCGTAGAAAAGGTAGCGATCGGCCTCCACGAGCGCGCTCTGCGGCCACGCGGCCCACCGGATCGAGAGCAGACTCCAGCCCGCCAGGCCGAGCAGCGCCAGCGGCAGCAGCCGCTGCACGCCCGATAGGTTCGAGAGCGGCTGGGCGACCAGCGCCACGGCCGCGGCGATCACCGTCACCGCTGCCCACAGACCCCACTGGTCGATGGTGTAGCCGCCGCCGTTTCCGGCCAGTCGCAGCGAGGCCAGCAGCGGGATCAGCGCCAGCGCCAAACCGGGTAGCCCGGCCAGCGACGGCACCCGCGGTCGCCACCGCTGTGACCGGTGGGCGGTCACCCGCCCGGCTGATACCCGTGCGACGAAAGCGCGGGCGCCAGCGCGAGCTCGAGGTACTCGACGTCTCGCGCGGACAGCTCCCGCCGGTAGGCGTCGGCGCGGACAGGGGAGAACTCCAGCCCGGAGAACGCCCGCTCGAAGCTCTCATTCCACTCGAGGCCAAGGTGCGAAAGCAGCAGCTCGATCTGCTCGCGCGGGCGCGCCACCACGTCCTCGTAGCGCAGCTCCAACCAGCTCTCGTCAGGCAGCAGGGAGCGGGCCGACGCGAATGCCTCCATCAGCAGCTTCCACTCCAGGCCGGCCAGAACGGGGAACGAGCGGCCGGAGCGCCGCCACAGCTCGTCGTCAGCCTCGCCCAGCGGGCCGAACGTCCAGGCCTCCGGGCCACCGAACCCGGCCCACCACGGCTGCTGGACGAGCGAACTGGCCACGGCCCTGCCATCGCGCACGACGTGCACGAAGTGTGCCTCGGGGAACACCGCGTGCAGCAGGCCGGCGCGCGGCCAACCGGTGAACTTGTGCAGAAACAGCGGCAACCCCTGGGCGGCCGCTCGTTGCTCGAAGAAGCCGCGCAAGCGGCCGGACAGCCAGCTCGACGCATCCTCGGCCGCCAGGTCGCGGCACGGCTTGGACAGCATCGGCGAGACGTGGCGGTCGAGCAGGCGATAGCCCTCGGACGGGGTCATAGCGACGCTGCGCACGCCGGCGGTCAGACGCCCCTGCGAGCCGCCGCCACGGCGGCCGCCTTGCTTCTGAAGCGGCGCGGGCAGCGACCGGTAGATGCGGTTGTTCAGACGGCCCTTACGATTGAGCCCGGCCAGCCGGTCGTCGACGTTGGCGATGAAGCCGACGTCGCGATGCATCGCCGCCACCTGACCGACGATGGTCGAGCCGCAGCGGCCGCTGCCGAGCATGAAGGCGAAGCGCTGATCCATGGCGGTCAAGGTTACATGTCACCGGTACCGCGGACAGCGGAGAGCACACGCCCGGTGCCTGGCAACGCGGAACGCGGTGCCAGGCACCATCGACCTGCGACGGTGCTCACGTTTGTCACGCCCGCGCGCGCTGGCCGTCGTAGGTGCCCCACTGGTCGCGCAGCAGCTGGCAGACCTCGCCCACCGTCGCGTTCAGGCGCAACGCCTCGCGCATCGGCGGCAGCAGGTTCTCGTCGCCTGCCGCCACCCGCCGCAGCTCGGCCAGCGCGGCGTCGACGGCGGCCGCGTCGCGGGTGGCGCGCAGCGCCCGTGTGCGCTCGACCTGACGCCGCTCCGCCTCCGGGTCGATCGCATGCAGCTGGATCGGCTGCTCGTTCTCCTCCGTCCAGTGGTTGACACCCACGATCACCTGCTCGCCTGACTGCACGCGACGGTGATGCTCGAAGGCGGCCTGCTCGATCTGATCCTGCACCCAGCCCGACTCGATCGCGGCCACCGCGCCCCCCATGCCGTCGATCTCGGCGATCGTCGCCCGCGCCCGCGCCGCCAGCTCGCCGGTCAGCGCCTCGACGTAGTAGCTGCCGCCGAGCGGATCGGCCGTGTCGGTCGCGCCGGCCTCGGTCGCAAGGATCTGTTGCGTGCGAAGCGCGATCGTCGCGCTGCGCTCGGTGGGTAGCGCCTGGGCCTCGTCGAAGCCGTTCGTATGCAGGCTCTGGCCCCCTCCGCAGACGGCTGCAAACGCCTGGATCGCCACCCGTACGATGTTGTTCTCGGGCTGCTGGGCGGTCAACGTCGATCCCCCGGTCTGGGCGTGGTAGCGCAGCATCAGGCTGCGCTCGTCGGTGGCGCCGAACCGGTCGCGCATCACCTCGGCCCAGATCAGGCGGGCGGCACGGAACTTCGCCACCTCCTGGAAGAAGTCGTTGTGCGCATTGAAGAAGAAGGAGAGCCGTCGGGCGAACGCATCGACGGGCAGCCCCCCGTCCACCGCGGCCTGGACGTACGCGATGCCGTTGGCGAGCGTGAATGCGAGCTCCTGAGCGGCCGTCGAGCCGGCCTCGCGGATGTGATAGCCGGAGATCGAGATAGTGTTCCAGCGCGGCAGCCGCTCGGTGCAGTAACGGAAGGTGTCCACCGTCAGCCGCATGCTGGGCTTGGCCGGGAATATGTAGTTACCGCGGGCGATGTACTCCTTCAGGATGTCGTTCTGCGTCGTGCCCGACAGCTCGGCGGCGGTCACCCCTTGCTCCTCCGCCACCAGCTCGTACAGGAGCAGCAGCAGCGACCCGGGGGCGTTGATCGTCATCGAGGTCGAGACCTCGCCCAGCGGAATCCCGTGCATCAGCAGCCGCATGTCCTCGATCGAGTCGATCGCGACGCCGGTGCGACCCACCTCGCCCAGCGCCAGCGGATCGTCGGAGTCGAGGCCGAGCTGGGTGGGCAGGTCGAACGCCACCGAGAGGCCGGTCTGGCCACGGTCGAGCAGCAGGCGGAACCGCTGGTTGGTCTCCTCTGCCGACGAGAAGCCGGCGTACTGCCGCATCGTCCAGGGCCGCTGCCGGTAGCCGTCCGCGCGCACCCCGCGCGTGTAGGGATAGCTGCCCGGGTCGGGCGCCGCACTCCCATCCTCGGCCGTGTAGTACGGCGCGATCGGGATGCCTGAGTCGTTGCGCCGCTGGTCGGGTGCCGCCATGGTGCGGCTGATCCTACCGGCCGGGTGCGCGCGAGAGCCCCGGCTGCCGCGCTCGCCGCCTTCCTCGACTCGGGTGCGCGGCGGGCCGCACCTCCCGAGCCTCTGGCGACGTCACCTCTGCGTCCGGGGCTCTGTGGCGACAACCTACACAGACGCTTGGTGGGTGTCAGCGCAGCCGCGTCGAAAAAGTCCGCACAATGCGCCAATTGCCAACAGCTACCGTTCAACCATGAGGATCACCGTCAAGCTGTTCGCCGCGTTGCGAGAGCGCGCCGGCGGCGGCCACCGCGAGCTGGAGCTGGAGCCGGGCGCGCTGGTGGCCGACGTGTGGCGGGCGCTGGCGCTCGGCGACGAGCCGGCCGGCATCGCCTACGCCCGAAACCGGGAGTACGCCGCCCGCGACCAACCGCTCACCGACGGCGACGAGGTGGCCGTGATCCCGCCCGTCTCCGGCGGCGGCTTCCGCGTGCAGAGCGAGCCGCTCGACCTGGCGGCGATCGTGGCCGAGGTGTCCGACCCCGATGCGGGCGCGCTGGCCACCTTCATCGGCACCACCCGGCGCACCAGCCGCGGCCGTACCGTCACCCACCTGGAGTACGACGCCTATCCGGAGATGGCCGAGAGCGAGATGGCGAAGATCGCCGCCGCCGTGACCGCCGCCCACGACGTCAAGCATGTGGCGATGGCCCACCGCACCGGCAACGTGCCGATCGGCGAGGCGAGCGTGATCATCGCCGTCTCGGCCGCCCGTCGCGGTGCCGCGATCGATGCCTGCCGCCAGGCGATCGACACGCTCAAGCAGTCCGTGCCCGTGTGGAAGAAGGAAGTGTTCGAGGGCGGCGAGGAGTGGATCGGACGGGAGGGCGCGCCATGAGCTGGGAGCCGACCCAATTCGACGCCACGCCGCCGGCCTCGCTGGAGCCGCCCACCCCGCCGCGGCCGCACTGGTTGCGCCGGCTGCTCGGCCCGGTGGCAGGCGCGGCGCTGCTGGTCTGGAAGCTGGCCGGCCCGGTGCTGATCGCGATCAAGAACATCAAGTTCCTGGCGCTGGGACTCTCGTTCGCGGCCTCGGTGGCGGCGTACTCGCTGTTTTGGGGATGGCGGTTCGCGCTGGGCGTGGTGCTGCTGATCTTCGTGCACGAGATGGGCCACGTCTTCCAGCTGCGGCACGAGGGCGTGCCCTCCACCGCGCCGCTGTTCATCCCGTTCCTGGGCGCGGTCGTGGGCATGAAGGAGCTGCCCAAGAATGCCTGGGTGGAGGCGAAGGTGGGCCTGGCCGGCCCGATACTGGGCTCGATCGGCGCGGCTGCATGCTTCGCGCTGGGGTGGCAGCTGGACAGCCAACTGCTGCGCGCGGTGGCCTATCTCGGCTTCCTGATCAACCTGTTCAACCTGATCCCGGTGGTACCGCTGGATGGCGGCCGGGCGGCGGCCGCGCTGCACCCGGCGTTCTGGATCCTGGGCCTGGCGGCGCTGGCCGGCCGGTTCTACTGGCGGCCCAACCCGCTGCTCGTTCTGGTGGCTGCGGTGGCCGTCTATGAGCTCTACCGCCGCTGGAAGGAGCGCGCGACCCCGGAGTCGGTGGCCTACCACACGATTCCGTGGTCGCAACGGGTGACGGTCGCGGCCGTCTACCTCTCGCTGGTCGCGGTGCTGGTGGTCGCGGTCGACCTCAGCCACGTCGCCCGCCCCGCCTGACGGCGACTCACCAGCCCTCGCTCAGCACCCGGTCGAGCGTGTCGGCGAACATGTCCGCGCCCTCCGCGTCGATGCACAGCGGCGGTTTCACCTTGAGCACGTTCTCGTGGTCACCGGTCGGCTGCACGATCACTCCCAGCTGCCGCATCCGCTCGCACACCGCGTAGGCGATGGCCTTGGCGGGATCCCTGGTGGCGCGATCGCCGACCAGCTCCACACCCAGGTAGAGGCCGGTACCGTGCACGGCGCCGATCAGCGCGTGCCGCTCCGCCAGCGCTTCCAGCGATGCCCGCAGCCGGCCGCCAACAGCCGTGGCGTTCTCGGCCAGCCGCTCATCGCGGATCGCGTCCAGCACCGCCAGCCCGATCCTGCACGAAAGCGGCGAGCCCCCCACCGAGCTGAAGAAGCCGGCGTTACGGTGGAAGGCTTCGGCGATCGCGCGAGTGGTGATGACGGCGCCGATCGGATGGCCGTTGCCGGTCGACTTGGCGATCGTGACGATGTCCGGCACCGCACCCTGCTGCTGGAACGCCCAGAACCACTCGCCAAGCCGGCCGTAGCCGACCTGCACCTCGTCGCTGATGCAGACGCCGCCGGCGGCGCGGACGTGGCCGTACGCCTGCTTGAGGTAGCCGTCTGGAACCAGCACGCCGCCGGCGTTACCCAGCATCGGCTCGCAGATGAAGGCGGCCGCCCCGTCCGCGGCCAGCCGCACGTGCTCGGCGTAGCGGTGTCCGGCATCGGGCGCCGCGGCGTACGGTCCGCGGTAGGTGTTGGCCTGGGGCACCAGACGCAATCCGGCCGGCGGCGAGAGCGACGCGGCCGGATTGTCGACCGGCGAGGTGCTGACGGCGTAGGTGCCCGATGTCCAGCCGTGATAGGCGCCCTCGGTCGCGATCACAGGTTCGCGGCCGGTGTGGACGCGGGCCATCCGCAGCGCGAGGTCGTTGGCCTCGCTGCCGGAGTTGACGAACAGCACCGTGTCGAGCGGTGCCGGCACCAGCTCGACCAGCCGCTCCGCCAGCTCCACGATGCTGTCGTAGAGGAAGCGCGAGTTGGTGTTGAGCAGCCGCAGCTGCTGCGCCGCGGCGGCCGCCACGCCCGGGTGGCTGTGCCCCAGCACCGCCACGTTGTTGACCACGTCCAGGTACGCTCGGCCGTCGGCGTCGTAGAGGTGGTGCCGCCAGCCGCGCACCATCTCGGGCGGGTGCTCGAAGTAGACCTGCTGTGCCGCCGCCACCACGCGCCTGCGGGCGGCCAGCAGCCGATCCGGGTCGCGGTAGGGTGCGGCCGCGTCGATGCCGACCAGTAGCGAGGGATCGGGGCTGAGCGCCAGGCGGGCACCGCGCTGCGACGGCGGCGCCCAGCCCGGCAGCGGCTGCGACGGATCCATCACCTCCAGACCGAGCTGGACGTGCAGGTGGGGAATCGAGCCGTCGGCCACGACGCCAACGATCGCGCCCGGCTCAACCCGTCCGCCAAGCTCGGCCGGCACGACGTGGGCCAGCTCGAGGAAGAGGTCGGGCTCGCGATGGCGCAGCACGACAGCGTCGTCGCGCACCTGCCACACCTCGCCCGCAAATGGCGCCCGCACCGGCTCGCCGGCGGCCGCGAACACGTCGACGCCCAGATGCAGCGAGTCTGGCTCGTCAGCCGCCGGCAGCGGCGCCCGGTGCAGCCGCGCCTCGCCCCAGCGTCCCACCGCCAACTCGCCCTGGCCGACCGCCGAGGCGTCCGCCACGCCCTGTCGCGACCGCCACTCGCCGAACGCGTAGGCCGGTGCCCGGGGGCTCAGGTCAACGGTGCGCAGGCGACGGCCGGCGAGATCTATCACCGGCGTGAAGCCGCCCTGCTCGAGAAACCGGCGCAGCACGCCCGAGCGGGGATGGGCGTCGAATCCGCAGGCCACCCGCAGCGACGCCTCCACCAGCGGGGCGGGGAGACCAGCGGCCGCAGACAGCGAGCCCCACTCCGAATCGATCAGTCCGACCGCGTACGCGTTGCCGGGCTCGAGCACCGCCTGCTGCTCGGTCGAGACGGCCGAGAGCGAAGCGCGGCCCAGCACCAGCGGCCACATCGCCGCCAGCTCGTGCTCCGTCAGGGGGAGGCGGCCGTGGAAGGCGCCGGTGCAGTCGACCACGGCCGCCAGCGCATCGCGGGGATCGTGCGAGACGGCAGCCGTCGCCAACACCGCAACCTCCGCGGCCAGATAGCTGCGGGACATGTCACCGAAATCGATCAGGCCGTGCGGCATCAGCCGCCGAGACGGGTCACGGCTGCCGATCACGTTGTAGTCGGTGACGTCGCCGTGGATCACCTGGCGCCGCAGGCGGTCGGCAAGCGGTGCCAGCGCGGCGTCATGCACGGCCATCGCCCGTTCGACCAGCGCCCGCCGCGCCGGGTCGGCGACGTGGCCGATCAGACCATCCACCACCGCCCGGGCGTGCTGCACGTCCCACTGCAGGACGCGGTCGACCGCGGGATGGTCGAAGTCCGCCAGGGCCAACGAGATGCCGGCCGCCATCTCGCCCAGGGCCGCTCGCACGGAGCCGGCCAGGTGCCCGGACTCCGTCAGCGGCACGCCCTCGAGATAGCTCACTAGCCGCACGTGGTATTCCTGCCCGTCACGCTGCACGGAGCTGATCAGGCCGCCGTCCAGGGCCGGCAGCGGCAGCGGCGTCTGGAACGGCACTGCTCGCTCGGCGACGTGCAGCATGGCCGCGTTCTGCATCTCCAGCGAGTCGAGCCCGAAGTGCGGGTTGGCGATCTTCAGCACCACGCGGCGCCCATCGACCGCCGCGATGCGGAAGTTGCGATCCTGGTGGCTGCCCAACTCCGACGGCTCGCCGTCCACGCCGAACAGCGCGCGTGCCAGCTCGCGGCCATCGGCCGGGCCAAAGGGCGGCGCCAGGATCCGGTAGCCCTCGAACGGCCCGCTCACGCATGCACCTTCCGAAAGCCCCAGCTGAGCAGCCGCGAGGCCTGGTCGAACTGGTCACCCGACGCGCCCAGGACGACCGCGATCAACGTGTGGCCGTTGCGGCGGGCGGCCGCCGCAACGCAGTCGCCAGCGAGCGTGGTGGAGCCGGTCTTGATGCCGATCGCGCCCGGGTACGTCCACAGCATCTGGTTTCGGCTGACGTAGGGGCTCCCGCCGCGCGGCGTGTAGACCTTGCGGCCGACCAGCGCTCGCAGCGCCGGCCGACCAAGCAGCAGCCGCGCCACGTAGGCCACGTCCCACGCCGAGCTGGCGTTGCCGCTGTCGACGATGCCGCTGGGGTTGGAGAAGTGGGTGTCGGACAGCCGCAGCCGGTGGGCCTCGCGGTTCATCAACCGGACGAAGGCGGCCAGCGACCCCGCCCGCCGCACCGCCAGCGCGTCCGCGGCGTCGTTGGCCGAACCGATCAGCATCGCCGCCAGCATGTCGCGCACGCTCACGCGCTGACCCGCCTTCAGCCCCAGCGTGTAGCCCAGCTCGCCGGTCATCGCCGGGGTGATCGTGAACGAGCGGGCGAGACCCCCCGGCCGTTCGACCAGCAGCGCGGTCATCAGCTTCGTCAGGCTGGCGACCGGGCGCCGGG
This sequence comes from Gaiellales bacterium, assembly GCA_038212095.1. Taxonomy (GTDB): domain Bacteria; phylum Actinomycetota; class Thermoleophilia; order Gaiellales; family JAICJC01; genus JAICYJ01. The sequence goes on along the minus strand of JBBQUW010000015.1, from coordinate 22,230 downwards.
CGTGCGGATGGCGCATCCACAGCACCGCGCCGGTGCCGGCATCGATCACGATCGCGGCCGGCGAGTGCACGCCCGCGATCGGCGCCCGCGACGCGCCGGCGTCGCGAAGCGGCGCCGGACCGCTGCCGGGCGTGGCCAGCGGCGGGACGCCGGTCAGCGCCGAAGTCGGGATCGAGCCGGCGCCCCGGTCGAGCAGGGGTAGCAGCCGCCAGGCGGCGATGCCGACGATGGCAGCGACCGCCAGCAGGCCGATGCCGGCCATCCCCGACAGCACGAGAACGCCGGTCGGTCGGCGTCGCCGGCGGGGCCCGGCCTGCATTGAGTAGAGCGGGGGCCGCCTGTTTGCCACCGCCACACCCTACAATCGTTGCTGTGTCGATCAACCCGCTACGTGACCTGCCCTCGGTGGACGCCCTGCTCCGAAGCGAGGAGGCAGCCGCGCTGATCGCCGAGCACGGCCGGCCGGCGGTGCTGGCGGCGCTGCGCTCGATGGTCGCCGCCGCCCGCGCCGAAGGCCGCGCCCGCGGCCGGCAACAGCTGTTGTCCCAAGCGGCAGCGCTGCTCGAGCGGCCGCCCAGCCTGCGTCCGGTGCTGAACGCGACCGGCGTGATCGTGCACACCAACCTTGGCCGAGCGCCGCTTGCACGCGCCGCGCTTGACCGCGTGGTGGCGGTTGGGCAGGGCTACTCAACGCTGGAGTTCGACCTGGAGAGCGGCACCCGCGGCTCGCGTCACGACCACCTCGCGCCACTGCTGGCCGAGCTGACCGGGGCCGAGACCGGCCTCGCCGTCAACAACAACGCTGCGGCGATGCTGCTGTGCCTGGCAGCGATCGCCGGCGACGGCGAGGTGCTGATCAGCCGCGGCGAGCTGATCGAGATCGGCGACGGCTTCCGCATCCCCGACATCCTCGCCCGCTCCGGCGCGCGGCTGGTGGAGGTGGGCGCAACCAACCGCACCAGCCTGGCGGACTACGAGCGGGCGGTGACCGGCGAGACGCGTGCCATCATGCGCGTCCACCAGTCCAACTTCCGGATGGTCGGGTTCACCGCCCGGGTGGGCCTGGACGAGCTGGCGGAGCTGGCGACGGCACGTGGCGTCGCCCTGATCGACGACCTCGGCTCGGGGGCGCTGATCGATCTGCCGCAGCTGCTGGATGAGCCGACCGCGCGTTCCAGCATCGAGTCCGGCGCCGACCTGGTCTGCTTCTCGGGCGACAAGCTGTTGGGCGGACCCCAGGCCGGCATCGTGGTCGGGCGCGAGGCGGCGGTGGGGCGGGTCAGGCGCCATCCGCTGGCACGCGCGCTGCGGATCGACAAGCTCTCGCTGGCCGCACTGGAGGCGACGCTCGAACTGTATCGGGATCCCGCCAGGGCGGTGGCCGAGATTCCGGTGCTGGCCGCCGCGGGAGAACCGCTGGAGGCGGTGCGGGCGCGGGCCGAGCGGCTCGCCCGGCGGCTGGGTGGGGAGCTGGCCGCGACCCGCTCGCGTGTGGGCGGCGGCGCGCTGCCGCTGCTCGAGCTGGACAGCTTCGCCTGCGCGCTGGAGGGTGGCGAGCAGCTGGCAGCACAGCTGCGCAGCGGCGACCCACCGCTGATCGCGCGCGTCCGGGAGGGGCGGGTGCTGCTCGACTGCCGCACGCTGAGCGACGAGCAGTGCGACCTGATCGCGCGGTGAGCGAGGCGCAGCCGCTGACCCTCGGCACCGCCGGTCACATCGATCATGGCAAGACAGCCTTGGTCGCGGCGCTGACCGGTATCGACACCGACCGCCTGCCACAGGAGAAGGCTCGCGGCATCTCGATCGAGCTCGGATATGCGCCGCTGCAGCTGCCATCCGGGCGACGGTTGTCGGTGGTCGACGTGCCTGGCCATCAGCGCTTCGTGCGCACGATGGTGGCCGGCGCCACAGGCATCGATCTGTACCTGCTGGCTGTCGCCTGCGACGACGGCGTGATGCCACAGACCGAGGAGCACCTCGCGATCCTGCGGCTGTTGGGCGTCAGCCGCGGCGTGGTCGCCCTGACCAAGCGCGACCTGGTGGACGACGAGACGGCACTGGTGGCGCGGCTGCAGATCGAGGACCTGGTGCCGCGGGCGACGGTGGTGGAGGTCTCGACGCGTACCGGACAGGGTCTCGACGAGCTGCGCCTGGCGCTCGACCAGCTGACGGCGGACGTCCCCGCCCGTACCGGCGAGGGAGCGGCTCGGATGCCGATCGATCGCGTATTCACCCTGCGCGGGATCGGCACCGTCGTGACCGGCACGCTGTGGGCGGGCAGCATCGCGCCCGGCGACCAGCTGGCGATCGAGCCGGGTGCGCGACCGGTGCGGGTACGCAGCGTGCAGGTTCACGATCATCCGGTCGCGCGGGCAGTGGCCGGACAGCGGGTGGCGGTGGCGCTGATCGGCGCCGATCGCACACGCCTGCGACGCGGCGACACGCTGGCGGAGGCGGGCACGCTGCGAGGCTCGTTCCGGCTGGAGTGCGAGGTCGAGGTGCTGGCAGGCGCACCGCACGAGCTGCGCCGCGGTGCACGTGTGACGGTGCATCACGGCACGTCCGAGACGCCGGCGCGGGTGATCGTGCGGGACGGCGAGGCGATCGCCCCCGGATCCGCGGGCCGGGCGCAGCTGCGGCTGGAGCGGGCGCTGACGACGGTCGCAGGCGACCACGTCGTGATCCGGCTGACCGCGCCGCAGACGACGCTGGCCGGTGGCACCGTGCTGGATGCAAACCCCTCTCGCAGCGGCATCGCGCCAGTGCTGCCAGCCGAGCAGCCTGTGCCGCCGAGGCGCCGGGCGGCCACATCGCCGGACGGCGCCGAGCAGCTCTATCAACGGATCGCGGCCGGCCCGCCGTTCGCGCCCCCTACGTTGCAACCGGGCGAGCGGGCCGCGGCCGCCCACCTGCTGGCCGAGGGGCGCGTCGTCGCGGCCGGGCGCGACCTGCTGTTCACCGCCGAGGCCTACGCCGATGCCCGCAACGCCGCCGTCGCGGTCGCGTCCCAGCGCGGCGCGGTCACGATCGCTGAGCTACGCGACCGGCTGGGCTGCTCGCGCCGATACGCCCAGGCTCTGCTGGAGGCGCTGGACGCCGAGGGCGTGACGCGGCGGGTGGGCGACGAACGGGTGCTGCGGCGCCGCGGGCGTGAGCTGTCACAGTGACCATCTAGACTGCCCGCCGAGCGACGTGCACGCGATCACCGTCCCGCCATCCGAGGCACCTGCGCAGCTCCGGCTGGGCGCAATCGTCCTTGCGGGAGGTCGCTCCAGCCGGATGGGGAGAGACAAGGCGCTGCTCGAGTGGCACGGCTCAACGATGGTGCGCCACATCAGCGACGTGCTGCAACGGGTGGCGGCGCCGGTCGCCGTGGTGCACGCGGCCGGCCAGCGACTGCCGGAGCTGCCAGGGGCGGAGGTGGTGGCCGACGCGATTCCCGGCCGCGGGCCGCTGGAGGCGATGGCCGCCGGGATGCGCGCCCTCAACGGACGCTGCCAGGTGGCCTTCGTCTCGGGCGTGGACACGCCGCTGCTGCACCCAGAGTTCGTGTTGGCCGTGGCTGCCGCGCTGGTGGACGCCGAGGTGGCGGTGCCGGAGGCGGACGGCCGCCTGCACCCGCTGGCGGCCGCCTACCGGTTGGAGATGCTGCCACGGGTCGAGGCGCAGCTGGCGGCCGATCGGCTGCGCCTTGGTGACCTGCTGGACGGCGCGCGGACGATGATGGTGGATGCGCGGAAGCTGGCCCACGGCGAGTCGCTGCGTAACCTGAATACGGACGAGCAGTACACGCGGGCGCGCGCCGAGCCGCAGCCGCTCGTTGTCGTCGAATCGCCGGCGGTGGGTCGCCGATCGCTGCGCGCGGCGACGCTCGGCCAGGCGCTGGCGATCGCCAGCCTGCCGTGCGAGCAGGGGCTGTGCCTGAACGGCGTTCCGATCGGCAACGACCCGGCAACTGCGCTCGTGGACGGCGACGTGGTAGCGGTTGGTGCGCACGGTGCGGCGAGCCGGCGCGGGGTCGCATGATCGACGGCGTCCTGTTCGACCTCGACGGCACGCTGATCGACACCGCCACCGCCGAGCGCGCCCGCTGGCTTGCGGTGCGCGACCTCATCGGCGAGCGGCTGCCGCAGGTCGATCTGGACGAGTTCGAGCGCCGCTACCGGGCACACACCCGGGCCAACCGCGCCACAGCCGTCGACACCGGCACCATCAGCTACATCGAGTATCAGCGCGACCGACTGCGGTCGGTGCTCTCACCGTGGACAGAGCCGAGCATCCAGCTGATCGAGGAGTACGCCGAGACGAGCAACCGCCTGATGGCACTGGTCCGGCCGCTACCGGGAGCTCGCGCGCTGCTCGACGATCTGCGCGCCCGAGGTCGTGCGATCGCCGTTCTCACCAACGGGCCGTCGGAGCATCAGCGGATGAAGCTGGAGGCGTCGGGCCTGGCCGACGCGATCGACGCGGTCGCGATCTCGGCTGAGCTGGGCATCGCAAAGCCTGACGCTGCGGCGTTCCGGCAGGCCGCGGCGATGATCGGCCTCACGGTCGAGCGGGTGGCGATGATCGGAGACACGCCGGCTACCGACATCGCCGGGGCGATCGCCTCCGGCGTCTCGGTCACCATCTGGCTGCGACGCCGCGACGAGCCGCCGCCGGACGGGGCGCAGATGGTCACATCGCTGGACGAGGTGCGCCAGGCGCTCGCCCTCGACCGCCACTGAGACCGTCGAGGGTGTGGCCGACGCGCCGCATGCGCTCGGCGTCACCCTCCAGATCGGCGATCAGGTAGCGAAGCCACAGACGCTCGTCGCGGCTCAGGGTGCGGGGGCGGGTCGGCATGGTGCTCATCTGCGGGGCGGCCGGCCGGCAAGGTGCGGGGCGACCGAGAGTGACGTCCTTCGGCAGCCGCTGCGTGAGTCCTGCCCCCCGGCCATCGCTCAGCGCGCTTCCAGGTCGAGCGCCACCGAGTTGATGCAGTAGCGCTTCCCGGTCTCGGCGGGGCCGTCGTCGAAGACGTGACCGAGATGCGACCCGCAGCGAGCGCAGGCCACCTCGGTGCGCACCATGCCGTGGCTGGTATCGGTGCCGAGGGTGACGTTCTGGCGGTTGGCCGGCTCGCAGAAGCTCGGCCAGCCGGTGCCGGAGTCGAACTTGGCGTCGGCGTCGAAGAGCTCATTGCCACACGCGACGCAGCGGTAGACACCGTCCTGCTTGGCGTCGACGTAACGACCTGTGAAGGGACGCTCGGTGCCCTTCTGGCGCATCACCTGGTACTGCTCGGGGGTCAGCAGTTGCTGCCACTCCTGGTCGGTTCGCTCCACCTCGGTGCTCACGATGCTCCTCCGGTCGGATTCCATACATTCAGGGTACCCCGCGATCCGCGGATCGGATCTCCGACAGATGTGGCGCCGATTGGAGGGAGGGCGTGGCCGCTTTGCGGCGTCACGCCGGCGCGGTAGGCGCTGCCGTGCCATCCCCCACGCACCCCCGATTCACTCCGTCAGAGCGGCTGGGCGGTGGCGTTGGCCGGCATGCGGGCAGCGTCGATCGCGGTGCCATCCGGGAAGTGGCCCGCGCCGGGCCACGGCGAGAGCATCAGCAGCACCCGCGCGTCCCCCTGCGCCGTCACGGCGTGCCGCTCGCCCGGCGCGAAGGTGACGAGGGTGCCGGCCTCGCACTCGGCCCGTTCACCGCCGGCGACGACGGCCACGCGCCCCGCGACCACCTGCAATACCGCACGCTCGTGCACGCTGTGCTCGCCCAGCTGCTCACCGTCACGCAGGTCGATCATCACGGCACGCGTCTCGGCGGTCGAGAACAGCACCCGCGGCTCGCGCCGGCCGTCGGCCTCGATGGACGGGATGTGCCAGCGCTCCATCTCGCCACCTTACACCCTGCACGCGGCGGCGACCGGCGCCGCTCAGCGATATGGCGTGACGGCCACCGGGCTGCCGGCCGTCAGCCCCTCGTCCGCGGCCGGCACCACCAGGTAGCCGTCCGCCCTGCCCAGCAGCGAGAGCTGCGACACCTTGCCGAACAGCGGCACCACCCGATCGCCCCGCAGCACCACCTGGACGACGTCTGTGCGGCCCACGCGGGACGCGATCTCACTGTCGAGCGTGCCCGTCACGGTCGCCGCCGGCGGCAGCCCCGCTCGCCCCGCCAGCCGCGCGATCACCGCCGCGCCGATCAGCCGCATCACCACCAGCGCCGAGACCGGGTTCCCCGGCAGTCCGATCAACGGCCGGCCCAGCACCTCGGCCAGCAGCGTCGGCCGGCCCGGGCGCACAGCGAGGCCGTGGCACCAGATGCCGGGCGGCCCGAGGCGCGCGACCACCTCGGCGGTCGCATCCCGCGCACCGATCGACGAGCCGGCCGAGACGACCAGCAGATCGCAGCGCGCCAGACCGTCGCGGAACGCTCGCTCCAGATGGCCGGGATCGTCGGACACGATCCCCAGCGGCAGCGGCCGACCGCCCAACTCCTCGATCAGGGCCGCCAGAGCCGGCGAGTTGGCGTCGCGCACCTGCGCCGCGCCGGGGATGCCGCCGGCGCCCACCACCTCGTCTCCCGTCGCGAGAACGCCGACCACGGGCCGGCGGTGCACATCCAGCTCGAGCAGTCCGGCCGCCGCCAGCAGGCCGATGTCGTGCGGCCGGATCGGTCGGCCCGGTGCGACCAGTGGCGTACCCCGGGCGACATCGTCGTCAGGTTGGACGACGTTGTCTCCTGCGCGCACGGTGCCACTCAACTCGACACGGCCGGGCTCGCGGACAGCCGTGCGCTCGACCATCACCACCGCATCCGCGCCATCGGGCAGCGCGCCGCCGGTTGGTATCTCAACCGCCTGACCTGTGCCGACCACCGTCGCCGGCATCGATCCGATGCGAACGCTGCCCACGATCGCCAGCCCCGCCGGCGTCGCACCGCCGGTGTCCTGCGCGCGCACGGCATAGCCGTCCACCGCGCTTCGCCGGAACCCTGGCAGGTCGGTGGGAGATGGCACGGCGGCCGCGGCAACCAGCCCGGCAACGGTCGCCAGTGGCATCCGGCGGACGGCGGTCACGTGCGCTGGGCGGAATTCGCCCAGCGCCTCGTCCAGCGAGCGCAACGAGAAGTTCTTGCTCACCGAACCAGGATAGTGACGGGCGGCAGCGAACGATTGACCATGCAGAGTCCCGCCCCAGACTTCGAGGGATCCGAAGTTGCGATCCTGTCGCGGATCGTGATCCCGTTCATGATGGTCAAGCGCGAGGAGATCGGCGGCGTTCGCGGACTCGCCCGTGAGTTCTGCGAGGTGCCGTTCCCACCCGGCGCTCGCGTCGTCCAGACCGAGAAGACCGAGGGCGCCTGGGTAGTGTGGTACGTGGAGCGCGTCGACGCGATCTAGGGGGCGTGCCTGCCTCCGCCGTGGCGATGCCCATGGCCGTGCGGGCCATGCCGGTGCCGAGACGCCTTGTGCCGGTGATCGCCGCAGTGGCTGCGGTGGTGAGCACGGTGGTGGCGGTGAGCACGGTGGTGGCGGTCAGCACCATGGTGGCGATGGTGAGCGACGTGGTGATGCCGCGTGGCGCGGGGCGCACGCTCGGCTCGGTGATGGTGGCGGTGGTGACCGGGGGCTCGCGATCCACCGCCGCCCTCGTGTTCCACGCAGCGCCGGTCGTGACCACTGGCGTGCGCGGTGCAGCGGCGGTCGCCGTGATGATGGCGGTGGTGCCCGGAGGGCCCTGAGGGAACGCCACCATCGCCGCGCTCGCCCGGGCGCGGCGGCGGGTTGGGATTCGGGTTGGGGTTGGGATTCGGGTTGGGGTTGGGGGCCGGGCCGCCGCCAGGAGCCGGGCCGCCGCCGGACGTGCCTCCAGTGGAGCCGCCGCCACCGGGGGGCCCGCCACCTGCAGAGCCTCCCGCTCCGGCGCCGCCGCCACTCTGGGGCCCGCCAGCTGCGGAGCCTCCCGATCCGGTGCCGCCGCCGTTCGGGGTACCCGGCGGAGTGCCGCCGGTCGCCGGCTGCGTGAACGGTGCCGCGTTCACGCCCACCACGGCGTCGATGGCGCGCCCGGGGAGCCCGAGCAGGCCGCCCATGCCGAGGCCGTTCAGCGCCACCACGGCGAGCGCGCCGTAGCTGGCCACCAGTGCGACTCCGAGCATGGCCGACGCGCCCATGCCACGCGACTGCGTGAGCACGGCCTTTTCCTTCGCTGATGGAACTGGCGGCACCTTGACTCGAGACCCCTTCCTCTCGCCGCTGTAGCGTCGCACATGCTCCGGTCGTCGTCGTACCCCAATTGGGGGGTCGCTGCTCTGTATGATCGCAGGCATGGCAAAAGACGGCGACTCCTACGACTACGTCGTTGTTGGCGGGGGCACCGCGGGCGCGATCGTCGCAGCCCGCCTCTCCCAGGACGCGGCCGTCACCGTCTGCCTGATCGAGGCTGGCCCCAGCGATGTCGGACTGGACGACGTGCTGCAGTTGCGACGCTGGTTGTCGCTGCTCGAGGGGCCGCTCGACCTCGGCTACACCACCACGCTGCAGCCGCGCGGCAACGCGCACATCCTGCACTCGCGAGCGGCGGTGCTGGGCGGCTGCTCATCCCACAACACGCAGATCTACTTCAAGCCGTTCCCGGGCGACTGGCAGGACTGGGTCGATCGTGGCGCCGAGGGCTGGGATCCCGACACGATGGAGGGCTACTACCAGCGGCTCGAGACCAAGCACCAGATCGTGGCCGAGAAGGATCGCAACCCGATCCTCAAGGACTGGATCCCGGCCGCCGCCCAGGCCGCCGGTGTGCAGGCGAACCCGGACTGGAATGCCGGCCCCTTCCCCGATGGTGCCGGCTTCCTCGATGTCGGCTACGACCCCGCCACCGGTGTGCGCTCGTCGTCCAGCGTCGCCTACCTGCACCCGATCATGGGCTCGCGGCCGAACCTGACGATCCTGACCGAGACGTGGGTGCGGCGGGTGAACCTGGAGGGCGGTCGCGCCGTCTCGGTCACCACCGACGGCGGCGAGCTCCGTGCCGATCGGGAGATCATCGTCTGCGGCGGCTCGATCGATACGCCACGGCTGCTGATGCTGTCGGGCATCGGCCGAGCCGACGACCTGCGCGCGCTGGGCATCGAGCTGCAGCACGACCTGCCCGGCGTGGGTGAGAACCTGATCGACCACCCCGAGTCGATCATCATGTGGGAGCTGAACCGCCCGCTGCCACCTGAGGGAGTGATGGAGGCCGACTGCGCGCTGTTCGTCAACCGGCTGGGCAAGGACGACCGCCCCGACCTGATGTTCCACACCTACCAGATGCCGTTCACGTTCAACACCGAGCGGCTGGGGTATCCGGTGCCCGACGACGTCATCTGCATGACGCCGAACATCCCCCGCTCACGCTCGGTCGGCCGCATGTGGCTGCTGTCGAAGCATCCCGACGTCAAGCCTGCGCTCGACTTTCAGTACTTCACCGATGCCGAAGGGTACGACGAGCAGACGATCGTGGACGGACTGAAGATCGCACGTGAGGTGGCGGCGACCGAGCCGTTCGCGAGCTGGCTCAAGCGCGAGGTGGCGCCCGGTCCGGCGATCACCAGCGACGCCGACCTCTCCACCTACGGCCGGGCCGTGCACCACACCGTCTACCACCCCAGCGGCACGTGCAAGATGGGTGCGGCCGGCGACGACACGGCCGTCGTCGATCCACAGCTGCGGGTGCGCGGCATCGAGGGCCTCAGCATCGCTGACGGCTCGATCTTCCCCACCATGCCGACCGTCAACCCGATGGTGGGCACGTTCATGATCGGCGAGAAGGCCGCCGACATGGTGCGCGCCCGAACCTCCTAGATCGCCTCGTCCACCATCCGCGCGCCGCCCACCAGCCAGCGGCGTCCCGCCCAGCGAGCGATGCCGGCCGCGAACCGGATCCAGATGAACGCCGAGAGGCCCAGCCAGATGCCCGCCAACCCCCAACCGAAGTGCGCCGTGGCGAGCGACGCCGGCAGGTACCCACACAGCGCCGCGACCACGGTCACGTTCCGCATGAAACGCAGGTCGCCGGCGCCCAGCAGCACGCCGTCCAGCGCGAACAGCACGCCGTTGACGGGCATCATCAGCACCAGCCACGGCCACAGGTGCGCCGCCTGACCGCGCACCGCCGCGTCGCCCGAGAAGATGGCCGGTAGCAGGGTGTGCGCAGCCGCCAGCAGCGCGGCGAAGGCAAGCCCCAAGCCAAGGCCGGCCACCAGCAGCCGGCGCGCCAGCCGCGCCGCGACGTCGATCGAGCCGGCGCCCAGCAGGCGGCCGATCAGAGCTTGCGCGGCGATCGCAGTCGAGTCGAGGAAGAGCGCGCAGAACACCCAGATCTGGGCGCCGATCTGGTGGGCTGCCAACTGCGCGTCACCCATCCTGGCGGCCACACCCGCCGCCACTGTGAACGCGGCGAAGAAGGCGAGCGTTCGCACCGACAGATCCCTCGCCGCCAGCAGCTGCGCGCGGATGCGCGTCCAGCTGGGCGCAAGCGGCGCGCCGCGGCGGATCAGCAGCGCAAGGAACAGCAGCCCAGAGGCGGTCTGGGCGAGCACGTTCGCGATCGCGGAGCCCTCGATGCCGAACCCCAGCCCCCGGATCAAGAGCAGCGAGAGGCAGATGCTGGCCAGATTGGCGGCCGCCAGCACGTAGAGCGGGGTGCGGGTGTCCTGGAAGCCGCGCAGCCAGCCCTGCGCAGCCGCGGTGACCAGAACGAACGGCGCGCCGAGCGCGGCGATCCGAAGCCAGGTCAACCCTTGCGCGGCGGCCGGCGTCGCGCCACCGGCGACCAGATGCACGGCGGGCGCGGCCAGCAGCTCGATCGCGACCGCCATCGCCGCACCCAGCGCCAGCGCCAGCCAGGTCGCCTGCACGCCGGCATCCAGAGCGGCCGGCAGGTCGCCGGCGCCGTAGAGCCGGGCAGCGCGAGACGTCGTGCCGTACTCCAGGAACGTGGTGAAGCCGAGCAGCTCGCTCAGAAGCAGGCCGGCCACCGCCAGACCGGCCAGCGAGACGGTGCCCAGGTGGCCGACGATCGCGGTATCGCCCAGCACGTACAGCGGCTCGGCGATCAACGCGCCCAGGGCGGGCAGGGCCAGTGCCAGGATCTCTCGGTCGGGGGGCATCTGGCCGGTCGCTTCCACCCGCGAAGTGATACACGATCGCCGGCGAAGGGGCTCTTGGCGGGCGCCGTTTGGTCTCAACAGCGCACCGCCGCGGCCGATTACGCAGCAGTGGCATACGACTACGACCTGCTTGTGATCGGCTCGGGACCCGCCGGACAGAAGGCGGCCATCCAGGCTGCCAAGCTGGGCCGGCGCGTGGCCCTGGTCGAGCGCGGCCACATGGTCGGCGGCGTCTGCATCAACACCGGCACCATCCCGTCGAAGACCCTGCGCGAGGCGGTCATCTACCTCACCGGCATGAGCCAGCGCGGCATCTACGGGCAGAGCTACCGGGTCAAGCAGGACATCACCAGCCACGATCTGTTCTGGCGCACCGAGCATGTGATCAAGGCCGAGGTGGACGTGGTGCGAAACCAGCTGGGCCGAAACCACATCACGATGATCATCGGCAGCGCCCGCTTCGTCGATGCTCACCGCCTGGCGGTGGACGGCGAGAGCGGCGAGGAGCGCTCGGTCTCGGCCTCCAAGGTCGTGATCGCGGTCGGCACCCGCCCGGCTCGCCCGGCGACCGTCGAGTTCGACGGGCGCACGATCCTCGACTCCGACGACATCCTCAACCTGGACTGGATACCGTCCTCCCTGGTGGTGGTCGGTGCCGGCGTGATCGGCATCGAGTACGCATCGATGTTCGCCACGCTTGGCACCAAGGTGACCGTGATCGAACAGCGAAGCGCGCTGCTCGAGTTCTGCGACACGCAGATCATCGAGGCGCTGCAGTACCACCTGCGCGACGTGGGCGTGGTGTTCCGCTTCTCCGAGACCGTCACCCGGGTCGAGAAGCATCCCACGGGAGCGATCACCCATCTGGCGAGCGGCAAGCGCATCCCCGCCGACGCCGTGCTGTACTCGGCCGGCCGCCAGGGCGCGACGTCCAGCCTTTGCCTCGAGCACGCCGGGCTGGAGGCCGACCGGCGTGGGCGGATCTCGGTCGGGCCGCGGTATCGCACCAAGGTCAAGCACATCTACGCCGTTGGCGACGTGATCGGCTTTCCCAGCCTGGCCGCGAGCTCGATGGAGCAGGGCCGGCTGGCCGCGAGCGACGCCTTCGGCCTCGCCACCCACTCGATGGGCGGGCCGATGCCGATCGGCATCTACACGATCCCCGAGATCAGCTACGTGGGGCGTACCGAGGAGGAGCTGACCGCCGCCTCGATCTCGTACGAGATCGGCATCTCGCGCTACCGCGAGCTGGCACGTGGCCAGATCCTGGGCGACTCGCACGGGATGCTGAAGCTGCTGGTGTCCTCCGAGGACGGCTCGCTGCTGGGGGTGCATGTGTTCGGCACCGGCGCCACCGAACTGGTGCACATCGGCCAGATGCTGATGACGACGGGCGGCACGGTCGACCACCTGGTGGACGCGGTGTTCAACTACCCGACGCTGGCCGAGTCCTACAAGGTTGCGGCGCTGGACGCGATGAACCGCGTCCACGCGATCCGCCGCCTCGCTTCCTGAACCCGCGGCTGGTCAGTCGCCGGATGCCTCGGGCACGGGCCGCGCGTCGACCATCAGCAGTCGTGCCGCCCGCTGGGGGAAGATCCAGTTCCAACGGCCCAGCAGGCAGATGACCGAGGGCACCAGGACACCCCTGATCAGGGTGGCGTCGACCACGATGCCGGCCGCGCAGCCGATCCCGAACTGCTTGATGTCGGGGCCAGGCCCGGTGGAGAGCGTGAAGAAGGCAAACATCAGCACCAGAGCGGCGCTGGTGACGAGCTTGCCGGTGCGGGCAAGACCCAGCCGCACGGCGGTGCTGGTATCGCCGGTCTCGTCGTACGCCTCACGGATCCGCGAGAGCATGAACACCTCGTAATCCATCGAGAGGCCGTATAGGAAGGCGAATATCATCAGCGGGATCCAGGCGATCACGGCCTGGGTCGCGTCGAGTCCCCATATCGGCTTGCTGCCGTGGCCCTGCTGGAAGATGAAGACGACGATGCCGTACGCGGCCCCCAGCGAGATCAGGTTGAGGATCACGGCCTTCAACGGCAGCACCAGCGAGCGGAACGCGCGCGCCAGCAGCACATAGGTGAGCACGATCACGAACAGCAGCACGTAGGGGAACTTGCCGTAGACGGCGTGCACGAAGTCGCGCTCCTCTGGTGCGACGCCACCCAGGGTGATGCGGGCGCCGCCGCCGGCCCGGCTCTGAATCGCCGGCAGCGTCGTGTGCTGCAGGCCCGAGATGATCGACTTTGCCTGCTCGGACGAGGCATCAACAGTGCCGAAGGCCTCGACGATCGAGGTCGTCCCATGCTGCCACGACGCCGGCGCCGCGGCAGCGGCGATGCCCGGTGCGCGGGCAACGTCGCCGGCCACCGTCGCGGCGAGCGTCGGCGACGCGCCCTCGATCAGGATGTCGTAGGGCTTCAGCACGCCGTCGCCGATGCCCGACCGCTCGAGCAGGATGCGGCCGTTCACCGCGTCGCCCGAGCCGGGCAGGTTCTTGGCCTGCGCCTCGCTGGGGTTCAGCTTCAAGGCGGGTATCAGCAGCAACGCCACCACCGCCAGGCCGGCCAGGAATGCGATCAGCGGACGGCGGGTGACGGCGCCCGACCAGCGGTTCCAGAATCCCGTCTCGGTGTCGACCGCTCCCAGCAGCCGGCGCGGCATCACCCGCAGGCGGTTGATGCGGTGGCCGAGCAGCGAGAGCGCGGCGGGCAGGATCGTCAGCGCGGCGATCACCGACACCACCGGAATCAGCATCCCGCCCAGGCCGATCGAGCGGATGAACGGCAGCGGGATGATCACCATGCTGACCAGTCCGACTGCGACGGTCGAGCCCGAGACGATCACCGAACGGCCGGCGTGCACCGTCATCGCGATCGTCGCGTCCTCGACGCTGCGGCCGTGCTCGAGCTCCTCCCGGAAGCGGAAGATCATCAGCAGCGCGTAGTCGATGGCGATGCCGAGGCCCACCAGCGAGACCAGGAACTGCACGACCAGGGAGACGTCCGTGATGTATGTCAGGGCCCAGATCGCGGTGAAGGTGGTCATGATCGACGCCAGGGCGACGAGCAGCGGCATCGCCACGGCCGGTAGCGTGCCGAACACGAACAGCAGGATGATCAGCGCCCCGGCCCCGCCGATCAGCGCCTCGACCAGGATGCTGGGCCCGCCCGATCCGCCACCGGCTGCAGCGGCCCGCAGCGGGTCAAGACCGGTCAGGTTAAAGGTGATTGGCGATCCGGCCAGATCGCCGTGGACAGCGGCCCGCACCTGGTCGTGGATCTTCGTGGGCGCATCGAAGCCCGAGATCACGCCCGCCGGGTAGATCTCGGCGAAGGTGGTGTGGCCATCCTTGGAGACGTAGGCGTCGCTGTGGGTGGAGGCGTATGAGCTCGAGCGCGATCCCGGCAGCAACGCGGCGGCGTCGGTGATCGCCTTCGCAACCAGCGGATCGGACGTGACATCGCCGGCCGAGTGGAACACCAGCACCAACGGCGGCTGCGAGCCCGAGCCGAAGGCGTGGAGGGTGCGCACGTTCGCCTCGTAGGCCGATCCTCCCGGGATCGAGAACTGTGACAGGAACCTGTTTGAGACCTGGGAAGCCGAGACGAAGCCGACCAGCGTCAGCACGACCCAACCGACCAGGACAGCCTTGCGGTGGTGCATGATCAGGCGGGCGTAGCGTTCCATCGCAGGCGAGTGTACCGCTCGCGCCAGCTCGGCGCGCCTCTGGAGGTTTGGATCCAAGCACGCTACGATTGCATCCGTCCACGATACGGAGGTGACCGATGTCAGAGCTCGCCCGAATGCTCGATTCCAACCGTGAATACGCCGCGTCGTTCAGCGATGGTGACAAGCCGATGCCGCCCGCGCGCCACGTGGCAATCCTGACCTGTATGGACGCCCGCATCCACCCCGAGCCGGCGCTGGGGCTCGCGATCGGCGACGCGCACGTGATCCGAAACGCCGGCGGCCGTGCGTCGGACGACGCCATTCGTTCGCTGATCATCTCGTCACGGCTGCTCGGTACCAACGAGTTCGCGGTCATCCACCACACCGATTGCGGCATGGAAACGTTCTCGAATCAGCAGCTGCGGGACAAGCTGGCCGCCGAGGCCGGGTCGGACGCCTCCTCGATCGACTTCCTTCCATTCAGCGACCTGCGCCAGAGCGTGATCGACGACGTCCACAAGGTGCTCGACACACCTCACCTGGACGACTCGATCGCCGTCTCGGGCTACATTTACGACGTCCACTCGGGCGCGCTCGAACTGGTGGTGCCCGCCACGACACGCGCCACCGCGTAGCGGCGCCGCGGCCGCTACGAGCGAACGAGCGGCTTGTACTTGATCCGGTGCGGCTGGGTGGCTTCGTCGCCCAGCCGCCGCCGGCGATCGGCCTCGTACTCATCGTATGAGCCCTCGAACCAGACCGCCTGCGAGTCACCTTCGAAGGCCAGGATGTGCGTTGCCACGCGATCGAGGAACCAGCGATCATGGGTGATCACCACGGCGCATCCGGCAAAATCGAGCAGGGCGTCCTCGAGCGCGCGCAGCGTGTCCACGTCCAGGTCGTTGGTCGGCTCGTCCAGCAGCAGCAGGTTGCCGCCGCTTCGCAGCAGCTTGGCCAGGTGCAGCCGGTTGCGCTCGCCGCCGGAGAGGTCGCCGACCCGCTTCTGCTGGTCGGAGCCGCGGAAGTTGAACGAGGCGACGTATGCGCGCGAGGCGATCTCGCGCTTTCCCAGCGTGATCCGGTCGTGGCCGCCGGACACCTCTTGCCAGACCGTGCGGGAGGGGTCGAGGTCGGCGCGGGCCTGGTCGACGTAGGCCACCCGCACCGAGTCGCCGATCTCGAGCGTACCCGAGTCGGGCTGCTCCTGGCCAACGATCATGCGAAACAGCGTCGTCTTGCCGGCGCCGTTGGGGCCGATCACCCCGACGATGCCGCCCGGCGGCAGCGAGAACGTCATCTCCTCGACCAGCAGCCGGTCGCCGAATCCCTTGGTCAGCCCGCGCGCCTCGACCACCTTGTCGCCCAGCCGTTCGCCGGCCGGGATGTGGATCTCGACTGACTCCAGCTTGACGCTCTGCTCTTCGGCCAGCAGCTGGTCGTAGGCCGAGAGCCGGGCCTTGGACTTGGCGTGGCGGGCGCGCGGCGACATGCGCACCCACTCCAGCTCGCGCTGCAGCGTGCGCCGGCGGGCGCTGGACTGCTTCTCCTCCACACCCAGCCGCGCCTCCTTCTGCTCCAGCCAGGACGAGTAGTTGCCCTGGAACGGGATGCCCTTGCCGCGATCCAGCTCGAGGATCCAGCCGGCCACGTTGTCGAGGAAGTAGCGATCGTGGGTGACGGCCAGCACTGTGCCCGCAAAGCGCTCCAGGAACTGCTCCAGCCATGCCACCGACTCGGCGTCGAGATGGTTGGTGGGCTCGTCCAGCAGGAGCAGATCGGGGGACGAGAGCAGCAGCCGGCAGAGCGCCACCCGCCGCCGCTCACCGCCTGACAGCGTCGTCACGTCGGCGTCTCCCGGCGGGCAACGAAGCGCGTCCATCGCGGTGTCCAGCACCTGTTCGAGGTTCCAGGCGTCCAGCCGCTCGATTCGATCCTGGATCTCGCCCTGCTCCTCGAGCAGAGCCGCCATCTCGTCATCCGACATCGGCTCGGCAAAACGGGCTGAGACCTCGCTGAACCGGTCGAGCAGGGTGCGCTGCGCGGCCACGCCGAGCTCGACGTTGCCGCGCACGTCCAGCGTCTCGTCCAGGTGCGGCTCCTGCGGCAGGTAGCCGACGGAGGCGCCGGGCGCGATCTGGGCACTGCCGTTGGACGGCTCGTCCAGGCCGGCCATGATCCGCAGCAACGTCGACTTGCCGGCGCCGTTTGGGCCGAGCACGCCGATCTTGGCGCCGGGCAGGAACGAGAGCGAGATCTCCGACAGCACCTGCTTCTCGGGACCGTGGAACTTGTTGACGCGATGCATCGCGTAGATGAAGGTCGAGCTCATGCCGGGAAGGATAGGTGGGTGTTCAGCGTCGCCGCGACGCTACGACGATGCCTAGCGCAATGGCGGCCGTGAATCCGAGGGCGGACGAGAGCATCACAGCCACGGTCGAGGCTCCCAGATCATGAAGACCGAGTACGGCCCACGGGGCGGCAAGGAAGACCGGAACCAGAACCAAATAGCGATCGCGAAGCAATTGACGCGGGCCGCTTGCCCACCACCAGAGGCAACCCGCGCACAGCACCGAGGCAACCGCAACGACGACGGTGGATGCCGTGCTGGAGGAGACAAACCCGAAACGTCCGGCCGCCCAAAGGCCGCCCAACCACACCGAAGTGAGCGCGCCGAAGCCGGCGACGCCCACGTCGCGACGCACCAGCCTGCGTAGGTCGGATTGGCGATCCCGCATGGCTACAGTATCGACGATCGCCGGGGGTGGCGCGTCTTGCACGCCACCCCCGTGGCCTTTCAGGGTCATGGGCCGCCGTGAATCGGGGGCGGCTCGTGCATCGCGGCACTCAGGCTCTCGGCTCGGTGCTCCGCAAGTACCTCCGTACGTGAAGCCTGGTAGCCGTAGTACAGGAGCAGGCCGACGACGACCACAGACACTATCGCGGTCAGCACGCCGTACTGCTGATACCACTTCGTGCCGTAGAAAGCCGAACGCGGCCAGGCGAGGTTGACGGTCATTGCGATGCCGTATGCGATGGCAATACCGTTGGTGATCAGGCCTAGCCCACCAAGCTTGAACAGCCCACGGCTGGCGGTTGGAAGCTGGCTAGGCCAGCCCTTCAATCGCTGCTGCATGAGCGGTAGGGTGACCCCGAGGTAAGCAAGGTACATGAACACGATGCCGCAGCTGATGACGATCGTGAAGGCGTATGGGTTGAGCCAGTTGAAGCCGAGAATGACCACCGAGAGAACGCCGACCAGAATCGCCGGGACCACCGGAACCCGGCGTGTGCCGGAAACGGATGCCAGCTTCGATGCTCCCGGAAGATTGTTGTCTCGACCCATGGCAAACAGAATCCGCACCGACATGGCATGGATTGCGAGGCAACAAACGAAGATGGCCAGCGCGACGTCCGCCAGGAACAGCTTGCCCCAAGTCGAGCCAAGGACATCGGTCGTAATGCCGGCCAGGCCGCCGATCCCTGTCACACCCTTGTAGCCGGCATTACTCAACGCCATGGTGCCAAACAGGATCAGCAGGAATCCCAACGTACCGGCGGTCGCGAGCGCCTGCAGAACCGCTCGGGGAGCGCGCCGCTGCGGGTCATCGGTCTCCTCAGCCAGCGACCCGGCAGTATCGAATCCGTACATCACGTACAGGGGCATGATGGCGCCGATCAAGAGCGCGCCAAGGTATCCCCATGAGTGGCCCGCTCCGGTGCCGGCCGTTTCGGTCAGTACCGTCTGCGGGCCGCGATTGGCGTGAACGAGGAACAGAATGATCAAGCCGGCCGCGCCGACCAACTCCGCGGCAACGCCGATGTTGTTGATCTTCGACATCATCGCAACGCCGGCCATGTTAATGAGCGTCGTGAGACCGACCATGACAATTCCAAGGATGATCGCGTTCTTTGCAAAGTTCGCGTTTGTGTAGTCCAGGTTGTCCTGGTAGCTGCCGACGAGCACGAACCGGTGACTGATCTGCGGCAGGATCACCTGCCAGCCCAACGCCACCGCCGGAACGGTCACGATCTGGGCACACAGATACATCCACCCGGTGTTCCAAGCCCAGGCCTTGCCCGCGACCTGCTTCGACCACTGATAGATCGATCCCGCCAGAGGG
The DNA here is from genome assembly GCA_038212095.1 of Gaiellales bacterium. Lineage (GTDB taxonomy): Bacteria > Actinomycetota > Thermoleophilia > Gaiellales > JAICJC01 > JAICYJ01. Next base: position 3,280 of record JBBQUW010000015.1, on the reverse strand, counting down.
TAGTGAGCGGAAAGCTCGGCGAACTGCAATGCGACGGTGAACTGCCCTGCCAGAACGAACAGCCAGGCCCAAATGAAGGCAGGTCCGGCATACAGGAAACCCAGGTATGACGTTTGGAACATACCGGTGAGGATCGAGATGTAGCTGAAACCGGCAGCAAAGGACGAGAAGCTGCCCAGAGTTCGGTGCAGCTCCTGCTTGTACCCGAACTCTGCTAGTTGAGCGCTGTCCGAGGACGGCTGTCCCTGCATGCGCGAACTCCTTTCGAGAAAGACTGCGAAGAGGACGGGATAATCCCCGACGGGACGGCGATTGTCAACGCTTCGTACCGTTCGCCACAAGCGCCAGAAATACCTTGTTGAAATGTGGGTGCTGCGGCTGCTATCGTTGCTGGTCGCGCCGAGAACAGTGGCGCACCGCGCCCGCCCGCCCCATTTCCCACGCGTCCCATCTCGCCCACGCCGGCAACGGCGATGAGGTGAGGCCATCCGCGTCCATGAGGTTTTTCCCGTGCCCGCAATCCCGGCCGTTCAGGTCGACAACCTGCGCAAGGAGTTCATCCGTCGTGACGGCGGCGCGCGCGTGCGCGGACGCCGCCGTCGGGTGGCGGCGCTGAAGGGACTCAGCTTCACGATGCAGAAGGGCGAATGCGTCGCCATCCTGGGCCAGAACGGTTCAGGCAAGTCGACGCTTGTGAGGCTGCTCTCGACGCTCCTGATCGGAGACGGCGGCAGCGCGCACGTGTTCGGCATCGACGTCGCCAGCGACCCGCGCGCCGTCCAGCGCCTGGTCAACCGCGTCTCGGTCGAGGCCTCGTTCTTCAAGCGCATGTCACCGGTCGAGAACCTCAGCTACTCCGCCCGCTTCTACGGGATGGGACCGCGCGACACTCGGGCCAAGATCCCCGAGATCCTGGCGATGGTCGGCTTCCCGGCCGAGCGCTCACGCGAGCCGATGGAGGACCTCTCGCGCGGCATGCAGCAGAAGATCGCGCTGGCCCGCGCTTTGCTGACGGCGCCGGTGTTATTGCTGCTGGACGAGCCCACCACCGGCCTCGACCCGCGCAGCAAGCTCGAGGTGCAGGCGTTCATCCGCACGCTGCGTGAGCGTCACGATTCGACGATCCTGCTCTGCACTCACGACATGGCCGAGGCGGAGGCGCTGGCCGATCGGATCGGCATCCTGCATCGCGGCGAACTGCTGTGCCTGGATGGAGCCGAAGAGATCCGCCGGCGCTACGGCGCCGACACGCTCGAGCAAGCCTTCCTGAACGCGACCGGTCGATCGTTCGAGGACGAGCCGGATGAAGATCCGGCGGGGGGCGGGGTCGAGGAGGTGTCGGCGTGATCCGGATCCAGCATGGCGCGATCCGGCGCGAGCTGATCGGCTTCGCCGGCATCATCGAGCGCAACGTGTATCTGATCCGCCGCTTCGCGTGGTGGGAGCTGGCCTGGTTCCTGTACACCGTGGCGAACACGCTGACGATCGTCTTCATCGCCAAGGGCATCGAGGCCGGCGGCGGCACGCTGAACGTGAACCGGGTCACGATCGTGCTGCTGATCGGCGCGGTGATCTGGTCGTACCTGGGGCTGATCTTCGAGGTGGTCACGGAGACTGTTGCCTGGGAGCGCTGGGAGGGGACGATCGAGTACACCTTCATGGCGCCGATCTCGCGCACCTCGCACCTGCTGGGGATGGGGGCGTTCGCGGTCGTCTACGGCGTGATCCGCACGGCGCTGCTGTTCGTCGCGGTGGCGGCATTCCTCGACGTGACGTTCCGTGACCCGCAGTTCCTCAGCGCCGCGCTGGTGCTGCTGGTCAGCTCGGTCTCGTTCATCGGCATCGGCATGATGACGGCGGTGCTGCCGTTGATCTCGCCCGAGAAGGGCACGCAGCTCGGATTCATTGCACAGGGCCTGCTGCTGGTGGTGTCCGGCGTCTACTACCCCGTAAGCGTCCTGCCCGGCTGGATGCAGTGGATCTCGGTGATCTCGCCGGCCACCTACACGCTGGAGGGTTGCCGGGCCGCGATTCTGAACGGCGCCGGCCCGGGAGCGGTATGGGGCGACATCTGGCCGCTGCTCGTGATCGGCGCGATCGCCGTGCCGCTGGGGCTGGCGGTGTTCCGGCGGGGCGAACGCTACGCCAAGCAGCACGGCCGGCTAAAGCGCTCGGGGTAACGCCGCTAGGATCGCGCGTGCGATGGGACGCGAGTCACGCTGCCCGGTGAGTCACGACGGCGAACGGGCCGAGGCACGGGCGTTGCTCGAGTTGGACGAGCTGATCGTGCGGGCGCCGTTTCGGCTCAAGGTACCGCGCCGTGAGATCACGTCCGCGCGGGCCGAGGGAGCGGCGCTGATCGTGGAGTGGCCGGGCGGCTCGGTCGAGCTGGAGCTGGGCGAGCCGGAGGCGCTCCGCTGGGCGACCGAGATCGCACACCCACGGACGCCGGCCGAGAAGCTGGGGGTGAGGGCGGGGCAGCGCGTGCTGCTGGTGGGGCCGCTCGATGACGGAGAACTGGTGGGGGCCGGCACGCGGGTCGAGCAGGGGCCCGCCGACGTGGTGTTCGTCGCGATCGACGCGGCCGCCGACCTTGAGCGGATCGCCGCGCTGCGAGGCGAAATTGCGCGGGATGGTGCGATCTGGACGATCCGGAGGAAGGGAAGTGCCGAGGTGACGGAGGCGATGGTGATCGCGGCCGGCCGAGCGGCGGGGCTGACCGACATCAAGATCGCGCGCATCTCCGCGACACACACGGGGATGAAGTTCGTGATCCCGCTCGCGGAGCGCTGAGGGGTCAGACCCCTCCGCGGTTTGCGTTGCACGATCGCCACACGTTCGACACGCCCTGGGAAAAAGACCGGGGAGGGGTCAGACCCCTCCCCGCGCCGGCGTTCCACGTTCGTCACGGCCTCGCACCACGCGTAACACGACGCTCCGCCGCGCCGCCCGCTCGAGCGGTGAGGGGTCTGACCCCTCCCCGCGCCGGCGTTGCGGAATCGGCACCGCCTCGACACACGCCGACGCGCCGCCTCGGCGAGCGAAAACCGAGCATGTCGAGGAGCAAGGGAGGCACAGTGCTTCGCACGGGCCGACCGCAGCGACAAAGGCAGGCGACGGTTTGCAGCCGCCGCTACCGCTAGTTGTAGTTCCTAGGAGCGTTGTTCATCCGGGGCCTCCTGGAGAGTTGGGTTGTCCAAGACCCTGACTTCCAAGGAGGCCCCAGATGAGATTGCACCGTAACGCTCGGACGTGCCCGGCCAGTCGCCGGTTGTTGGTG
>JBBQUW010000014.1:0-64010 GCA_038212095.1 Gaiellales bacterium | reverse complement strand
GGTCAGCGACGGGATCGGCAGCGGCGTGCCGGGCAGGTTGACGCCCTTCCCGGACGAGATCAGCCCGCCCACCTCGACCCGGCACTCCACCCGGCTGTCGCTCACCGATGAGACCCGCACCCGCACGTGGCCGTCGTCGATCAGCAGCTCGGTTCCTGGCTGCACCACGTCCGCCAGTCCCGGGAAGGTGACCTCGAGGTCGCCCGGTGCGCCCGCGCCCACAGCGCACAGCACCACCGAGTCGCCGACGTTCACCGCCCGCGGCTCACTCAGCTTGCCGATCCGGATCTTTGGCCCCTGCAGGTCGGCGATCACCGCCAGCGGGCGGCCGATCACCTCCTGAGCGCGACGCACGGCGCCGATCACGGCCAGGTGGTCGTCGCGGGATCCGTGAGAGAAGTTGAGCCTGGCGGCGTCCATGCCGGCCCAGGCCAGCTGCTCGACGAACTCGGCCGACGCGGAGGCAGGGCCGATGGTGCACACGATCTTGGTGCGCCGGGTGACCGGGCCGCTCATCCCGCCCGTGCGCCCAGGCGCGCAAACGCCGTCCGCCCGGGATAGCGAGCGGCGCCGCCCAGCTCCTCCTCGATGCGCAACAGCTGGTTGTACTTGGCGACGCGATCGGAGCGCGACGGCGCGCCGGTCTTGATCTGGCCGCAGTTGGTCGCCACCGCCAAGTCGGCGATGGTGACGTCCTCGGTCTCACCGGAGCGGTGTGACATCACCGCCGTGAAGGCCGAGCCGTGTGCCAGCCGCACCGCATCCAGCGTCTCGGAGAGGCTGCCTATCTGGTTCACCTTGACCAGTATCGAGTTCGCCGCGTGCGCCGCGATGCCGCGGGCCAGCCGCTCGGCGTTGGTCACGAACAGGTCGTCGCCGACCAGCTGCACGCGCGAGCCGAGCGCAGTCGTCATCCGCTGCCAGCCCTCCCAGTCGTCCTCGGCCAGGCCGTCCTCGATCGAGACGATCGGGTAGCGGTCGCAGAGATCCTGGTAGAAGCCGATCATCTCGTCGGCGTCCAGCACCCGTCCCTCTCCGGTCAGGTGGTAGCGGCCGTCACGGTAGAACTCGGTCGAGGCGGGATCGAGCGCGATCGCAACCGCGTCTCGGTGGCCGGCCGACTCGGCCGCCTCGAGGATGGCGGCGATCGCCTGCTCGTTGGATTCCAGGTTGGGCGCGAAGCCGCCCTCGTCGCCGACCGCAGTTACCATGCCGCGGCCGTGCAGCAGCGCCTTGAGGGCGTGAAACGTCTCGGATCCGATCCGCAGCGCCTCGGCGAACGATCCGGCGCCCAGCGGGACGACCATGAACTCCTGCAGGTCGACGTTGTTGTCGGCGTGGGCGCCGCCGTTGATCACGTTCATCATCGGCACCGGAAGCACGTGTGCATCAACGCCACCGACGTAGCGGTACAGCGGCAGACCGGCATCCTCGGCAGCCGCCTTCGCCACCGCCAGCGACGTGCCCAGGATGGCGTTCGCGCCCAGCCGGGCCTTGTTGGGAGTGCCGTCCAGCTCGATCAGCAGCTCGTCGACGCCACGCTGGTCGGTGGCATCCACCTCCAGCAGCGCGGGGCCGATGGTGATGTTGACGTTCTCGACCGCCTGACGGACGCCCTTGCCACCCCAGCGCGAGAGATCGCCGTCCCGCAGCTCGACGGCCTCGAAAGCGCCGGTGGATGCACCGGAAGGCACCGCGGCGCGGCCGCTGGCGCCCGACTCGAGGATGACCTCGACCTCGACGGTGGGATTGCCGCGCGAGTCGAGCACTTGGCGGCCGTAGACGGAGAGGATCTCGCTCATTGCGGGGGCATGATATCGGCGGCCGGCGGCGGGCTGCCCCGCTGCAGGCCGTCCAGCGGGATCCGGAACGCGATCGTGGCACCCTCCCCCGGCGCCGACCTGATCTGAACCTCGCCGCCCGCCAGACGCAGCCGCTCCAGCATCGAATCGAGGCCCAGGTGCAGCCGCATGCCGCTGCGGTCGAGCGCGCGAGCCACGTCAAAGCCACAGCCGTCGTCGCTCACCGATCCCTCCAGCCACTCGCCAGCGACCATCACGCGAACGCCGACCTGCCGTGCCGACGCGTGCTTGCGGGCGTTGGCCAGCGCCTCCTTGACCGTGCGGAAAGCGAGGTCCTCGACGGTGAACGAGAAGCGGCGGTCGGGCACGTCCAGCCGCACCTCGAAGCCGCCCTCGCGGCCAGCCTCGGCCGCCAGGTCGCGCAGCGCCGGCGCGAGCCCCTGAGCCTCCAGCAGCGGCGGGCGCAGCTCGAAGGTGAGGCGGCGGGTGCGCTCGACCGCCAGCCGCAGCGTGGTCGTGGCATCGGCAAGGGCGGCGACCACCCGCGGCTCGGATCCGGAGGCGAGCGAGACGCGGTCGACTGCGAGCAGCGCGGCCGTCATCACCTGGATCGTGTCGTCGTGCAGCTCGCCGGCGATCTGCGCCCGCGCGTCGGCCTCGGCATGCAGCATCGCTTCCAGCACCTGCTGGCGACGCCTCTCGCTCTCGTGCAGAGCGTCCCTGGTACGGCGGCTCTCCGTGATATCGAACATTACGCCGTGTGACAGCGCCGGCCTGCCATCGTCCTCTGGCAACAGAGTCGCGAGATCCTGCACCCAGTGCTCAGTCCCATCCAGCGAGACCAGCCGGTACTCGCAGTCGAACGGCTCGCCGCTTGCCAGGTGCTGATCGACGGCTGAGATCACCCGCTGCCGGTCGTCGGCGTGCAGGGCGTCCGCCCAGTCCTCGAAGCTGATCTCCCGCCCGCGCGGCAGACCAAGCAGACCATGCAGCTTCGACGACAGAAACACCACCGTGCGCTGGCCGTCGACGACGTAGGGAATCGCCGGGATCTGCTCGACCAGCGTGCGGAATAGCTGCTCGGCCCGCGCGAGCTCGCGCGTCAGGCGGTGGCGGTTGATCACGATCGTGAGCAGCTCCGCCAGCTGCCGGGCCTCGGCGACCTCACTCTCGCCAAACGGCCGGTCGTGCAGGAAGTAGACCTCCAGCACGTGGGTGCGCACGTCGTCCTCGAACACGCGGATCGTGACGTCGAATGCGGCCCCGATCCGATCCAAAAACGCCGTCACCCCCGGCGTGTGCGGGTCACCTCGGCGGTAGATGCCGACGACGTGCTGTGGGGTTGGATCCTCGGGGCCGTCGTAGCCGTACGCCGACGATTCGAGCTCCCCAAGTCCGGGCAGCACCTCGGCGTGCGTCAGCACGCCGGCCGCCGCAATGACCGTGATCTGCTCGGGATGCTGCCGCACGTCGCAGAAGGTTGCGTGGTCAGCGTGCAGCACGGAGTCGTCGTCAGCCATGCCCCTCGAGCGCACTCTTCGCTCGCCGATACAAGGCATCCTGCTCCTCGAGCGACAGCGATGCGAACTCGTGGCCTGCCTCGCCGGCCAGCCGCGCCGCCCCCTCCACCCGTTCCCGGAAGCGCCCAGAGGCGGATCGCAGCGCCAGCTCGGGGTCGACGCCGGCCAGCCGGGCAACGTTGACGGCCGCGAACAGCAGGTCACCGAGCTCGTGCACGACATGACCATCCGGCTCATGCTCGGGTCGCTGGTCGGGTGCCGCGTCGAGCGCCTCGCGCAGCTCGCGCAGCTCCTCGCCGAGGTCGCCCCATGCGCCGTCCCAGGCGAGCCAGTCGAAGCCGACCGACGAGGCCCGCCGCTGCAGCTTTCGCGCCTGCAGCAGGGCCGGCAGCACGGCCGGGACATCATGGAATATGCCCTGGCGGTCTTCCTGCTCGCTCTTGATCTTCTCCCAGCTTCGCCGCACGGCGGCCGCGCTGTCCGCTTGGCCATCGCCGAACACGTGGGGATGGCGACGCACCAGCTTGTCGGTGACCGCGCGGGCGACACCTGCCCAATCGCCTGCATCGCGTTCCTCCAGCAGCATCGCGAGAAAGCAGGTCTGGAACAGCAGGTCGCCCAGCTCGTCGAGCAGCTTGGCCGGGTCATCCTGCTGAGCTGCCTCCGCCACCTCGTAGGCCTCCTCGATCGTGTGCGGCACGATCGAGCGGGCGGTCTGCTCACGATCCCAAGGGCAGTCGCGCCGCAGCCGCTCGGTCAGGCGAAGCAGTGCCACCAGCGCGTCGCACGCGACCAGCGACCGCAGCGCGTCGCCGGACGGGACGGTGGCGACGGCCGGGTTGGCGGCCGCCAACCGCACGAACCGCTCGCCCGAGCCGGCGGCAACAGACGAGTCGGCGGCCAGCGCGACGCCCTGCCCGCCGAGCCAGCCGGCCAGCGGCTCGTCGTGCTCGAGACGCACCGGACCGGCGGTCTCGAGCACGCGCCAGGAGGATACGGGTACCAGATCGGGATCCCCCGGTCCGAGCGCTACCAGAAGCTGCATCGGAGGGCTCCCTTCCGAGCTCCCCGCCATCTTACGTCGTGCCGCCCCCGGTGGTGCCTGGGTTGGTCGGCGTGGGCGGCGCATAGCCCTTCGCGTAGCTGGTCAGCTTCTTCTGGGCATCCAGCAGCGCCTGCAGCTTCTTGGACACCGCCGGCGTCTGCACCGTGCTCGCGAGCGTACTCTCGATCGATGCCTTCGCCTGGGCGAGCGTCTGGGAGCCGCCCTTGACGATGCTGGCGTCGGGCTTGATCAGGAAGTAGCAGGAGGGTTTGCACTTGCCCGGGAACGTCTGGTCGGCGTACGCCTTGCTGACCTCGATCAGACCGCTCAGCTGGCCGTTCTTGAGCGAGTTGCCGAACACCGCGGTACCGAAGTTGGCCTCGGTCTGGCCCTTCGAGGCAGAGAACTGACCCAGCTGAGCAATCGGCGTGGTCGAGGTCGCCTGGTAGTCCAGCGAGTACTTCTTGTATACGGGGCCCCAGGCAGCGCCACCGGCCAGCGCCGTATGGGCGGCCATCGCATCGGCCTTGCTGGCCACGATCACGTAGTGCACCTGACGGGAGTCCGGCGTGATGAACGAGGTCTTGTGGCTGTTGTAGTAGCTCTGGATCTGGGCATCGGTGATCGGGTACATCGCCTTCACCTTGTCCTGGATCTTGGTCTGCAGCAGCGAGGGGCGGATCACCTGATCCTTGATGTCCTGCTCGGAGATGCTGTACTTGGTCAGGAAGTCGTGGTACTTGGTCAGGTCTGTGCCGAACTGGGACTTGATGGCCGCGTCCAACGCCTTCTGCACGTCGGAGTCGGACACCGTGACCTTGAGTTCAGCTGCGATGTTTTCGACCTGGGCCTCGGTCACCAGCCGCTGAACGACCGGATCGACCACCTGCGACTGGTATGCCGCCGTTCCGGCCGCGGGGACGGTCTGCTTGTCCACCTTTGCGGAGGCCAGCTTCAGCTTGACCTGGTGATCGAGCTCGGCCTGCGTGATGTGGCGATCGCCGACCACGGCGATATCGCCCTTCTGCAGGCCGCTCTTGGAACCGCCGCCGCCGCAGCCCGCGCTCAGCGCGACGGCCGCCACCAGCAGCAAGAGGAGAGAGATGCGAAAACGCGTCATAGAAACAGTTACGCCGCTCTGGCGCGGCGCTGGTCGAGTATAGCAGCGAGCACTTCCAGCCCCTGCCGCATCGAGACTCGCTGGCTGCCCGCGGCCGGCTCCAGACGGCAGCTCACCTCGCCGGCCGTCACGCTGTACATGGCCCGCGGCAGCCGCTCGCGAAGGCCGCGCACCTCGTCCGAGTCGAGCCGCATGGGCGCGATGGTGACCTTCGCGCCACGCAGCGAGACGACCTCCGCGCCCAGCTCGGCGGCGAGCAGACGCGCCTCCTGGATCGCAAACAGGTTGTCAACGGCGTCCGGCAGCGGGCCGAAGCGGTCGGCCACCTCGGCCCGCAGCTCGCGCAGCTCGGAGACGCCCTGCGCCAGCGCCAGGCGGCGGTGCAGGTCGATCTTGACGGCCTCCAGCGGCACATACTCCGCCGGCACGTAGGCATCCACCTGAGCGTCCACCCGCACCGGCCGCGACGGCGGCGCGCTCGATCCCTGCAGCTCCGCCACCGCCTCGGCCAGCAGCTCGCAGTACAGCTCGAAGCCGACCGCCGCCACGTGGCCCGACTGCTCGTCGCCCAGCAGGCTGCCCGCGCCACGTAACTCGAGGTCGCGCATCGCGATCCGGTAGCCGGATCCCAGCTCGGTGTAGTCGGCCAGCGTGGAAAGCCGGTGTCTGGCCTCCTCCGACAGCTCGCGGCGATCGGGGTAGAACAGGTAGGAGTGGGCGACCACGTCGCTTCGGCCGACGCGACCGCGGATCTGGTAGAGCTGCGACAAGCCGAGCATGTCCGCACGCTCCACGATCAGGGTGTTGGCCTGGGGGATGTCGAGTCCGGACTCGATGATGGTGGTCGAGACGAGCACGTCGAAGTCGCCGCGCAGGAACTGGAGCATCACCTGCTCAAGCTGCCGCTCCGGCATCTGGCCGTGAGCGACGCCGACCCGCAGCTCGGGCACCCAGCTGCGAACGCGGGCGGCCGCCTCGTCGATCGTCTCGACCCGGTTGTGCAGGTAGAACGACTGGCCCTCGCGGGCGTGCTCGCGCCGCAGCGCGGCGGCGATCAGCTGCTCGTCGAACTCGCCCACGTGCGTCTTGATCGGACGCCGCCCGCGCGGCGGCGTGGTGATCACCGAGATGTCACGCAGCCCCGAGAGCGACATGTGAAGGGTGCGCGGGATCGGCGTCACCGACATCGCCAGCACGTCCACCTCGAGCCGCATCTGGCGCAGCAGCTCCTTCTGGGCGACGCCGAACCGCTGCTCCTCGTCGACCACCACCAGGCCCAGGTTGCCGGGCGAGACGTCGCGTGAGAGCACGCGATGGGTGCCGATCAGCACGTCGACCTTGCCCTGCCGGAACTCCTCCAGCACCTTCTTGACGTCGGCCGCGGCGCGGAACCGCGAGACCGTCTCGACCCGCACAGGGAAGTCGCGGAAGCGCTCGCGGAAGGTCGCGCCATGCTGCTGTGCCAGCACCGTGGTCGGCACCAGCGCCAGCACCTGCCGTCCGCCGGTGACGCACTTCATGGCGGCCCGCACCGCCACCTCGGTCTTGCCGAAGCCGACGTCGCCGCACACCAGGCGGTCCATCGGCCGGTCGGCCTCCATGTCCTCGGTCACGGCGTCGATCGCGCGCTGCTGATCGTCGGTCTCCTCGTAGGGGAACGCCTCCTCCAGCCGCGCCGTCCACTCATCGTCGCGTGGGAAGGGCGGGCGTAGAGCCGCCTGACGACGGGCGTACAGCGCCAGCAGCTCGCCGGCCAGCTCGCGCACCGCCACCCGCGCGCGGGACTTGAGGTTGTTCCAGGCCTTGCCGCCCAGCTTCGCCAGCGTCGGCGTGGAGCCGTCCGCGCCGATGTAGCGGCTGACCTTGCCCAGCTGCTCGTGCGGCACGTAGAGCCGATCGTCGCCGCGGAACTCGAGGTACAGGTAGTCGCGTACCACGCCCGCCACCTGCTTGGTGTCGAAGCGGACGAAGCGGCCGATGCCGTGGTCGTCGTGCACGACGTGGTCGCCGGGCCGCAGGTCGCCGAACGCCACCAGCGCGCGGCCGCCGCCGATGCCCCTGCGCGGCGCCCGCCGGCGAAAGAGCTGCGCCGAGGTGATCACCGCCAGCCGCAGCCACGGGATCACGACGCCGCTGCGCAGCCCGGCGTGGCAGAACGCGACGCCGGCCTCGTGTGGCCCCTCACCGCCGGGAGCGGGCGTCTCGACGTGGATCCGGGTCAGTGCCATCCGCATCCGGGCCGCCTCGCCGATGTGGGGGAAGCAGACCAGCACGCGGTAGCCGGACCGCACCAGCGCGCGCAGCTCGTTCTCCGCCTCGGCGATCCCGAACGAGGCCAACGCCGGCAGCTGAGCCTCGAACGAGTGCGACTGGCCGAGCGGCATCTGCTCCAGCGCGCCGCAGCGCTCCACCAGCTGCTCCACCTCGTCCGGCCGCACGTACGCCCGTCCCCGCACGTCGGCGTCGCGCAGCCGCTCGGCCACCTCGATGCTGTGCTCGTGGGCGGCCGCCACGACCTGCTCGGGGTTCCACACCATCACCCGCGCGTGCTGCTCCAGCTCCGCGCCGAGCGCCACCAGGCCGGTCGGCACAGCGGGCGCCTCATCCTCGGCACCCCACCGCTGCTCCAGCTCGATCGGCTCGCCGGCGGGGTAGATCGCGGCCGACTCGAGCTCGCGCAGCGACCGCTGCGTGAACACCGAGAACGCCGACAGCCGTTCGATCTGGTCGTCGAAGAACTCGATCCTGACCGGCTCGCGGCCCGTGGTCGGGAAGACGTCGATCAGGCCGCCGCGCACCGAGAAGCTGCCGCGCTCCTCGACCGTGTCGGCGCGCTCGTATCCGGCGGCGGCGAGCGCCGCCACCACCAACTCGAAGCCCGGCTGGGAGCCCCGCTCGAGCATCACCGGCGGCGGCCGGTTACCAGGAGCCACCACCCGCTCGACCATCGCATCGGCCGAGACCGCGACCAGGCCTCCCAGCTCCAGCGCGTGCAGCGCCAGCGCGCGCTCACCCACCAGGTGCGGCGCCGGCTCCAGGCCGCTGCCGTAGGCCACGCCGCGTGACGGCAGGTAGGCCACCGGCGCGTCGGGCAGGAATGGGGCAGCCGCCTCGGCCAGCGCATGGGCTGCCTCGTCGTCGTCCACCACCACCACCAGCCCCCGCGGCGCCAGCCCCTCACGCGATCGCCATAGCGCTGCCGCCATCAGCGGCAGCAGCGCCTGCGAGACACGCGCGCGGGCGACGCCGTCGCCGGCCAGCCGCGTGAACGCGGTCACCTCCGGACTCTCGAGCAGGTACGGCAGCGCCAGTTCGGCGCCGGCGAGCTCGGACACGACCTCGTACGCCCGCTCCTGGGGATCGATGTGATCCATCGTCATCTGCCACGCATGGTAGTCTGGCGGGCGTCACTTTCCGGAGGTCATCAGCCGTGCGTCGCCGTCTCGCAGCTCCACTCATCGCTCTCTATCTCACGCTGGCGCTTCCTGCGCTGGCGTTCGCCGCCACCGCGCCCGAGAAGCCCGAAGGTCACGACTGGACGCTGGATACGATCTTCGTGGTCGCCCTCGGCATCCCGGTGTTCCTCGTGCTGCTGACGCTGATCGACATCGCGGTCGGTAAGCACACGGGCAAGCACCACTAGCGGCCGTGGAGACGCAGCTGGACGAGCTGTTCGAGCTGCTGCGCATCCAGTCGATCTCGAGCGACGGCGCTCATCCCGACGAGCTGCGGGCAGCGGCCGGCTGGATCGCGCGCCTGGTCGGCGACGCGAGGGTGATCGACGGGTTCGGCAATCCCGTGGTCGATGGCATCATTCCCGCCTCGCGACCGGATGCACCCACGGTGATCGCCTACGGCCACTACGACGTGCAGTCTCCCGGCGATCCGGCGTTGTGGGAGAGTCCCGCGTTCGAGCCGACGGTGCGGGACGGCTGGCTCCACTGCCGCGGCGTCTCGGACGATAAGGGCAACTACTGGGCGCTGCTGCGTGCGGCGCTCGACCTCGCCAACGCCGGCGAGCTGGGCGTCAACGTGCGGGTGATCGCGGACGGCGAGGAGGAGATCGGTGGCCACTCGGTGCTCGACTACCTGGCCACCGTGGACGAACGGTTCGACGCCGCGGTGATCTACGACAGCACCATGGCCGACGCGGAGGTTCCGGCCGTCACGACGGCACTGCGCGGGCTGGCGGGCTATCAGCTGCGGCTGGTGTCGAACGATCGCGAGCTGCACTCGGGCGTCTACGGCGGCGCAGCGGCCAACCCGGTGCACGACCTGATGACGATGCTGGCGTCCGTGATCGATCAGGAGCAGGCGTTCGGAGCCGGCATCGCGCCGGTCACCGAGGGTGAGCTCGCCGGATGGAAGACGCTGCCGCCGGGCGATGATGCGCTGAGGGAGGCCGGCGCGCGGCCCCGCGACGACCAGGCGGCCGCGGAGTTCTACCGCCGCACGTGGGTCGGGCCGTCGCTGACCGTGCACTCGGTGCGTTCAGGCGACCCCGACCTGCACAAGACCAGCATCGGCGCCGAGGCCCGAGCATCGCTGTCACTGCGCGTGGCGCCGGGGCAGGATGCCGAGCAGCTCGACGAGCTGCTCGCGGCCAGGCTGCGTGCCGCCTGCCCCTCACACGCCGACCTCGAGCTGACGCGGTGGCCGCCGGCACAGCCGGCGTTCGTCTCGCCCGACGAGCCCGTGATCCGGCTCGCGTTCGACGCGATCGAGCGGGTGACCGGGACGCGGCCGCTGGCGCTTCGCAGTGGCGGAACGATCCCGGTGATGGCGGCGCTGGTCGCGCGCGGCACCCCGACCATCCTGTCCGGATTCGGCACCACCGGTGACAACATCCACTCCCCAAACGAGCGCATGCGGCTGCGCAATCTCGAGTGGGCGCTCGACTCGGCCCGCGAGATCTACCGTTCGCTTGCGGACGGGTTACGACGGTAGGGGCTGGACTCCGTCCGTCGAACGGGTTACGCTTGCCCGCAATGCGAGTCACCGTCCGTGGAATGAGCGAGTACCAGGTGCGAACGCGTCTCTACGAGCCGCCAGAGGCGGTGCGTCGTCTGGAGGCGAAGCTGGCCTGCTGGAAGATCTCCTCGTCGCCGCGGATGCGCGGCGAAGATCTGCGCAAGGCGTTTGAGCAGCGGCTGGACAGCCGCACGCCGGACGTCGTGGCCGCCCCCGTGCAGGACGCCGCCGAGGGCCCGCGCATCCGTCTGATCGCGTAGGGGCGCTCGTTGAGGGTGCCTCCGGCACCCGCTTGCCATGTGCCTGGCACGATCGCATGGCCGCTGCGCGAGGGTGCCGCACGATCGCATAGCCGCTGCGCGAGGGTGCCGCACGACCGCGCGGTCGCGGCTCGAAGGTGCCAGGCACCGCTACGCGTTGCCAGGCACCCGGGCGGCAGCACGCAACACGTGCCTGGCAACGGCCGAAGGCCGGTGCCTGGCACGATCGCCTGGCCGCTGCGCGAAGCAACCCCCACGACCGCGCGGTCGCCGCTCGATGGTGCCAGGCACCGCTACGCGTTGCCAGGCACCTGCCTATCGCGCGAACGTCGCTTCGTCGCGGATCACCGCCAGCGCACAGTCGGCAGCGGCACGTGTCAGCGCTTCGACGTCCGTGACGGGAGCAAACGGCTGCAGCACCCAGTCGGCGATCGGCCGCTGGTCGCCACGCTCGGGCCGACCGATGCCGACCCGCACGCGCAGGAAGTCGTTCGTCCCCAGCGCGTCGGCCACCGACCGCAGGCCGTTATGCCCGGCCAGGCCGCCGCCGAACTTGGCCCGCACGTCGCCCAGCTCGAGGTCGAGCTCGTCGTGGATCACCAACAGCCGGCTCGCGGGCAGCTTCCAGAACCGAAGCGCGGGAGCGATCGAGCGCCCCGAGTCGTTCATGAACGTCTCCGGGATCTGCAGCGACAGCCGCTGCTCGCCGTCGCGCACCTCACACACACGCGCCTGGAACCGCGAGCGCCAGCCACCCCCCAGCTGCTCGGCCAGGAGCTCGGCGGTCAGCTGCCCCACGTTGTGGCGGGTGGTTCGGTAGCGAAGCCCGGGATTCCCGAGCCCCGCCACCAGATACGAGAGAGACGGTTCGCGCGATCGGCGAAGCAGGCTCACCCGTGCTTACTCGTCGCCCGAAGGCTCCTGGGCGGACTCGTCGCCGTCCTCGCCCTCGGTGGCCGCCTCGTCGCCGTCGGCTGCCTCGTCGGCAGCACCCGTGTCGCCCGCGACCTCGGCCGCGGCCTCCTCCAGCTCCGCCTCCGAGATGGGAGCCGAGACGGTGGCCAGAAC
The DNA here is from genome assembly GCA_038212095.1 of Gaiellales bacterium. GTDB lineage: Bacteria > Actinomycetota > Thermoleophilia > Gaiellales > JAICJC01 > JAICYJ01. The sequence continues at coordinate 52,224 of JBBQUW010000014.1, read as the reverse complement.
GGTGCCTTCCGGATCATCGAGGAAGGTGACGCCCTCGATCGCCGGCACGTCGGCAAGCCGCAGCGAGCCCCCGATCTCGAGCGCACTGACGTCGACCAGGATCTGCTCCGGGATCGCCGTCGGCAGCACCAAGATGTTCAGCTCGTGCGTGGGCTGGCTGAGCACGCCGCCCATGCCAACGCCGTGCGGCTGGCCCTCGATGTGGACGATCACGACGGTGTTGATCGGCTGGTCGAGCCGCACCTCGTGGAAGTCGATGTGGATCACGCGATCGCGCACCGGGTCGAGCTGCATGTCCTTGATCACCACCGAGTGGGCCTTCCCCGTGCCGTCGACCTTGAGATCGATGATGGCGTGAACGCCACCCGGCCCCGAGACGGCCGTTCGCAGGTCGCGCGCGCCGACCGCGATCGCGGTCGACCCCTCGCTGCCGCTCTTGGACGTGTAGATCACGCCGGGGATCTCGCCCGCGGCGCGTATCGCCCGTGCATCCTTGCCACCACGCCCGTCACGCGAGCGCACTTCGAGTTTCACATCAGCCATCGTTCGCTCCCAGGAGTGACGACCCCGACTAGAAGAGCTGGTTCCCGCCGTGGAACAGGCCGGAGACGGAATCGTCGTTGAAGACGTTGGAGATGGTATCAGCCAGGATCGGTGCGACCGACAGCACCTGGACGTTGGGCGGCTTCTCGACCGGGTTGCCGGGGATGGTGTCGGTCACGATCACCTGGCGAAAGACGCTGTCGGCGAGGTTATCCAGCGCCGGCCCCGAGAAGACGGCGTGCGTCGCGCAGGCGTACACCTCGGTCGCGCCCAGCTCCACCAGCGCCTGGCCGCCCGCGCAGAGCGTGCCAGCGGTGTCGATCATATCGTCGATCACGATGCAGACCTTGCCGCTGACGCGGCCGATCACGTTGGTGACCTCGGCCATCTGCTGCTCGGGCCGCTCCTTTGTGATCAGCGCCAGGCCTGCGCCCAGCATCTCTGAGAACTTCTTGGCCAGCTTGGCGCGGCCGGCGTCGCCGGAGACGACCACCGTGTCCTCGGGCGGGATGTCGCCGACCATCCGTCGGAAGTGGTCGGCCAGCAGCGGCACCGCCGTCATGTGGTCGACCGGGATCTTGAAGAATCCCTGCAGCTGGCCGGCGTGCAGGTCCATCGTCAGCACCCGATCGGCGCCGGCCGCCTCCAGCATGTCGGCGACCAGCTTGGACGTGATCGGCTCGCGGGGCGCGCTCTTCTTGTCCTGCCGCGAGTACGGGAACCACGGCATCACCGCCGTGATCCGCTTGGCCGAGGCCAGGCGGGCGGCGTTGATCATGATCAGCAGCTCCATCAAGGAGTCGTTGGTGGGTGAGGAGCAGGACTGGACGATGAACATGTCGGCGCCACGGATGGACTCCTCGTAGCGCACGTAGACCTCGCCGTTGGTGAACGTCTTCAGCGTCGCCTCGCCCAGCTGCACGCCGAGGTGCTCCGCGATCCGCTGCCCGAGCTCGGGGTTGGAGCGGCCGCTGAACAGCATCAGACGCTTGTGTGGCGTCCGTTCCATCCACGTTGCATGCCCCTCGTTCACGACCGGCGCCGCGCCGTGGACGGTCGGGAACAGCGGTATCGGCGACTCAACGCTGACTGCGCTTTCGCTTTCCATATCCCTCGATGTTGGTCTGCTTGGCACGGGCAACTCCCAGCGCGTCGGGCGGGATGTCCATCGTGATCACCGATCCAGCCGCTGTCCAGGCGCCATCGCCGATCGTGACCGGCGCGACGAAGACATTATGAGAGCTGGTGTGGACGTCCTTACCGATCGTGGTGCGCTGCTTGCTCGAGCCGTCGTAGTTGGCGGTGATCGCGCCGGCGCCGATGTTCGAGCCCTCGCCGATCTCCGCGTCGCCGATGTAGGACAGGTGGGGCACCTTGGCTCCCTCGCCGATCACCGAATTCTTGACCTCGACGAACGTCCCCGCCTTGGCGCCGGCGAGCAGCGTCGCGCCGGGACGAAGGTAACAGAACGGCCCCACGCGGGCATCTCGGCCGATGCTGGCGTCCACCGCCACCACGTGTGGCCCTACCTCGGCGCCGGACTCCACCCTGGTCGCGCCCCGCAGCACGGTGAAGGGATGCACGACCACATCTGGCTCCAGCTCGACGCCGGCCTCGATGAACGTGCTGGACGGATCGACGATCGTGACGCCGGCCAGCATGTGGCGCCGGTTGATGCGGCTGCGCAGCTGCGCGTCCGCCTCGGCCAGATCGACGCGGGTGTTGATGCCGTGGGCGACCGTGGCATCGGCTCCGCGGTGGCCGATCACGCTGCCCCCGTCTGCCACCAGCAGCCCCACCACGTCGGTCAGGTAGAGCTCGCCCTGGTCGTTGTCCGGCGTCAGCCGCTCGAGCGCCGCCCATAGCGCCGCGGCGCGAAACACATAGATGCCGGAGTTGACCTCGCGCAGTTCGCGCTGCTCTGCGGTGGCGTCGCGCAGCTCGACGATGGCGGCGATCGATCCGTCGCCGGCGCGCACGATGCGCCCGAAGTCGGCGCCAGTGCGGTCGCCACGGGTAACCGTGAGCACGCTGCCATCCGCTCCCGAGGCGCGGTGCGCCTCGACCAGGCCGCGCAGCGTGCCGGCGTCGGCCAGCGGCGTGTCTGCGTAGGCGATCAGCACGTCGCCCGAGAACCCGGCCATCGTCGCGCGTGCCGCCAGGACGGCATCGCCGGTACCCCGCTGCTCGTGCTGCACCGCAGCCGTCGCCCAGTCCGGCACGGCGTCGGCCAGCTGCTGTGACGTGTCCACGACCACCACCGTGAGCTCTCCGCCCAGCTCGCGCACGGCATCCAGCGACCACTCGAGCAGGGTGCGGCCGCAGGCACGATGCAGCACCTTGGGAAGGTGCGATCGCATGCGCGTGCCCTTGCCGGCGGCGAGGACGAGTGAGGCGAGCGGTGCGGTGGTGGGGTTAGACAAACTGGGGCGCCTGGATTCGAACCAGGGGTCGCGGGACCAAAACCCGCTGCCTTACCACTTGGCCACGCCCCATCGGCATGGTCAGGCAGCTCCGAGTATACGGTGCCGCGGCCGTCTCACGCCGCGGGCGGCGCGTCGCCGGCGCCGCCACTACGTTCGGCGCAGGTCGCCGAGCATCACGAGCACGAAGATCACCAGCAGGAGGGCGCCGATCAGCGCGGCGATGAAGAAGAGACCGAAGATGGCCGGCACCACGATCCCCGCCACCGCTTGCGCCGTCGCAGCCATCCACAGCGGCCGGCGCAGGACCATCGGGACGTGGCGCCGCAGGTACAGGTATCCCAGCACCGCGAGCAAGCCGACGAGCCACATCCAGGGGAAGTGGGCCCGCCATGCGACCACGGCCTCCAGCACGCCGGCGACGACGGCTATGCGGATGCTGTGCGCCCGCACCCACGCGATCGGCGATCGCCGGGGCGGCTTCTCCTCCAGCGTCACCTGGTCGGTCGAGAGGTTCCAATCGGCCATCGTGTCTGAATGCTACACCGGTGCGGTCACGATTGACCCCTCGATTCGCCGGCCGGCATCGCGGGCGGCGTCAGCGCCGGCGAAGACGCCAAACAGCGTCGGCCCGCTGCCTGAGACGGCGACAGCCAGGGCGCCGGCCGCTCGCAGCGCGGCCAGCGATTCGGCCAGGGCCGGCCGCAGCGAGAGTGCAGCCGGCTGCAGGTCGTTGGCCACCAGGGATGCGACGTCGGCGGCCCCGCGCACGGTGTGCACGCGACGGATCAGGTCGCCGCGGGCAGCGGCAAAGATCGGGTTCGGCGTGCAGGCGGCGTACACGTCGGCGGTCGCGAGGCCGTCCGACGACGGAACCAGCACCAGCCCGTAGCCACGCGGAAAGTCGGGCAGAGGCTGCAGCAGGTCGCCGCGTCCGGTGCCGATCGCGGTCTCGAGGCCGGACAGGAAGAAGGGCACGTCCGAACCCAGAGAGCGGGCGATCTCATACAGCTCGGCCACGGGCCGGCGGCCGCGCAGCGCCCGCAGCACCGCCGCCGCATTCGACGAGCCCCCACCCAGACCAGCCGCGACCGGGATCCGCTTCTCGATCGTGACGTGCCGCGTCTCGCCCAAAGCGTCCAGCGCGCGCCGGATCAACGTGTCCTGCTCGAAGCCCTCAACCACCGTCTCGCCTGCCGGCTCCAGCCGCAGGGTGTCGTGCAGGTCGATCGCGGCGAACAGGGTGGCGATGCGATGGAAGCCGTCCGGGCGGCGCTCCCCCACACGCAGGCAGAGGTTGATCTTGGCGGGCGCCGAGATGGTCGTCACAGCAGCTCCAGGAACTGCTGCGGCGCCAACTGCTCTGCCCGCAGGTGGGCCAGACCGGCCGGCGGCGCCGGCAGGCCGGCTAGCTCGAGCGAGTTGTCCAACCGCTTGCGGCGGTGCGCAAACGCGCCGTGCACCAGCCGCGTCAGCCGCGGCCACTCGGGCGAGAGCACCAGCCCGCCGACCCGCTCGAAGGCCACCAGCGCAGAGTCGACGTTCGGCACCGGCGTAAACACGTTGCGCGAGACCGGTCTGGTCGCGATCCGGCGGCTGCACAACTGCACCAGCACCGAGACGGCGCCATATGCCTTGACGCCGGGCTGGGCGAACAGGCGGGCGGCGATCTCGCGCTGCACCATCACGCAGGCCCGCAGGCAGATCGGCAGCGTCTCCATGATCAGCGGCGTGGCGATGTTGTACGGCAGGTTCGCCACCAGGGCGATCGGCGCCGGCCGCAGGGCGGACAGGTCGACCCGCAGCGCATCGGCGAACTGCAGACGCACATTGTCGGTGCCCTCCAGCGTGAGTGCCAGCGCGGGCTCGAGCCGTCGGTCGATCTCGATCGCGTGCACCAGCGAGACCCGCTCTGCCAGCCAGCGCGTCAGCACGCCCAGCCCCGGCCCGACCTCGAGCACGACGTCGCTCGGACCCAGCTCCAGCATACGGCCGACCATGCCCAGCACGTTGTCGTCGATCAGAAAGTTCTGGCCGAGGTCACGGTCGGGCGCGATTCCCAGCTCGCGCATGCGGGCGATCGATACCTGTTTGCTCACCGGCTGGATCATGCCAGCGCCACCAGCGCGACGACCGAACTCACGCCAGGCCGAACACGGCGTTCGCGTTGCGATCGATCGCCGCCGCCAACGCCAGTGGATCGACGTCCCGCAGGCGAGCGAGGTACCCCAGCGTATGCATCACGTTGGCCGGCGTGTTGCGGCGGCCGCGCAGCGGCACCGGCGCCAAGTACGGGCTGTCGGTCTCGGCCAGCAGCAGCTCCTCCGGCACCCGGCGTGCCGCCTCCTGCAGCTCCACCGATGTGGGATAGGTGACGTTGCCCGCGAACGAGATCATGTATCCCCGCCCGACCGCCTCGTCCACTCGTCCTGGCGACGAGAAGCAGTGCAGCACCACCGGCACCCGCGCCCGCTGTAGCATCGGGAAGGTCTCGTGGTCGGCGTCGCGGGTGTGGATCACCAGTGGCTTGCCCGTCTCGTTGGCGATCTCGATCTGCTGCTCGAACACACGCCGCTGGTCGCTCGGATCGCCGTGATCGCGGTAGAAGTCGAGGCCGACCTCGCCCAGCGCGACCACGCGCGGATGGGTGAGCAGCGGTCGCAGCGCGTCCACGTCCGCCCGCGCAGCCTCGTGCGGATGCCAGCCCACGACTGCCCACACGCCCGCGTGGCGTTCGGCCACGTCGATCGCCTGCTCGCGGCCGATGGTCAGGATCCGCGCCACGCCCGCGGCCGCCGCTGCCGCCACCGCCTCATCCGGCCCCTCCTCGCAGCTCTCGAGGTGGGCGTGGCTGTCGATCATGGCGCCGGGTCGACGCGCGGGAAGATCGGCTGCGGCTGCTGCACGCGGCTGCCGGCGTCGAGCAGGCCCAGCGCCGCGCGTTCCCATCCCACATTGTCGGCATCGCCAACCGCCGCCAGGATCTGGGCGGAGGCGGCCGGGATGTAGGGGTGCAGCAGCACGCCCAGGGCACGCACGGTATCGGCCAGCGTATACAGCGCGTCGTCCAACGCAGCAACGTCGGCCGGCTGCTCGCTCTTTGCCAGCACCCAGGGCTGCTGCTCCTCGACGAACCGGTTGGCCCGCCGCACCAGCGTCCAGATCTCCTCCAAGGCACCGGTCAGATCGATCGCGGCGATCCGTTCGGCCACCGACTCGTGCACCGGCTCGAGCAGGTTGCGGCCCGCCGGCACCGCCGAACCGCGGTAGCGGGTGATCATCGCCGTCGTGCGCGAGACGAGGTTGCCGAGATCGTTCGCGAGCTCGCCCTCGTACCGGCGGTGCAGGCCCTCCCAGGTGACGTCGCCGTCCTGGCCCCACTGCACCTCGCGCATCAGGTAGAAGCGCAGCGCATCGCTGCCCAGCCGGTCGATCACCTCGAACGGGTCGATCACGTTGCCGGTGGTCTTGCTCATCTTCTGTCCGCCACTCGTGAAGTAGCCGTGCACGAACAGGCCCCGCGGCGCCTCGTATCCCGCCGCCAGCAGCATGGCCGGCCAGATGATGCCGTGCAGCCGCAGGATGTCCTTCGCCATCAGGTGCAGCGACGTCGGCCAGAAGGTGTCGGTGATGTCTCGGCCGAGCCCGTACTCCTGCGCCGTCAGGTAGTTGAGGAGCGCATCCACCCAGACATAGACCGTCTGGCTGGGCTCCCACGGAACCGGCACGCCCCAGCTGACCGAGGCACGTGTGAACGAGACGTCCTCCAGCCCGCCTGCGATCATCGAGCGGGCCTCGTTGTAGCGCGCCTGGGGGCGGACGAAGTCGGGATCACCGTCGTAGAGCTCCAGCAGGCGGGGTGCCCACTGAGAGAGCGGGAAGAACCAGTTCTTCTCCTCGACCCACTCCACCGGCCGATTGTGGATCGGGCACAGGTTGCCGGGCTGGACGAGGTCGCCCTCGGCGTAGAACACCTCACACGAGCTGCAGTACAGGCCGGCATATGTGCCCTCGTACAGGTGCCCCTCGTCCAGCAGGCGCTGCACGAACTGCTGCACGCGCCGCTCGTGCTCGGGATCGGTGGTGCGGATGAAGAAGTCGTGGCTGGAGTCCATCGACTGGGTCAGGCGGCGGAACCGCTCGGACACCTCATCGCAGAACTGCTTGGGCGGCATGCCGGCGGCCTCGGCCGCTCGGGCCACGTTGCCGCCATGCTCGTCCGTACCGGTGAGGAAGAACACCTGCTCGCCGCAGCGACGATGGTGTCGTGCCAGCACGTCGCCGGCGACGGTCGTGTAGGCATGCCCCAGATGTGGATCCGAGTTGACGTAGTAGATAGGTGTTGTGACAGAGAATGCCATATTCAAAGACGTTGTCTGGCAAATCGATGACGGGGTCGATATGCTGGCCGCATCCTACCGATGCGATGCGGAGATGCGATGGCAAGGGCAAGCAGGGAGGCCGCGGCTCCACCCGGCGGCGAGGCTCAGCGGGCGGGCGGGGTCGTCCGCCGGGTCGACGAGCTGGGCCGGATCGTGATCCCGGTCGAGATTCGAAAACGACTCGGCATCCACGACCGTGATCCGATCGAGATAAGCGTGCAGGGCGACTCGGTCGTGCTGACACGGCCGGTCGACCGCTGCGTCTTTTGCTCCTCGCTCGACGACCTCACGACCTTCCACGACCGCGCGGTGTGCGCAGGCTGCCGAGCGCTGCTGCGCGGCGACGTGGTCAGCGCGAAGTGATCGCGGCGTAGATCCGGTTCCGCGGCAGTCCGCTCAGCTGGGCGGCCAGCGCCGAGGCGCGCTTTGCGCCCAGGGCGGCGGCCAGCTCGGCCAGCAGCACCTGATCGGGCAGGGCGGCGGGCGCCTGCTCGCGGGCGCCCAGCACCAGGGTGATCTCGCCCTTGGGCGGCGAGACGAACTGCTCGGCCAGCTCGGCTGCGCTGCCCCGCGCGACCTGCTCGTGGAGCTTGGTCAGCTCGCGGCAGACGGCGACGGGGCGATCGGCGTCCAGCGCCGCCAAGCGGGCGAGGGTGGCGGGCAGGCGGCGGGCGGACTCGAACGCGACCAGCGGCAGACCGGCCGCGTCGAGCCGCATCAGCAGCGCAGTGATGCCGCCGGCAGTGCGCGGCAGAAAGCCGGCGAAGACGAAGCCGCCGCCGGCCATGCCGGATGCCACCAGCGCCGATACGGCGGCCGAGGCTCCCGGCAGCACGGCCACCTCAAGCCCCTGGTCGAGCGCGGCGCGGATCAAGAGCGCACCCGGATCGGACACAGCCGGCATGCCGGCGTCGGTCAGCAGGCAGACGCGTTCGCCGGCCACGATCCGCGATAGCAGAGCGGGGATCTGGGCGCGCTCGTTGTGCTCGTGCAGCGCCACCAGCGGCAGCGCGATGCCGTGGCGCTCCAGCAGCACGCGTGAGCGACGGGTGTCTTCACAGGCTGCGACGGCCGCTCGCCGCAGCTCCTCCAGCACCCGCAGCGTGACATCGCCCAGGTTGCCGATCGGCGTCGCGCAGACGAGCAGCGCGCCCGGCGGAGCGACGATCGCGCCGGCCTCAGTCATCGAGCAGCAACGCGGCCGCACCCAGCACGCCGGCATCGTTGCCGAGCGCGGCGACCACGACACGGGCGGTGCCGGTCGCCCGCAGCACCCGCCGCTGGTACTCGTCACGCGCCGGGCCCAGCAGCAGCTCGCCGGCCGAACTTATGCCGCCACCGATCACCACCAGCTCGGGATTGAAGATGTTGACGTAGTTGGCGATGCCGACACCGAGATGCCGCCCCACGACCTCCAGCACCTGGCGCGCTTCGGCATCACCGGCTTGGGCCCACCCGATCACGTGGCGCGCGTCCAGATCGTCGCCGCGGCCGCGGGCCGCGGCCAGCGAGCCGTGCGGCTGCTCGTCCGCGATCCGCTGCGCGGCCGACATCACGCCGGTGGCCGATGCCAGCACCTCGAGGCAGCCTCGGCCAGGGCAGTGCCCCTGGCAGGGCGGCCCGTTCTCGTCGATCGACATGTGCCCCAGCTCGCCGCCGGCGCCGATCGAGCCGCGGTAGAGGTTGCCGTCCAGCACGAGGCCGCCGCCCACGCCGGTGCCCAGCGTCAGCATCACCACGTCGCGGGCGCCGCGGGCGGCACCGATCCGCACCTCGGCCAGGCAGGCGACGTTGGCGTCGTTGTCGATCGCGACCGGCACGCCCAGCCGGCGCGACATCTCGTGCTTGAAGTCGAGGTTCTCGAGCGGCACGTTGGTCGAGTCCAGCACCCGCCCCGCCCGCTGGTCGATCTGCGAAGGCAGGCCGAACCCGACCGCGCGCGCCTGGCCGCCCGACACCGTCTCGACCACCCGCTCGATCGCATCCATCAGCGCCGCCTGGCTGCGCAGGTCGGTGGGCACCGCGTGCCGCGCCAGCATCTCGTAGCCGGGCGAGACCAGCGCCGCCTTGATGCTGGTGCCGCCAAGGTCGATGCCGACGACGGGTGAGGGGGAGGAATCGGTCACGGCCGTGGCTAACATAACAGGGTCGTGCCCGAGCACCAGAGGCCCAAGCCCTACCGCGTGTACCGCGGCGGGCACGTTCGAGCGGATGATCCCGATGCGGCACGCTTCTCGTTTGGACGCGGGCCGGCCTCGGCCGTCACGGACGATCGTCCGGCAACGCCCGAGGGCATGCCGGCGCCGCGCATGGACGGGACGCAGCCGCCGCTTCCCGGCCGCCGGGTGGCGACGGTGCAACCTCGGCGCCGCCGCTGGCTGCCGGGCTGGAAGAAGGGCATCCTGCTGGGCACCGCCGCGGTCGTGCTGCTGTTCGGATTCTGGCTCTATCTCGGCTACCGCTCGTTCTCCAACGAGGTGGCCAACGCCAATGCACGGTTGGACAACCGCACAAAACGGGCGCTTGCCCCCACCGGCAACATCATCACGACGCCCCAGGTGACGCTGGTGCTGGGATCCGACAGCCGTGGCGCCAAGACCACCGCCCGGGCCGACTCGATCCTGCTGATGCGCACGGATCCCGGCAAGCACCTGATCTCGCTGCTCTCGATCCCACGCGACCTGAGGGTGCCGATCGCGGGCCACGGCGACGACAAGATCAACGCCTCCTTCGCGTACGGCGGCGCGCCGCTGCTGATCAAGACCATCAACCACCTGACCGGGTTCAAGGTCAACCACGTCGTGCTGGTCGACTTCAAGGGCTTCATCAGCCTGATCAACTCGATGGGAGGCGTGACCATCGTCAACCCGCGCCGGGTCGACTCGTCCGAGAAGTTCGGCGGCAAGCTGTGGCACTTTCCGCAGGGGTCGATCACGCTCAACGGCCGCAACGCGCTGGCCTTCGCCCGCATCCGCAAGACCACCAACCCGCAGGACTCAGATATCTCCCGCACCGGCCGCCAGCAGCTCGTGATGCAGGCGATCGCCCACCAGCTGGTCTCGTTCAGCAGCCTGCTCAACCTGCCCCAGATCGGACGCGACATCGCCCGCCCGCTGGCCACCGACCTCTCGGCGGATGAGATGCTGGGCATCGGCTGGGTCAAGTTTCGCTCCAGCCGCACGCTGGAGTGCCATCTGGGCGGAACACCGCAGGTGATCGGTGGCCAGGACGTGATCGTGGGCAGCGACCAGAACCGCTCCATCGTGCAGATGTTCCTCGGCGAGCAGGCGCCGCTGCGGGCGCCCAAAGGCCAGATCTACGATCCCGGCTGTCTGATCAAGTAGCTCAATCTGAGCTGGCCGGAGGCCATGGCGCGCCGAGGTTCGTCAGCTCACTGGGCGTCGAGTACCGCTAGTACCCGTCCACAGCTGCTAGGCCTCGGCGGCCTTGGCCGGCTTGCTGCCGCCGTCGCCCTTCGAGGCACCCTCGCTCTTCGAGGCACCCTCGCCTTTCGAGGCACCCTCGCTCTTGGCGCCGCTCTTCGCTCCGTCCTTGGACGAGCCGCCGTCGGAGCTCGGCCCAGCGTCGCTGCGGGCCTCCGAGGCTGCGGACTTCTTGCCGCGACCGTAGTCGGTGGAGTAGAAGCCGGAGCCCTTGAAGTGGATCGCCACCGGGTGAAGCACGCGCTGGGCGGGCGCACCGCAGACCTCGCACTCGGTGAGCGCCTCGTCTGCGAACTTCTGCAACACCTCGAAGCGGTGGTCGTTCGTGCAGCGGTACTCGTAAATCGGCATCCTGACGCCAATTCTACCAGGGCATCCGGAGGTGGTCTGGCACAGTGGCCGCGGGAGTGCCAGAGGCGGCAACCGGGTACCATCACCGCCGTGCGGATCGCGATCGTCACCGATTTCTACTACCCCTCGCTGGGAGGCATCACCGAGCACGTCGACGGCCAGGCACGCAGCCTGGCGGCGCTCGGCCACGACGTGACCGTAGTCACGGGCCGCCTGCTGCAGCCGGCGTCGGTGCAGGACGACTCGATGACCGTTCCTGAGCCGACCTTCGAGATCGCACGCATGGGTACCGCGCTGCGGCTCTACATGCCCAAGTGGGGCAACGGAGCCGAGACGACGCACACCATCGGCCCGTGGCTGGGCCGTCGGCTGGGGGCGTTCTTCCGTGAGCGCGGCTTCGACGTGGTGCACGTGCACGCGCCGTACAACCCACCGTTTCCGGCCTGGGCGATCGACCACACGCCCGACGACGCGCTGTCTGTGGCGACGTTCCACAGCGTGTTCCCCCAGACACTGGGCATGGACATCGAGGCCGAGTGGATCCGGCCGGCGATCGAACGGCTGGACGGCCGCATCTGCGTCAGCGAGGCCTGCATCGGCTCGCTCACGCCGTACTTCCCCTACGCCTACGACGTCATCCCCAACGGCATCGACACGGATCACTTCACGCCGGCCGCCGAGCCGGTGCCGGAGCTACTCGGCGACCACCAGAACATCGTGTTCGTCGGCCGCTTCGACCCGCGAAACGGCGTCGACACGATGATCCAGGCGCACCAGCTGCTGTTCGCCGAGCGGGGGCCGCAGGTGCGTCTGATCGTGGTCGGTGACGGCCCGCTGCGGCCGCTGTACGACCGGATGATCAGCGACGAGGCGCGGCCGTACGTCCACTTCGCCGGCCGGCTCAACCGCAGCCGGCCGAACTATCTGGTCAGCGGCGACGTGTTCTGCACACCCTGCGACCGTGCCTCGTTCGGGATGGTGCTGCTGGAGGCGATGAGCTGCGGCCGGGCGGTCGCCGCCAGCCGCATCAGCGGCTTCCAGCTGCTGATGGAGCACGGCCGGCAGGGATACCTGGTGCACCCGGCCAAGTCGCCTGAACGGTTCGCCGAGGCGCTGCGGTCACTGCTGGACAACCCCGAGCAGCGGACGCAGATGGCCGCAGAGGGAAGGCGTACCGCGCTCGAGCAGTATGCCTGGCCGCGCGTGGGCGAAAAGCTCGAGACCTACTACTCCGACCTGATAGCGGGGCGACGACCGGCATGGGCAAGCGCCAGGTCATCAGCATCTTCGTAGCGCTGGCGGCCGCGTGGCTGGCCGGTGCGGCGATGCTGGCGGTGCGGCTGGGCGGCATCCCGGGCGATGCCGTGTTCGCGGGTGCGGTGCTCGCCGCGATCACGCTCGCGTGGGGCGCGTTCACCCCCAACACGCGGCTGTTCGGCCGCGTGATCGGCAACGGCCGGGTCGACTCGCGGCGGGCCGCGATCACGTTCGACGACGGTCCCAGCGCCGAGCACACGCCGCCGATCCTGGACGCGCTGGCGGCGGCCGGGGTGCGCGCGACCTTCTTCGTGCTGGGGCGGCACGTCCGCGCCCACCCCGAGATCACCAGCCGAATCGTGGCCGAGGGGCACGAGGTGGCCAGCCACGGCGACGACCACGGGTTGCTCACCTTCCAGGGGCCGACCGAGATCGCACGGCAGCTACGGGCACTGGACGAGGCGGTGCTGCACGCCACCGGCGGCGAGCCGACGCCGCTGTTCCGCGCCCCGCACGGCTTCCGCAGCCCATTCCTGGTACCCGTCGCGCGGCGGCTCGGCTACAGCGTCGTGGGCTGGACGGCCGGCGTATGGGATACGGCCAAGCCGGGCGTCGACCGGATCGTGGCCCGCAGCGTGGCGAAACTGCGGCCGGGCGCGATCATCCTGCTGCACGACGCAGACGGCTCCGGCGCCGGTGACGACCGCCACCAGACGGTCGAGGCGCTGCCCGAGATCCTCGCGGCGGCAAAGCGGGACGGGATCGAACTGGTCACCATCTCCGAGCTGGCGGCGGACCTGCGTCCTCACCGGCGGCTCGCGCTGCGGGCGGCGATGGTCGCGCTGGCGATCGCAGCCGGGGTATTCCTGCTCTCGACCAAACTCGACCTGAAGGCGATCGCCGGCGTGATCACGGACGCCAACCCGGCGCTCGTGCTGGCAGCGCTGACCGCCAACCTGATCTCGGTGGGGGCGAAGGCACTGACCTGGAAGGCCGCCATCGACGCGGTGCCCAATCCGGACGGGGATGGCGACCTGAACGTGCGCTTCTCGGAGGTGGTGCCGGCGATCTTCATCGGCTTCCTGTTGAACACGGTGCTGTTCGCCCGCCTGGGCGAGGTGGCCCGGATCTCGGTGCTGCGGCGCAAGCTCGCCGTACGCGGGGTCGAGATGCCGCTGCCGACGCTGGTCGGCACGCTCGTCACCGAGCAGCTGCTGTCCGGCGTGACGTTGATCGCGGTGCTGTTTGGCATCACGGTGTTCGTCTCGATCCCGGGCTGGGCGACCAAGCTGCTGCTGGTGCTGGTCGGCGTCGTGCTCGTGATCGCGGTGGCGGCTGCCTCGATCGAGCTCTACGCCCGCTACCGCCGCCGCCAGGTGCCCACCGGGAAGGATCCGATGGAGCACTGGTGGCACCTGCTGGGCATCAGCCTGACGGCGTTCTCGCTCGCGATGCGCCAGGGCCAAGCGATCCTGCGCCGCCCCAAGCTGCTTGCGTGGGGACTGCTCACCTCGACCGGGTCGTGGCTGGCTCAGATGCTGGGCATCCTGTGGGCGCTCGACGCCTACGGCATCCACGAGGGCGTGGGCGGCGCCGGCCTGGTGTTCCTGGCATCGAACCTGGTGGGGCTGTTTCCGATCGTGCCCGGCAACCTGGTGGTGTTCCAGGGCGCGACCTACACCGCCCTGCAGGCCTACAACGTGCCCACCAACGTGGCGATCAACTTCTCGATCGGCCTGCAGCTGATCGAGGCTCTGCTGGGCGTCGGGCTGGGCTTCTTCTTCCTCAGCTACGAGGGGCTCTCGGTGGGTGAACTGCGCAGCGAGGCCGAGGCCTCCGCCACCGTCAGCACGCCCTCGTAGAGCGCGCGCCCGATCACGATCCCGTCCGCGCCCGATTCTGCCGCGGCGCGAACGTCGGCCAGCGATCCGATACCGCCGGCGGCCAGCAACAGACCGGGCACCAACGGTCGCAGCTCGTCGAGCAGCCGGGTGTCGGGGCCATCGCCGGTGCCGTCGCGCTCGATCGACGTGACCAGGAAGTCGCGCACGCCGGCCGCTGCCAGCAGCTGCACGAAGGCGGCCGCGGGCAGGCCCGTGTCCTCCAGCCATCCGGCCGTACGAACGGTGGCGTGGCGGACGTCGGCCGCCACGGCCACCCGCGCCGTCTCGGTCGCCAGCTCACCAACGACCTGCGGCTCCCGCACGGCCAGCGTGCCGACCAGCACGCGGGCGACGCCCAGCTCGAGAGTGGCCAGCGCGTCTGAACGGCTGCGGATGCCCCCGCCCACCTGCACCGCCATCCCGCAGCCGTCCACCAGCCGACGCAGGAGAGCCGCGTGGCGCGACGGCCGCCGGCCGTCGCGTGCGGCTGACAGGTCGATCACATGCAGCAACGTTGCGCCCTGCTCGGCGTAGCCGGCCGCCACTCGCTCCGGATCGAGGTCGTACTCGGTGGCGTGCTGATAGCTGCCCTGCCGCAGGCGCACAACGCGTCCGTCCAGCAGGTCGATGGCCGGGATCGCGACGGCTGAGGAGATGTTCACCAAGCGACTCGTCGTGTTAGCATGCTAATATGGTATCAGCATGACCGACGTGTGGCGAAACCCAGCCTTCGACGAGCTCTGCGATGCCTTCCTGGCCTTGCGCTCACGCGAGGAGGCGGCCGCCTTCCTGCGGGACATCTGCTCGCTGAACGAGCTGGAGGCGCTCAGCCACCGCTGGCAGGCCGCCCGCATGCTCGACCGGGGCCTGCCCTACGCCCGCATCGCCGCCGACCTGCGGGCATCGACGGCGACCGTCACGCGCGTGGCGCACTGGCTGAATCACGGCGAGGGCGGCTACCGGCTGGTGCTTGACCGAATCGAGCGATCGTGAGCCGGCCGTTTCGCCTGGCCCTGCCCTCCAAGGGCCGCATGCATGCGCCGGCGGTCGAGCTTGCGCGCGACGCCGGCGTCGAGGTCGAGATGAACGGTCGGGCGCTGTACTCGCACTGCTCGCAGTGGGATATCGAGGTGCTGTTCGCCCGCTCGGACGACATCCCGACCTGGGCCGGCGACGGCGCCGTGGAGGCCGCCATCGCCGGCCGAAACCAGCTGGTGGAGGCGAACTCCGGTGCGCAGGAGCTGCTTGCGCTGGGGTTCGGCCGCTGCCGGCTCGAGCTTGCGGTGGTCGGCTCATCGCGGCTGAAGCACGCGGCCGACCTGGCCGGCTGCCGCGTCGCGACCTCCTACCCGGCAACGACGCGGGCCTTCTTCCGCGATGCCGGGATCGAGGTACACGTGGTCGCGATTCACGGGTCGGTCGAGCTGGCTCCCCGCCTGGACGCCGCCGAGGCGATCTGCGACCTGGTCTCGAGCGGGGAGACGCTGCGCTCGAACGGGCTGCGCCCGATCGGAACGGTGCTCGAGTCCGAGGCGGTGCTGCTCGCCCGACCCGGTCTCGATGATCACCAGCAGGCGATCGTCCGCTCGCTCACGACGGTGATGGAGAGCGTGATCGCAGCCCGTGGGCAGCGCTACCTGATGCTGAACTCGCCCGATCACGCCCTGCAGCGCGTGATCGACCTGCTGCCTGGGCTGGAATCGCCCACCGTGCTGCCGCTGGCTCGCAGCGGCATGCACGCGGTGCACGCCGTGGTCGAGCGCCGCCAGGTGGTCGAGCTGCTCGGCCCGCTGCGCGCGGCGGGTGCCTCCAGCATCCTGGTGCTCCCGATCGAGAACCTGGTTCCATGATCCGCCCCGACCTCGCGTCCCTCGAGCGGTATCGCTGGCAGGAGGGCTGGGAGCAACAGATCCCGCCCGGCACTGCGGTGATCCGGCTCGACCAGAACACGCAGCCGCGGCCACCATCGTGGTACGCCGGCGCGGCGGCATGGTTGGCCCAGATCCCGGTCAACGCCTACCCCGACTCCCGCTACGGCGCGTTGCGTCGAGCGATCGCCGAGTACGCCGGCTTCCCCGCAGAGCAGGTGGTGGTGACGGCGGGCGCGGACGAGGCGCTGATGCTGTGCGCGCTGCTGACGCTCTCGCCTGGCGACCGGGCCTACGCCCGCGCGCCGCACTACGCCGTCTATCGCAACGTCACGCGGCTGGCCGGCGGCGTGCTGGCCGAAGAGCCCGCCGGTGCCCAGCTGACCTGGGTCTGCTCACCGCACAATCCGACCGGCGAGGATGCGCCCGGCGACGTTCCGGCGCCGGGCGAGGGGCTGGTGGTGATCGACCAGGCCTACCTCGAATTCGGCGGCAGCGACCTCTCCCACCTGGTGCGGGATCGAGACGACGTGGTGGTGGTGCGGACGCTCTCCAAAGCGTTCGCGCTGGCCGGCGCGCGGGTGGGATACCTGATCGCGCCACCGCCGCTGGCCGAGACCTTGGAGGCGATCCGTCCGCCCGGCAGCATCTCGAGCTTCTCGGTCGCGGTCGCGCTGCGCGCGCTGGAACACCAGGAGTCGATGCGGGCGGACGTTGCCGAGACGGTGGCCGAGCGCGAGCGGCTCAAGGTCGGCCTGCTCGAGCTGGACTGGAGCATCGCCGATTCGTGCAGCAACTCGCTGTTCGCCGACCTTGGCCGACCGGTGCGGCCGGTGCTGGCGCAGCTGCTGGAGGCCGGCATCGTGGTGCGCAGCTTCGACGAGATGCCCAACTGCCTTCGGATCACGGTCGGCGCGCACGAGCACAACGATCTGGTGCTGCGCACGCTGGGGGCGGCCGTCGCGCGGCCGTCGGCAACGCCCCGACCGCGCTGCGGAACCGCCAGTCGCACCACCCGCGAGACACGCGTGGAGGTCGAGTGGTCGCTCGACGGCGACGGGCAGAGCCAGGTCACGACCGGTATCGGGTTCCTCGATCACATGCTGACCGCACTGGCCTTCCACTCGCTCACCGACCTGCGGCTGTCCTGCACGGGCGACCTGTGGGTGGACGAGCACCACACCGTCGAGGACGTCGCGATCGGGCTCGGGCAGGCGCTGGACGAGGCGCTCGGCGACCGGGCCGGCATCGCCCGCTACGGCGATGCACGGGCGCCCCTGGACGAGGCGCTCTGCCACGCCACCATCGATCTGGGCGGTCGCGGCTTCAGCTCCGTGGTGCTGCCGCTGCGCGGTGCGCGCGTCGGCGAGCTGCCAAGCAGCCTGCTGCCCCACTTCTTCGACTCTCTGTCACGCGCGGGCCGGCTGGCGATCCACCTGGACGGACACGGCGGCGACGACCACCACGTGGTCGAGGCGGCATTCAAGGCGCTGGCGCTGGCGCTGCGCGAGGCGGCCGCCGCAGACCCACGGCGGGGCGGCGCATTGCCCTCGACCAAGGGTGCGCTGTGACCCGCGTGACCCTGATCGACCACGGCGCGGGCAACCTGCGGTCGCTCCGCGCCGCCTTCGAGCGGCTGGGCGCGACCGTCGAGACGACCGCGGACCCGGCGCGCGTGCGTGACGCCGAGCGGCTGGTGCTGCCCGGCGTCGGCGCCGCGGCACCGGCGATGGCGGCGCTCTCGGGGCACGGGCTGGCGGACGCGATCACGTCCTCCCCGGCACCGCTATTGGGTGTCTGCCTCGGCATGCAGCTGCTGTTCGACCACAGCCTGGAGGGCGACGTCGCCTGCCTGGGGCTGTTGGTCGGCCGCGTGGTGCCGATCACCTGGGCGCGCCCCGTGCCGCACATGGGCTGGAACGACGTCCAGCCGAGCGCGCCCGGCGCAGGTCGTGCCTCGCTGCCCGCGATCTGCTACTTCGCCCACTCATACGCCGTCGAGCCGGGCGATCCGGACGACGTCGTGGCCGAGACCGAGATCGGCGGACGCCCTGTGGCCACGATCGTCGCCCGCGGCCGAGTGACCGGGGTGCAGTTCCATCCCGAGAAGAGCGGCAGAGACGGCCGCAGGCTGCTCGAGAGCTGGCTGCGCGATGCTGCGTAGGCGGATCATCCCCTGCCTCGATGTGCGCGGCGGCCGGCTTGTGAAAGGGGTCAACTTCGAGACGCTGCGCGACCACGGCGATCCGGTCGACGCCGCCGAGCGCTACGCCGACGAGGGCGCCGACGAGATCGTGTGGCTCAACATCACCGCCGGCGAGGAGCCGTGGGCGGCGCTGCTGCGGGCTGTGGAGCGGGCGGCCGAACGGGTGGACGTGCCGCTCTGTGTCGGGGGAGGTATCTCGTGCACCGACCAAGCCCATCAGCTGCTTATGGTCGGCGCCGACAAGATCTGCGTCAACTCGGCGGCGCTCCAGCGACCGGCGCTGATCTCGGAGCTGGCGGAGGCGTTCGGGAGCCAGTGCGTCGTGGTGGCGATCGACAGCGCGCGAACCGGCGACGGCTGGCGCGTGTTCGCGGACGGTGGGCGCCGCGCGACGGGACGCGATTCACTGAAGTGGGCGGCCGAGGCGGCCGAGCGGGGCGCGGGCGAGCTGCTGATGACCAGCATCGACGGCGACGGCACGCTCGGCGGCTTCGACGTCGACCTGCTGCGCGCGGTCTGCAGCCGGGTCGCGGTGCCGGTGATCGCGTCGGGCGGGGCGGGCGGCGCCGGCGACATCGCCGCGGCGCTGGCGACCGGTGCCACCGCGGCGCTCGCAGCCTCGATCTTCCACGACGGCAGCCACGAGATCGCCCAGGTCAAACGGGAGGTGGCGGCGTGCGGCCTACCGATCAGGATCTGAGCCTGGGCGAAGGCCGGCTGCTGCCCTGCGTCGTCCAGGACGCCGACAGCGGCGACGTGCTGATGGTTGCCTGGATGGACGATGAAGCGCTGATCGCGACTCGCCAGTCGGGCCTGGCCCACTTCCATTCGCGCTCCCGCGACCAGCTGTGGCGGAAGGGTGCCACTTCGGGAAACACGATGGCTGTCATCGATCTGCTGTGGGACTGCGATAGCGACACGATCCTGCTGCTCGTGCGGTCCGTCGGGCCGGCATGTCACACCGGCGCCGAGACCTGCTTCGGCCCGCGGCGGTTCGACTCCCGGCCGCAGGTGCTGGCCGAACTGGCCACGCTGTTCGAGCAGCGGCGAGCGGCGGGCGACCCCAGCAGCTATGTGGCCGGGATGCTGACGGGTGACCGCGAGGCGCCCCAGCGCAAGGTCGGCGAGGAGGCGGTCGAGGTGTTGCTGGCGGCCGCCGGCAGCGGCGAGCTCGTGGCGGAGGTGGCCGACCTCTGGTTTCACAGCATGCTTCTCCTTGCCCGAGACGGCCTCGACCCGCTGGCGCCGCTGGAGGTGCTGCGACAACGGCGCAAGTAGAGTGGCGAACGTGATTCGGCGGCTCACGTCACCGCTCGCGCTCCTGCTCCTGGCCGCCGCCTGCTCGAGCGGCGGCAGCAGCCCGTCGAGCCCGGGCACGACCGTCGCCACCGTGCCCACGGCCACCACCCTTCCGCCCAGCGGCACGGTCAAGCTATCCGACGGCGTGACGTACACCGTGGTCGCGCCAGGCACCACGCTCAAGCTCGACAACATCACGCTGCGGATCGACAGGCTGAGATGGCTCAAGCACGTGGACGTCACGTTCAACCCGCCGGGCACGCGTCTGTACGCGGTGTTCACGGTCACGATCACCAACCTGAGCGGCGGCGACGTCACGCTGGCGCCAACCCAGATCTGGCTGCGCAACTCGGCCAACCGCCCCTTCCTCGCGGCCGGACTGGCCGGGCAGACCGGCCTGCCACGGGCGCTGATGGGCGCCAAGCTGCTGGCCGGCGCGCCCGTCACCGGCACCCTGGTCTTCCCGTTGCCGGGCAAGCTCTCGGGAGGACTGCTGGTGTACCGGCTGGGCGATCTGCCGGCCACCGCCAAGCACGTGGGGATCGCCCGCTACTCCTGATGTCGCTCGACGAGTACCGCCAGAAGCGGGATCCGGCCAAGACGCCGGAGCCGCCTGCGCGCTCCCGCGGCGGCGGCGGCAACCAGCCGCTGTTCGTCGTGCAGCGCCACGATGCTCGCCGCCTGCACTACGACCTGCGGCTCGAGATGGATGGCGTGCTGGCCAGCTGGGCGCTGCCCAAGGGGCTGCCGCTGGAGCCGGGCGAGCGATACCTGGCGGTGCACGTGGAGGACCACCCGATGGAGTACGCCACCTTCTCGGGTGTGATCCCCAAACGCCAGTACGGCGCCGGCACGATGGAGATCTGGGATCACGGCCGCTACGAACTGGTCGAGCGCAAGCCGGACGGCGGCCTGACCGTGCGGCTGGAGGGCGAGCGGCTGCGGGGCCTGTGGACGCTGGTTCCTGCCGGCCTGGGCGGCGAGGAGCGCAACTGGCTGCTGATCAAGAAGCCGGATCGGGACGCGCGGAGCCAGTCGGAGCCAGCCTCGCCCGGCTACCGGCCGATGCTGGCGACCGCCAGCGAGCGCCTGCCTGCCGGCGACGGCTGGCTGTTCGAGGTGAAGTGGGACGGCTACCGGGCGATCGCCCGACTGGCGGGTGGCGAGGCCACCCTCACCAGCCGCGGCGGCAACGACCTGGGCGAGCGGTTCGGTGAGATCCGCCGCGCACTGCCCCATGCGCTGCGAACCAGCGACTGCGTCGTCGACGGAGAGCTGTGCATGCTGGACGAGCGCGGCCGCCCCGACTTCGGGCTGATGCAGCGCGGCGAGGGATCCCCGGCCCTGTACCTGTTCGACCTGCTGGAGCTGGAACGGCAACCGCTGCTCGACCAGGCACTGGAACGACGACGCGAGCAGCTCGAGCAGCTGATGGTGCCCGGCAACCCGCTGATCCGTCTCTCGACCGGCTTCGCGAACGGGGAGGCGCTGCTGGCAGCCGTCGTCGAGCAGGATCTCGAAGGGGTGGTGGCCAAGCGGCTGGCGTCCACCTACCGCCCCGGCCGTCGCAGCGCCGACTGGCTGAAGCTGAAGACGCGCCAGGATGGTGAGTTCCTGATCGCCGGCTGGACGCCCGGCGCCGGCTCGCGCGAGGCGCTCGGCGCGCTGCTCTTGGCCGAGCAGGCGGAGGGCGGGCTGGTGTTTGCCGGCGCGGTCGGCAGCGGGCTCGACCAGCGCACGATCGAGCGCCTGCTGCGCGCGCTGCAACCGCTGCGGGTCGAGCGATCGCCGATCACGCCCATGCCAAAGCTGCCAAAGACGCCCGCCCGTGCGGTGCGCTGGGTGGAGCCACGACTCCGGTGCCGGGTGCGGTTCGCCGAGCGCACCCGTGATCGCCGGCTGCGGGCGCCGGTGTTCGCGGGGCTGCTCGACGACGGCCCGACGCGCTCGCGCTCCCGGGTGGCGCTGACGAATCAGGACAAGCTCTTCTTCCCAGCCGACGGCGTCACCAAGGGCGATCTGTTCGCGTACTACCAGGCCGTCGCGCCGGTGGTCGTGCCGCACCTGAAGGATCGGCCGTTCACGATGCTGCGCTACCCCGACGGCATCGAGGGCAAGAGCTTCTTCCAGAAAGACGCTCCCGACCACGCCCCGGACTGGATCCGCACGTTCCGGCACGAGGGCATCCGCTACGCGCTGGTGAACGACGTCGACAGCCTGCTGTGGATGATCAACATGGGCTGCATCGACCTTCACCCGTGGCTGGCGCGCTGCGACCGTCCCGACCGTCCCGACCTGGTGATGTTCGACCTCGACCCGGCGGACGGCGTTGCGTACTCGGCCGTGGTCGAGGTGGCGCTGCTGGTGCGCGAGGCACTCGAGGCGCTGGGCCTGGAGAGCGTCCCCCGCACCAGCGGCGGCAAGGGCATGCACGTGCTGGTGCCGATCGAGCGACGGCGGACACATGAGGAGGCGCGCGGCTTCGTCCACGCCGTGGCTCGGGCGCTGGCGCGGCGGCATCCCGAGCAGATCACCACAAAGTGGCGGCGCGCGGAGCGCCACGGCGTGTTGATCGACGCGAACCAGAACGGCCTCGGCCGGACGACGGCGGGGGCCTACTCGGTGCGGCCGCGAGCTGGTGCGACCGTCGCCACACCGCTGTCCTGGGATGAGCTGACGCCGCAGCTCGATCCGCGGACGTTCACGATGGAGGCGGTGATGGAGCGGGTCAGCCGGCTCGGCGACGTCGCTTCGCCGCTGCTGGGCCGGCGCCAGCGGCTGCCTTAGCACGCTTCGGCGCCGGCTTCTTGGCGCCGCCGCGGGCCTCGTCGAGGGAGGCTTGGAGCGCGGCCAGCAGGTCGGGAGCGGGCGTGCGATCGGCGGTGACGACCTGTTTCACACCCTCCCCACTCCGTTTCGCCTCGATAACGCCCATCAGCCGCTCGCGGTACTCGTCGCGGTACTTGTCGACGTCGAAGTCGCCCTGGTACTGGCTGATCAGCTGCGCCGCCATCTCGAGCTGGCGCTTGTCGACCTTGACGCCGTCCGGCGCGATGCCTTCGGATGGGCGCACCTCGTCGGCGAAGAACATCTTCTCCAGCGTCAGGACGCCGTCGCGCACCCGCAGGCAGGCCAGGTTCTCGCGCTCGTGGAAGACGTAGGTCGCGACGGCGACCAGCCCGGCGTCCTCCATCGCAGCAACCAGCAGGGCGTAGACCGGCTCGCCGGTCGTATCCGCGGGGCCGAGGTAGTAGGTGCGCTCGAAGTAGATCGGATCGATCTGAGAGGAGGGCACGAAGTCGTGGATGGTGATCGTCTTGTAACTCTCGGGTGAGGCGGCCTCGAAGTCCTCGTCGTGCAGGTAGACGAACTCATCCTCGTCGACCTGGTAAGCCTTGACGATCTCGTCGCCGGCGACCACCTTCTCCTCCAGCTTGCAGATCTTCTGGTAGCCGATCCGGCCACCGTCCTTCTCATGGATCAGGTTGAACTTCAAGTTCTGCTCGCTGATCGCGGCGTACATCCGCACGGGCGCGTTGACCAGCCCAAAGCTGATGCTTCCCGTCCAAACCGCTCGTGGTTTCACCGCAGCCATCGTCACCTACACCATAGGGGGGAGACCTGTGTTCTGGCAACACCAGCGGAGTCCTTCCCCATAACGGCCGAACCGCAACACCTTCGTGCCGAATCCGTCACGACGACGCCATGAGGGGTCTGACCCCGATCGTCCCCTGTGCAACGGATCGCTGCCGATCGCGTCACGGCGAAGCGGTGAGGGGTCTGACCCCGACAGGCGTCTCGCCGCGTCGAGACCAGTACGTCGCGATCGCCCACTGGGATCGGTGAGACCCCGCGCCGCGGGTCCAGACCCCTCACTGCGCGATACCCGCCGCGCGCCGGGCGAAAACTCCTCACACCTCGCGCGCCAGCAGATCCTCCACCGTCTCGCGGCGCTGCACCAAGCGCGCCTCGCCGTCGCGCACCATCACCGCCGCCGGCCGCGGCAAGAGGTTGTAGTTCGAGGCCATGCTCGCCGCGTAGGCACCGGTCACCGGAATCGCCAGCAGGTCACCCGTATGCAGTTCGGGCAACGAGATCCGGTCGATCAGCACGTCCCCCGATTCGCAGTGCTTGCCGGCGATCGCATAGGTCGCGGTGGGCGCCCCGTCCGCCCGGTCGCACACGATCGCGTCGTAGCGCGCGCCATACAGCGCCGGCCGCGGATTGTCGGACATGCCGCCGTCGACCGCCGCATAGACCGTGCCGTCGCCGCTGGTCTTGATCGCACCGACCCGGTACAGCGTGGTACCGGCCGGACCGACGATCGAGCGGCCCGGCTCGATCAGCAACTCCGGCATCGGCAGGCCGTGTGCGATCAGACGGTCGGTGAGGTGCGCGCAGATCGCCTCCACCGCCCGCTCGATCTCGAGTTCGATATCGCCCTCGACGTAGGCGACCCCCAGTCCACCGCCCAGATCGAGTACGCCGAGATCGCGCAGACCGTGCTCCTCGATCAGCGCCACCAGCCAGTCGACGGCACGCGTGTACGTCTCGAGATCGTTGATCTGCGATCCCAGGTGCACGTGCAGCCCGGCCGGCTGAAGATGCGGCATGGCGTCTGCCAGATCGAGCGCGTCAAGCGCATCGGGGGCTGACAGGCCGAACTTGGAGCCGTGGTGGCCGGTCATGATCTTGTGATGGGTGTCGGCCTCGATGCCCGGGGTGACGCGCAGCAGCACTCGCTGCACCCTGCCAGCCTCACCCGCGAGCCGATCGATCAGCTCCAACTCGTGCAGGTGATCCACCACCACCAGGTCCGCGGCGGCCGTGATCGCAGACGCAAGGTCGGCCGGCGACTTGTTGTTGCCGTGGACGACGATCAGTTCGGGCGCGACGCCGGCCCGCAGCGCCGCCGCAAGCTCGCCCTGCGAGGCGACGTCGGCTCCCAGCCCCTCGCGTGTAAGCACCCGGATCACCTCGACGGTGGCGTTCGCCTTACATGCGTACGCGGCCCGCGAGGCGCCGGGATACGACTCCAAACCGCGCAGGTAGGCATGCGCCCGACGGCGCAGCTCGGCCTCATCGTAGACGTAGAGCGGTGTCCCGAACCGCTCCGCCAGCTGCGAGGCGGCCACCCCGCCCAGCATCAGCTCGCTCATCGATCGCCTCTCCGGCGCGGGGCAACCGTCGACACCATCGCACGATTACCGGTGGTGACGGGGTGACGTTGGTGCCCGGTGCTCATAGGTCCGCGACCGCCGAGCGGGCACGGGCCAGCTGAGCGGACAGCGCCTCCGGCGAGAGCCGCCCGGCCGCCGCCTCGGCGGCGCCCGGCTGGTCGAATCGTTCGCCGGCCGCCACCCGCTCCGCCACGTGGGTATGCGCCTCGCGGAAGGGCACGCCCTCGCGCACCAGCCGCTCGGCCAGGTCGGTGGCGACGGTGCGGCCGTCGCCGGCCGCCGACGCCATCCGCGCGGTATCGAACCGCAGGCCACGAATGCACACCGTCAGCGCGGCCAGCGAAGCGAGCAGATCGTCCATCTGATCGAACGCCGCCCGCTTGTCCTCCTGCAGATCACGGTTGTACGCCAGCGGCAACCCCTTCAGCGTCGCAAGCAGCCCGGTCAGGCGGCCGATCGCCGTTCCCGCCTTGCCGCGCGTCAGCTCGGCCGCGTCCGGGTTCTTCTTCTGCGGCATCATCGAGCTGCCGGTCGCGGCGCGGTCGTCCAGCTCCGCGAACCCGTACTCGGACGACGTCCACAGCACCAGCTCCTCGCCGATCCGCGAGAGGTGCACCATGCAGAGCGCCGCCGCGTAGCACAGCCCGGCCAGGTAGTCGCGGTCGGAGACGGCGTCGATCGAGTTCTCGAACCGCGCCGCGAAGCCCAGCTCGGCCGCCACCCAGTCGGGATCAAGCGGCAGGCTCGATCCCGCCAGCGCGCCCGCGCCCAGCGGGCAGACGTCGGCCGCCTGCCGCACCTGACCGAAACGGCGGCCATCGCGTGTAAGCGCCCAGACGTGCGCAGCGAGGTGGTGGCCAAGCCACACCGGCTGCGCCCGCTGGCCGTGCGTGTAGCCGGGCAGCACGGCGTCGCCATCGCGCTCGGCGCGATCGAGCAGCGCCGAGGCCAGCCCGCGCACGGCATCGATCGCCTCACCACACGCCTGCTTGACCCACAGTCGCATCGCCGTCTGCACCTGATCGTTGCGGCTTCGCCCGGCGTGCACCCGCTGTCCCAGATCGCCCAGCAACCGCTCGATCGCCGAGTGGACGTCCTCGTCGCCCGCGCCCGGCTCGACCTCGATCCCGGCCAGCGCGACCACGATCGCATCCGCCTCGCCCTGCTCGATCAGCCCCTGGCGGGCCAGCATCCGCACGTGCACCGCGCTCGCTCGCAGATCGTGCGGCAGCAGCCGGCGATCGACCGCGAGCGAGGCGGTGAAGTCGAGGATCGCGGGGTCAAGGCCGCTCGACAGGCGGCCGCTCCAGAGCGGCTCGGTCACACCCCGACTGTATCGGCGTTGGCCGCCGCAGCCGCCCAGGTCTTGGTCGGCAGCGACCAGACATGGATGAACCCGGCCGCCGCGCCGTGCTGGAAGCGGTCGCCCTCCTCATAGGTGGCCAGGCCGTGATCGTAGAGCGAGGCCGCGGCCGTTCGGCCGACCACCGCGCAGCAGCCGCGGTAGAGCTTGACCCGCGCCGTGCCCGTCACCGCGCCGGTGACCTGCGCCATGAACGCCTGCAGGGCGGCGCGCAGCGGCGAGAACCACAGCCCGTTGTAGACCAGCGTGGCGTACTGCAACGCGAGCTGCTGCTTGGTGTGGGCCAGGTCACGCTCGCACACCATCTCCTCGACGCCGGCATACGCGGCGAGCAGCAGGGCGGCCGCCGGCGTCTCGTAGATCTCGCGGCTCTTGATTCCGACCAGCCGGTTCTCGATCATGTCGATCCGGCCCACGCCGTGGGCACCCGCCAGGGCCGCAGCCCGCCCGATCAGCGGGACGAGGCGCATCGGCTCGCCGTCGATCGCGACAGGAACGCCTTTGACGAACTCGACCTCGACCACCTGCGGTGCCGGCAGCGCCCGCTCGGGCGCGATCGTGAGGGCGAATGCGTGCTCGGGCGCGGCCGTCCAGGGATCCTCCAGCGGCCCGGCCTCGATCGAACGGCCCCAGAGGTTGTGGTCGATCGAGAAGGCCTCGCCCGACTTGACCGGCACCTCGATCTGGCGCTCGGCCGCGTAGGCGATCTCCTGCTCGCGGGTCATGCCCCAGTCGCGTACCGGCGCCAGCACCGCCAGGTCGGGAGCGAGCGCTGCCACCGCTGTCTCGAACCGCACCTGGTCGTTGCCCTTGCCGGTGCAGCCGTGGGCGACCGCGGTCGCGCCTCGTTCGCGGGCGACGGCCACCAGATGCTTGGCGATCAGCGGCCGAGACAGCGCCGAGACCAGCGGGTAGCGGCCCTCGTACAGAGCGCCAGCCTGGAGGATTGGCAACACGTACTCGACGGCGAACTCGTCGCGGGCGTCGGCGATGACCACATCGCTGGCGCCTGCTGCCAGCGCCCGCGAGGTCACGGTCTCGGCGTCGATGCCCTGGCCGACATCGACCAGCAGCGCGATCACGTCGGCCGAGTACTCGTCGGCCAGCCAGCGCAGCGCGACCGAGGTGTCGAGTCCGCCGGAGTAGGCCAGAATGATCGTATCGTTCACGGTGTCTCCTTCTGCAGCTGCTCGATCATGCGGATCAGGTCATGGCCGGTGTGGGGATCACGCGTGATCAGCGCCAGCGTGTCGTCACCGGCGATGGTGCCGATGACCTCGGGAAAGGAGGCGTTGTCGAACGCGAACGCGACCGGGTGCGCGTTCGCCGGACCGGTCTTCAGCACCAGCAGGTTGCCCGACGCCTCCATGGTGCGGACGAGCCCCAGCGAGAGCACGACCTGGCCGACCGGATCGGACGGCGCCAGGTCGGACTCCTCCGACAGCGCGTAGACCAGCCGGCCATGGCGGCGCACCCGCACCACTCCCATCCGGTCAAGATCGCGCGAGACGGTGGCCTGCGTCACCTCGTGCCCGCGACGGACCAGCAGGCGTTGAAGCTGCAGCTGTGTCGAGACCTCGTTCTCGTCCAGCAGCTCGGTGATCACCCTGTGTCGATCGTTCATGCCGTCACCATCGTCTCAGCTCCGATCCAGACGCGCCACACCCCGGCGGTCAGTGCCGCCAGGCCGGCGTCCAGCTTGGGGATCATGCCGCCGGTGACGTGGCCGGCGTCGATCAGGCCGGGCACGCAGGCGGCGCTGACCCGCCGCAGCACGCGGCCGTGCGCGTCGAGCACTCCGGGGACGTCGCTCAGGAACACCAGCTCCGAGGCCCGCAGCGCCCCGGCGACGGCCGCCGCGGCGTGGTCTGCGTTGACGTTCAGGCCGCCGGCGATCGGCGGCAAAACCGGCACCACGCCGGAGGCGAGCAGGGCGCGAATGCCGATCTGCTCGACCGAGGTCACGCGTCCCACCAGGCCCAGCGTTGCATCGCCCCACGGCTCGGCCGCCAGCGCGTCCGGCATCGGCCGCACCGGGACACCCTCCAGCTCCAGCTCGGCGCATAGCCGCCGGTTCTCGGCCTCGACGGCCTGCGCGACGATGCCGAGCACCGCGGCGTCGGTTACCCGCAGGCCGTCGACGAACCGGGGCCGGATGCCGGCCGCGCGGCAGCGGGCGGAGATCTGTGGCCCCGCGCCATGCACGACGACCACGTCGCGGCCACGCGCCCGCAGCGCCGCGATCCGGGCCGCCGCGCCGGCGGCGGCGCCGCCCACCTTGACCACCACGATCACGACGTCCTCGCGCTGTTGAACTCGACGAAGTCGGGCGAGAGATCGGACGCGATCACGGTCGCCGTCCCGGCGCCCAGTCCCAGCGAGATCGCCACCTCGACCTCGGGTTGCGCCAGCGCCGACCGAGCGTCGCTGTCTGAGTCGGGCACGCCGGCGCCGCCGTCCACGATCGGCACGCCGCCGATCGCAACCGCCACTCGATCCGGATCGAGGTGCACGCCGGCGGCGCCCAGCGCCGCCAGGATCCGGCCCCAGTTGGGATCGCCGCCGTGCAGCGCGCACTTGACGAGCACGTTCTCAGCCACGGCGCGGGCGGCCGAACGCGCCTCCGGCGTGCTGATGGCACCGGTCACGGTATAGGTGCAGACGCGGGTCGTCCCCTCGCCGTCGCGCACCACCTGCTTGGCCAGATCGAGCATCAGCTCGCCGACCGCTGCGGCCAGCAACCGCTCCCGCCGCCCGCCGTCCACGGCCAGTCCGGAGGCGCCATTTGCAAGGACGAAGACACAGTCGTTGGTGCTGGTGCAGCCGTCGACCGAGATCGAGTTGAACGAGCCGGCAACGGCTTGGCGGAGCACGCGCCGCAGCGTGGCGTGCGGCAGCTCGGCGTCCATCGTGACGTGTGCCAGCGTGGTGGCCATGTCGGGCCGGATCATGCCGGCGCCCTTGGCCACCCCGCCGATCCGCACGGTCACGCCGTCGATCTCGATCTGGGTCTGGGCGAGCTTGGGGAATGCGTCGGTGGTGCGGATCGCATTCGCCGCCTGGCGGCCGTTGGTGCCAGCCATGCCGGCCGCCGCGGCGTGGATGCCGATGACGACGTCGTCGATCGGAAGCGGCACTCCGATCACACCGGTCGAGGCGACCAGCACCTCGCCGGCATCGATCGCGAGCGCCTCGGCGGCCGCGTGCACCATCGTCCAGGCGTCGCGCCGACCGCTCTCGCCGGTACAGGCGTTGGCGGAACCCGAGTTGGTCACGATCGCGCGGGCGCTGCCGGACTGGATCTGGGCGCGGCTGACGGTGACCGGGGCAGCGACCACCCGGTTGGTGGTGAAGACGGCGGCCGCCGCGGCCGGACGGTCGGATACGAACAGGGCCAGGTCAGCCTTGCCGCTTCGCTTCATACCGCAGGAGGCAGTGCCCGCCGAGAAGCCGCGAGGGAAGCAGGCGCCTACAGCCACGATGCCTCCCCCGGCAGACCGAGCGCCTCGTCGAGGTCGAGCAGCAGGTTCGCATTCTGGATCGCCTGACCGGCAGCTCCCTTGACCAGGTTGTCGATCGCCGAGGCGATCACGATCGCTCCCCGCTCGGGATCAGCCCAGGCCTTGAGGTGGCACAGGTTGGTGCACCGCAGCGGCTGCGTGCGGACGCCGTCGGCGTACCTGACGAAGGGCTCGCCGTCGTAGCGGTCGAGGTACAGGCCGTCCAACTCGGCCTGCGCGACAGGCGCCGACATGCGGCAGTACGCGGTCACCAGCAGACCGCGCGTGAACGGTGCCATGTGGGGCGTAAAGGTGACCGTGTGCTGGCCAGCGCCGGAGAGGGCCGAGAGCTGCCGCTCGATCTCGGCCTGGTGATGGTGGCCGACCGGTGAGTAGGGAGCGATGCCCTCGGCCGCGTTGGAGAAGATGTTGGCGTCGGTCGGCCGCTTGCCCGCCCCGGAGACGCCCGACTTGCCGTCCACGACGACGTGCGGTTCGATCACGCCGGCTTCGGCGAGTGGCGCCAACGCGAGCAGCGCGGCGGTCGCGTAGCAGCCCGGGTTCGCAATCGCGGCCGCCGAGGCGATCGCGACCCGTTGCAGCTCCGGAAGGCCGTACTGCCACTCTGCTCGCAGATCGGCAGACATGTCCACGACCGGCACCCGCGCACTGGCCAGCTCCGAAGCGATCTCGCCCGAGGCGCCATGGGGGAGCGCAAGAAAGACGATGTCGCTTTCAGCCAGTGCGCGTGTGTCGGCCGTGCACGTGGTCGCCGCCAGCCGTGGATGCGATGCCAACAGTCGGTGCAGCTCGCGACCGGCGTAGCCGGTGGAGCCGGCGATCGCGGCCGTGGCGATGGCTGGTGAAGCGGAGGTGAGCACGGTCATGTGCATGAGTATACACATTTTCAGTATGAGTATGCAGATGCCTGACAACGCGGATCTCGGTGCCTGGCACCATCGAGCCATGACCGGCGATCGTCCGCGCACGTACGTTGTCGCCCGGCGTACGCGGGCGCTCGCCGCCTGCTCGATCGTGCCTGGCACCGGCCTGACGACCGTTGCCAGGCACGCACATGGGTGAACCCCCGATAAGGTGCCGCCCGTGGCCAACCGCGTACTGATCGTCGGCTGGGACGGCGCCGACTGGGAGATCCTCGACCCGTTGCTGGCCGCCGGTGACCTACCGAACCTGGCCGGGCTGATCGCACGCGGACAGCGTGGCATCTCGCGCTCGTGCCTGCCCTCCCACTCCTGGGCGGCCTGGCCGACCTTCCTCACCGGGCGCGATCCGGCCGGGCACGCAGTGTTCGACATCCTCGAGTACCGTCCCGGCGCCAGCCGCCGGCTGCCGGTCTCGTACCGCTCGATCCTCGCCCCCACTTGGCCGCAGCGGCTGTCCGACGCCGGCAAGGCGACGCTGCTGGTGAACGTGCCGCTGACCTACCCCCCGCCCCAGATCCAGGGCGTGGTGATCGCCGGCGGCGTGATCCCACAGGGCTCGACCTACTCACACCCGCCCGATTCCGGCCCTCGCCTGGGCTGGCCGATCAACGGCGGATCCTGGACGACATTCCGGCACCGACCGCTGGATCTGATCGCGGACGTCGAGCGCGTCACCGCCGCCCGCGCCGGGGCCATGCGCAGGCTGATGGACGAGCAGCCGTGGGATGCCGCCTGCATGGTGTTCGTCTCACCCGACCGCATCCAGCACTGCCTGCTGGAGTACGTCCACCCTGGCCACCCGGCCCACCAGACGGCCGCACAATCACCCATCGCGGAGCGCGTGCGCGACGTGTACCGGCTGCTCGACCGCGAGCTCGGGACGCTGCTCGAGCGGGTCGACGGCGACGACCTGGTGATGCTGATGTCCGACCACGGCCACCAGCCCGTCACCCGCGCGCTGAACATGAACCGCGTGCTCGAGCGGCTCGGCCTGCTCACCATGGGCCGCGGCTCGGGGCTGGTGTCGCTGCTGGCCTGGGGCCGACTGCGCTCGATCGCACGCCGGATCTACGACCGGCTCGGCCTGCACGGCCGAGTGGCTGTGCCGACGCCTCCCGTGGACTGGTCACGTTCGCGCGCCTACACGAGCGTCACCTCCACCGGCGAGGGCGTCTCGATCGCACTTCGCGGCCGCGAGCCGGAGGGCACCATCGAGCCGGCCGACTACGAGCTCGTGCGCGACGAAGTGGCGGCGGCGCTGCTGGCCTTCACCGACCCCGACACCGGCGCCCATCCGATCGCCCGCGTGATGCGCAAGGAGGAGGTGCTGTCGGGCCCGCATCTCGACCGGGCGCCCGACCTGCTGCTGGAGGCGGCACCGCTCTACAGCCTCACCCACGCCCGCAAAATCTGCGAGCCTGCCGACTGGCTGTCAGGCGATCACCGCCCCGAGGGGGTGTACGTGGCCGCCGGGCCCGGCATCCAGCCCGGCGACGGCCCCGAGATCTCGCTGGCCGACTTCGCCGCCCGCGTCGCGGCGGCGGTCGGCCTGTCCGCCGACGCCGGCGAGCACGCGGCAGTCTCCGCGGCAGCCGAGCCGGTGTTCAGCGCCGACGAGCAGCGCGAGGTCGAGGAGCGGCTGCGCGGGTTGGGGTACCTCGAGTAGCCGCCGCCGGCAGGCGGGAGACGGCCGGGCGATGGGGAACACTCAGCCGATGAGCGACGAACGCACCCTGCTGTCGGGCACCGCCCTGAACGTGGTCGGCCTGGGCGCCGGCGTGATGGCGGCGTTCGGCGTGCAGGTGCTGATCGGCCGCCACCTCGGTCGCGAGGGACTCGGCGTGGTGACCGTGGCCGTGCAGGTCGCGTTCGTGGCCGCCGCCGGCAGCCGCTTCGGCATGGATCTCTCGGCCGTGCGCGACGTCGCGGTCGCGCGCGGCTCCGGCTCCGCGGACACGGTGCGCAGCCTGGTCGAGCGCTGCACCGCGGTGGCCGCCGCCGTCAGCCTCCTCGCCGCCGCAGCGATCGCAGCGGTGGCCGGACTGGCCGGACACCGCGAGATCGCGATCGCGGCCGCCTCGATCCCGTTCGCGGCCGCCACCAACGTCTACCTGGGCGCGACCCGCGGGATCAAGTCGATGGCGCCGACGTTGTGGGTCTTCTGGATCGGCCAGCCGCTGGCCTGGGTCACGCTGGCGGCGGTTGCGTTCGCCGCCGGCGGCTCGGCCGACGCCACCGTGTGGTGCTACGACGGATCCTGGCTGCTCGGCCTGGCGGCCGCGCGATGGCTGTGGCGGCGAACCAGCCGGGACTTCGGCGACATCGCTGCGAGGCGCGAGCAGGTACAAGCGGCGCTGCGCTTCGGCTTCCCGCGCGCTCCCTCGGCGCTGCTCGCCCAGGCGCTGTTTTGGGCCGACCTGTGGGTGGTGGGCGGCTACGTCGACGGCGCCCACCTCGGAACGTACGCGGCGGTCGGCCGCGTCTCGCAGGTGCTGCTCCTGTTCCTGACCTCGGTCAACCTCCTGTTCTCTCCGTTCGCGGCCGACCTCCATGCCCGCGGCCAGCACGAACGTCTGGACGCGCTGTTCAAGAGCGCCACTCGCTGGGCGCTGGCAGCGACGATGCCGGTGGTGATCGTGCTGTTCGTCGCCGCAGCCGACGTGCTGGCGGCGTTCGGGCCGCGCTACGCCGGCGGCGAGGAGGCGCTGCGCATCCTGCTGGCGGGGCAGCTGGTGAACGTCGCCACCGGCAGCGTCGCGTTCGTTCTGATCATGGTGGGCCGTACGCGCCTCGACCTGCTCGACAACCTGCTCGCCGTCGCGCTGCTGGTGGGACTCGCGGCGCCGCTCTCGTCTGCCTACGGCATCGAGGGCGCCGCCATCTCGTCGGCGATCGCGCTCTCGGCGGTCAACCTGCTGCGGCTGGGGCAGGTGGCGAGGCTGGTCGGCATCCAGCCCTACACCGGCGCGTACCTGCGCCTCGCGCTGCCCGCCGCGGCCTGCGCGCTGGCCGCCCTAGCCGCGCACGCGGCGGTCGCTTCCGCACCCTGGTACGCCGGGCTGCTCGCAACAGCACTCGCCGCGACCGCGGCGTACCTCGTCCTGCTGCCGTCGGCGTTGCCGGCCGGCGAACGGCAGGCGCTCTACCGGGCGACGCGCAGGATCGCGAACCGCGGACCGCGGTAGGCGATCTGCAGCCCGGGCTGGGACAGGATGGCCGGCGCGATCGCGACCTGGCCGACCATGTCGACCAAGACGTAGCGCACGTTCCAGTGCCGCAGGATCTGGCTGCGAGCCGCGATCGTCGTCGCCGGGTCGAAGAACCGCCGCTCGTCCGCCAAACGCTCGGTCGTGTTGACCTTCGGCTCCGCGCGCGACCGCGACTCGGGCAGCGCAGCGGCGTACACGTTGGCGTAGGCGACCAGCTCGAACACGCGGTGCTCCTCACCCAGCACGACCGGCGGCGATCCGTGCAGGCGGTCGAAGAAGCGCGACACGTCGGGCGTCAACTGCGTCACCAGATCGGCCCGCAGCGTGCGGTGGGGACCGGCGCGGGCGCTGTCGTAGACCCTCTGGCCACCGTGGCGGATTGGCGCCACCAGCACCGCGGCCGCAAGCGCCGCCGCGATCCACCACGCGCCCTGGTCGACCATCCGGCGGGGACGCGGCACCAGCGCCACCGCCACCGCGATCAGGCCGGCCACAACCAGCACGCTGGTCGGAAGCCGCCAGAAGCCGGCATCGCCGCGCAGCCAGTCGAGCACCACGGCCAGCAGCACGGCGGCCGCCAGTCCGCGCCGCATGCCCAGCCAGCGGGCGGCGACGCAGGCCGCCACCGCCAGCACCTCCGGCCACGGCAACACCTGCCAGAAGCGGTGGAACTGGCCCATCCCCACGACCGCGATCACCGCCGTGTTCACACCCGGCACAAGGAGCAACAGCAGCAGCCCCAGCATCGCGCCGGCTGCCGGCAACAGGTCGCGGAATCGAACCAGCAGCGCCAGTGAGAGCACCGCGACGAGCACGTACCCACGCCCGTACACCGGCGCCCATGGGTACATCAGGTAGGCGTGGGCGCCGCGGTGCACGAACTCGTCCGCATGCGTGATCACCGACCGGCGGTGACCGCCGTCGATCGCCACCCACCAGATCCATGCGGCCACCAGTGCGCTGACCACGACCGAGGTCGCCAGCGCCTCGAGCGCGATCGGAGGCATCCGCATGTGGGCCCGCCACGAGCCGACCGCGATGCCGGCGGCGATCGCCAGGCACGGCACCGCATAGGTGGGATGCACCAGCGAGATCACACCCACGGCCGCCATCGCGCCCCAGGCCGCCGATCGCGAGCCACGCAGCGCGGCAACGAACAGGAGCAGCGCCCCGGGCGTCAGCACGAAGAAGGCGAACACCGGCGGCTGGTTGATCTGCATCACCAAGCCATTCAGCAGCGAGCAGAGGTCCCAGGCCAGCAGCGCCGCCGCCAGGTAGCCGGCCGTTCGCCAGCCGCTGATCGAACGCGCGAACGCGAACGCACCCAGCATCGCGAGCAACGCGCACACCGGCAGCATGTAGATGAACGCCAGCGAGGGATCGACGCCGGCCACCCGGGCGACGCCGGCGAACGCCGCATGCAGGAGCGGAAAGGCGTAGCCGGCGTGCGGCGCGCCGTGCTGGTAGGACGAGATCGAGGTGATCGAGAGCGAGCCAATATCCTCGATCTTGCGGATGCGGCCGACGTGGAACAGCGCGTCCGACACGATCCCGGTCGAGATCCGCCAGGCCAGAAACGCGAACGCGCCCGCCGACGCCGCTCCCGCCACAACCTCCCACCACGGCACCCGGTCAAGCAGCAAGGGCCGCGTCATCGCCAGCCCGCACAGCACCAGCGCGGCCGCCAGCACCACCACCAGCGGCGCGCCGAATGGCAGGTGCACGATGAACGCGGCGGCAAGCGGCGGCGTCCACACCGCCAGGCCCAGCGCGGTGGCGGCCGGACCGGCCCCGGCCAGGCCCAGCTCGCGCTCCACCCGCAGCAGCCGCAGCGCGCCCCATCCCGGCAGCAGCACGCAGACCGCGAAGGCGCACCAGACCGCGATCGCATCCAGCCCAAGCAGTCGGGAGGCGATCAGGCCGGCGGGAGCGGCCAACAACACCGCCGGTTCCGTTCGGGAGGTCATCGGCGCCGGAGTCTATCGACGCCGCAGCGGACGAGCATGTGGAAGAATCCGCCCCCGGCGGCCGGTCGGCGGTCACCATGCTCAACCAATCACTGGGAGCACGCGGATGCGAGTACTGATTCTTGGCGGAGACGGCTATCTCGGATGGCCGACGGCGCTGCGATTTTCGGGCACGGGCCACGAGGTGGTGGTGGTGGACAACTTCGCTCGCCGTCGCTGGCACGAGGATGCCGGCACCGACTCGCTGACGCCGATCGCCTCGCTCGCCGACCGCATCGCCGCCTGGAAGCAGGTATCAGGCAACGTGATCGAGTCCCAGGTGGGAGACATCTCAGAGGGCACGTTCATCGCCGACGTGGTGCGCGACTTTCAGCCCGAGACGATCATCCACTACGGCGAGCAGCCCAGCGCGCCGTTCTCGATGCAGAGCGTCGATCACGCCGTGCTGACCCAGCAGGCCAACGTGATCGGCACGCTCAAGCTGCTGTGGGCGATGCGCGAGCACGTCGCCGACGCGCACCTGATCAAGCTCGGCACGATGGGCGAGTACGGCACGCCCAACATCGATATCGAGGAGGGCTTCATCGATATCGAGCACAAGGGCCGCACCGACCGGCTGCCGTTCCCGAAGCTTCCCGGATCGCTGTATCACTGCTCGAAGGTGCACGACTCGACCAACATCCACTTCGCCTGCCGGGTGTGGGGTCTTCGCTCCACCGACCTCAACCAGGGCGTCGTGTACGGCATCGAGACGGACGAGACGAAGCTCGACGACCGGCTGATGACGCGGTTCGATTACGACCAGACGTTCGGCACTGCGCTCAACCGCTTCTGCGTGCAGGCGATGATCGGCCATCCGCTGTCGGTCTACGGCACGGGCGGCCAGACGCGTGGGTTCCTGAACATCGTCGACACGTTGAAGTGCGTCGAGCTGACGGCCGAGAATCCCGCCGAGGCGGGAGAGTTTCGCGTGTTCAACCAGTTCACCGAATCGTTCACGGTCGGCGAGCTGGCCGAGAAGGTGCGCCACGCCGGCGGCGAGCTGGGCGTCGAGGTGACGGTCGAGCACGTCCCCAACCCGCGGGTGGAGCTCGAGGAGCATTACTACAACCCGGTGCACACCAAGCTGCCCTCGCTCGGGCTCAAGCCGACGCTGCTGTCCGAGACGTTGATCGAGTCCGTGCTGCACGGCGTCGAGCGGCACAAGCACCGGATCATCGCCGAGGGCATCGACCCGAGCACGCAGTGGCGCCAGGCGCCGGTCGCCCAACCGGCAAAGTAGTCGCCCTCGCTCGGTTGGCGATCGCGCTGCTGATCGCCGGCCTGGTGGCGCAGGCTGGCTTCATGGTGCGCGATGCGCGTGACCAGCTGGCGACGCCGGTCGTCCACCCCTTGCGCGACTTCCTGCAGCAAGCCGACCGGCTGATCCCCTCTGGCGCCGAGTACGCCGTCACCAGCACGGTGCGCTCCGACGACGCCCGCTACTTCCTCTACCCGCGCCACCAGGTGACGACCGCGTTCGACCAGGCCTCGCTCCAACGCTCGGGGGTGCGCTATGTGATCGTGACCGCCGACGCCCGCCCCGCCACGCTGCGCGGGCCGCAGCCGTGGTACCAGGTGCTGCTGTCCACTCCCAGCGGCCGGCTGCTGGAGCTGAGCGGATGAGGGACTGGCTGCTGGCCGCCGCGACCTGCCTGCTGTTCGTGTGGGCGGGCCGGCCGTGGACGCAGCGCGTGGCCGGCAGCAGGCCCGGACGCTGGGCGCGCCACGGACTCTCGTACCTGTGCGGCACGGCGCTGGTCTCGCTGGCGATGCTGGGCGTGGCGTTCGCCGGGCTGCCCGTCAACCGCTGGACGCTGGCGCTGGCGTTCGTCGCCGTACGGCTCGCCGGCCGGGGCGGAGCTGCGCCGGCCGACCGGGCGCCCCTGCCCGGCCGGGGCGGGTGGATGGCGGCGCTGCCGCTGGCGGCGGTGGTGGCGACGCTCGGCTTCGGGATGCTGCAGGCGTTTCGGCTGGGCGGCATCGACTCGATCGACTTCCTCAAGGCGTGGGGGCTGAAGGGCGTGGCCGTGCTCGAGGATCACAGTCTGGATTTCTCGCGGCTGTCCGGGCCGCACCTCTTCTATCCGCTCGAGGTGTCCAACACCAACGGCGCAGTGCTGCTGGTGCTCGGACACGTCAACGATGCCGTGCTGCGGCTGCCGGCCGCGCTGTTCGCCGTCGCGCTGGTGCTGGTGATGTGGTGGCTGCTGCGGCTGGTGATGCTGCCCGCCGCCGCCGCCGCCGCGATCGCGCTGGCGGTGATGACGCCGGAGTTCGCGACGCTGATGACCAACGGTCTGGCGGATCTGGTGCTGGCCAGCTACGTCACGGTGTGCGTGCTGGGCGCCTACCTGTGGCTGCTCGACGGCGGCTCGCGGTACGCCGCGCTCTCGGGCTTCGCCGCCGGGGCGGCGGCGTGGACGAAGCTGGAGGGCACGGTGGCCTGCGCCGCGGTGCTGGTGGCGGTGCTGCTGGTGCGACGGGCGTGGCGCACGCCGGGCGTGGGCGTCTGGCTGCGCTGGTTCGCCATCTTCATCGTGCCGTGGCAGATCTTCCAGCGCATCCACGACATTCCCGCCAACCGCTCCCATTTCAAGACCATCTATCTGCACCCGATCTGGATCGTCGACCACGTCGCCCGCACCCTGTCGGAGACCGCCCACTGGGGTCTCTTCTGGCCGCTGGTGCTGGGGCTGATCGCGCTGACGCTGCCGCTGTGGTGGCACACGCCGCTGCGGATGATGGCCGCTCTGACGCTGCCGAACGTGGTGCTGACGCTGGGCGCCTACGTCACCCACTACCGAGCCGGCCAGGCCGACAGCGTGGAGGCGACGGCCCACCGGCTGTATCTGCACATCGCTCCCAGCCTTGCCGTGATGGCGGTGATGGGCGCTACAGTTGCGCTCGGCGCGCTGCGCGAGCGCCCATCCGACCCCGACCCGGAGCCCGCCTGATGCCGCTGACACCGCTTCGCACCACCGGACTGCTGGTGGCACTGGTATTCGCGGTACTGACGATCCGCAGCTACCGAAACGGGCGCATCGGCAACGGCGACCTGATGGTGCGGCTGGCCGTGTTCGTGGTGCCGCTGCTGGTGCTCTCGCTTGCGCCGAGCGTTATCGGGTGGGGATTCGCCGAGTTCTCGTTCAAGCGCGGCGGCGGCGGCCAGGTGCTGGGCGCGACCGTGCTGGCAGTCGGCATCCTCTACCTGTTCGCCTACACGCTGTCGGGACGGCAGGAGCGGGCGCGGCGCGACCTGACCCGATTGATCGAGAACCTGGCGCTGGAGCAGTTCGAGCAGTTCGGTCACCCGGAGGTGTTCGCGGGAGGCATCGCGGTCGTGATCCCGGCCTACAACGAGGCGGAGAACATCCACCACGTGCTGGGGGCACTGCCGCCCAGCGTCTGCGACCTGCCGCTGCACGCGATCGTGATCGACGACGGCTCGAGCGACCGCACGACCGAGGCGGCGCGGGCGGCCGGCGCGGCTGCCATCCGGCTGCCGATGAACCGTGGTCAGGGCGCGGCGCTGCGTACCGGGTACCGGCTGGCACTGATCACCGGCGCAGAGGTGGTGGCGACGATGGACGCCGACGGCCAGCACCAGCCATCAGAGCTGTCGCGCCTGGTGACGCCGATCGTGAACGGCGAGGCGGACGTGGTGGGAGGCTCGCGCGTGCTGGGCGACGCCGATCCCAGCCATGCCGCGCGGGAGCTCGGCATCAAGCTGTTCGCGCAGCTGCTGTCGCTGCTGACATGGAGCAAGGTGACCGACCCGGCCTGCGGCTACCGGGCGGTGCGCACGCAGGCGCTGCGAGGGCTCGAGTTTCGGCAGGATCAGTTCCATAACTCGGAGTTCATCGTCGAGGCGTCGAAGAAGGGCCTGAAGACGCTCGAGGTGCCGGTCACGATCACGGCCCGCATCTCGGGGACGAGCAAGAAGCCGGCCCACTTCCGCTACGGGCTGGGGTTCGCGAACGCGCTCGTCCGCGCCTGGCTCCGCTAGCGCCCAGCCGCCACAGCGCCGCAACGATTCGTTCACGCGTACACCGCAGGGCGTTGGCTCCACGAATTGGCGCCGGGGAGTTGCAGGATCGATGCTCGCACGGGACACCGTGAAGCGAACGTTTCAGCTTTGCGGCGTGGTCCTAACTAGCGTTCGAGCTCCACGTGGTGGACAATCACTCGATGACCGATCTGCTTGAACCACTGAATCCGCCCGCCAGGCTGCTGTGCGGCCCTGGTCCGTCCAACGTCGATCCGCGTGTACTCGACGCCATGCAGCTGCCCATGCTCGGCCACCTCGATCCCGAGTTCCACCGTATCCTGGAGGACCTCGTCGAGCTGCTGAAGGCCGTCTACCGGCGAAGCGACGGCCTCACCATCGCGCTCTCTGCCAGCGGCACGTCCGGCATGGAGGCCGGCCTCGCCTCCCTGGTCGAGCCGGGTGAGACCGCGATCATCGGCAGCTGCGGCTTCTTCGGCAACCGCATGATCGAGATCGCCCGCCGGCAGGGCGTCAACGTGATCGAGGTGCGCGCGCCGTTCGGCAAGGCGGCCTCCAATGAGCAGATCCTCGAGCAGCTCGCCCACCATCCCGAGACGCGGCTGGTGGCCGTCGTGCATGCCGAGACCTCGACCGGCGTCGCCCATCCCCTGGCCGAGCTGGCCGCAGAGATGCGCGGCGGCGATGCGCTGCTGATGGCCGACTGTGTCACCTCGTTGGGCGGCATTGAGCTTGAGCCCGAGCGGTGGGGCGTCGACTACTGCTACTCCTGCAGCCAGAAGTGCCTGGGCGCGCCGCCCGGCATCTCACCCGTCTCGCTCTCGCCCCGTGCGATGGAGCGGATCGCCCACCGTACGACGCCGGTGCCGTTCAGCTTCGACTTCGAGCTGCTCGCCAAGTACTGGATCGAGCGTCCGGCCACCTATCACCACACCACACCCAACATCCAGTACTACGCACTCTACGAGGGGCTGCGGCTGGCGCTGGAAGAGGGTCTCGAGTCGCGCTGGCAACGGCACTTCGACGCCGGCACGCACCTGCAGAACGGGATCCGCGAGCGGGGCTACGAGCTGCTGGCCGACGACGAGCTGCAGCTGCCCCAGCTATCGGCGGTGCGTGTCCCGGAGGGCGTCGACGGCAAGGAGATTCAGGCGCGGCTGCTGCGCGAGCACAACATCGAGGTGGGCGGCGGACTCGGGCCCGATGCGCCGCCGATCTGGCGGATCGGCATGATGGGAACCAATGCCCACCGCGAGACGGCCGATCGCCTGCTGGCGGCGTTCGACGACGTGCTGGTGTCGCCCCGCTCCGTCGTCTCGACAGGCAACGCCTGATGGCGGTGCGCGACCGCCTGCACCGCAGCGAGCTGGCGGTGCCCGGCAGCAACACCCGGGCGCTCGAGAAGGCGCCCACGCTGGGCGCGGACATCGTCTTCCTCGACCTCGAAGATGCGGTCGCTCCCGACGACAAGGAGCAGGCGCGCGAGAACGTGATCGCCGCCCTGACCGGCCAGGACTGGACGGCCTGCGCCGTCTCTGTGCGGATCAACGGCCTCGACACCCACTGGTGCTACCGCGACATCGTCGAGGTGGTGGAACGGGCCGGGTCGAACCTCGACACGATCCTGATTCCCAAAGTGGGAACCCCCGCGGACGTCCTGTTCGTCGCCACCATGCTCGACCAGATCGAGGCAGCCAAGGGCCTCGCCCCGATCAACCTGCACATCCTGATCGAGACGGCGCTCGGCATGGCGAACGTGGAGGCGATCGCCCAGACCTGCCCGCAGCGACTGGAGGCGATGGTGTTCGGCGTCGCCGACTACGCCGCCTCGACGCAGGCCCGTACGACGAACATCGGTGGCGCGAACCCGGAATACTCCGTGCTCACCGACCCGGCCGAGTCGGGCGCACGCGAGCGGCACTGGGGCGACCAGTGGCACTACGCGCTCTCCCGCATGGTTGTTGCCTGCCGTGCGTACGGCCTGCGGCCGATCGACGGCCCGTTCGGTGACTACCAGGACGGCAAGGGCTACACGGCCGCGGCTCGGCGGGCAGCCCAGCTCGGCTGCGAGGGCAAGTGGGCGATCCACCCCTCCCAGATCGCGCTGGCGAACGAGGTGTTCACTCCCAGCCCGGACGAGGTGTCACACGCGCGCAGGATCCTCGATGCGATGCGGCAGGCCGCGGCCGAGGGCAAGGGAGCCGTCTCGTTGGACGGCAAGCTGATCGACGCCGCGTCGATCAAGATGGCCGAGAACCTGGTGCGCAAGGTCGACCAGATGTCCGACGCCGTCGTGGCCGCGCCCGCGCTCTAGGCCTGGTCGGCAAACCAGCGCCAGGTGCGCTCGAGCCCCTCCGCCAGCGGCACCTCGGGCGCGTGCCCCAGGCGCTCTTGGGCCTTCTCGATCAACGAGTAGTTGCGCTGGATCTCACCCGCCCGCGGCGGCTCGTGCCGCACCTCGGGCGCGCGGCCCGAGACCTCGCCCAGCATCTCTACCAGGCCGTTCAGGCTCGTCTCGACGCCGCTTGCGAGCTGGAAGATCTCGCCGCCGACGCCGGGCGTCTCGGCCGCTCGGATCAGGCCATTGGCAAGGTCGCTGACGTACACGAAGTCGCGCGTCTGGCTGCCGTCGCCGTAGATCGTCAGCGGCTGGCCTGCCTTGATCCGCCGGATGAAGAGCGGGATCACGTTCGACTTGCGAGCCGAGCGGGGCCCGTAGGCGTTCGAGAAGCGCACCGCCACCGCGTCGAACCCGTACGCGCCGTGAAAGGCAGAGCAGTACGCCTCTCCGGTCGCTTTCCCCGCGCCGTAGGGCGAGAGCGGCGCCACCGGTTTGTCCTCACGCGCCGGGTAGGCGTTGTCGCCCAACGGCGCGTTCGAGGACGAGAACACCAGCCGCCCGACGCCGGCCTGCTTTGCCGCCCACAGCGCGATCAGCGTCCCCCGCGCGTTCAGGTCGAAGTTGCCGATCGGATCCTCGATCGAGTCCACCACCCCTGCGCCCGCCGCCAGGTGGAAGACGGCGTCGCAGCCGTCGCAGGCCCGCGTCAGCGGCTCCAACTCGCGCACATCCCCCGATACCAGCTCGAGCTCGAGCCCGTCCAAGTGGTTGCGGCTTCCCGAGGAGAGGTCGTCGTAGACCCGTACTCGATAGCCCCGTTCGAGCAGCAGCCGCACCAGCGTCGAGCCGATGAAGCCGGCGCCGCCGGTGACCAGTGCAGTCGGAGCTGACATGGCGGCGAAGCCTACCCGTCGTCGCCGGGGCCGGGGCCCGCGTCGGCACCCACACCCGGCCGGCCGCGGTCGTGCTCCCAGCACGGCGCGCCTTCGAAGGCCTCAAGGCCCGCCACGGACTCGGGCCGGTCGCGCGGCTCCAATCCCCGCCGGACGCGCGGCGCGGCGACCGCCACCAGTCCGCCGACGACACCGCCGAACAGAAACGAACGCACGGCGCCCCGCCGCCGCCGGTGCTGCTCGGTCACCCGACCACCTCACGGTGAGCGAAGAAGCCGGCGATCAGGATGCCGAGGCCCTGCACGCCCACCCGCACGGCGCCGCCCGTTGCGACCGCGATCACGACCGCCGGCACGACGTATGCCCACGCCGCCCCGGCGGCCGCGATCCAGGCGACGGCCGGCGCCCGGTAGCGGCCGGTGGCCGCCAGAACGGCGCGAGCCGTCATCAGTCCGACGAAGTACGCGATCACGAACGTGAAGAAGCCGAAGCCGAATCCGCCGGCAAGCGCGAG
Source organism: Gaiellales bacterium (assembly GCA_038212095.1). Taxonomy (GTDB): domain Bacteria; phylum Actinomycetota; class Thermoleophilia; order Gaiellales; family JAICJC01; genus JAICYJ01. The sequence goes on along the minus strand of JBBQUW010000014.1, from coordinate 8,610 downwards.
CAGCACGCCGAAGCCTGAGCCGACCAGCAGCGCCGTGGCGGCCGCGCGTGCAGCCACGCCCGGCTTGAGGGTGACCCGCGCCGAGCGCGGCAGCCGCGCGCAGTCGCGGCATTTGATGCCGACCGCGGCCTGCACCATGCAGTCGGGGCAGATCGGCACGCCGCAGTCAGAGCACGAGACGTAGGTCTCGACGCGAGCATGGTTGACGCAGTGCCGCGGACGCTGAACGGAATCGGTCCCTGCGGCGGCTGGCACGCGGGCGAGTGTAGCATCGCACCGTGTCGGCACCACTGATCGTGACCCTGGGAGACGTGCTCGCGCTGGTGCTGGTGACGCCGGCCGACGGCGTGCTGCCAGAGGCGTCGAGCGCCTCTCGCTCGCAGTTGACCGTGGGTGGGCAGGCGGCCATCTGCGCCTGCTGGGCGGTCGAGACCGGCGCCCGTGCCCGCGCCGTCAGCGCCCGTTCCTACGACCGGCTCGGCGATCTGATCGAGGCCGAGCTTGCCGAGCGGGGGGTTGAGATGGAGGGGCCGGCCGTGGCTGGAGGCACCGGCCTCGCCACCGTGGTGCGTCCGGCCGGCGCCAGGCGTACCGCGCTCACCGACCGCGGCGTCTGTCCCGCCCTATCGGCCGAGGCACTGCGTCCCGAGTGGCTGCAGGACGCGGATGTGCTGCACGTCAGCGGCTACGCGCTGCTCGATCAGCCGTCCGCTGACGCGGCCGGGCACGCCTACCTGCTCGCGCGTGCGGCGGGCGCGCAGCTCTCGATCGACCTGGCCTGCGCCGAGATCGTGACGCCGCTGGTAAGGGAGCGGATCGCCCGCCTGCAGCCGGACGTCGCGCTGGCCACGCATGCGCAGGCGGACGCGATCGGTGGCATCGATGACCTGGCCGACCTGGCCGTGATCAGCGATAGGGACGCGCCAATTCACCGCGACCCGATGGGCGTGCCCGACGCATTCGCGGGCGGCTTCCTGGCGGCGTTCGCGGCTGGCGCGGCGCCGGCCGATGCGATCAGCCTCGGCCGCGAGATGGCGGCGCAATGCGGCGCCCGCACGGGCCCGCTGCCGTGACCCGCGGCTTCACCGGCCTGCTGCGGCTGGCGCCGGAGGTGGAGCGGGCGCTGATCCGTTCGCAGCCCGTGGTGGCGCTCGAGAGCTCGCTGGTGGCGCACGGCCTGCCCCACCCGGCCGGGCTGGAGACGGCCCGCCGCAGCGAGCAGCGCGTCCGCGATGCCGGCGCCGTGCCGGCGACCCTCGCCGTGATCGACGGCATCGTCCGAGTCGGCCTCGGCGATGCGGAGCTGGAGCGGCTGGCGGTGGCAGATCAGGTGCGCAAGGTGGGCCCGCGCGACCTCGCGTCGTGCGTGATATCGGGCCAGCTCGGTGCCTGCACCGTGGGTGGCTCTCTGGCCGTGTGCCGGATCGCCGGCATCCACTTCCTGGCCACGGGCGGCATCGGAGGCGTGCACAGGGGCTGGGCCGAGAGTCGTGACGTCTCGGCCGACCTGTACGAGATCGCGATCGCGCCCGTGTGCGTCGTCTGCTCGGGCGCCAAGTCGCTGCTCGACGTGCGGGCGACGCTGGAGGAGATCGAGACGAACGCGATCCCGGTGATCGGGTATGGCACCGACAGCTTCCCGCTCTTCTACCAGCACGACAGCGAGCACATGCTCAGCGACCGCGCCGACGATCCGGCCACCGTGGCTGCCGTAGCTGCGACGCACTGGGGCTTCGCGCGCGATACCGGGGTGATCGTCGCCCAGCCGGTGGCGGCCGAGGTGGCGCTGCCGGCGAGCGTGATTGAGCCCCTGGTGGATCGCGCACTGGCCGATGCAGCCGAGGCGGGCGTGCGCGGGGGCGCCCTCACGCCCTTCGTGCTCGCCCGCCTGCATGAGCTGAGCGAGGGCCGCAGCCTGGTGGCGAACCGGCGACTGGTGGAGGATAACGCCGGCCTGGCGGCCGAGATCGCCGTCTGTTACTACGCGGACTGACTACTTCGGCTTGAGCGCGTACAGGTGGATCGCGCCGGCCACGATGAGGCGGCCGGCGGCCGCGATCACCGAGTGGTACTTGCCGTCGTTAAAGTGCCACACCAGCTTGCCGTTGCCCGGGTTGAAGGCGTAGACGTGGCCGGGCGCGGCGCCGCGGTTCGCGCCCAGGTCAGAGACGTACAGGTAGCGGCCGATGATGGTGGCCGAGCTGAGCGATCGGTCGGCGAGCCGGTGGCTCCACAGCTGCGCGCCGCTGCGCGCATTGAGCGCGGCCACCGTGCCGTCATACGAGACGGCGAACACCAGGCTGTTGGAGATGGCCGGTGAGCCGTACACCCAGTCGGGGAAGGTCGACGTCCAGGCCACATGCCCCGTCGCCTCGACGAATGAGTACACCTTGCCGTCAGTGTTGCCGATATAGACGCGCCCATAGGCCACCGCCGGCGTCGAGTAGAAGTTGCCGTGCCGGTAGCCGGCGGCCAGTCCGTTGGTCTGTGTCCGCCAGGCCAGGTGCCCATCCGAGGCTCGCAGGCTGTACATCACGCCGGCGTAGTCGCCGAAGAAGACGTGGCCGTTGTCCAGCGCGGGGCCGTGCTTGATCGCGCCGGAGGCGTGGAACGTCCACAGCACCTTTCCGCTGTCGGCGTCGAGCGCGCGCACGTTGCCGGCCAGGTCGGTCATGTACACGCGGCCGTCCGAAATCACGGGCGGCGACTCGATCAGCGCCCCCAGCTGCGTGCTCCAGACGGTCTTGCCGTTGCGCTGGTCGAGCGCATAGACGCGCTTGTCGTAGGCGCCGAAGTAGACGCGGTGGCGGTAGAGGGCGGGCTCTCCCACCAGCGGTTTGAAGTGCCGCGACCAGAGGATCTTGCCGGTGAAGACGTCGCGGGCCGAGGCCCAGCCGGCATCCGTCGTCAGGTACAGGACGCCCTGCGCATAGGACGGCGGGTACTCCAGCACGCCCAGCGCCGTGCTCCTCCAGACGACGCGGTAGGGAGGCGCTATCGACGTCAGGTTGGACGCGTTTCGCGTCCGCTGCGGCGTCAGGCCGTACATCGGCCAGTCCGGGCCGAACGTGGCGGTGGCGCTTGTCGTACCTCCACCGCCGGTGGACACGATCGTGTTCGGGTCGTTCGTGAGCGTGAACGGCGCGCTCGCGTTGTGCACGTCCGCCACCGGCTTGTGCACGATCGAGTACGCCAGCCCGGCTCCGCCCGCGAGCAGGGCGAGCAGCAGCACTGCGGCAATGATCCATGTCCGACGGCGGCGAAGCACCGTTTGAGGGTACCCCGGTGGCGCCGGCCGGCGGGGCGGTCAGCTCGTCCTGTCCTGCGGTGCCACCACCAGCCGTCCGGTCAGGTCGCCGTACAGGGCCCTGACAAACAGCGCCGAGAACGGCCACGCGATCGGCGCCGTCAATGCCAGCGCCAGCACGGTGCCGGTGATCGAGCCGGTGAACGACTGCAGGAAGAGGAACATCGCGATCACGATCGGGGTCGAGAAGGCGATCGTGATCAACCACACCGCCCACACGCGACGCGGGTTCGTGAGCGCAATCTGGCCGCTCCGCCAGAGGCTGGCGAGCGCGGTGCGGTCACCCGCCGCCACCGAGGGCACGGCGAAGAGCAGCAGGGGCATCGGCAGCAGGGCGTAGGGCAGCAGCACGAGCACCATCACGCCGGCCAGCAGGCCGACCACCACCGCACAGGCGTAGGTCGCAGCCACCCGCCCGCGCGGGGCGGGCAGCGGCAGGCCGCGCAGCATCACCTGGCCGAGCAGCACGAAGTAGCCGGCGCCGTAGGAGAGCACCGCCGCGACGTAGGTTGCGCGGGCGTCCGAGCCGTAGGCCACCAGCAGCACCGGCACCGATGCCAGCGCGATCACCGCCAGGGTCGCCACCACCAGGTCGGCCCAGGCCCGCCCGAAGCGGTGCACGGCGGTGGCGAAGAGGTCGGAGATCGGCGCGTGCGGCCGCACGGCGAGCGGCTCGACCTGGCTCATACGCCTGTCCCAACCGCAACCGGCGATCGCACGTCCAGCGTCACCTGACCCTCCAGCGCGTCGACCACGACCGTGTCTCCCTCGCCCACCTCGCCCGACAGCACCTTCAGCGCAAGCGGATTCTCGACCTCACGCTGCAGCGTTCGCTTGAGCGGACGGGCGCCGTAGGCCGGATCGTAGCCATGCTCGACCAGCAGGGCGCGGGCGCCAGAGGTCAACTCGAGCTCGATCCGCCGCTCTGCCAGACGCGAGCGCAGCCCCGCCGCCTGCAGGTCGACGATCTCGGTCAGCTGCTCCCGGGAGAGCCTCTGGAAGGTGACGATCTCGTCGACCCGGTTGAGGAACTCGGGCCGGAAGGTCGCCTCGAGGTCGGTCGCGTTCGAGGTCATGATCACGATCGTGTTCTTGAAGTCGACGGTGCGCCCCTGGCTGTCGGTCAGTCGGCCATCGTCCAGTAGCTGGAGCAGCACGTTGAACACGTCCGGGTGGGCTTTCTCGATCTCGTCCAGCAGAAGCACCGAGTAGGGGCGCCGCCGCACAGCCTCGGTCAACTGGCCGCCCTCGTCGTAGCCCACATAGCCGGGAGGCGCCCCGACCAGCCGCGAGACGGCATGCTTCTCCATGTACTCGGACATGTCGATCCGCACCATCGCCTTCTCGCTGTCGAACAGGAACCCGGCCAGCGCCTTTGCCAGCTCGGTCTTGCCGACCCCGGTGGGGCCGAGGAAGATGAACGAGCCGATCGGCCGATCGCGGTCACCCAGCCCGGCTCGCGAGCGGCGGATCGCGTTTGAGACCGCGGTCACCGCCTCGTCCTGACCGATCACGCGATCGTGCAGCCTCGCTTCCATCTGCACCAGCTTCTCCAACTCGCCCTCCAGCAGCCGGCTGACGGGGATGCCCGTCCAGCTGCCGACCACCTCGGCCACGTCCGACGCACCGACCTCCTCCTTCAGCATCGGCGAGTTTGCCTGCACCTCCTCCAGCCGCGCCATCGCGTCCGCCAGCTCTTTCTCGAGCCGCGGCAGGTCGCCATAGGTCAGCTCGGCGGCGCGCTGCAGATCCTGGTCGCGCTGCGCCCGCTCAGCATCGGCGCGCGTCTCCTCGATCAGCGCCTTCAGATTGCGAACGCGCTCGATCGCCTCCTTCTCGGCCTGCCACTCGGCGCGCATGCCGTCGGCCTGCTCGCGCAGGTCGGCCAGCTCGCGACCGATCGCCTCGCGGCGCTGCACCGCGCTCTCGGCCGTCTCCTTCTGGAGCGCGGCCTGCTCGATCTCGAGCTGGATGATGCGCCGCTCGACCGAGTCGATCTCGACCGGCACCGAGTCGATCTCGATCTTGAGCCGTGACGCCGCCTCGTCGATCAGGTCGATCGCCTTGTCGGGGAGGAAGCGGTCGGCAATGTAGCGGTCAGAGAGCATGGCGGCGGCGACGATCGCGTCGTCGGCAATCCGCACGCCGTGGTGCACCTCGTAGCGCTCCTTGAGCCCGCGCAGGATCGCGATCGTGTCGGTCACGCTCGGCTCCCCCACCAGCACCGGCTGGAAGCGCCGCTCGAGCGCCGCGTCCTTCTCGATGTGTTTGCGGTACTCGTCCAGCGTGGTCGCCCCGACCGCGCGCAGCTCGCCGCGGGCGAGCATCGGCTTGAGCAGGTTCGCGGCATCGACGGCGACCTCGGCGGCGCCGGCGCCGACGATCGTGTGCAGCTCGTCGATGAACAGGATCACGCGGCCGTCGGCCTGGCGGATCTCTGCCAACACGGCCTTGAGCCGCTCCTCGAACTCGCCGCGGTACTTTGAGCCGGCCAGCAGAGAGCCGACGTCGAGCGACCACACGCGTCGATCCTTCAGCCCCTCGGGAACGTCGCCAGAGGTGATCCGCTGCGCCAGCCCCTCGACGATCGCCGTCTTGCCGACGCCCGGCTCGCCGATCAGCACCGGGTTGTTCTTCGTACGACGCGACAGCACCTGGATCACGCGCCGAACCTCCTGGTCTCGGCCGATCACCGGATCGAGCTTGCCTCGCTCGGCCAGCTCGGTCAGGTCACGGCCGAACTTCTCCAGCGCGGCGTAGGTGCCCTCGGCGTCGGGCGAGTTTGCCCGTTGGCCTCCGCGCACGTCGATCAGCGCCTTCAGGATCGTCTGGCGGTCGAGGTCGCCGGCCCCCGCCAGCGCCAGCAGCAGGTGCTCGACAGCGACGTACTCGTCCTTCAGCTCCTCGGCCTCGACGAACGCGCTCTCCAGCGCGGTGCGCAGCGCACGGCTGGCCTGCGGCTGGGCGTTGGCACCCGTCATCCGGGGCAGCGCCGCCAGCTGCTCCTCCAGCCGGTTGCGCACCTCGGGCAGGCTCTCGCCCGCCTTGGCGAGCATGCGCGGAGCAACGCCGCCCTCCTGGTCGAGCAGCGCCGCCAGCAGGTGAGCAGGCGTCAGCTCGGGGTTGCCACGGGCGATCGCGTCGCCCTGAGCGGAGGCGAAAGCCTCCTGTGCTTTGACTGTCAGCTTCTGGAAATCCATACCGATGGGTGTTTGGGTGGGTCGTAGGGTACGAGGTCGCGGCGGTAGCTGCGATGCACCTCCGCCAGCTCGTTGAACATCCGTCGCGACTCGCGCTCAAGATGGCTCTGCATCTGGTTCAGCCGCCCGTGGAGGTCGGCGACCGTCTCCTCCAGGGCGAGCACGCGGGCGGCCCCGACCAGGTTCAGACCCAGCTCGGACGTGAGCTGGCCGATGCGCTGCAGCCGCTGTAGGTCTGCGTCGGAGTAGCGGCGTGTACCGCCCGGCGTGCGGCGAGGCGAGACCAGCCCCTTGGCGTCGTACATGCGGAGCGTCTGCGGATGCATGCCAACCAGCTCGGCGGCGACCGAGATCGAGTAGCGAGGATGCTCCTGCGGCCGGTTCACGCGAACAGCCTGTCACGCGGGTTGCCATGGCTGGAGCGCTGCAGCGCGTCCAGCTTCTCGAGCGCGTCCTTCTCCTGCTTGGACAGCTTGGAAGGAACCGCGATCCGGATCCGCACCAACAGGTCGCCGCTGCCACCGCCGCTCAGGCGCGGCGCGCCGCGGCCCTTGACGCGCAGCGTCTTGCCGTCCGTCGATCCGGCCGGCACCTTGACCTTGACCCTGGCGCCGGACGGCGTCGGCAGCTCCACCTCGGCGCCGATCGAGACCTCGGCGAACGTCACCGGAACGTCCACGATCAGGTCGTCGCCCCGCCGGGAGAAGAGCGTGCTCTCCTCGACCTGAGTCACCACGTACAGGTCGCCCGGCTCGCCGCCGCGCGGCGCGGCTTCGCCCTTGCCCTTGACCTTGATCCGCGTTCCGTCCTTGACCCCGGCAGGGATTCGCACCTGGTAGGTCTTGGTCGAGCGCACGCGGCCACTGCCACCGCAGACGCCACATGGCGTTTCGATCACCGTGCCGGCGCCGCCGCAGCGGCGACACGGATGGCTGAGCGAGAAGAAGCCCTGGCTCTCGGATGTGACGCCGCGGCCCTTGCAGTCGGGGCAGATGGTGGGCGAGGTGCCGGGTGCGGCGCCGGAGCCGTGGCAGGCCGAGCAGGCGTTGGCCTTCGCGACCGGCACCTTGACGGTCGCGCCGCCCAGTGCATCGTCGAACGAGATCCGCACCGCCACCTCGACGTCGGCACCGCGCAGCGGCCGGTGATCGGCCGGGCCGCGACCGCCGCGGGCGAACAGCCCGCCGAACAGGTCGCCGAGGTCGAAGCCCTCGGCGAAGTCCTGCGTCGAGAAGCCGCCGGACGGCGCCTGGCCTGGCCGGAAGGTCTGGCCGAACGAGTCGTACTGCTTGCGCTTCTCGGAATCCGACAGCACGTCGTGGGCCTCGTTGATCTGCTTGAAGCGTTCCTCGGCCGCCGCGTCGCCAGGATTCGCATCGGGGTGATACGTGCGGGCGAGCTTGCGGTAGGCCTTCTTGATCTCGTCCGCCGAGGCGTTCTTGGCAACGCCCAGCGTCTCGTAGTGTGTCGGCACCTAGCCGCCCGCCTCGCCCTCGCTACCGGCGATCTGATTGCCTGTCGAGACAACCACGCGGGCGGGACGGGCGACGCGATCGCCAAGCCGGTAGCCGCGCTGCCAGACCTCAGCGATCGCGCCCTCCGGGTGATCTGACGGCTGCTGCGAGAGCGCCTCGTGGACGTGCGGATCGAACGCGCCGCCGGGCTCGGCGACGATCTCCTCAAGGCCGCGCCGCTGCAGCAGGCCGATCAGCTGCTGGCGCACGAGCTGTACGCCCTCGGCCACCTGCGCCTGCTCGTGGTGCTCCGACGCGTCCAACGCCCGCTCGAGGTTGTCCAGCACCGGCAGCAGCTCGTGCACCAGCGACTCGGCGGCGCGCGTCGACTGCGCCTCGGCGTCGCGGGCGACGCGCTTGCGGTAGTTGTCGAAGTCGGCCGCCACCCGCCGCAGGTCGGCCAGGTACTCGTCGGCCCTGGTGCGCGCGGCCTCCAGCTCGACCTCGATCCGCTCACCGTCCTCGGGTGCGGCGTCCGGCCCCGCCGCAGCGGGGTCGGACGCCGTGATTGGTCGCTCGTCGGTCACGCGCGATCGCCTGCCTCGTCGACCACCTCGGCATCGACGATCTCCTCGTCTCCGCCGGCGGA
>JBBQUW010000013.1:0-66267 GCA_038212095.1 Gaiellales bacterium | reverse complement strand
GACATACCAACACGCATCCCGCGCGTAGAACCCCTCGTCGGCCACATATGTACCTGGCGAACCAAGCCCATCAAGGCGAACGAACCCCGCCACAGTTAACACCAAGATCAGACACAAAGCCGTACCGCGACGGGAGGCGAGGACGGTGGCGACGGGGCGCCATCTGGTACGTCTCATGCGTTCCAGCATGGCGGCAGAGTCCGCCATTGGCAAGTGGCAACGCGCATCATCCCACCACCACGGCCTACAGCGTCCCGCGACCTTGGTAACAGCGTGCGCTGCAGTGTGTGATTCATCCGTGCCGTACGCGAGCGCCGATACCGACCCAGATGTGCCCGTGATAGACGGTGATACCGGACGCCTCGTGGCCGAGCCGGTAGGTGTGTGTGACCGTGCGGGTGAAGGGGTTGATCCTAGCCAGCACTCCTGAGCTGCTCGTCACCCACAGCGAGTCCGCGGTCGCCGCCACCCCGTGGGATCCGGTATCGACGGTGGCCGTCGTGCACTGCTGGTTGAAATCGCATTCGAACAGGGTTCCAGCATTCACCAGCCAGAGGTGGCCGAACGCGTACGTAAACTCGGGCTGATCGAACACCGGCGACGCGGTGGGCAGTACGACGCGCTGCCTGCGGGCGGTGGTGAGATCGAGCTTGGCGGCGTGCCGGCCAAGATTTCCGAACGTCCAGAGCGATCCGCCGGTCACCAGGAGCCGGTCGGCCGGAAGCTCGGTGAACGTTGCCTGGATGTGAAACGTGGTGGGATCGCGCTTCCACACCGTCCCGATCGCGGGGGCGGCGCCGCTGGCGTAGGTGCGACCGATCCAGACTCCGCCGTCGCCGATGGCGATGCCTCCAGTTATGCACTCTTGGACATCAGGATATGGACAGGTGTCGACCGGGTATTTGGCAGGCGGCGTGGCGGCGTTGGGGTCGATCGCCGCCACCTTCTCGCTGGTTGCGTCATAGGCCCACAGCGCGCCGAACCCGAACGCCAGGCTGGTCGGAGGCACCGGAGACGAGACCAGCTGTGCGGCAAGCGTCTGCGGCCCGACACGCGAGATCGTGCCGTCGTCATGGCCGACCCAGATCGCGCCACCGCCGCTGACGACCTGCCCAGGCGCCGACCGCAACGGGACGTCGCCGACCACCCGACCGCGGCTCGGGTCGAACTCCACCAGGGAGTTGCTGTGGAGCGCAACGCGCTGCCCGCCCGATCCGCCGTGGGTGAACCAGAGTGCCGCCACAACCGCTGCCACGGCCGCGATCACCGCGAGGCCGACCAGCCTCGAGCGTGGCGCGCGAGGAGGCGTCGGCTCGTTCGGGGGCGGTGGTGGCACCGGGGGCAGCGGCTGATCCGGTACCACCTCCAGGACGCTGACCGTGGTTCCGAGTCCTTTCAGGGTCGCGGGCCGCTGCCGTACGAATGTGAGCCCGTCGACCCGCCCGGCAAGATGCGCGACCGCCTCGCTGGCCAGAATCTGCCCCGGCGCGGCGATGCTGCACAGCCGTGCCGCAAGGTTGAGTGCACCGCCCCGATAGCCGTCCTCGGTCGGCACCGCCTCGCCCGCATCGAGACCGACGCCGACTCCCAGAGGCAGCAACGGCACTCCCTCCCGCGCCGTCCGCAGCCGTCGCTGCAGCTCGACCGCGGCGTCGAGGGCCCGCCTGGCCGAACCAAACACGCACAGCGCTTCGTCGCCACGCAGCTCGAGCAGCTCACATCCGTGGTCGGCAACGGCTTGGCGCACCGTCGCGGCGTACTGCGCCGTCAACGCGGATGCCGCCTCGTCGCCGTGTTCCCGCGTGAACCGCGTGTAGCCACGTATGTCCGCGATGAGGAACGTCCGCGTAACTATGGCGGGAGGCGGCATGGAACCTGTGGGCACGGCTTCGCTCACAATCAGCCGAGTCTACGCCAAGCGTGGGCCACGGCTCCGCCCGCGGCCAGCGGAGCAAACGCCTGGCCTCAACCAGCTCGATCGTGTCAGGAGATCGCTACGGGGCCGCGCTCGACCCCGATCACGCGCCACGTGCCGTCCTGGCTCTGGACGATGTAGCGCAGCCATTGGCCGTTGAGTCCGCTCGCCCATCGATTGTTCGCGACGACCGCGGTGCGCGGATCTCGCCAAGTGATTCGACCGAGCGTGATCAGCACGCCTGCGTGGATCACATGCCCCGGCCCCGAACCGGTGATGACGAGACCGCGGTTTCGGACGAACGATACCGGCGGCAATGCACGCAGATTTGCTGAGATCTCGTCGACGGTTGTCGGTGCGAAGGGCGCGGTGGGCCGCCCCACCAGGTGCATCGGGTTTGCGGCGCTCGGTACCACGCCATTCAGCACGTACACCCGACGGTAGGGGTATGGCTGGCCACCAAAGCCGTGATCCACGGTGACGAGCTGCCGGATGACCGCCGCGTAGACGGCGCTGACCGTGCTTCCCCGGACAGCCGAGGTTACGCCCACACGCTCCTGCGGCGGCGCGCTCGGTGGCGGGGTCGCCCGGTCGGCCGTGCAGGCTGCTACGAGGAGAACGCCGGCGAGCAGCGCTCCGCTTCTGAGAACAGGGATCCGCGTCATGCAGATCAGACAGGAGCTCAGATTCAAAAGTTCCCGTGCGCTCGCGCTATCGGTCGCGGACGCCGCGACCGATCGCCCACCTTCATCCGATCATCAGTTGATGATGGAGACCGCTTCCCGGTACTCCACCGGGCCTCGCCAGCTAGCGGCGCCGGTTTCTGGAGCGATCACTTCGCCATTGGGAGGGACGACTGCTTGAGGGCTGCTTGCGCTGGCGTTCTCGCGACTCAAGAATGAGGTCAGCTCTTGGATGGTGCTCATCAGCGGCGCTGGGAAGACGACGGTCGTGTTCTTGTCGACGCCGATCTCAACCAGCGATTGCAGGTTTCGCAGCTGCAGAGCGATCGGGTGGGCCATCATCACGTCTGAAGCGTGTGCGAGCTCGCCGGCGGCCAGTGCTTCTCCCTCTGCAGCGATGATCTTCGCGCGCTTCTCCCGCTCGGCTTCGGCTTGGCGGGCCATCGCGCGCTTCATCGTTTCAGGCAACTGGATGTCCTTCAGTTCGACCACGGTCACCTGAACGCCCCACTCCTCCGTCTGCACATCAAGGATTTCGCGTATGTCTCGATTGATCGTGTCCGTCTCTGAAAGCGTCTCGTCCAGCGTATGTCGGCCAACGACCGCTCGCAGCGTTGTCTGAGCGATCTGGTTGATCGCTTCATAGACGTTTTCGATCGCAACAACTGATTTGACGGCGTCCTTGATCCGAAAGTACGCGACCGCTGACACATCCACCGAGACGTTGTCCTTCGTGATGATTCCCTGCGACTGGATCGGCATCGTCACGATCCGAAGTGACACGCGATGCACCCGATCGATCAAGGGCACGATCATGATCAAGCCGGGGCCGCGCGCTCCATCCTTTACCCGACCAAGCCGAAACTGGACTCCCCGCTCGTACTGCTTGAGCACCCGAACCGATGTGATAACTCCGATCAAGGCCACCACCGCGACTGCGATGAGTGCATAGACAGCGATCATGACGATTCCTCCTCGTCGGCCGCCGCCGGGATCCTGGAATCACGCCCGTAACCGATACGCAGGGCACTGACTGGGAACCAGCCGACACTGTTGCGCCATCGGCATCCACGTGGTTGCCGTCCGTCGTTGGTCGAAGTGTTCTGCTGGCCAGATGCGGGCGGCCAGCGAGCCCGAGCCGGTTCGGACAGGAGCGGCATATCTTCGCCTCGGTTGGACCGGCACGGGAAGCGTAGCACCGCCCTGGGAGGCTTCATGTTCGCACGGACCGGTGTGTGGATGACCCGGCGAAGACATCGACCCGGCAAACAGCATTTCACCGATCTCCACGCCGGCTCATACCGCGGTACCGACGACGCGGCCGACGAGCATCGTTAGCACCATCGCCGCGACTCCCCAGACCAGCACGCGTAGCGTTCCGCGGGCGGGAGGCGCGCCGCCCATCCACGCCCCGGCCCAGCCGGTCAGCGCGAGCGCCAGCGCAGTGGCCGCCATCGTCACCTCGATCCGAAGTGAGGCGGGGGCGAACACCACCGCCAGCGGCGGCAAGGCAGCACCTGCGGTGAAGGCGGCGGACGAGGCTCCAGCGGCCTGCAGCGGCCGGGCGTGCGACAGCGCGGTCATCCCCAGCTCGTCGCGAGCGTGCACCGCCAGCACGTCGTCTCGCGCGCTCAGCTCGGTCGCGACCTGCTCGGCCAACGTATCCGAGAGGCCACGTTCGCGGTAGATCGCGGCCAGCTCTGCGCGCTCGCCCTCCGGATCGCTGCCCAGCTCACGACGCTCCAGCGCGAGGTCGGCACGCTCCGAGTCGGCCTGCGAGCTGACCGAGACGTACTCACCGGCCGCCATCGAGGCGGCGCCGGCCACCAGGCCGGCGATACCGGCCGTGAGGATGGCGGAGCGGCTGGAGCCGGCAGCGGCGACGCCGACGATGATCGCCGCCACCGAGATGACGCCGTCGTCGGCGCCCAGCACCGCTGCCCGCAGCCAACCGGTGCGGTGACTGAGATGCCGTTCCCGGCTCAGGACGCCGCCCGTCACGCCGCGAATCCCACGGGCATCGGGCTGCAAGCCGGCAGCCCTCGCCGGGCGACCACGATCCCCGCGTTCCACCCCGGCGCGCGCCCGCCGAGTGGCGGCAGGATCGCCTCGATCGGGAGACCGCTCCGCACGAGCAGCCACGAGACCACCGAGTTTGAGTTCCACATCTCGCCGGCGTCGAGCTCGTCCCGACCCCACACCGGCATGGGAAGGTCGGGCACGCAATCCCACAGCCGCTGCGCGATGCGTGGATCATCGGTCAGCCGGCATGGACTGGCGACGGCCTCCGCGACATCCGGAATGACTCCGTCACGCCAACGTCTCACCTCGTAGCGGAAGATCTGCGCCTGGCCAGCCCAGCGGGCGCCCACCGGGCCTTCGGCGACCACACCCCTGTCCGCGCCGTGGCCATCCGGGATCGCGGCCTGCTCGATCACAAAGCGCCCTGCGGCCGGCAGCCGCACCTCGAGCGCGGAGTGGTAGAGGTCACGCACCGGCCGGCGCCTCAGCCGCGCCGCCACCGCCTCGAAGGCGCGCCCGTTCCACCGTACAGAATGGCCGCCCGCTCCCAGCGGCAGCCAGTACAGATCCACCGCCGCTCCCTCGTCTGCCGGGAGCGGCCGATCAGCCGCGCGGCTCATCATCCGACCCTCCCGGCCGCTCGCAGAACTGCCAGGCGCTCGGCACGTTGCTTGATCCCGAGCAGCATCTTGCGCTCCATGACGAGGCTGCCGGGCTCCATCACCATCAGGTAGAGCAGCCGTGTGAGCGGCGAGGTGTCAGGTGTCGCGATCCTGTTTCGGCTCAGCAGCCGCGTCGACCCGGCCTCGGAGAACAGTGCGAAGATCCACACCCAGTTTCCATCCTCGAGGCGGAGCGTGAACACGCGCTCCGCCTCGATCACCTCCACGCGCATCTTCGGGCCCTTCGGCCCCAGCTCCATCTCATCGCCCAGCTTCACGTTCTGGAACTGCGGCAGGATCTCATCCGCACTGTGCATCGCGAGGCCGAACAGATTCTCGATCCAGTCGTAGCTATAGGCACCTCCCCGGCCGCTGCCCATCTGAACCAGCCATGGCCAGATCGCGTTCGGCGGCGCGTCGATGGTGACGGCGCGAGTCGAGATGATGTCGGCCGTGCCAAGCAGCTCGTCTCCCGGTAGCTCCCGAGCGATCTCATCGGGCGTCGCCCCCCACGTCAGACAGCGCTGCCGCAGCAGCACCGGGTAGCTCGCCGCCACCAGGCCCGCCGCCAAGGCCACCCGACCGATTGTCCCTCTGTGTGTTCCACCCATGTTGTCGTCCCCTCCGACGCCGAACTGCCTACACCGCGACTGTGCCCACGCTCACGCCAGCGTCCATCGCGCCGGTCGATGCCCGCACCGTCAGGCGCGCCTCGCGGCTGGGTAGCAGCAGCGCGGCACCCATGCCCGCGAAGGCGAGATCGCGAATCGCGGCCGACGCGACCTGCGCGATGGCGGGCAGTGTCGAGGACATTCCCACCAGGATGACCCCGGCAACCAGCGCAGCTCCCGTCCAGCGCGGAAGCACGCCGGCGCGGATCACGGCGACGCCGAAAGCCGACCCCGCCACCAGCATCAGGGCGCCGTGAATGGTCACCCAGGGGCCGAACTGTGCAACGAGCGCATCCCAGTCGCGCGTCCCGTTCGCGAGAGCGACCACCACGGTGCTCGAGTAGAAGATGAAGGTGTACGAGTAACCGATGGCACCCCAGAAGCCAAGCCGCCCGATGCGCGGCCGCTGCACCGCGTACAGCCCGATCACGAACAGGGGGATCGCGGCCTCCGCCACGTAGGTGAGCACGAGCTGTGGAGTGGAGAACCCACCCTGGGCGAGCTCGACCAGATCGGAGACGATGTACAGCGCCGAGAACACGACCGCCGCCACCCCGACCAGGATCGCCACGTCCTGCCTTCCGCGCCGTGCCCTCACCAGCTTGCCATTCCTCGTTGCGATGTTCACCCTCGCACTATCCCTGCCGGCAGTCGGCTGGACATCGGTGACCGGCCGGAACTGGTTGCGGGTTTCTCGCAGCCCCATCCCGATGGCCGCGCTGTACGCCCAGGACGCGCACACACATCGATCTGACCACCCCGCCTACTATGAGCCATGGCAAATTTGGGGGCCACACTGCGAGGCGTCCGAAAGAGCGTCGGATCGGGCGCGGCGCGACGCACCCTGCTGAACGGCGTCGACCTTGAGCTGGGCGCGGGGACGTTGACGGCGGTGATCGGTCGTTCGGGCTCGGGCAAATCGACGCTTCTGCATCTGCTGGGGGGATTGGAGCCGGTCGATGAGGGTGAGATCGAGGTGGCCGGTGTGCGAGTGGATCGAGCGTCACCGGCAGAGCTGGTCGAGCTTCGCCGTCACGCGGTCGGGTTCGTGTTCCAGTTCTTCCACCTGTTGCCGGAGCTGACGGGCGAGGAGAACGTGATGCTCCCGGCCCGGCTGGCCGGCGACGGTGCGATCGCGCGGGAGCGGGCCCGGGCGCTGATCGATCGGCTGGGGGTGAGCGATGCGGCGACCCGCCTGCCGGGCGTGCTGTCGGGCGGCGAACAGCAGCGCTTGGCGGTGGCGCGGTCGCTGGTCAACGAACCCCTGCTGGTGCTGGCCGACGAGCCGACCGGGAACCTCGATGAGGAGTCGGGACTGGCGGTGCTCCAGCTGCTGCGCGGGGTCGCCGACGCCGGCCAAGCGGTGCTGCTGGTCACGCACGACGCCGAGGCCTCAGCTCTGGCCGATCGCGTGCTCACGCTCAGGGACGGGCGGCTAATCGGGTGAGGCCGCTGCTGGCGGGCGCGGTCGCCCGGCTGCGCCGTCGGCGAGGGCGGGCACTGCTGGCAGCGCTCGGTATCGCCGCCGCGGCGGCCATGACCGGCGCCGCCGTGACCGTCAGCTTCAACCTGCATGATGGGTTCGCGCGATCCGCCGACGCGGCCGGCATGCCCGACGTGATCGTGCACTTCGACACGCGCGACGCCGCGCTGGTGATGGGCCGGGTGCGCTCGTTGCCCAACCTGGCGGCGGCGTCGTACCAGCTGGAGTTTCGATCGCAGTACGTGCGTGCGCCCGGCCGCGTGCCGATCACCAGCGGCGACCTGTTCGGGACGGTGGGAATGCGACACGGGTACGCGATCGTGGCGGGACGCGACCTCTCCGGCCGCCCTGACGAGGTTGTGGTCGAGCGCGGCCTGGCCGATCAGTGGCATCTGCGGCCCGGTGAGCGGATCACGGTCGGCGACGCGGCCCACGGCGGATCCGTGCTCGCACTCGTCGTCGGGGTCGCGGTGGCGCCCGATAACGTGGCCTACCCCTTGGCCGCCGGCGCGCGTATCTGGATGCCCTACCGAACGGTGCGCCGGATTGACACAACGGGTACCGCCAAGTCGATCAATATCGCGCTGCTGTGGGTCAACGACCGCTCCCAGTTGGACGTGACGCTCGAACAGGCGCGATCGGCCGGCTACGGGCTGCATGGTCTGACGATCGTGACCCGAGAGGGCGTGGGCGTGCTGATCGATGGTGCGGCGGGGATCGTGATCGCGCTGCTGGTGGCGGTGTCACTGGGAGCGCTGGCGGCGGCCGGTGTGATGGTGGCCGTGTCCTCGCGAGCGGAGGTGCAGCGCCGGCTGGAGACGATCGGCCTGCTGCGCGCGATCGGAGCCTCGCCGCGAGCGATAGCTGCGGCGGCCGGCGTTGAGGCGGCGGCCGTGGCCCTACCGGCCGCCGCGCTTGGCCTGGTTGTCGGCTGGTGGGCTGCGGACGGTGCCAGCGCTCGGCTGCTGGAAGCGCTCAACCAGCTACCCCGGGGGGCGACGCTGCTGCTTCCGCTCGCGCTCAGCCTGCTCGCGATCGTGGCACTGGTGACGGCGGCGGCGGCGTGGCCGACGTGGCGCGCCTGCCGGCGACCCACCGCGGCGATGCTACGCGACGCCGAGCTGCCGGCCGGATCGCGATCGCTGCGATTGCCCGGTGGTGCCGTCGGCCTCGGGATACGGATCGCGCTGCGCCGCCCGATACGCACCTTCTCGACCGCCATCGTCGTGGCCAGCTCGGTGGCGGTCGTGCTGCTGTTGCTGGCACTGGCGACGACGCTGCAACGGCTCGAGAACGACCCCACCACGATCGGCAAGAACTACCAGCTGACCTCGCACAGCTCGGTGCGGGCACTGCCCAGGATCCGGCGGCTGCCGGGTGTGGCCGACGCCGCGCAACGGTTCTCGACGCCGGTTGTCGACTCGTTCCAGCTCGGTGAGGCGTTCAACCTGGTGGCCTACTGCGGCAATCGTCTGGCGTTCGAGGATCCACCGCTGTCGGCCGGACGTCGAGCCACGCGGCCGGGCGAGGTCGAGGTCGGCCAGGGCTTGGCGACAGCGCTCGGACTGGTGCCGGGATCAACGCTGGCCGTGCAGTTCTCGGACGGCGACGAGGCTCGCTTCCGGGTGGTTGGCATCGTGCGCACGCTGGACAACGACGGCCGGATGGCGTACGTCCGGCCTGACCGTGAGTTCTGCACGTTTCGCGGTGGCCAGACCGTTATCAAGCTGAAGGATGGAGCTGACCTGGCATCGGTCACGGCGGCGCTCAACCTGACCGGCAACCGGCCATCGACAGTGGGAGGCGTCACCAGCCGAAACGCGCAGTTCCTGGGCGTGGTGGCGGCGCTGCTGCGCACGGTCGCGATCATCGACGGGCTGGTGTGTCTGTACGTGCTCGCCCAGATGCTGGCGCTGACAGCGTTGGAGCGACGCACGACGGTCGGGCTGCTGCGAGCGTGCGGCGCCGACCGGCGACAGGTGGCTCTGCTGTTCTTTGGCGTGGCCGCGACGGTGGTGGTGCTGGCGGCCCCGGTAGCTGTGGTGGCGGAGCGAGTGGTGCTGGGACCGCAGGCGGCCCAACTGGCGGCGCCGTACGCGACGGTGTCGCTGCGGGCCGGGACGGCCGCAGTGCTGGTCTCGCTGGCCGGCCTGGGAGCGATCGCCGCGGGGGCGTCAGCCTGGGTGGCGCGCCGCATCATGTCCGAGCCGGTGACCCGGCTGCTGCGCGATGGGTAGCTCAGCGAAACAGGGTCACGTTGCGGTCTGCCGGCGTGCCGGCCCACTGGTTGGGCCGGCCGCCCTGGTAGTCGAGCCACGCCAGGCGGCGAGCGGTTGCCGCCAGCTGCGATCCGGGATCGGCGTCGAGCATCCAGGTCTGCAGAGCGACGCCGCCCGAGGCCGTGCTCCAGACCCGGAAGGCCCGTGCCTGCTGGGGATAGTCGGCCAGGGACGAGGTCGTGATAGCCCAGTACCCGCCGGCGGCGGTGTGCACCGGCTCGATGCGGTTTCGATGCACGTCGCCGGCGATCACCGCCAGCACGTGCTTGTCGGCCGCCAGCAACTGCAGCGCGCCACCGGCGCCGGCCGTCTCGGTCAATGGCGTCGAGGAGAAGATCAGCAGCCAGCGGCTGCCCGCTGCAACCAGCTGCCGACGTAGCCACCCGATCTGCGCCGGTCGCAGCACGCCGCGTGCTCCGGCGCGGCGATCGGCGGTGTCCACCAGCAGAGCCCGCAACGACGGCCCAAGGTCGACCACATCGTCCATCAGCGGGCCGCTGCCGCCGTGGCCGCTGGCGGCGCGCAGGGCGGCCACCGCCTCTCCGGGGGAGAGCTCGCGTCGACTCGGATCGGCGGGCACGGACTCGCTCGCTCCCGGCAGCCCGCGGGACAGCAGCCGGTTCACCAGCCGCTGGTCGACCACCGATCCGCGAGCGCCGCTGAGCGTGGCACGGTCGACCGTCAGCAGCTTCTGCGAGCCGACGGCGACCGCGTTCGTGGCCGGTGT
This sequence comes from Gaiellales bacterium, assembly GCA_038212095.1. GTDB lineage: Bacteria > Actinomycetota > Thermoleophilia > Gaiellales > JAICJC01 > JAICYJ01. The sequence goes on along the minus strand of JBBQUW010000013.1, from coordinate 55,825 downwards.
GGCAGGCACGTTCCCCTGCACCTCGAGGTCGTGGTTTCCCGGGAGGGGGTACCAGGGTGCGGTGAGGCCGGGCGAGGTGAACGCCCGCTCAGCCTGTGCCAGCAACAGCGGGTAGCGAGGGGCATCGACGGCGGGTCGGTAGATCAACGGATCGGCATTCGACTGCACCTGCACGCCGGCGTACCCGGGGGCACCGCTGTTGGGATCGACGCGCCCACCGTTCAGGATCGCGACGGCCTGGGTCATCTCGTTGTACTGGGCGTTGTCGATCAGATCCCCGGTCTCGAACACGGCCTGTGGATGGAGGTGATCGACGCTCTGCACGATCGCTGTCAACACTTGCGGCGAAAGCGCCTCCTGCGGCCGGAAGGCGGACGTGAACGGCGAGCCCAGCCGGTCGAGCATCTCAACCCGCGCCGGTGACTCCTCGTCGGTCACGTGCGCGTCGGTGATCTGGGCGAACGTGGCCAGCGGGCGCAGCAGCCTTGACGGCGGCGCGAGCTCTGTGCGCGTCAACAGCGGCTCGCCCGGGCCAGGTGCGAGCACACCGTTGCCGCGCGGGTCGATCCAGGTGCGAGCCAGCGTCGAGCCGCTGTCGGGCAGCGAGGGGGCCGACTGGCCAAGGCCGGAACAGCCGGCCGCCAGGAACGTCATGATCACTGCTGTCCACCTCATCGCCAGCGAGCGTAGACCAGTGGCCACCAACGATCATGTGCGCGGCCGCCCACGCCGCTACCAGGTGGTGCCGAAGAGGACCTCTACCAGCAGCGCCTGCGCCACCAGCATGAGCAGTACCGGGCGCAGTCGCAGCCCGCGCAGCTGCGGTCCGATGGAGAGTGCGGCCAAAGGGATCAGGAACAGCCAGATCCGTTCCACCTCGGCCTTGGCAAAGCCCGATCCCGACGCGACAAGCAGCGTCACAGCCAGCGCGACGGCGGCAGCATCGAGGCGGCTGAGGGCCCGCGACCACAGAACCACAGCGGGCAGGCCGAGGCCGAGCAGGAACACCGCCAGGTCGCCGAAGAACCAGAACCAGAGCGGGCGGCGGCGCGAGATGCCCTGACCGTAGGCCTGCTTGGTGGCCTGGTATGCGGCGATCGGGTCGTAGCCGGTCACCATCCACAGCAGCAGGTAGCCGAGCGCGATCACCGCGACCGCTTGCGCGACCTTTGCGAACAGCATGCGTGGTGGGGTGCGGCGCATCAGCAGCACGCCGAGCGCCCACACCGGTATCGCCAGCAGCGCGTAGGAGAGAAATGATGCGATGGCCGTCACGACGCCTCCCGCAATCGCTCGACGCCCCACCAGCAGCACCGCGGCCACGGTCGCGACCAATCCAAAAACCGCGTCCATCGACGTGGCGCTCATCAGCAGAACGTTTGGCGCGAACACCCACGCCAACACCGCGAGACGCGCGCTCGGTTCGTCGCTCACTCGGCAGGCGAGCGCGTAGAGTGGCAGCACGGTCAGCGAGCCCGCGATCAGGATCAGGAGCGCCGCCGGCCACGCGCCGCCCAGCCCGATCTGGTTCAGCCCGGCGAGTATCACGGTCGGTCCGGGTGGATGTCCCGCCGGGTGGTCGCCCAGCGTGGTGCGGATCAGATCGTCGAAGTGTCGGAGGTATCCGGTCGGGTCTGACACGAACCGGGCGACCGTCGGAAGGTACTCTTGCCGCCCCTCCTTGCCGGTGAGCGGGACGATCAGTTCGTGCGGTCCGTCGCGGCTGACGTTCAGCGCGACCCGAGTGGCGAGCGCGAGCAGGGCGGCGCCGGTCACGAAGCGCCGCGGCGTCGCGCGAAGCAGAGCCGGCGCCAGCACGGCCGCGGCGCACAGCACGAGCGCGGCCGGCGCGACCCACCAGGTCGCCTTGGGATGCGAGAACCAGTACATCGGCGCGTTGGGAGCGCCGAGAGGACGATGCTGGTGGTGTTGCAGCCAGTAGCCGGCCGCAATCGTGGCCACGAGGATACTGGGCGGTGCGAACGCCACCAGCCTGCGCCAGCCAAGGCTAGAGAGCCTGGCCGGCAAGGATCACCGCCAGTGCCGTCTGGGCCTCACACAGCTCACCGTCGCGCGCAAGCTCGAGCGCGCGCCGAAACGGCATCCGCACCAGCTCAAGGCGTTCGATGTCGGCGTGGGTGGGCATGTCGAACTCGACTCCGGTGGCGAGGAACACGACGCCCTCGAGCGAGACGTGGGCAGACGATGAGTAGAAGCCGCCCACCCGGCGAAGCTCGCGTGCGGTCCCCCCCACCTCCTCGCGAAGTTCGCGGATGGCGGCGGCGGTCGGCGTCTCGCCCGGCTCGATCGACCCGGCCGGCATCTCCAACGGGTGCGCGCGAACCGGGTGTCGGTACTGGCGCACGAACACGGTTTCGCCCGCATCCGACACGGGCACCACCCACACCGCGCGGGGCGTCTCCAGATACCCGTACTCGCTGCCATTCGCAAGCCGGTCAACAACCAGCCGCCGCCATGGTGTCTCGTGCATGACGCGCCGCTCGCCCACAGCGGCTGGGGGCAGGGGCATGAAGGGTGCCAGCTCGGGATCGGCCAACAGTGCCGTCGTGTGCGTCGCCGAACGCAGGTCGCAGGCGACGAGATCCTGGACGGTGTCGATGTCGGCCGCTGGATCGAGCAGCTCGACCGTCAGGCCGGCGGCACGCGCGGCGGTCACGGTCTGCTCGAGCACCGCGCCCGTCGACCAGGCGATGCCACGAAACGGAGCTGGATGGAAGCGACGCATGCCGATCAGGCAGTAGCCGCCATCCAGCGAGGGGCCAAGCACGAGGTCAGCAGTCGACGCCAGGCCGCGCCGGATCAGCTCGACCGGGTAGGTGGGGGCGTCGCCCGAGACGACCGTGGCGCCACCGGCGACAGCATGCTCCAGCGCATCGGCCAGCCCGCTGCCGTGCTGGGCGACGACCGGGACTCCCGGGAACAGCAGCGTCAGATCGGCAACGTCAGCGGGGGGGGCGAGCAGGCCGGCGCCGGGATCGACCACCCGTGCCCCAGCCAACGCATCGGCGACGAACGCGCGGCTGAGGCGAGCCGCGGTGCGTAGCCCCAGCGGCGGGCACATGCGCGTCTGGACGTGGCCGGGACGAGGCGCCTTGGCGGTGACCAACAGCGCCGGCGCACTCATCCTACGGCCACCCGCAGCATGTGCCAGCCGGCGCGCGCCGAGGCACGCAGGTCGCCCGAGACCTTCGATCGGCCGTCCGTGCGGCGGCGATAATCGACCGGCACCTCGACCACCCGGTCGCCATTGCGGGCGGCGTTTCGGATCATCTCAGTCGGCCAGCCGTACGTCATCTCGCGCAGCCCCAGCTGCGGTAACAGGTCCGCCCGAATGGCGCGGAATGGGCCGATGTCGGTCAGCGCCAGTCGGAAGCGGCGATTGAGAATCGTCGAGACGACCCGGTTGCCGGCCACCTGGTGGGGGGAGAGGCTTCCGCGCTCGCGGCGACCGCGCACGCGCGATCCGAGCACCAGTTCGGCTTCGTCGTTGAGGATCGGCGCGAGCAGCCGATCCGCCTGCTCGCCAACGTCGCTTCCATCACCGTCCATGAACAGCAGTACGGCGGCCCCGGCAGCCGCCTCGGCGCCGACCAGGCACGCCCGACCGTACCCGCGGCGCGGCTCGCGGATCACCTCGGCGCCGGCCGCGGCGGCGCGCGCGGCCGTCTGGTCGCGTGAGCCGCCGTCGACCACGATCACGCGGCCGACCAGCTCGGGGGGAAGCGACGCGATCGCCGCCGCGATCGAGCGCTCCTCGTCCAGAGCCGGGATGATCGCCACCACTCCTTCGCCCACCGACCGGTGGGCCTGGGTGGTCATGCTCAACGGATGTTGCGAACGACGTCGGCGCCGCTCGGCAGCCCCGCCGTTACCTGCAGGAACCGCGACATCGCCCGATCAAGCGGCCGCGTCTGGCGTGAGACGAGCAGGTCGAGGTCGGTGCGGCCGTTGCGGACGGTCGGAGCGAAGGGGTGCAGGAAGGCACCGTCGGCGGTTACGGTCAGCTCCGGCAGCACGTCGTCAGCGCCCAGCTCGGCGCCCATCTCGCGAGCGACGGCGCGACCGCGCCGCACCACCGAACGAACGACGTGGTCGTCGTCCGAGATTCCCAGTGAGCGGTGCAGCGTGCACAGGTTGGCAAGCTCGGCCTCGGTCTGATACTCGACGGTGGTCGCGAGCCGCACGCGGATGCCGCGGTTCAACAGCTTGGGGATCGCGTCCAGAACCTTGGCGAAGTTGTCCGGCCCGCGAAACTCGTCGTTTCGGGATGGCTGGTCGGAGTCGAGAGAGATCTGCAGTGCGACGTCACGGCCGGCCAGCGGCTGCAATCGCTCCAGCATGCGATCGGTGAAGAGCGTCGCGTTGGTCAGCACGATGGTGGGCATGATCTCGCCGATCTCGGCCAGGGCCTCCGGCAGCCAGGGCACCATGAAGGTCTCGCCCCCGGTGATCCCGACGCAGGTCAGTCCCAGCTCCTGAGCCTGGTGAACGGCCTCCAGCATCGCCGCGCGGTCGAGATGGCGGCGATCGGCGATCTGGGGCGACGACTCGGTCAGGCAGTACGAGCAGGCGAGGTTGCAGTGATAGGTGGCATACAGCCACAGCCGCTCACCCATCCGCCCTTCGGCGATGCCCTCGGCCACCGCATCGCGCAGCCCGCTCACAGACCACCTCCTGGTGGGGGGATCTGAAACGCGGTGCAGTACTGGTTCAGCATCGTGATCGTGCCGGCAAGCACGGTCAGCTCGACCAGCTGGTCGTCCCGCAGGTGATCGAGCGTCGCCGCCACCAGCGCATCCGTGACGCCACTCGCGTCGCGTGCCACCTGGTCGACCCATGCGATGATCGCACGCTCTCGCGGCGAGAGGGAGTCAAGCCCTGCCAGATCGCAGACAGCCGCCAGTTGGCTGTCAGATACGTCCGCGTCGAGCGCCACCGGCCGATGCGCGGCCAGGCAGTACACGCACCCGTTCAGCTGAGAGACGCGCATGATCACAAGCTCTTTGGTGGGCAGGTCGATGGAGCTCTCGTCCATGATCTGACCGAGGAAGGGCATCAGCGTCTCCATCATCTCGGCTGCGATCGCAAACGAACGGGTGAGCGCGGAGGCCGACCCGTCAGCGCGATAGAACGCGCGGGCAAGCAGCGGCGCCTCGTCCACCTCGGGCAGCGGCACCCTGCTAATTGTTCTTCGCCCCCTGGCTGATCCACCGTGTGATCAGGCGCCGCTCGGCGGGCGTCAATAGAGTTTTCCGGGATGGGTCGATCGGGTGGATCAGCAAGTAGCTGAGCTGCGGGGAGCCGGGAACGACCCGCTCGTAGGACGCGGCGTTGGGTGGTGAGACGCCCACCAGCTGGTCGTACGCAGCGCCCGGACGCAGATCGAGATATGGGTAGGCGGTGGGGTGGCAGCCTGCGCAGCTGGCGGTGAAGATCGGCTGGATGTCATGGCGGAACGAGACCTGGCTGTCGCCACCTGAGGAACATGCGGATGCCAGCGTCGCCACCATCGCTGCCACGCAGGCTAGCCGCGAACCGTGATGAACTGGCTGGAGCTGCATATTCGATCGACGGCGAAGAAGATCCACGGCCCCTTCAGCCGCATCGGGATCGTCCTGCTCCAGATGCCCGCCTTCGCGCCCGCCGCATGCACTTCGAACACTCGTCCTGACCGCGGGTTCGCGACCAAGGTGTAGTTGGGATCCAGGTTGCGGCCGGCAACCGTCATGGAGAGCATCTCACCGCCGCCCGGCACGAGCGTGATCTTGGGCTTCGAGATATTCGGAGTCGAGAGCACGCGCGTCGCTAAGCCGAAATCTATCGATGTCGAGCCTCCTGGCTTCAGGGAGACGAAGTGGGAGGTGTAGATGGTGTGCGGCGCGTAGGCCTTCAGCTCGAACGTGCCGGTCGGTACCCGGGCGAGGGTATAGCGGCCGGCAGCGTTGGTCTGCGCGACGCGGTAATGCTCCTCGCCGCCCTCCTGGTTGGCCCCCCGAAGCAGCAGCGTGACCAGAGCTCCCGCGATCGGCTTGCGAGCCTGGTCGATAACCGTGCCGGTGATGGTGCCCGTGCCGATCGGCGTGGTGGCCAGTGGCAGCGATGCGGATGCCGGTTCGCCGGGCAACGGCGCGGTGGACGCCGGTGGCAGCTGTCCCGAGGGCCCTCGAGCGCCCTGGGTGATCCAGTTGGCCAGCAGATGGATCTGATCGCTTGTGAGCGGCGGCTTGCCGAACGGCATCCGTCCTCCGACCTGACTGAAGGCGCCAAAACCGGCCACCTTCAGGTAGAGGAAGCTCTTCTGCGGATCGCCGGAAACGATGTAGGCGTAGTGGGGGTCCTCGAGCGCAGTCTGGTTGGCCAACGAGTTGTACGACGCATCCTGCTGCAGGTTCAGCGTTGAGTTCACGTTGGGGTGACAGCCGGTGCACCCAGCGCTCGTGAACAGCGCCTGCACCTGCGCGTAGCTGACCGGCGCAGCCGGTGCGAGATGGGCGGATCGCCCATGGTCGATCAACAGGTAGGCGACCAGCGGGATCAGAACGACCGGCGTCACGAACGCGGCCACGATTCGGGCGAGCACACGCCGACTCTACAACATCTCTCTGCGCCTGCCTGTGATGCCCCGACTGGACAGTCAGCGACTCGGCGGATAGGGTGGCGGCTCATGCCAGAGCCGCTACACGTCGGAGCCGTCGCCTACCACCCCCGCGTTGTCACGATCTGGGAGGCGTTCACGGCCTGGTTCGCGGCCCGCGGCAACCCGGTGCGACCAACCCTGTTCAGCAGCTACGACGAGCAGCTCGACGCGCTGTTTCTGGGAGAGATCGATGTCGCCTGGAACACGAACCTGGCGTACGTCGAGGCTCAGAGACGCTCAGGCGGCGGCTGCACCATGCTCGCCATGCGTGACAACGATCGCGACTGGCGAAGCCACCTGGTCGTGAGAGACGACTCGGCCGCCGGTGCACTGGCCGACCTGGCCGGGAGGCGAATCGGGCTGGCGTCGTCTGATTCGCCGCAGGCGACAATCCTGCCCGTGTACTTCATGCAACAGGAGGGCTTTGACCCCGATCGTGACGCGACCAGCGAGCGGCTCGAGATCGACCTTGGCAAACATGGCGACACCGGCGGTGCAGAGCGGGAACAGCTGGCACGGCTGATCCGGGGAGAGATCGACGCGGCGGTGCTGGCGGACGCCACCTGCGCGGGCGTGTTCGATGCCGACACCGTCGAGGGCGTCAAGCTCCGACGGGTGTGGACGACACCGCCCTATCACCACTGCAACTTCACCGTGCTGCCGACCCACGACCTGGCCACCAGTGCAGCGTTTCGCGACGGCCTGTTTGAGATGAGCTCCACCGATCCGACCGTCGCCGACGCGATGCGTGAGGAGTGGGTGGGCCGCTGGGTGGACGGGGACGAGAGCGGGTATGCGGCGCTCTACGACGCGCTCGACGTGCCGCGCTAGCGCGCGGCCGGCGACCTACGCGACACCGGCTTCCTCCACCGCCAGACGTTCGGCCTCCGACACTCCGCCGGGCCGCCCAGCCCGCGTCCACAGGATATAGAGGATGGCCGCCACGACTCCCGCCGCCGCCAGCGACGCGAGCGGATAGCCGCGCTGGAGGTTCACGGCCAGGGTCAGCACGACCGCGGCCACGCTGACCAGATTGACCGCCAGCAGCAGCCGGCGGCCCTCTCGCCGAGAGAAGGCGCTCATCGAGAGCAGGCCGAACAGAAACGAGACGAACACCGCCACCGCGTAGAACAGCACAAGCTCCTGCTCGCGGCCGCCGCCGCCCACGATGATCACGGCGGATGCGACCAGAAACACCACCACCGACCAGTACGGCGTGTGGTGCTTGTTCGCCCGCGCCAGCGAAGCCGGCAGGATGCCGCGCTCGCCGATGCCACCGGCGAGCGCCTTCAGCAGCCCGGGGCCGGCTTGAAACGAGCTGCTCGCGGCGGCCAGCAGTAACACGGCGCTCGTCAGCTGGAAGGCGGCGAACAGCACGCCATGGCCGACCGCGGCGCGCGCGATATCGGCGATCTGCGTCGAGTCGGCGGACGGAATGCCGACGTGCAGCCTCACCGCCAACACAGTCAGCCCCATGGTCAGCCAACCGACGATGCCAAGCGTCAGCCACAGCGTGACCTGTCCAAACTGGACCTTGCCTGCGCGGTCCAGCTGCCCCAACTGTGCGACCGCCGACGATGGCGCCTCGACGCCGGTGGCGAGCGCCATCGCCACGGGGAACGCGAGCAGCACAGCGACCAGCCCGCTCCCAGACGCCGATCGCGGATGCAGTGCGGCGTGCCCGCCGCCGGCCGGATGCACCAGCCCCAGCACGATCACCAGCGAGCCCACGGCCAAGAACGAGATCGTCATCACCGCAAACAGCGTGCGCCCGCCATGACCAAACCAGGTCAGCCCGGCCACCAGCACACATAGCGAGATCGCCAGCGGCACGCGCGCCGACCCGGCACCGGGGAGATAGGCGATGAGGGCCGAGGCCGCAGCCGAACAGCTGATGGCGATCGTCAGCGTGTAGTCGACGATCAACGACCCCAGCGGCAAGAACGCCCACCCCTCACCGAAGGCGGTGCCCGCTGCGGCCGCATCTCCACCTCCGGGAAAGCGCGCCACCAGGCGGTGATAGTTGACGATCACCAACCCGATCACAGCGATCACCACCGTCATCGTCGCCACGAGCAGATCGAGCCGCCCTCCCAGAGCGCGCAGCGCCGCCTCGATCGCGTACGCGACCGACGACACCGGATCCCCCATCACCGCGAACGCGAACGCGATCAGCAAGACGGGGCGGGAGTGCAGGATCTGGCGGGCGGCGATGGGCATAGTCGAAGAATGCCGACCAGGCTTCCCGGCGCTCCACCTGCCAGCCTACACCTGCTGACCGCCGGCCATCGCGTTCCGCGTGGTCAACCGGGAGTGGATCGCTCCAGTTCCAGCCGGCTCGCCAGCCAGATGGCCTGGCGGATGCGCTCGCGCTCATAGCCGCCGGGGGCGTCCGCCTCAGCGGCCTTCGCAGCGCAATATCCAACCTCGGCGGCCGCGGTACCGGCGATCACGGTGGCGGCGACGGCGACCGTATCCGCTGCCCGCGTCCGCACGACCTCGCAGCCGCCCCTGGGGAGATGGTGCAGGCAGTCCTCGGCGTACGCGTGGGCGGTCTCGTCGCTCCATCCAGCGACGCGCTCGACCAGGCGCCCACGGCGGGCGAGCACGATGCCGCCGCCAGGGTGGGTGCTGTCGTCCAGTTCGACTCGCCACAACTCCTCGGTCATCCACTTGGGCAGCGCGACCGCTTCCAACGCGTGGATGCCACACCGGCACAGGGCGGGCGATCCCCCGCCATCGAGCCACTCGCCGGCCGGCGGCCAGCGTGCCCCGGTGAATGGCGCCATCCGGCCGGGGCGCAGAAACTTGTACGCGATCGTCATCGCGCGAACCCCCTCAACACGGCGAGCATCGAGTCGCGCGCGATCGGGTCGAGATCGTCCTCACGGAGCGTGCCGGTCAGCCGGATCGTCAGCCGCATCTGCTCCAGGTAGGTGCCGCACGCCGAGCAGAACGCCAGGTGTTCCTCAAACAGCAGGCGCCGGTCGGGAGGCAGGCTGTCGTCGAGATACTCGGTGACGAGTTCGACCAGCTCCTGACAGGTGATCTCTCGCTCGGACATCGTGCTCAGTCGTTCCCCTCGATCGCGCTTCGCTCGATCGCCTCGCGCAGCCGTGACCGCGCCCGGTGCAGCAGCACCCGCTGATTGGTCTCCGAGATCTCCAAGACGTTGCAGACCTCCCCCGACGACCAGCCCTCCACATCGCGCAGAGAGACGACCCGCCGCTGCATCTCGGGCAGCCGGTCGATGGCACCTGCGATCACGTCGCGCGTCTCCCTCGACAACAGTCGATCGAGCGGCGCACCCCACTGCGCAGGGCCGTTCGTCCAATGTCCCGGCCACGCCGTTCCATCCGCCAGGAAGCGATCCTCAGGAACCGCCGGCTGCACGGCGTCATCGCCGAGCGCCGCGAAAGGTACCGATCGCGCCTCGCGTGCGCCACGCGTCTTTGCGGTGTTGACCAGGATGCTGAAGAGCCAGGTGCGAAGCGACGCACGACCCTCGAACCGGTCGATCCCTCTCATCACCCCGATCCAGACCTCCTGGACGACCTCCTCCGCCACCGCGCGATCGCGAACGTAGAGCGATGCGACGCGCAGCATCGAGCGCCCGAACGTGTCGACGAGCTGCGAGAAGGCCGCCTCCTCGCCCGCCCGCAGGGCCCGCACCAACTCCATATCCCCCGCGTACGTTGTGGGCACCACGCGTCATACATATCCCATCCCCTGCGCGGCTGCCGGCCGAGGCGATCACTGCTGGCCCGTGGCCGGCGGTGAACCGCCTGCCGGAGCGGGGGTGGCCGGCGTCGAGCGCAGCAGGGTGATCGCGATCACGGGGTTGATCAGCACCGAGAGCAGGGCCGCAGCGGTGAGGGCCGCCGTGGTCGCCGCCGTGATCAGGCCGAGCTGCTCGCCGATCTGCGAGGCGATCAGGACAAAGCTCAAGGTCGTCGCCTGGAGCGCCGCGGCCGCAACCGTCAGCCTGCCGCCGATCAGCGGCCGATAGAGCAGAGCCGGCAGCCCGCGCACGACGTACAGCGCGAGCAGGAACACGGGAACCTTGGCGAGTGCGGATCCGCTCGACACCAGCGCATGTGCATCCAGCCGTACGCCGCTGGACACGAAGAAGACGGGGATGAAGAACCCAAATCCCGCCTCCTCGAGCTTCTCGTGGAAGTGCGAGTGCGTCATCATCTGATCGCGATCGGCCAGCTTCAGGATCGCGCCCGCGATGAACGTCCCGAGGATCGCCTCGAGGCCGAATCGCTGAGCAACGATGCTGAACGCAAGCAGCAGCACGAACGTCCCCCGCACCCGGATCTGGGCGGTCGTGTCCTGAAGGGCGAGCAGCACGCCCGACAGCCGCGTCACGCGGCCGCCGGCGACGATCATCGCGGCGGCGATGACGCACAGCGCGCCGAACACGCCAAAGAGCACGAACCGGGACTCGAGCGACGTCGGCTGACCCGAGAAGAACAGCGACAGCAGGATGACCGTGGCGACGGCGTCCGCCACCGAGGCACCGGCGATCACGATCTGGCCGAAGCGCGAGCTGATCAGACCGGTGTCCTTGAGCAGTGGCAGCAGCACCGCCAGCGAGGTCGCCGAGAGCATGACGGCGATCAGGAAGGGAGAGCGCACCGCACCCGCAGCCCAGAGCCCGTACGCCACCGCCAGTGCCAGTGCAAACGAGACGACGAAGCCCAGCAACGCGACCCGCAGCACCTGGCCGCGCAGCTGGTCGAAATCGATCTCGATGCCGGCCAGCAGCAGGAGGTAGCCGACACCGATCAACGAGAGCACCTGCACCGCCGTGTCAGCCTGCACCCAGCCCAGCAGAGAGGGCCCGAGCAGCACTCCTGCGAGGATCTCGATCAGCACCGACGGCGCCCGTAGCCACGGCGCGAGCCCGAGCACGAGCGGCGCCGCGAACGCGACGGCTGCGATGATCGCGAGGTTGTCGAAGCTGACAGCTTCCATGGTGACGGCAGTCGCCGCGACCCGGGATTCGTTACGCTCGGTCTGTAACGCGGCGCGCGCGAGGGTGACAGTATCTCGGCGATCTTCGACTCGGGAGTGCGAGATATGGCGTACGTTGAGCGGCAACGGGGCGGGCGGCAGCGGGTTCCGATGGGTGAGCGAAACGCGTGCAGCGGCTGGACTCACGCCTGCCGGCTGGATGAGATCGAGCCGGGTCGGGGGGTGGTGCGGGTGATCAACGGCACCGAGATCGCGATCATGCGGGACGGCGACGAGGTGTTCGCACTCGGCAACCTGTGCCCTCACCGCGGCGGTCAGATCGGTGACGGCCACGTCGAGGATGGCAAGGCGATCTGCCCCCTGCACGCGTGGGACTTTGACCTCCAAACCGGGATCTCGCCCTTTAATCCGAGCGACTCGCTGCCCACCTACCCCGTGCGGGTACGCGAGGGCGCCGTTGAGATCGATGCCGAGCGGGTGGCGGCGGCGCCGGCCCGCCCGCGGGTGTACCTGGGAGAGTGGACGCGCCGGGGTGCCAACGACCGCGGCATGTACCTGGTGCATCACCTTGCCGAAGGCGGCGGACCGTTCGTCGAGGCGATGGGCTCGGAGCGAAACGAGCCCGGGATGCACGCGCGCCCCTACCCCTCCTACGACGAACTCGTGTTCCGACCCGCGCAGCTCGATCGACTGCCCCTGCTCGGCGATGTCGCGGTCGATACGTCGGTGGTTCTGGGCACGCGTGCCACCAAACCGCTCGCGCTTGCGATCCCGCTGTTCGTCAGCCACATGTCGTACGGAGCACTCAGCCCGGAGGCGAAGGAGGCGCTCGCTCGCGGCGCCACCGCGGCGGGCACGGCGATCGCCAGCGGTGAGGGCGGGGCCCACCCGCGCGAACGCGACAACGCCGAGCGCTACATCTTCGAGATGGCCTCAGGCTACTTCGGCTGGACGGCGGAGAACATCGCCAAGGCGAACGCGATCGAGGTCAAGATCGGTCAGGGTGCGAAGCCCGGGCTGGGCGGGACGCTGCTGGGCTCGAAGGTGACCGCCGAGATCGCGGCCGTGCGGGGAGTGCCCGCCGGAACCGACGTTCACTCACCCGCGCACTTCCCCGACATCCACTCGAAGGCTGACCTGGCTCGGCGCATCTCGGAGATCAAGGAGATGACGGGCGGGGTGCCGGTCGGGATCAAGTTCGCCGCCGGCGATGTCGAGCGCGACGTGGCCGCCGCCCTCGAATGCGGCGCGGACTACATCACCATCGACGGCCTGGGCGGTGGTACCGGCGCCGCCCCCGTCCACGTCAAGGACAACGTCGGCATCCCGTCCGCGTTTGGCCTCTACCGCGCCCGCCGGTTCTGGAGGATGAGGGCGTGACCGATGTGCAGCTGGTCGCGACCGGCGGCTTCCGCGGGCCTGACGAGATGGCCAAGGCGCTCGCGCTGGGGCTGACGCCGTGGCGCTGGCCACTGCCAGCCTGATGGCGATCGGGTGCCAGCAGTACCGCGCCTGCCACTCGGGTGGATGCCCGGTGGGCATCGCCACGCAGAACCCGATGCTCCGCGGACGGCTGGATGTTGACGAGTCCGCCCGCAGGCTGACCGAGTTCTTCACGCGGGCGACCGCGATGATGGTGGACTTCGCCCGTGTCTGCGGCCGCGAGCGGATGGCGGACATGTGCCGCACCGACCTGGCCACGCTCGATCCCGAGCTGGCCCGAAGAACCGACCTGGAGTGGGTGGTATGAACACGACCTCACTGGCGCCGCTGCCAGCCGCGTACCTGGAGACGACCGAAGCGCTCCACCGGCTTGCGGTGTACGTGATCGCACCGGCCCAGCGGCTGGCGAACGGCGAGGTCATCCTGCGCGCCACCCCGCGCGGCTTCTCGACGTTCGCCTTCGACGGCCACGTGGTAGGCGTCGAAGGCGATCACCTCGTGGTCGATGGGGCGAGGAGCCCCATCACAACGCTGAACGCGGCCGCCGCCGCTGCTGGAATCACGCCGGACGTCGCCCAGCAGGAGCAGTTCGACGTGCCGCCGCACGGCGACCTGGATGCGCCGCTGGCGGTCGACGCCGACGCGGCCAGCGCGCTGGGCCAATGGTACGCATTCGCCACCGCGGCGCTCGACACGCTACGAGCCGAGGCCGGCCCGCGCGACGAGGCGTCGATCGTGCGGATCTGGCCCGAACATTTCGACGCCGCCATCGACATGGGCGACAACGACTCCAACCACCGCGGGACATACGGCGCCTCGCCCGGGGACGGCCACCATCCCGAGCCGTACCTGTACGTGTCGCCGTGGGCCGGGAGGATCGACGAGTTCTTCGGCGATGCCACGTTCAAGGGCGCGTCCCTGCTGCACTCCCAGCTGATCGCCGGCGCCGATCCGATGGCAGCGGCGCTCAGCTTTTTGCGTGAGGCGCGGGGCCGGATCCAGCGCCATGTTTGAGACGGCGTGGTTCAAGGTCGAGCCAGGCGAGCTCGAGGTCGACCGCTTGACGACGGTTGTGGCGGCCGGCCGCGCGATCTGCATCACGCGCACCAGCGACGGCTATGGGGCGCTCGACAACCGCTGCCCGCACCAGGGCGGACCACTGGGCGACGGTCAGATCGAGAACGGCTACGTGATCTGCCCCTGGCACGGCTACGAGTACAACCCCTGCACGGGCAAGCCGCCCGAGGGTTTCTCGGACGCGGCCACCGGCTACCCGATCGAGCTGCGCGGCGACGGCCTCTACGTGCAGCTGCCGGTGCCGCGGGAGCGGGTCACGCTGATGGATCAGATGGTGGACGTGCTGACCGAGTGGGGCATCGACACGGTGTTCGGCATGGTCGGTCACTCCAATCTGGGACTGGCCGATGCGTTGAGAAAGGCCGAGGAGGCGGGCAGGCTGCGGTTCATCGGCATCCGCCACGAGGGCGCCGCCGCGTTCGCCGCATCCGGCTACGCCAAGCTGACCGGCCGGCCGGCGGCCTGCTTCTCGATCGCCGGTCCGGGTGCCACCAACCTGCTCACCGGGCTCTGGGACGCGAAGGTCGACCGCGCCCCGATCCTCGCGCTGACCGGCCAGGTGCAGACGCAGGTGGTCGGCCCGGGAGCGTTCCAGGAGCTGCCGCTCGCAGCCGCCTTCGACGCCGTCAGCGAGTGGAGCCAGACAGTGTTGTCACCCAAGAATGCCACCGAGCTCGCCGCGCTGGCGGTCAAGCACGCCGTCGTCAACCGAGACGTCGCCCATCTGATCTTTCCCGACGAGGTGCAGGAGCTGGACGGCCTCGACGACCCGCCCGAGCGGCCCCGCCTGGGACGAGTCGCCGAGCCCCAGATCGCCCCGCCGCAGGCCGAACTGGAACGCGCTCTCAGCATGCTCGAAGCGGCCGAGAGGCCGGCCATCATCGTCGGTAACGGCGCCCGGCCGTTCCGCGAGGCGGTGGTGGAGCTGGCCGAGCGAATCGACGCGCCGGTGATAACCACCTTCAAGGCCAAGGGTCTGATTCCCGATGGCCACCCGCTCGCCTGTGGTGTACTCGGCAGATCGGGAACGCCCGTCGGCTCGGCCGTGATGGCCCGAAGCGACTGCCTGTTGGTGCTGGGCGCCTCATTCTCGAACCACACCGGTATCGCGACGTACGTGCCCACCATCCAGGTCGATCTCGACCGGATGGCGCTGGGCAAGTTCCACCCCGTGGACGTGCCGCTGTGGGGAGACATCGGACGGACGCTGGCCGTGCTCTGCCAGCGGCTGCCCCAGGTCGAGCGGCCCAAACAGCGGGCGGTGATCGCCCGTCGCACTGAGCGCTGGCAGCAGGATAAGATCCGCCGCGCCGCGCTGCTCGACGGCGCCGGCCGGATGCACCCAGCAGCCGTGTTCGAAGCGCTGAGTGAGGCCGCCCCAGCGGACGCGGTGATCGCGGTGGACGTCGGCAACAACGCGTACGCATTCGGTCACTACTTCGAGTGCAAGCCTGGGCAGGACGTGCTGATGTCGGGCTACCTGGGCTCGATCGGGTTTGGCTTCCCGGCCGCGATGGGAGCGTGGGCGGCGACCGGCGGGACGCGCAAGGTGATCGCCGTCACTGGAGACGGTGGCTTCGGCCAGTACCTGGCCGAATTCACGACCGCGGTCAAGTACGGCATGTCGATCACGCACGTGCTGCTGAACAACTCCGAGCTGGGCAAGATCAGCCGCGAACACGTCTCGGCGATCCGGCCGGTGTGGCAGACCGACCTGGTCAACCCCGACTTCGCGGCATATGCCGAGAGCTGCGGCGGACGCGGTTTCCGCGTCGACACCCGAGGCCAGCTCGAGCAGGCGCTGCGCGAGGCGATGGCGGTGACGGGTGGGCCGGCGCTGGTCGAGATCCGCAGCTCGGCCCAGGCCGTATAGCCATCATGCAGCACGACGTATATGGCTAGTCGTGGTGTGAGCGAAGCAGCTCGGTGACCGGCAGCACGAACCAGAGCCCCGCATACAGCAGCGCGGCGACACCGGCGGTAACCGCCGCCACGCTCCAGCCCAGCAGAAACTGGCTGACGAAACCGACCGCCGCGCAGATCGCGACGGCGAGGAAGGCGGTGCCGGCGATGGCCAGCCGGTTCGCGATCTTCAGCAGCCGCTGCTTCTGGCCATGCTGCCAGACGATCCGATGGATCGAGGTGGGGGCGATCAGGCACAGCGAGGCCGTGGCCGCGGAAAGGAACGCCACCAGGTACAGGTTTCGTGCTCCCGTGGTGACGTTCGAGAAGCGGGAGCTGAAGGGGACGGCCAGAAGGAACCCGAACAACATCTGAACGCCGGGAACGGCCAGCCGCAGCTCGTTCAGCAGCTCCATCAGCTGGCGATTGCGCCGCGCATCGACCGACTCGCCGGGTTGCTCCGAGTGCTCGGACGTCGCCACGACCGGAGAGGCTACACGGTTGCGCCGGCGGACAACATCCGCGTCACGGCCGCGCCAGCGCGTTGTAGTACCGCGGCCCCTCGGGCGACTCCTCGACGCCGAAGCCGAACACCCCCGGCGAGCCGTGATCGCGCCGGCCGAAGTCGCGAACCATCGCCGCGGCGGTCGGCCCGGCCACGGCGGCAGCCTCATCGAACAGCGCGGGCACATCGATGGCGAGCCGGGTGGCGAGATGATGGACGGGAGCTAGCACCATCAGCGTGTCGCGGTAGTCACGGTTCGCCCAGCCGGGCATCCGCTCGAGCACGCCGCGGCGCAGCTCCTCGGCCGAACCTTCCCGCGCCACACGCGTCAGCCAGTCCCAGTATGGCTCAGCCATCCGGGACAATCGGAGCCGCCCCGGCGATCTCGCCGCAGGTCGCGATCCAGACGTCGCCTCGCGCCCGCACCTCGCCGATGAAGCGGTCGAGGAAGTCCAGCCGGTGCGGCCGGCCGATCACCTGGGGATGCATCGTGAAGATGCAGCACCCGCCCAGGCGAACGATCCCGTCAAGCTCGGCCGACCAGATCTCGCGCACCGCGGACGGGGCCGCAATCGACCGCGTCCAATCCTGCCCGCCGCTGAACCAGAAGTGGGGAGCATCGTCGAGCAGCCACTGGATCGGCAGCTCCACCAGCGAGCCACCGGCATGGCGGTAGGGCCGGATGTCGTCCATGAAGTTCGACGAGTAGCGGAATCCATGCCGGGTGAGCAGATCGATCGTCGCAGGCGAGAGCTCCCAGGACGGCGAGCGGTATCCGACCGGATCGGCGCCCAGCGCACGCAACGCCTCGAGCCCCCGCACCAGCTCGGCCTCCTCCTCGGCCGGCGAGAGATCGGCGGGGGAGGTGTGCGTGTAGCCATGATGGCCGATCTCGTGCCCGGCAGCGAGGATCTCGCGCACGCGTCCCGGGTGGCGTTCGGCCACGCGGCCCGGTACGAAGAAGGTCTGCTGGAGGCCGTGCCGCTCCAGCAGATCCAGCAGCAGCGGCACCGCCACCTTGGCGCCGTAGGTGCCCTGCGAGAGCACGCCGGGCCGGTCGGCGTTGGCCGGGTCGTCGCCGATCCAGACCTCCTCGGCGTCGAAGTCGAACGTGAATGCCACCGCCCCGCGGGCGCCGTTCGGCCAGGATTTCATCGGCCCAGACTACCCGCTGGGCGCCGGCGGGTACTCTCACCGATCACCGCGCACAGCCTGTCGAGGCTGGCCGCGAAGGCGTGCTCGGGCGGCGTCGCGTAGCCGATCACCAATGCCGGTCTGTGCTTCTGGTCGCCGGTTCGGTAGCTCGCAAGTCCCTCGACCGCCAGCCCGAGCGCCGCCGCCCGCGCGACCGTCTCGGCCTCGCCGCGCCCGGGTGGCAGCTCCACCAGCGCGTGCAGGCCGGCCGCAATGCCGGTGATGCGGGCGTCCGGGACGCGTCGCCGCACGGTCTCCACCACGCTGTTCCTACGCCGCTGGTACGCCAACCGGCAGCGGCGGACGTGCCGCTCGTATGACCCCGTGCGCAGCAACTCGGCCAGCGTCAGCTGATCGAACGTGCCACTGTGGCCATCCGCGATCCGTTTGGCCTCCACGACTCCCCCCGCCAGCGGGGGCGGCACCGCCAGCCATGCCAGCCGTAAGCCCGGCGCGAGCGCTTTGCTGGCGGTACCGGCGTAGACGATCCGATCAGGCGCCAGCGCCTGCAGCGCTCCCACGGACTGCCGGTCGTAGCGAAACTCGCCGTCGTAATCGTCCTCGATGACCAGCCCGCCGTGGTCGGCCGCCCACTCCACCACGCGGCGACGACGATCGGGGGCGAGTGCCACGCCGAGCGGGAACTGGTGAGCCGGAGTCAGCAGCACCGTGCCGGCGCCGGACAGCCGGTCGACGATCGCCCCATCCCCATCGACCGCCAGCGTCTGCACTCGCATCCGCTGCGCGATTGCCACGTCCCGGTGCAGCGGCAGCCCGTAGCCCTCCATGGCAACGCGGTGCACGCCGCGTTCGCGCTGCGCCGACAACACCAGTCCCAGCGCCTGCGTAAATCCGCTACAGACCACGATCCGATCCGGCGTGACGCTGACGCCGCGGACGCGGGACAGGTAGTCGGACAGCGCGGCGCGCAGCTCCAACCGTCCCCGCGGGTCGCCGTTACCAAGCGCGTGGTAGGGCGCCCCCCGCCAGCGCCCGCCGAGTCGCGGCGAGCCACGACGCCCGTGGGAACATCGCCAGGTCGGGCGACCCCGGCCGCAGGTCGAAGCGGGCGCGTACCTCAGGCCGCTCGCCGATGGCCGGCGCCGCTGCGACGGCGGCGCGCTCGGCGACGCGCGTGCCGGAACCTTGGCGGGCGGACAGCCAGCCCTCTGCCACCAGCTGCGCGTACGCCTCCGCGACGGTGTTTCTTGCCACACCGAGATCGGCCGCCAGCTGCCGAGACGATGGCAGCCGCGCGCCGGGGTGCAGAAATCCGCGCTGCACAGCCTCTCGCAGCGCCCGCTCGATCTCCGCCCGCAGCCGCCCGCCATCGCGGTCGAGCCGGAGCTCCACACCAAGATTGGCCCACGTTTCTGGCACAGGAATGGATCATAACCACGGGCCATTGCTCGGGTACGATCTCCCCATGACATCTGCCGATACCACCTCAGAGATCACCGTCCGGCTCGACTTCGACCAGCACGCCGCAATCTTCTCGCGCGCCATGGGTCAGCTCGACGGCGCCGCGATCAAACAGCTTGACCTGGTCGGTTTCGACCACCGCCTGCGCGAGCTGGTGCGGATCCGCGCCTCCCAGATCAACGGCTGCGGGTACTGCATCGACATGCACACCAAGGACGCCCGCGCGATCGGCGAGACCGAACAGCGCATCTACGCCCTGCCTGCCTGGCGCGAGACGCCGTTTTTCACCGCCCGCGAACGCGCGGTACTGGCCTTCACCGAGGCGGTAACGCTGCTGGCGCGCGATCACGTGCCGCGCGAGATCTACGACGAGGTGGCCACGCACCTCAACGAGGACGAGATGGCGGCACTCGTCGCAATGATCGTCGCCATCAACGCCTGGAACGCGATCGCGGTCAGCACCCGCGCCTGGCAGCCCGGCTCATACGAGCGCGAGGAGTAGCACCGCGACCAAGTGACCTAGCGATCGGCCGGATCGACGGCGGCGAGCCGGGCCACCAGCTCGTCGATCGCGGCGTCGCTGTAGCGTGACCGGCGACGCCGCGTGCCCGCTGGGTCGGCGGCCAGACCGGTAGCCTCGCGCCAGGCACCAGCAGGCCGCAGCGGCCGCGGCACGAACCCGCCTCCGCAGTTCGGACAGACGTTGTGGAGCCGGTTCTCGGCGCAGTCGACACAGAACGTGCACTCGTAGCTGCAGATGCGGGCATCGGCCAGCGGCGGCAAGTCTCGGTCGCACAGCTCGCAGTTGGGACGCAGCTCGAGCACGGTCTCGCAAGCGTAGTGCGAGCGGGCCGCACGGTTGGCGGAAAGGTCTATGGTCGGGGTATGGATCCCACCGTCCGCGACGTGATCCTCCGGGACGGCAGCACGCTGCGGCTGCGACGCTCGCTGGCCTCCGACCGCGAGTCCGCGCGCGACTTCTTCTCGGAGCTGTCGGCGGAGAGCCTCCGGTTGCGGTTCGGCGACAGCCGGCTGGTGGGATGGGAGATGGTCGATCGCTACATCGAGGCCGCAGGTCGAACGGGTGGCGCTGATCGGCATCCGCGAGCACCGCGTGGTGGCGGTGGGGACGTTCGACCGCCTGCGCGATCCGCGCACGGCCGAGGTGGCCTTTGCCGTGGCCGACCCGATGCAGGGAAACGGCGTCGCGACCCGCCTGCTGGAACAGCTGGCAGAGACGGCGGGTGCGGCCGGCGTCGAACAGTTCGTGGGCGTTGTCGACCTCTCCAACGAGGTGATGATGTCGGTGTTCCGCAACGCCGGTTTCGAGGTCACCCGGCACGCCGACCGCGGCACCGCGGAGATGCGCTTCCCGATTGCGCCCACCGCGGCCTACGTGGCACGCGTCGACCAGCGCGACCACGCCGCCACCGTGAGGTCGCTCAAACCCTTCTTCCATCCCGGAACGGTGGCCGTGTTCGGCGCATCCGCGCGCGCCGGCACGATCGGCAACTCGCTCGTGCGCAACATGCTGGCGGCCGACTTCCCCGGCGCGGTGTACCCGATCAACCTGCGCGGCGAGCCGGTGGCCGGCGTACCCGCGTACCGCTCGCTGGACGACGTGGGGCGGCTGATCGATCTGGCGGTCGTCTGTGTGCCATCGGCGCACGTGCTCGAGGTTACCGAGCAGGCGCTGCGAGCGGGGACACGAGCCGTGTGCGTGATCTCCGCCGGCTTCGCCGAGATGGGCACCGACGGGGTGGAGCTGCAGCGACAGCTGCTGGAGCTGGTGCGCCAGTACGGCGCCCGGCTGCTCGGCCCCAATTGTCTCGGCATCGCCGTGCCGGCGGCGGGCGTCAACGCCACCTTCGCCCCGCGCGGGTTCCCGGCCGGATCGATCGGCTTCTCGTCCCAGAGCGGCGCGCTCGGCCTGGCGCTGCTCGAGCAGGCGGCGTCGCGCGGCATCGGTCTGTCCGGCTTCGTCTCGATCGGCAACAAGGCCGACATCTCGAGCAACGACCTGCTCGAGTACTGGGAGGACGACGAGGCGACGCGGCTGCTGCTGATCTACGTGGAGTCGTTCGGCAACCCGCGCAAGTTCGCCCGCGTCGCTCGCAGGGTGGCACGCAAGAAGCCGGTGCTGGCGTTGAAGAGCGGTGTCAGCAGCGCCGGAGCGCGGGCGGCGGGGTCGCACACGGCCGCGCTGGCCGGATCGGACGCGGCGGTCGAGGCGCTGTTCCGCGAGGCCGGCGTGCTGCGGATGGGCACGCTCGATGAGGTGATGGACGTCGCGACGCTGCTGGCGGCGCAGCCACTGCCGGCCGGCAACCGGGTGGGCGTGGTGACGAACGCCGGCGGCCTGGGCATCCTGTGCGCCGACGCGTGCGATGCCGCCGGCCTGACGCTGCCAACGCCCTCGCCGGCCACCGTCGAGCTGCTGCGCCCGCTGCTTCCGGCCGAGGCCAGCCTGGCCAACCCGATCGACATGCTCGGGTCGGCGACGCCGGCGGCATACGCGGCCGTGCTGCCGGCGCTGCTGGCCGACCCGGAGCTGGACTCGATCATCGTGCTGTTCGCGCCCGCTGCACCGGCCGGTGCCGACGCCGTTGCCGCCGCCGTCGCCGACGCGGCAGCCGGATCGACCAAGCCGGTGCTGGCGGTGACCATGACCGCGTCCGGGCCGCCGGCCGCCTTCGCGCGTCCGGGGTCACCCGTGAGCGGTTTCTCCTACCCCGAGTCAGCGGCCCGCGCGCTCGGCCGGGCGGTGCAGCGGAGCGAGTGGCTGCGGCGTCCCTCCGGCATGGCGCTGCGGCCGGACGGGATCCGGCCAGCCGACGCCCGGGCGCTGGTCGACCACGCGCTGGCCGCCGGTGATGAGTGGCTGGGCGCCGATCAGATCCGCGACCTGCTCGGCTGCTACGGCCTGCCGATGGTCGCGCAGCGGCTGGCCGACACGCCGCAGGAGGCCGCTCTGTGTGCCGCCGAGCTGCGCTTCCCGGTGGCGGTCAAGCTGGCCGAGCCGGGCGCGCACAAGACCGAGCGGCAGGGCGTGGCGCTGGGGCTGGCCGACGAGCCGGCCGTGCTCGCCGCCGCGACCGCGATGGCGGCACCGGTCATCGTCCAGCAGATGGTCGTCGGCGGTGTCGAGCTGCTGGCCGGCCTGCTGCAGGATCCGGTGTTCGGGCCGCTGGTCGCGTTTGGCCCGGGCGGCGTGCTGGCCGAGCTGATCGGAGAGGCGTCATTTCGGATCGTGCCGATCACCGACGTCGACGCGGACGAGATGGTCACCAGCGGCAAGGCGGGCCGGCTGGTGGCAGGGTTCCGCGGCGCTCCGGCCGCCGACGCGCACGCGCTGTCCGACCTGCTGCTGCGGCTCTCGGCGCTGGCCGAGGACCTGCCCGAGCTGGCCGAGCTGGACATGAACCCGGTGATCGCGCGCGGCGAGGGCTGCGTGATCGTGGACTGCCGGGCGCGCGTGTCGCCACGCAGCGAGGTGCGTGCGGCCAAGACGTGGTGACCGAGCCGGGCGCTAGGCCGCTGCTCCCTGCACGCCGCTCCACTCGACCGGCGCCAGCTGGCCGTAGCTGTTCTCGAACACCAGCGCCAGCGGCTCGCGCAGCGCGATCTTGACACTGACGGTGTTGCCCATCTCGGCCTGGCGGTACTCGAACCCGTTGGGAAGGTCGATGCGAGCGCGATGCTCAATGCCCGTGACCGGGTTTCGGATCGGCTCCACTCGCACCTCGGCGATCTCGCCAATGCTGACTCGTGCCACGCGACTCTCGCGGTCGAGCTCGAACTCGATCGGTGCCGTGACGGTGTCGTAGCGAGTCGGCGCCATCGAGCCGTAGATGCCGAAGAAGGGATGGCTGTCGAAATCGCTCTCGAGCCCGTCGATGGCCGCCAGCTGAGCGGCATCGGCACCGGAATCGACTATCAGCTGACGTACTCCACCGCCCTCGTGCACCGCCCCCGGCCACCACATCACCCGGGAGAACCGCAAACCGCCCATCGCGGTGTCGCCGTAGTGGCCCTCGTGGATGTTCACGCTGATGATCGCCTCGCACTGGCCGTGGGTGGGGCGGGCGTTGAACTGGCAGGGACAGCCCCAGTCGCAGTTGCAGCTGGACACCTCCTCGCCCACCAGCCGCCAGTTGACCCCGTTGCCTTCGCTCATTTCCACTCCTCCTGGTTCGGTGCACCCGGCCGGTGGCCGGCTACATGCTGGTCATCGTGTGCGCGGCGTGTAAGCCGGGAATCAGGGCCGGATGGGATGGCGCCAGCGCCGCCAGGCCGAGAAGCGCCACACCGACCGCATAGGACAGCGCCTTGCCATGCCGCCACAGCTTCTCCAGCACGATCACGCCGGCCAGCAGCGCCATCCAGCGCAGATCCATCACGCCCAGCGCGATCAGCGCCACCATCAGCCCCCAGCAACAGCCGACGCAGTAGCCGCCGTGGTAGATGCCGGCGCGTACGTCGCGCAGCCGGCCCCGGTAGCTGCCCAGATGCATCAGCAGCGAGAGCGGCGAGCGGCCGTGCGCGAGGCAGCGATCCTTGACCGGCGTGAGCTGGTAGAGGCCGGCGGCGGCAAGCAGTCCGGCGCCGACCCACACCGCCAGCCGCGGCTCGCGATCGGCCAGCCTTCCGGCCAGGTCGGCGGCCACGAAGGCCAGCAAGCCGAACGCCGTCCACGCCAGCAGGTAGCCCGAGACGAGCCCGCCCAGCCGCAGCGCCCGCACCGCAGGCGTGGCCTGCCGCTCGATCACGCGGGCGTACATCGCGTACACCGGTGCCACCGCGGGCAACATCATCGCCGCCATCATCACCGTCCACAGCACGAGGAAGCCGACCAGGTGGAAGCCCATCGTGCCTGGGGCTGAGCGCATCCCCGACGCCTGCCGGACGACCACCAGCCAGGCCACACCCGCCAGCACCAGCAGCGCGGTGACCGGTACCGCCGCTCCGGCGCTACGCCGCCCAGGAAAAGTCACGGTAGTGCCCGTTCTTGCCGGTGTGATCGAACGCCGCGATCCCGCTGTCGCCATGATCGAAGACGCCCCTGCGGCTGACCGCGACCGGCAGGTTCGAGCCCATCGGGTGGAAGACATTCGTGATCTCGATCACCTGGTCGGAATTGGGCGCCGTTAGGCCGTCGACCGAGAACTCCATGATGCCGGGAACGGCGACTCGCCGATGCAACCCGTCTGACTGCCACTCGATGGGTACGAAGTGGACGCCCAGCATCTCCCCCACCAGTCCCGCCAGCATCACCGGCGGCCCGCCCTGGGCACCGGACAGGATGCCCACCAGGGCGGCGCGCTGTGCCTCGTCGGCGCGCTCATCGATGTAGACCGCGACCCGCCAATTGCCCTCGCCCATCACCTGCGGCGTATCACAGACCAGGATCGCGCAGAAGCCGTCCAACGTCACGTCTCCCGAGGAGCCGTGCCCGATTCGCATCGCGAGAGGCACGACGCAGCGCTCCGTGTCGGCCGCTCCCTGCAGCGATGAGGTGATGCAGGGACAAAGCACATCACAGCTGCAGTTCTCCAGATACTCGCCCTCTAGCACCCAACTCATGGCTCCTCCCGTGATCGTGGGAGGCCGAGACTACCGCATCTGTCACGCCATTTCGGCGCGCGCGGCGATAAACTGCTCGACCGCGAAATCGATGTCGGCGATCGTGTGCGCGGCCGACATCTGGGTGCGGATGCGGGCCGCCCCCTGAGGCACCACAGGGTACGAGAAGCTGACCGCGTACACGCCGCGAGTGATCAGCCCCTCGGCCAACCGTGCGGCGCGAGCGGCGTCGCCCATCATCACGGGCACGATCGGATGATCGCCGGGCAGGATCTCGAACTCGAGCTCGGTCATCCTGCGACGGAAGTGGGCGGTGTTCTCGCGCAGCCGGCGGCGCGGCTCGTCCGACCCCTCGATCAGGTCGAGCGCCTTCAGGGATGCGCCGACGATCGGCGGTGCCAGGCTGTTCGAGAACAGGTAGGGCCGCGACCGCTGGCGCAGCAGCTCGACCACTTCTGCCGAGGCCGCCACGTAGCCACCGCTGGCGCCGCCCATCGCCTTGCCCAGGGTGCCCGTGATGATGTCGACGCGGCCGATCACATCGTGCAGCTCGTGGGTGCCGCGGCCGCCGGCGCCGACGAAGCCGACGGCGTGCGAGTCATCCACCATCACCAGCGCGTCGTGGCGCTCGGCCAGATCGCAGATCGCGGACAGATCGGCGACGTGGCCGTCCATCGAGAACACGCCGTCGGTGGCGATCAGCCGGTGGCGGGCACCTGCCGACTCGACCAGACGCTGCTTCAACTGCTGCATGTCTCGGTTGGCGTAGCGCAGCCGCTGCGCCTTGCAGAGCCGGATGCCGTCGATGATCGAGGCGTGGTTGAGGGCGTCGGAGATGATCGCATCCTCGGCGCCCAGCAGCGCCTCGAACAGCCCGCCGTTGGCATCGAAGCACGAGCCGTAGAGGATCGCATCGGGCATGCCGAGGAACTCGGCCAGCCGCCGTTCGAGGTCGCGGTGCACCTGCTGGGTGCCGCAGATGAAGCGCACCGAGGCCATCCCGTAGCCCCATCGCTCGAGCGCAGCCTGCGCGGCGGCCACGATCTCGGGATGGTCGGCCAGACCGAGGTAGTTGTTCGCGCACAGGTTCAGCACCTCGCCGCGGCCGGCCACGTCGACGTGTGCCGCCTGGGGCGTCTGTATCACGTGCTCAGATTTGTACAGGCCGGCCGCTCGCAACTCGTCCAACCGTCCCCGCAGATCATCTCGAAGGCCGGCGTCCACCTACGCCTCCGTCCAGTCCAGCACAACCTTGCCAGAGCGGCCCGATCCGGCGATCGCGAAGCCCTCGGCGAACTGATCGAACGGCAGTCGGTGCGTGATCACCGGCGCGATGTCAAGCCCCGACTGCAGCATCACCGTCATCTGATACCAGGTCTCGTACATCTCGCGGCCGTAGATGCCGCGGACGGTGAGCATGTTGAACACCACCTGCGTCCAGTCGATCGCGATCTCCTCGCTGGGTATACCGAGCATCGCGATCCGCCCGCCGTGCGACATGTTCGCCAGCATGGCGCGCAGAGCGGCCGGGCTACCGGACATCTCGAGCGCGACGTCGAAGCCCTCGCTCATGCCCAGATCGGCCTGCACCTCGGCCAGGTCGCTGCTGCCGGGATCGATAACGCGGGTGGCGCCCATGACGGAGGCAAGCTCACGGCGGTACTCGTTGGGATCGCTGACGACGATGTGGCGTGCGCCGGCGTGACGGACGACGGCGGCCGCCATGCAGCCGATCGGCCCGGCGCCGGTTATCAGGACATCCTCGCCCAGCACGGGAAAGGCCAGCGCGGTGTGGACGGCGTTGCCGAACGGATCGAAGATGGCGGCCACATCCTCGTCAATCGCCGCACCGTGGTGCCAGATGTTGGTCATCGGCAGTGCGATCAGCTGCGCGAATGCTCCCGGCCGGTCGACGCCCACGCCCTGCGTATGCGCGCACAGGTGGCGGCGTCCGGCCATGCAGTTGCGGCAGCGGCCGCAGACGACATGCCCCTCGCCGCTGACAAGGTCGCCGATGTGGAAGTCGTTGACGTTCGCCCCCACCGCGACGATCTCGCCCACGAACTCGTGGCCGATCACCAGCGGCACCGGGATCGTGCGCTGCGCCCAGGCATCCCACCGCTCGATGTGGACGTCGGTGCCGCAGATGCCCGTCCGGTGCACACGGATCAGCACGTCGTTGATGCCGTGATCGGGCTCGGGTACGTCCTCGAGCCACAGGCCGGGCTCGGCGCGGCTCTTCACCAGTGCTCGCATGCTGGCCGGGATCGTAGTTGTCCGGCCGCGCGGCCGCCCCGCTCAGGCTCTGCGGTAGCCGATCTGCCACAGCTGCGACCACTCGCCGGCGGCGGGCGCGCTCGACCACGTCCAGGTGAAGCCGTCTCGGCCGATGTCGTGAAAACGCATCCGCTTCGTCTCGCCGTTGGCGTCCGGCTCTGTCGTGAACAGCTCCATCGCCCCATCCCGGAACTGGCCGCGCAGGTGGAACCACGATCCCTGGCTGTCCATCCACGTCTGCACCCAGCGATCGGCCGCCTCGTCGTACAGCGAGATGCTGGTGCCGACCAGCGCGTCCGCTGAGGCATCGAACGATTCGCGGATCACCCGGCCATCGCAGATCGCGTCGACAGTATTTCTCCCCTCGCCGCCGTCCCATGAGCAGCGCCACTCGCCGAGCCAGAAGTCGAACTGCCTGCGGGGGTCACCCATGCACGCTTGGACGACGGGTGGGGCCGGTTCGATGGCCGCTACCGCAATCAGGTGACAGCGCGTGCCAAACGGGTGATCCCACGGCTCCACCGATGGCCGATTATGTGAAGGTGGGCGTCCAAGGGGGGATGGCATGATCGAGCGGGCATGGTCGGAGGCACGGCGACTGGAGTCGTGGCCACCGCCATCGCTGTCACAGGCGATCGCGAGCGCCGGATCGGCCGCGTCGTCGCCGAGCTTCGTCGCCCGCCAGCCGATCTACGACGTGAACATGGAGGTCTACGCCTACGAGCTGCTGTTCCGGGCCGCCGACGTCGACCATGCCGAGATCACCGACCGCGAGGCGGCCACCGCCAGCATGGTCGTCACCACCTTCTCCGATATCGGTCTGGACGCGCTGGTGGGTGGGCGCTGCGCCTTCGTCAACGCCACCCGCGGGTTCGTCATGCACGAGTTCGTGACGCTGCTGCCGGCCGGCCGCGTCGTGCTCGAACTGCGCCGCGATGACGCGCTCGACCCGAGCGTGCTGACAGAGCTGCGGCGGCTGGTCGGACTCGGCTACCTGATCGCATTGGACGACTTCGTGATCCGCGAGGACAGCCTGCCGCTGCTCGAGGTCGCGCACTTCGTCAAGTTCGACGTCCAGGCGTTCACCCGCGATCAGCTGGCCGAGCAGGTGCACGCGCTGCGCGCGCACAAGGTGCGGCTGATCGCCTCCAAGATCGAGGATCACCACACATTCGAGTACTGCAAGCAGATCGGCTTCGACCACTTCCAGGGCTACTTCTTCTGCCAGCCCAAGACGGTGGCCGGCCGAGGCATCCCGTCCAACCGCCTCACACAGATGCGGCTGATGGCTGTTCTGCAAAACCCGCACTGCCAGATGGAGGACCTCGAGCTGGCGATCACCACCGACCTGGGCGTGAGCTTCCGGCTGCTGCGGTGGATCAACTCGGCCTACTTCTCGCTGCCGCGAAAGGTCAACTCGGTGCGCGAGGCGCTGGTGCTGCTGGGCGTACGGAACGTCCGCAGCTGGGCACTGCTGATGACGCTGGCGACGATCGACGACCAGCCCGGCGAGCTGATTCGCACCGCCATGATCCGCGCCAAGATGTGCGAGCTGGTCGCCAAAGCGATCGACCGGCCCGACCCGGACGCGCACTTCACGGTCGGGCTGTTCTCGGTGGTGGACGCATTCATGAACATGCGCATGGAGGACGTGCTCGCCCAGCTGCCGCTGTCGGCGGAGGTGAGCGAGGCGCTGTACGACCAGACCGGCCCGCTGGGTGAGGTGCTCTCGTGGGTGATGACCTACGAGCGCGGCCACTTCGACTGCCTCCAGCCCGCTCCCGCCGCCGACGCGATGCTGCGTGATGCCTACCTGGTGCACTGCGGTTCGCCGAGGAGGGGGACTCCACCGCCTTGCTCTAGGAGGCGCCGGCCGGCATCACTCGGGGCTATGCCACGCCAGGTGCCAGACAGCACCAAAGGTGACGGCCAGCAGGAGCACGTTCTGCCAGTAGCTGCTCACTCATCGAGCGTACGAGCCAATCCTCCGCCTGGCAATCGGCGGAGCTACTCGTCCTCGTCGTCGGCGTCCTCGTCCTGGAAGAGGTCGCGAGCACCCATCCGGCCGACGCTCTCGACCTTCGTCAGCTCGTGGAGGTTGCTGTAGTAGAGGCGATGTGGCAGGCCGCCGGCCTGGAACGGCTCGTCCATGCGCAACACCACGCTGTCACCGGCAACCCGCACAACCGTGCCGAAGGAGCCGTCGGGGCGCCGCGCGTGGTCGCCGGGCGCGAGCTGTGGCAGCTGCTTGTGCTCGATCGGTCGCCGGGTGTGGATCGGCTGTGCATCGTACATCGCCATCGCGTGAGTGTATCGGCGCCACCCGGCCGGGGGTCGAGGGTCGGTCGTCGGCGGCCGATGTTCTGGAGTGCAGATGGGGATCCGCATCACCTCGAGCGTCGTCGCACTGGTCACCCTGGCCGGCCTCTCGGTCGGCGCCGACGCACCACTGGCAGCGCCGCTGGGCGCGGCCCCCGCCTGCCCCGTCTTCCCAGCAGACAACGTCTGGAACGAGGACGTCTCGGCCCTGCCTGTGGCGACGAACTCCGCCACGATGCTTCAGGCGATTGGACTGACGACCGGCCTGCATCCCGATTTCGGCAGCTACGCCGGCTACGGCATCCCGTTCAATGCGGTGGCGGGGACGCAGACGAAGGTCAAGGTGCGGTTCGGCTACGCCGCCCAGTCCGACCCGGGGCCGTATCCGATCCCGAGCAATCCCAAGATCGAGGCGTCCAGCGACCACCACCTGCTGATCGTCGACCGCGACCACTGCACGCTGTACGAGTTGTGGAACGCGCGCCACACGAGCACCGGTTGGAAGGCGGGCTCGGGAGCGATCTGGAGCATGACCTCCAACGCGCTGCGGCCGGACGGGTGGACGAGCGCCGACGCCGCCGGGCTGCCGATCCTGCCGGGCCTGGTGCGCTACCGCGAGGTGGCGGCGGGGTTGATCGACCACGCGCTTCGCTTCACCGCAGCCACGACTCGCAGCGCACACATCTACCCCGCCCGCCATGATGCCGGCTCAGGCTCGTCGCTCTCGCTGCCGCCGATGGGCCTGCGCGTGCGCCTGAAGTCGTCGTTCGACGTCTCGCAGCTCTCGCCGCAGGCGCGGGTGATCGCGATCGCGCTGCAGCGTTACGGCATGATCCTGGCCGACAACGGCTCGCCCTGGTACGTCAGCGGCGCCTCCGACCCGCACTTCAACGACAGCGACCTGCACACGCTCAACCGCATCACCGGCGCAGACCTTGAGGTGGTCGACACGAGTGGGCTGCGGAACGGGCCGTAAGTCGGGGCGGGCCGGGGTAGCGGGCGGGTCGCGCCAAGTGGCAGACGCTCGAACTGCAAAGTGGCGCAGGCAGCCGTGCGCCGCGAGCGAGCCAAGGCTCGCTCGCGATGCGAGCGTTCTGGACTGTCCCCCGCGTGACCGGTCAGTGCGGGTGCGAGCGGACCACGCCGTCCCGATCTGGAAGGTCCAGGGTGACGGCGCGCTCGCCATCATTGTCGCGCCCAGGAAACCGGCCGAAGCGGATCCGCTCGCCGGAGTGTTCGCTCAGCCATGTGTCAACTTCAGCGGGCCCGGAGATGAAGTCGACCGCGACTTCGATGTCCTTGGCGTCGGCAGTCCCTACGACGGCCTCTCCGTCCTCGGCCAGGACACCAAGGATCCCCGCGCGAGCGACTTCGTCGTTAGCAGTAGGCTCGAACCGGTCGTCGAAATAGAAGCTAACGGAGCTTCCCGGTCGCAACCGGCTCGCGAGCGCCGACAGGTCGGCGCGGCTTCGGAGGACGTACCATCGAGTCGCGCCAGCGCCTCGGGCTATCCGTTCGAGGACAAACGCCTCGTCACCCGTCCGGCGTTCAACGAGGTGAGGAACGCCTGCCTGTTGCATCGCGTCGAAGGCGATCGCCGGGTATCCGTCGCCGGTGGGCATGACCGAAGGCTAATCGGGGTAGCTATCAGCCCTCCCCCAGTGCGCGGGACATCCCGTCGGCCCGACCCCCGGATCATGTCCCCAGGGTGACCCCCAGATCCCCCGCACGTGGGCGCGACGACCCGCGCCGCCGGCCGATACCCACCACGGGTCTGGTCATCTCGAGCACGGGGGGATCGATGGGGTTCAGCTATCCGACGCTGCCGGCGCAGCCGACACGCGCGCACTTCGCGCGACTGCTGTGGCGCGCCGGTTTCTCCGGAAGCACCGCCCAGATCACCCACTACGCCAAGCTGGGACTGCCGCTGGCGATCGGGGAGCTGATGAACCCGTTCACCACGAACGTCGTGGTCGGCCCGGCTCCCACCGACGCCGGAGCGCCGATCGATCCACTCAACCACTGGGGCCACGACTGCCTGTGGTGGCTGGATCGCATGGTGCGCAGCCGTAACCAGCTGCAGGAGCGGATGACGCTGAACCTGCACGACCTGTTCGCCACCTCCAACGCCGGCGTCGGCAACACGCGCCACATGCTGCGGCAGAACCGGCTGCTGCGCAGCCACGCGCTGGGCAACTTCGCCGACCTGCTCCAGCAGATCACGATCGACCCGGCGATGCTGCTGTGGCTGAACGGCGCCGACTCGAACAAGTGGCAGCCCAACGAGAACTACGGCCGCGAGGTGATGGAGCTGTTCTGCCTCGGCAACGACCCCGCGCTGGAGTCCCTCACCTACGGCATGTGGTCATCCGCTCACATGTACACCCAGGACGACATCCACGAGACCGCCCGCGCGCTCACCGGCTGGCGCTACGACTGGACGAAGGCCACCACCGGCACCCTCGCGCAGCGCGACAACCCGACCTTCTACGACCCGTCCTACCACGACACGGGCTCCAAGACGATCTTCGGCCATACCGGCGCCTGGGGATGGCAGGACGTCTGCCGGTTGATCGTCGCCCACCCCAACCACGCGCCCTACCTGGCGTACTCGCTGTGGAACTACTTCGTCAGCACGCCGCCGCCGCAGGCCGCGATGCAGCAGATGGTGAACAACTACCGCCTGTCCGGCCACGAGCTGGCGCCGCTGATCCGCGTGATCCTGCGCCACCCGGCGTTCTACGCCAACCTCACAGCGCCCGATATGGTCAAGCCGCCGATCGTGTTCGTCGCCGCCGGGCTGCGCATGAACCGCCGCTTCATCACCGACAACAGCTGGAGCTGGCTGCTGGAGGGGATGGGACAGGTGCCGTTCTACCCGCCCAACGTCTCGGGTTGGAAGCAAGGGGCGGCATTCCTGAACACGAACACCGCCCGCGCCTACTGGGAGGCCTGCAACTACCTGCTGCTGCATACGGTCAACGACCCCGGCACGCAGACGCCGCTGGAGGCCGTGGCCGGCGCACGAGCGGCGCTGTCGCAGCCCTGGGTGTCGACGGACGGCCACACCAAGCTGGTCGCCTACGCCTCCGACTACGTGACCCGCAACGGGCCCACGCTCGACCAGCACGGCCGGATCGAGCGCCAGAAGGTGATCAGGGGATTGCTCACGGCCGGCCCCGACGGACTTATTCATTAGGAGAGTTGGCATGAATCAATGTGGATGTAACGACTGGCAGATGACCCACCGGCGCGCGATGCTCCGCCGAGGGGGACAGGTGGTGCCGATCCCGCGAGCGGTGCTCGAAGGCGAGACGGCCGGAATCTGCCGTCGCGACTTCCTGCGAAACGGCGCCGTCGCCTTCCTGACCGTCTACGGCGCCTCGACGATGTCGTGGGGTCGGATATGGGAGGCCGCGGCGGCGCAGGCAGCCACGCCGTCCACCGACCCGATCATCGTCTCCGTCTTCCTGGACGGCGGCAACGATGGGCTGAACACGCTGGTGCCGGTCACCGGCGCCGACTACGCCGCCTACGTGACCAAGCGGCCCCACATCAACCTGCAGCCCAACGCCTGCCTGCCGTTGGGCGGCGTGGCCGCCACCCCCGACTGGCGCTGGAACCCGGCTGCAACCGGGTTTCAGCAGCTCTACGACGCCGGCAAGATGGCGATCGTCCCCGCCGTCGACTACATGCCGCCGGACCTCTCCCACTTCCACTCGCGCGCGTTCTGGCAGGCGGGCGAGCTGAACCCAGATCCCGCCACCGGCTGGCTGGGGCGGTGGGTCGATCAGAACGGCGCCCCGGACAATCCGCTGCAGGCGATCTCCGCCGGCTGGTCGCTGGACGGATCGCTGAAGAGCGCCAGCAACCCGGTGGCCGTGCTGTCGAGCGTCGACGACGCCCAGTTCTGGCTGGAGAACGTGTGGGCGGACGAGCAGTTGATGGTGGACGCGCTCGCGGGGCTGTCGCAGCGACCGGCAGCCAGCGTTGCGATGAACGCTGCCGACGGCGCCGTTAGCGGCGCCGTCAACGTCGCCACACGCCTGAAGGCGCTGACCCAGCCAACGCTGCCCCCCAGCGGGCTCAGCTACGGCAGCACCGACTTCGATCGCCGAATGGCGAACCTGGCCTGGCTGCTCGACTCCAACCTGGGCATGCGCACGGCCTGCGTCTCGTTTGACAGCGGCTGGGACTTCCACGACTCACAGCTGACCCGCCAGGCGCAGAACCTGTCCCAGCTCTCCACCTCGCTGGCCGCCTTCCAGGCAGACCTCGAGGCGCGCAGCTTGGCGGACCGCGTGATCACGCTGGTCTGGAGCGAGTTCGGCCGCAGGGTTGAGGACAACGACTCGGGCGGCGGCGGCACCGACCACGGAGCCGGCGGGCTGGCGATGGTGATCGGCACGCACGCCAAGCCGGGAATCGCGAGCGCCTTCCCCGGCATCACCGACAACGATCTCGACCAGTGGGGCAACCTGAAGGTGCCGACCGATTACCGGCAGATCTACACCAACCTGCTGGGCAGCTGGATGGGCACCGACCCCGCCGACGTGATCCCACAGGCCGCCAGTTACACGCCGCTCGACCTGGTCGCGTAGCGACCGTTCGGAGCGGTGCGATACTGCCGGGGTGCGAACCGGCTCGTCAATCCGCGCGGTAGCGTTTGCCGGCTTGGCTGCGGCATCGGCCTCGCTGGCACACGGCGACATCCGCGATCCGCGCTGGCTGGCGGTGGCGCTGATCGGCGCGACGGTGGCGACCGGCATGCTGGTGGCAACCGCGCACCTGGCTGGAGCGCGCATGAGCGACCACCGAGCGCTGCCACTGGGCGTGATCACCGCCGCGATGCTGCTCACCCAGGCGGCCGCCCACGCCGCGCTGATGCTGGCCGGCGCTCCCGCCCACGCCGGCGCAGCCGGCGGACTCGCCCTGCACGTTGTGCTGGCGGTATTGGCGGCGCTGCTCGTGCGCGGCCTCGACCACCGCATCGCGGCTGCCGCCGCCGGGGGGCGTCGCCGCGCCAACCATCCTTGAGCCCGGCCCTGGCCGGACGATGCTCGGCAGCGCTCCCCGGGCGGCGCTGAGCGGTGGCGCCTGGCGCGGCCGGGCACCTCCGACTCCGGCCTGACCACGATCTCGTACCAGGTCAGGAGGTTCCCGCAATGCGCGTTCGCGCACTGTCGATCGCACTCGCCGCGCTGCTCGCCCTACCGGCGACAGCGCAGGCACACGTCGAGCTCACACCGGCCACGGCATCGCCGGGCGGCGACGTGCTGTTCACCCTCAGATCACCGAACGAGTCGGCCGGCCAGGCGCTGACCGGACTCCGCCTCACGATCCCCGCCTCACTGGTGGTCGAAGGCGCTGCGGATGCGCCCGGGTTCATCACCCAGACGGTGCGCGACCAGACCAATCGCGTCGCCACCCTGTCCTGGCAGGGCGGCCGGGTGCCGCCCGGAGGATTGGCGTTGTTCCAGTTCACGGCCACGCTGCCGGCGACCGCCGGTGACATCCACCTGACGGCGATGCAGACCTTTGCCGACGGCTCGACCAGGGTCTGGACGACGCCGCTGATCACCGTCGCGCCGATCGCCGGCGGCAGCTCCAGCGACAGCGTCGCGCGAGTGCTGGCAGGACTGGCGCTGGTGGCGGCGTTGGCAGCGGCAGCGGCGGCCACGCTGGCAGTGCGGAGTCGGCGCTGAGACGCGTCGCCGCACTCCTGGTTGTCGTCGTTCTGCTGCCGGCGCTGGCGCCAGCGTCGGCGCTCGCCCACGCCACCCTGCTGACCACCATTCCCACCGCCGGTACCAGGGTGGCCGCCGCGCCCCGGCAGCTGCTGCTGACGTTCGACCAGCAGGTGCGGCCGATCCCGGGCGGCACCACCGTCACCGATGCCAGCGGCTCCGCGGTGCTGGCGGCCGCCGCCTACACCTCACCCAGCAACGTCGACTCGCTGGTGATCCCGCTGCGGCCCGGCCTGCCCGACGGCGACTACACGGTGCGCTGGCAGATCGTGTCCACCGACGGCCACCTGATCTCCGGTCTGTACGCGATCGGCATCGGCTCGGGACGGCCACCGCCGCAGGCCAGCTCGCAGGACTCACGGCTCGACGTGCCGTACCTGACCGCCCGCTTCGTGTACTTCGCCGGACTGCTGCTGCTCGTGGGCGGCGTCGTCTACCGCCTGGCGGTCTTCCGGCCGCTGATCGTCCAGGAGGGAGGCGAGCCGGGCCGGCTGATGTCCCTGCGCGAGCGCCATCGCGCGAACCAGGTGCTGGCGCTGTCGGCGGTGCTGGTGCTGGGCGGAGGCTGGGTGGCGCTGACGCAGCAGGGGGCCGAGGTCGCCGGCGTCAGCTTCTGGGCTGCGTTCGATCATCGCGGCCCGGTCGCATCCGCGTTGCAGGCGACCCGTTTCGGACGCGTGTTCGGACGCGGTGTCGACGTGACGGCGGCCTTCACGATCCTGGTCGCGCTAGCCTACGCATCGATCGGCCGTGGACGGCTGCTGACGCTGGCGCTGGCGGCGCCCGCGCTGGCGGCCGGCGTCTGGGCGCTGGCGGCGCCCGGTATCTCGGGACACGCCGGCGACCCCGGGCGCGGACTGCTCGTGGTGGCGCTGGACACCGCGCACATCGCGGCCGCCGCGGTGTGGGCCGGTGGGCTGCTGCAGCTGGTGTGGGTGACGCCACATGCCACCCGCGGTTTGGCCGAGGCCGACCAGTTGCGCGTGCGGGCGGCCGCGGCGCGGCGGTTCTCGCGGATCGCGCTGGCGTCGGTGCTCGTGCTGTCGCTGACGGGCGGACTGCGGGCGCTGTGGGAGCTCAGCTCGGTGAGCCAGCTGTGGACGACCGGCTACGGCCGCACGCTGGTGGCAAAGACGCTGCTGCTGGCGGTGCTGGTGGCGCTGGGCTATCGCAATCGTGGGCTGCTCGAACGGTTCCGGGCGCTGCGCCGCTCCGCTATCGCCGAGCTGGTGGTGATGGCGCTGGTGGTGGCGGCGGTGGCGCTGCTCACCAACCTGCCCCCCGGCAGCGCTCCGTCGACCGCCTCGTCGGCCGTCGCCGCTCCGGCCGGGGGCAGCGCGACGTTCCGGCTGGGACCGGCGGCGGAGCTCAGCGTGTGGCCCGGCCACGCGGGTGGAAATGCGTTTCGGCTGCGGCTGCCGCTCTCGGCGGAGGCCGCATCGCTGCTGCTGGTAGACGGGCGAGGCTCGCAGACGACGGTGCCGCTGCGCAGCCTCGGCGGCGGCCAGTGGGCGGGCGTCGCGGCCGCCGTGCCGGCAGGGCGCCTGACGGCGCAGGTCGCGGCCGGGTCGCGTACCTGGGCGGCGGCGGTGCCGATCGGCTCCGCGCTGGCCACGCCCGGCGTCCCGCAGCCACCATCGGCGAGCGGGCCGGTGGGCGCCGCCGAGGCGGGAGCGCTGGCGGTCGGCGCGCAACGGGTGCCGGGCGGTGTGCGCCTGACGCTGCTGAACTCGGACGGCTCATCGCCGCGAGCCGCCCTGCTGGTGGTGAACGGCCGAGTCGCGACTCCCTGCCCCGGCCCCCAGATCTGCTACCTGGCGCCGGTCGGCGCGCCGCGGCTGTCGCTGACGGTGCTGCTGCCTGGAGCGGCGGCGGCGCCCGTCACCATCGACGTGCCGCCTTCGGATGCGAGCGGCGCGGCGCGACTGGTGGCCGAGACGGCAAGGTCGTTGCGCAGCCTGCGGTCGGTGCGGATCGAGAACGACCTCGCCTCCGACCCGGTGCACTCGGTGCACACCACGTTCGTTGCCAACTCACCCGACCGGCTCTCGATCGACGTCCACGGCGGCACCCAGGCTCGGATCATCGGGAAGCATCGCTGGGATCTGAGCAACGGCAGCTGGGTCGAGCAGGCGACCAGCCCGCTGAAGGTGCCCGATCCCTTCTGGGCGCCGGGCGCGGTGGCGGCCTACGTTGCGGGCGAGACGGCGGATACGATCGCGGTGACGCTGGTGCTGCCACAGGGCCCAACGTTCTTTCGGCTGACGATCGACCGACGCACGCACCTAGTGCTCACGCTGCACATGGTCACGGCCGCGCACTTCATGCGCGAGCGGTACCTGGACGTGAACCGGGCGGAGCGGGTGGTGGCACCGTCGTGACAACGGCGCCCGGCGGGGGTACCCAGCGGCGCTGGGAGCGCCAGCGCTGGATGGTGCGCAGGCTGGGCGGCTCGGCGTCAGCGTATGCGGCATCCTGGACTCGGGCGGCAACCCGCGACAGCGGCACCCCGGAGGCGAACCACCGCTCGCAACGGAGCCGCACCCGTGGCCAAGCGTACGATCCCGGGCGCGAACGCGGCGGCCGAGCCACGAGCGAGGCGAGGTGAGCGTCGAGGGCTCGATGTCGGGCGGCCGTCATGCAGCCGTTCGCATGCCACACTCCTGAAAGCGTCACGACCAGGTCCCTGCCGCTGCGGCGGGTGAGGAACTCCACCGAGGCGTGCCCAGGACACAGCCACACCTCGACGCCGTAGCCGAGGGTCACGCGCTGCGTCCGTCCCCGCGTCCGATCGAGACAGATCGCGCACGGGTTCTGCTTGCCGATGTTGCGGGCCTTGTAGAGGGTGGGAAGGTGCATACGGGGAGTTTCGCGGAGGGGGTGTTGCGTGGGGGTGACGAGGTGCGGTGAAGGGGTTGCAAGGAACAAACGGCAGCCAGTGCGAACGCCAAGTGGCACCCCCCCACCCACCCCGCTCACCCCTCACTCCACCACCCCCAACCCCTCGACTAACATGCCCCCCTGCACCTGCCCGCCGGATATACGGCACGGCCACCGGCGTTGGAGGACGGATCCGCCATCGTCGAGATGATGAACGAGGAGACGATGGCCCTGATCGGCGTGCCGGTCGCGAGCCTCGATTGGATCACGACGCCGTGGGGCACGCAGGCGGCGGATCTCAGCACCGACTTCGCCGTCATCGTCGCCGCCGAGGGCGAGATCGCCGGCTACCTCTCGCTCATCTCCGAGCCGCCGCACACGATCGTGTTCTCGGTCGCGTGCGTGGCGCTGGCGCATCACGGCCGCGGTCTGGGAGCGGCGATCGTGCGCGACGTTGAGCGGCGCGCGCGGCGGTTCGTCGCGATGGCACCTGCCGGCGAGCCCGTCCTCCTGCACGTCGGGACGCTCTCCGACGAGCCGCACGTCTCGGCGTTGCTGCTCGCCCACGGCTACGTCGAGGTGCGGCGGCTGTGGGCGATGCACCTCCGCTTCGACGGCCCAGAGCCGGAACCGGACGCGCTCGCCGGCATCGAGCTCCGCCGATTCCAGCCGGGCGACGAGTCAGAGGCATACGACTGCCTGGCCGAGGCGTTCCGCGACCACTGGGGCTCCCCGTTCGAGTCGCGCGACCACTGGCTGCGCCAGTTCGTCCACGGTGATGACTTCGATCCCGGTCTGTGGCGGCTGGCATGGCGGGGCGCCCGGCTGGTCGGCGTGCTGATCGGCGAGGCGGAGGCGCCCCAGGCCGCCGAGCTGGGCTACGTCGCCCTGCTCGGGGTGCGAGCGGAGGCGCGCGGACGCGGCATCGCCGAGGCCATGCTGCGCTCGATCTTCGTCGAGTTCCAGCGCCGCGGCTCGCAGGGCGCGATGCTGCTGGTCGACAGCCAGTCTGAGACCGGTGCGACGCGCCTGTACGAGCGGGTCGGCATGGATGCCAAGCCGCGTTTCGCCACCTGGCAGAAACGGATCGACGGCTGAGCCACCGCCGCGACGTGGCGGGCTCGTGCCTAGCGGTCGCTCACGACGGTCACCGAACGCCGCAGGTGCGGCCGCCGAGCGCCCATCGCGGCGGCCACGGTGACGACCACGCCCACCGCGATCAGCACGTCACCGACCGAGAACACGCTGCTGTAGGGCATCCAGTGCGGTGCCGCCCACCGATCGACGAACCAGGCCAGGTTGGGCGATCGCTCGGCGACGCTGTTGTTGTGCACCCCGGCGAACGTCATGCCCGCTCCGCGCATGGCGGAGGGCAGAGCCGGCATGTGCCCGCCGTTGCTCAGGAT
Organism: Gaiellales bacterium; assembly: GCA_038212095.1. GTDB lineage: Bacteria > Actinomycetota > Thermoleophilia > Gaiellales > JAICJC01 > JAICYJ01. Next base: position 16,429 of record JBBQUW010000013.1, on the reverse strand, counting down.
CGCGGCCAGGTTCAGCAGCATGCCGGCACCTGCGATCGCCAGCCCGCGCAGCCGCACGTTCAGCAGGAACACCGCCACCAGGCATCCGTACGAGCCGATCGAGAGCGACGTGGCCAGCTGCTCGCCGGCATGCCAGGGCATGATCAGGCTGGGAAACGCCAGCAGCTGCATCGTGATCGCGACGTAGAACAGCCACGGCGCGCGCAGCCGAACATCCGCCAAGCCGCCCATGCGGCCACCGAGCAGGTAGCCCACCAGCACCCCCAACGCGACAGCGGGCAGGAGGAACATCAGGCGCTCGCCGCGGTCTGTTCAGGCAGCGCTTCACCAAGTGTCTCCAGGTGCTTCTCCAGCGCCGACACAACCCGCGCGTCGAACTGCGTCCAGCACCGCCGGCGCAACTCAGAAACCGCATCGCCTGCACTGCCGGCCGCGCGGTACACGCGATCCGACGTCATCGCGTCGAAGGCATCGGCGACCAGGATGATCCGCGAGCCGAGCGGGATGTCCTCACCGGCCAGGCCCAGCGGATAGCCGGAGCCGTCCCACCACTCATGGTGGTGGCGGATCCAGCGGTCGACCGGCGAGACGCCCAGTCCCTCCAGCAACCGGTAGCCGAGCTCGGCATGCTCGCGCATGATGCGCAGCTCGTCCGGATCGAGCTTGCCGGGCTTCTGGAGGATGCGGTCGGGAATCGCGATCTTGCCCAGGTCGTGCAGCAGGCCGGCCAGCCGCACCTGCTCGACAGTCTCCTCGTCAAGCCCCATCGCGCGGGCGATTCCCTCCACCAGCCGCGACACCGACTGGCTATGGGCGCCGGCATAGGTGTCCTTCGCATCCACCACTCGGATCAGACCCTCGGCCGCCTTCAGACGGGCATGGCGCTCGGCCGTCTCTGCCAGTTCCTCGGGCGTGTAGATCCGCACCAGCGTCGGGCTGTAGACGCAGGATCGGTTCTTGCCGTGATCCTTCGCCCAGTACAGCGCGCCGTCGGCGACCCGCAGCAGCTCATCGCGGTCGGACGCCGTGTGGGGATATGCCGCGATGCCGGCGCTGACTGTCACCGGCTCGCCGTGCGGGAAGCGCGTCTGCCACAGCCGGGCGTGCAGCCGCTCCATGGCGGCATACGCATCCTGATCGCCCTCTTCGGGCAACAGCACGGCGAACTCCTCGCCGCCGATCCGGTAGGCCTGGGCGTCGCCGTACTCGTCTCGCAGCAGGGTGGCCAGGATCGTCAGCACCTGGTCGCCGACCGGGTGGCCGAAGCGATCGTTGATGCTCTTGAAGTTGTCGATGTCGACCAGCACCAGCGAGATCTGGGAACGCATCGAGGCACCCATCGCGAGCGCCTCGCGCAGATCGGTCTGAAAGGAGCGGTGGTTGCGAAGCAACGTGAGCGCATCGGTCTCGGCGTCGCGCGTGGCCAGCACGGTCCGGTAGGCGTAGCGCTGGTACAACACCAGCGCGAACAGCGGCCCGGCCAGCAGCAGTTCCAGCTGCGGGTTGATCACCCACAGCGCGGTGGCGAGGGCAGCGATGAAGCCCATGATGCCGAAGGCAGGGCCGGAGTGGCGGACGTAGTCGTCCAGCATCGTCTTGATCGAGACGCCGGTGTACAGCGAAACGGCGAGTGCGACGGTGACAACGTTGACCACCACATAGGCCGCGCCGCCGACGAACACCACCAGCGTCAACCGCGCGGCGTTGCTTGGCGAGACACTCCAGCCGAGCAGGAACGCCGGCGCCGCGGAGGCGAAGGCCGCCAGGCCACAGGAGGCGCTGTTGAAGGCCGTGCGGAGCGCGGGCGCGCGGCCCGCGGCCTGCACGACCGTCATGCTGGCGATGGCCGAAAGCACCGCGTACTCCCACCCGAACAGCACCTGGGTCTAGAGCAGGAAGACGAACGCCAACGAGACGGTGCGGCCGCCGTTCTCGTCCAGCGGCACGGGCTTGGACTCGGCCGCCGTCGCGGCGAGGAAGAACAGCAGCACGCCGGCGACCGTGCCGGCGTGCGGACGATTGGCGGCGATCTGCAGCACCGCCCCGACTGCTACCGGGACAGTCACCGCGATCATTGCGGTGACATACCGGAGCAGCCGGGGCGGGTACGTGTGGGACGGGTTCGTCACGGCTACCTGTGGTTATCGGTCAGGATCCCCTGACCGCTTTAGCGCGGGAGCTAGAGGCTGTCTAGAACCCCCACTTGGTATTTGCGCCGGCCGAAACGGCGAACGCGGCGATCGAGCCAAGGACGAGCGCGATCCGCATCGTGCGATAGTTCCACTTGATCATATTGTTCGCACCTCCTTCCCAACACGAGAGCGGGGTACATCGGAAAATCGTCGCGTCGGAGCCATCCACCTGCGGCCCCGTACGTGCGGTGTACCGGGGGAGCGGGGAGGGCCACGGGGGAGCCTCCGAAGCGTCTATCACGTAATAGCCAACGCATGGGGAGGCCGATTCCCCCATCCGGGGGATCCGCGCGGATTCGTGGGCGTCCGAGTGTCTCGACGCTCAGGGCGTGATGCGGCCACCGGCCGCGACGTGCGCTCCGCGCGAGCCCAGGTCGGTCCGTGACAGCTGCTCGATCAGCGCTGCACCACGGCCCGTCGAGTCGAGCACCGGCTGGCCGGGACCCGCCAGCGAGGTCGAGACGAAACGGCCCCCCAGGAAGCGGCCGTCGGCCGCCAGCCGCACCTGGAGGATGCCGGAGACACCCAGGTCACCCTCGGTGGTGAAGTTGTGGTAGCCGGCAAAGTTGCCCAGGCTGTAGGCGATCAACCGACCGCGGTAGACCTCCATCGCGCGCAACACGTGCGGGCTGTAGCCGATGATCAGGTCGGCGCCGGCGTCGATCGCCATGTGCGCGAACTGTTCCGGGTTGCCGCGGTTCTCACCGCCGTAGACCTCCTCCTGGCCGGTCAGGTGCAGCGCGGCGACGCCCTCGGCACCGGCGTGCATCGCAACCACCACCGCATCGGCATGCGCGTCGGCCCGGTGGATCAACCGGCGGGCGGCCGGATAGTCATTCAGCGGGCCGGTGTCGGAGTAGCTGGCCACGCCGATGAACGCGACCGTGATGCCGCGCACCCGCAGATAGGTGATCTCGTGCGTACGGCCGGTGTGCGCCAGCCCGACACGATCGAGTGCAGCCACCGTGTCGTCCAGTCCCGCCTGCCAGTAATCGAACGCGTGGTTGTTGGCATCGCTGACCACGGTGAAGCCGGCATGCTTGAAGTAGCGCGCCCACGAGGGCGGCAGCCGAAACTCATAGCACGAGGTGTGCAGCACGGTGCACTTGCCGGAAGTCTGGTTGGTGAGCGTGCCCTCCAGGTTGGCAAACCGGATGTCGCCCGTGATCTGCGAACGAACGCCATCGAAGTAGCTGCCCGGGTTGGGCGCCAGCGTGGTGCCGTACCCGAGCATCGTGTCGCCCACCGCCGAAAGGGTGAAGCTGCCGGTCGCAGGCGGGATCGCGGTCGTGTTGCTGGAGGGAGATGGCTCCCCACCACCGCTGGGGTGCCCGCTGGCCGCGGGGCGCCCGCTCGAACCCGCCACGGAACGGCCGGAGTCGTGTGCCGCCATTCGCGCCGCCGCCAGCCCGGCGCCGACCAGCAGCATCGCCACGGCCACGCCCAGCGCCATTCGGCGCCGCCGAAGCTGTCTCCGCCGGCGGCCCGCCACATGCACGCGCCTCGCTCGGCGACGCTGATCTGCGTCCTGCTCGCCCACCGCCGGTATCATCGCGCACCGTGCACCTGGAGGAGCGGATCTTCAATGCGGTTGCCGAGGGCCGGGACGAACTGGTCGACCTGACCACACGACTGATCGCCTTCGACACCACCGCCCGCACCCCCGGCGAGCCGGCTCGCGAAGAGGCCGACCTGCAGCGCTACCTGGCGAAGCGAATGACCGCAGCAGGTGCTGCGATCGACCTGTGGGAGCCGACTGCGGACGACGTCGCCGGCAGCCGCCAGATCCCCGAGCCGATCGAGTTCGTTGATCGACCGCAGCTGGCGGCCCGGTTTCGGGGCTCGGGCGGCGGTCCCAGCCTGCTGCTGAACGGCCACATCGACGTCGTTCCATGCGAGCCTCGCGATCGCTGGACGAGCGATCCACTGCGGGCCGAGGTGCGCGGTGGCGACCTCTATGGCCGCGGTGCCTGCGACATGAAGGGCGGCGTGGCGGCGATGGTGTTCGCGGCCGAGGTGCTCGCCCGGCTCGGCGTCCGCCTGCGGGGCGACGTGATCGTGAACACCGTCACCGACGAGGAGTCGTCCGGGGCGGGCGGGCTGGCAGCCGTCCAGCACGGCGTGCGGGCGGACGCCGGCATCGTCACCGAGCCTACCGCCTTCGAGCTGTGGACGTGCTGCCGGGGATCGCTCTCGCCCTCGATCACGGTCGCAGGACGCCCCGGCCACGCCGAGATGGCACAGCCGCACTGGCGCGAGGGCGGCGCCGTGAACGCGATCGAGGTGGTGCTGGAGGCGGTGCGAACACTGCGCGAAATATGGCGGACGAGCCCGGAACAGCAGCATCCCCACCTCTCGCCGGGAGACATCGTGCCGGTGCTCGTGCGCGGCGGCGAGTGGGCCGTCACGTACCCGGCATCGGCCACGCTGGACTGCGAGCTGATGTACCTGCCGGGACGTGCCGACGCGGACGGCTGGGGCACCGCGGTCGAGGCCGAAGTGGACGAGTGGATACGGCGTCACTGCAGCGGCGATGAGTGGCTGGCCGAGCATCCGCCCCGCGTCGCGTGGAGCCTCGACATCCCGCCCTACCAGGTCGATCCGGCGCATCCGATCGTGGACGTGATGCTGGAATCGAGCCGGCGCGTGGGAGAGCCGTCGCGACTTTCCGGGCTCGACTCATGGTTCGACGCCGCCAGCTACAGCCGGTTCGGGAAGACGCCCTGCGTGGGCTGGGGGCCGCGCAGCATCGCCTGGGCACACACGATCGACGAATACGTGCCGGTCGACGATCTCGTCCGCTGCGCACAGGGGTTGGCGCTGGCCGCGATCCGCTACTGTGGCACCGATGGATGATTTCCCGAGCCGCGCGGCATCGATGTGAAACCGGTGACCGAACTGCCGATGAGATTCGCCACCACCGCGGACGCCGCGCTGACGACGCGGCTGCTGAAGGCGTTCTTCAGCCACGAGGGCCGCGAGGTGGCTCACCTGGGCCAGAACGTGCAGGCGATCCTTGACGACCCCGGCCGGGGGTTCTTCACGCTCGCGGGCGACAAGGGCGTCGCCACGACCACGATCCGCATCTCGGCCGGTGGTGGCGCCAGCGCCGAGATCGAGGAGATCTGGGTGCAGCCATCAGCCCGCGGCCAGGGCCTGGGCGCGGGATTGCTGCGAACCGTGGTGGCGGAGTGCCGCCGGCGCGGCATCGAGTCGATCGAGCTACGCGTCACGCCCGACGATCAGGAGCTGGGCATCCCCGACTTCTATGCCAAGCAGGGTTTCAGCCACGGCGGCCGGCTGATCTACGAGTACGCCGGCGCCGACAACGGCTCCCAGTAGCCGCAGCTCACACCCCGACGTCGCCGGCCGCCTCCAGCATCTCGAGCGCGTCGTCGACCCGTCCCCGGCGGCGTAGGAACTTGCCGTAACGACGGTACGCCTTGGCCAGGTCGGTCGGCCACCCCCCCTGGAGCCGGAACGCATCCACCGCCATCTGGTACGCGCGGTCGGCGCGGTCGTCGTCGCCGGTGTCGTCATGCACGCGGGCGATCACCAGGTACGCGCTGCCCAACTCGCCGGGAACGGCGCGATCGGCCAGCAGCTCGATCGCGGCCCGTGCCTGCGTCAGCGCCAACTCGTGCTCGCCCATCTGCAATGCGTGGCGAGCCTCCTCGACCAGGACGAAGCCCTCGTCGACGGCACCAAGCGGCGTCGGGGCGTGACGCCGCGCCTGCTCCAGGTGCTCGCCCGCCTTCGCCGTGTCGCCGGCGTCGAGCCGCGCATGCGCGCACATCAGGTGGGCGTCTGAGAGCTGGGTGGTGGCGTTCGCAGCCAGCCTCACCTCGAGCAGCCGGTCGGCGTACTCGACCGCTTTGTCGTTGCGGCCGGTGTTGATGTTGAGCCGCGCCAGGGCGTAATACAGGTGTCCACGCACGGTCAGGTCGAGATCCTCGGCGTGGCGGATCACGTCGGCCAGCAGCGTTTGCGCCCGGCCGTACTGGCCGGCGTCCGCGCACGCGAAGCTCAGCGCGATCGCGTACAGTGCGACCACCGCCGGATCGGGATCACCGGCCTCGGCGACCCGCCCCCGGCACTCCTCGATCAGCTCGATCGACCCCTCCGAGTCACCTGCGAACGACCGCAGGCGGGCCACCGTTATATACAGTGACCGGCGCTCAACCGGGTCGGGCCGGCGTGCCCGTTCCAGCGCCTGCTCGAGCAGTTCCTGGGCACGGCCGTCCTGGCCCTTTCGGTTCGCGATCGTCCCCAGACCCTCCAGCGCGAGGCTGGCGAGACGATCGTCGCCGTCCCGGTCGGCGTCGCGGAGCGCGGCCCGCAGCGCCGCCTCGGCCTCGTCGTACAGCGACAGGCCGATCATCAACGATGCGTCGGTGATCCTCTCGTCATCCACCCTGCCACCAGCGTACGCGACCCGACCGACGGCCTCAAGCTGCAAACGGCAGCGGGCGCACGATCGCGGACGCGCCGGCCACCGTCACACGATCGCCGTCAGCCACCTCGCGCCGCAGCACGGCCAGCGAGATGGGGCCGAAGCGCGGGGAGTCAACCGGCGAGGTGATGCGGCCGACCTCACGGTCGTCCAGCAGCACCGCGGACCCGGCGGCCGGCAGCTCGCCCTCCAGCCCCAGACCGCGCAGCCCGCGATTTGCATGCCCGCGGTACTGCAGCCGGGCGACCGGCTCCTGACCGGGATAGCAGCCCTTGCTGAAGCTGATCGCGAGCGGCACCAGCCCGGCCTCGGCAGGCATCGTGGCCTCGTCGAACTCGCGTCCGTAGCGGGGCATGCCGGCTTCGACGCGAGCCAGCTCCCACCACTTCCCCGGCTCGACCTCCTCCCCGGCGGCTTCCACCAGCCTATGAGGGCCGGCCGGCGTCTCAAGGGTCGCCAGCGCGCCCGCGGCCTCACCCCACACGACCGCGTGGTGCGAGAGCTGCAGCTCGGCCTTGCGCCGGAAACGCGCCCGCAGGATCACGTCCAGAACATCCTCCGCGCGGCCGGTTGGGCAGGCCAGCACGTAGCTTCCGGCGACGTTGAACAGCTCGATATCAGCGATCACCCTCGCCTTGGCGGTGAGCAGAAGCGCGTAGACCGCACCGCCCGGCTGTGCCAGCGCGACGTCGTTGCTGAGCAGGCTCTGCAGCAGCACCGCTGCGTCGGGCCCCTCCGCCGTCAGACACGACCGATCCACCAGGCTGCTCATCCGAGGAAGCGTAGCGATGGACGGCATCTACGATACATACTCAGGGCCAACCACCAACCTGCGGAGGCCGCGTGGCACTGTTTCGCTCGAATGCCGACAAGAAGGCGCGTGAGGCCGGTATCGACCCGGCCCGGATCCCGCCCGGCCAGTACTACACCGACAAGTGGCCGGTGCTGCACGCCGGCAGCGTTCCCAAGGTCGATATCGCGAGCTGGGACTTCCGCGCCTTTGGCCTGGTCAAGCATCCGTTGCGGCTCTCGTTCGACCAGCTGGTGGCGCTGGACAGCCAGGAGCAGCTCAGCGACATCCACTGTGTCACGCGCTGGTCGAAGCTGGACATGCCGTGGAAGGGGGTGCCGATGCGGACGGTGCTGGAGCAGGTGCAGCCGTTGGACGGCGCCCGCTTCGTGATCGCACACGCCGAGCAGGGCTTCACGGCGAACCTGCCGATCGAGGCTGTGATGGATGACAGCGCGATGCTGGCCTACGAGGCCGAGGGACAGCCTCTGACCGCCGAGCACGGCTATCCGCTGCGGCTGCTCGTGCCCAGCCGCTACTTCTGGAAGAGCGCCAAGTGGCTGCGCGGGCTCGAGTTCTCGGACGTCGACAAGCCGGGGTTCTGGGAGGGCTACGGGTACCACAACGATGCCGACCCGTGGACGGAGCAGCGCTACGGCTTCTGAGGTGATCGAGACCTTCTGCCGGCGGCTGAAGAGCCTGGTCGACCTCGACTCGCCCTCGCTGGGGGCGGAGCAGGAGCAGGTGGCGACAGCGGTTGCGAGCTGGCTGGAGCCGCTCGGATGCAGCCGGCGATGGGTCGACGAGCCGGACGGCCCGGCCCGCAGCATGGTGCTCAGCCTGCCCGGGGAGGGAGCTCGGCCGGTCGCGCTGCTGGGCCACACCGACACCGTGTTTCCGCTGGGTACGGCGGCCGCACGGCCGTTCCGGCGCGACGGCATGCGCTGCTTCGGGCCCGGCGTCGCCGACATGAAGGGCGGCCTGGTGCTGGCGGCGATGGTGCTCGAGGCCTACGCCGACCGGCCACGGCCGTTCTCGGAGCTGCGGCTGCTGATCTGCGCAGACGAGGAGGTGCGGCTGCGAGCACCGGCAGTGTGCGATCACGCCGCCGACGCTGCGGCGGCGCTGGTGTTCGAGTGTGGTCGCGAGAACGGCGACGTGGTCAGCACCCGTAAGGGGGCGGTGTGGCGGACGATGGCGCTGCACGGCCGGCCGGCGCACGCGGGGGCAGACACCGCCCGCGGCCGCAGCGCCGTCTCGGCGCTGGCCCGCGAGGTGATCAGGATCGAGGCGCTGGCGGCCGGCCGGCCGCAGATGACGTCGGTCGTCACGACGGCGCACGCCCCAGGCGCGGCGAACACCGTCCCCGGCGAGGCGGTGGCCACGCTCGACATCCGCTCCAGCGATCCGGCCGACCTCGACCACGCGCTGCGGCAGCTGCCCGCCCCGGAGCCCTACGACGGCGTCACGATCGAGATCCTTGACCGCGGCACGTGGCCGCCGATGCCGCGCTCGCCGGTACTGGTCATGGCCGCGCTGCGGCATGCGACCGAGCTTGGCCTGACTGCAGGAGAGCAGCTCTCGGGCGGCGTCTCGGACGGCTGCTGGACGGGAGCACACGGCGTACCCACGCTGGACGGCCTGGGGCCGGTCGGCGCACTCGACCACACGCCGGACGAGTGGATCGAGCTGGAGACAGTGGTCGCGCGGCTGGAACTGGCTGTGCGGCTGGTCGCATCCGCGTCAGCGCTGAGCTGACCCGCGGCCGGCGGCGGCGAGCACCGGTGCGGCGACGAAAGTGCGCTAGTCGTGGATGTTCTTGGGCGGAGGCTCGGTCTGCTGGAAGGAGACGTTCGGGCAATCCTTGATCGGTGCGATCCACGGCTTCAGCGGGGCGGTGAACTGGAAGGCCGAGCGCAGCGAGTTGGCGTTCCGCTCGCGTGCGGTCAGGTTGGGCAGGCCGAAGTCCTGGCCGACGAACTTCAGCACCGACGTGAAGTCGTATGTGGTGTGGTCGACGCCCCGCTTCGACCAGGGCGAGATGACCAGGAAGGGCACGCGCGGGCCATAGCCGAAGCGATCGACCTGCGGCGGCGGGACGTGGTCGTAGAAGCCGCCAAAGTCGTCCCAGGTCAGCACGATCGCGGTGCTCTTCCACATCGGCGAGCGCATCACGTCGTTGATCAGGCGCACCGTCCAGTTCATGCCCTGGCAGAGCGACGGGCCACCGGGATGCTCACTCATGTCGAACGGGGGTGTGATCCAGGTCATCGATGCCAGGTAGCCCTGCGCGATGTCGGAGTGGAACCACTCCCACGGGAAGGCGTGCCGGCTCCAGTCCGGGCTCTCGCGCACCGGCTTGATCGCGTCCAGCGCCACCCAGCCGTAGCCGAGCTGGCCCGGGCTCGCACCGTAGCTGCTCCACGTGAGGCCGGGGTGGCCGTTGATCGAACCGGCCGTGCTGGGGATGTCGAGGCAGACCGGCAGACGCGTCTCGCCCACCTTACCGTCGGCGCCCAGCACCGGGGCGGTGATGCCGGGCGGGCCATCACAGCCCCACCAGCTCGTCTTGTAGTTGGGGCCGTCGATGATGCCGTCCGATGTTGCCGCGACGGTGAACAGGTGGTTTGGGAAGCTGGAGCTGTTGACCGACGAGAACGTGCGATCGCCGATCGTATAGCGGTGGGCGTAGCCCCAATACGCCGGAAGCTGTCCTGGCGAGGCGGTGCTGTAGGCCAGCAGGGTCGGGTTGCCGGCCTTGTCGGGGATGGCTGAAAAGCCATCCATCTTGCCGCCGTCGACCGCTGCCAGCCCCGCCGCGTAGCTGTGCTGCAGGTCGGTCTCCTTGTCCAGCAGCGGCAGCAGCGAGATCGTGCGGCCATCCTTGGTGCGGCCGGTGCCGGCGCCGTCACCTATGCCCAACCGACCGAACAGGTTGTCGTAGGTGCGGTTCTCCTTGATGATGAAGATCACGTGCTTGATCGGCGTCATGCTGCGGGCCACCGGCAGCGGGCTCCGCGGCGGCGGCGGCGGCGCCGCGACCGCCACCGACCAGGGGTCGATAACCGGCTCTGGCCCCAAGGGCAGGGCCACGAGCAGCGCCACGGCGATCAGCGCCGGCCTGCGGCTCACGAGCTTCTGCAATCCAGGCCGGAGAAGCGCGAGGGGTCGGGGGGCGCAGCGCCTGAGCCACGACCGGTGACGCGGTAGACCTCGAGGTTGAGATCGCTGTGGACGAGCTGCAGGAAGGGCAGCCCGTGGAATCGGGCCGGATCAACGCCCTTCTCGAGCGTATCCACCATGCTGCCCAGCCGCACATCCTTCACCACCAGCACGTAGTCGACAGACTCGCGGCGCAGGAACGCGCGATGATGGGCCGGGTCGCGGAAGAACGCGTGCGCCCCCAGCACGATGTCCAGCACCGTGTGCAGCTCGGGCGGGCGCAGGTAGGGGCCCATGCCCTCGGCGACGCTGACGCGGCCGGTCTGCGCGGCAAACGTCCCCAGGGTCAGCCGGTCGACAAGCAGCCGCGCGCCGCACGGCAGGTTGCCGCTGACCCAGTCGGTGACCGCAACCGCCTTGCGGCCGTTGTCCTGCCAGCCGTGGCGGGCCGGCCCGCCGGCCAGCGCCACCGTCGCGCCCAGCGCGAGCACAGCCACGGCCGCCGCCACCGCCGGCAGCCATAGACGCACGCGGCGCAGCAGACCGACCGCGGCCTCCAGGCAGCCGAGCGCGAACAGCGTGAGCAGCAGGCAGGCGTAGTCGTACAACCGGTGTGGCCCGAACGTGCCCGGGATGTAGGTGGTGTAGCGATACGAGAACACCATTGCGATCGCGATCAGCACCGCACCCAGCAGCCACATCGAGAAACCGAGCGGCCGCAGCTCGTCCGGGAATCGCAGCAGCATCGCCAGCGCCAACAGCAGCGTGCCCAGCGGCACCGCGATCAGCCACACGTCGCCGGCCGGCCGCGTGATCGCGCTGGCGACGAAGCCGCGCGCCAGGTGCTCCGGCGGGATGTACCAGTGGTCGGCCGTCGGTGAGCGCGTCACCAGCCGGCCCGTGAACAGCGAGGCAGTCGGATCGACTCCCGCTCCGAAGCTGGCGTACGTGTTCGCACCCTTTGCGCCCTGGAAGCCGACATCGCCGCCCGAGAGGCCGAGGCTGGCGCCCCACACCAGCACGGTCACCGCCAGCACCGACGCCACCCGCAGCACCACGCCGCGACGGTCGGGCTCGACCAGCATCAGCGCAACCGCATAGCAGCCCAGCGCGAGCATCATCACGAAGGCCGGGATGCCATGGCTACCGGCCGCGACAGCGAACAGCACTCCGGTGGCGATCGTCTCGCCGCGCCCGCCCCGGTTTCTCAGGGTGCGAACACCCAGCGCCAGCGCGCACACGGCGGCCATCCGGCCGACGTTTTCGGCGGTGTACACGTCCAGATCGCGATGCAGCTCGTTGTCGAGCAGCACCAGCACCAGCGGCGGCAGCAAGGCCGCCGTGTAGCGCAGCCCCAGCTCGCGGCCGAGTGACCACAGCCCGGCGGCAAACCCGACCGCGGCCACCCAGAGCAACGCTCCCATCGCCGGCAGCGGCGCCGATCCGATCAGGTAGCTGAGACCGGCGTGGTAGCTGTTCAGGATCACCTTGCTGACGGTGGGCGTGTAGGTCGCACCCCACTGCAGCGTCAGGTGCGGGACGCGGCCGGCATCGGCGATCTCGAGCCCGTCGGCCCAGTAGCGCCACGGCCCGAACATGCTGAAGTTGATCAGCGGCGAGAACTGCAGCCGCATCAGCGCGAACAGCAGCAGCCCGGCCAGTCCGGACAGCACCAGCCAGCGTTCCTCGCGCAACTCGGCGGCCAGAGCCGCGGCGTGGGCGCGCGCACCGCCCCGCCGCATCGCCACCAGCCACAGAGTGACGGTGACCGCGGCCAGCAGCGCGACGAAGCTGCCGGCCGAAAGCACGTGCAGCACCTCCAGCACCACGCCGGTGAGAGCGACCGTCGCGTAGCCGAGGCCGAAGCTGAGCGCGACGCGGGTCGCAACCGACACCTCGCCCGGCCGGTGCAGCGCGAACGCGGCGCCGGCGCCTGGGATGAGGACAGTCAGCGTGGCGATGAGAAGGGCGCCGGCGTCCAAGCGGGCGGAGTCTACCGGGCGCCGGCGATGGCGCCGTGCCGGTCGGATCAGCGCGCGCGGTAGACCGGGATGCCGTCCACCGTCGCGGCCAGCCGGTATCGCTGCGCCAGCACCCGAGCGGTCGCACCGCTGGAATCGATCGCCCCCGGCGGCTGCTCGGCCACCACCAGCGCCGGGCGCGACGGCGACGCCAGCGCCGCCCTCACCAGATCGAGCGCGCCCGGGATGGCCTGGATGTTGCGAAACCAGATGTAGGGCACCGCCGGATCGCGGTCGGCGAGGTAGTAGACATCGGCCGCGGCCCACATCACAAAGATCCGGTCACCGGGCCGGCTGTGCGCCCGCACATAGGCCACCACCATCGCGTCTCGTTGCAGATGGCCATCGGACGGGAAGACGGCAGCGGCCTGAGCGCGCGGCGAGTCGAACCAGAGCGGCACCGCCGCCGAGAGGCTCCACGCCGCCAGCCCGGCACAGACGCCGGCCATCAGACCCGCCCGCCGGCGGACGATGCGGCTCGCGCCGACACCGGCCAGCAGCGCCAGCGGTGGAGCGAGCTGGATGTAGTAGTGGGCGTGGAAGTTGCCTCCGCCCAGCACGCCGAGCGCGGCCGCCGCCAGCCACAGCCGGCCCAGCAGCGGGGAGTCGCGCCAACCGTAGGCGGCCAGCGCGACCAGCGCCGCCAGCGCCCGCGCCACCTCGGGCAGCGTATCGCCGAACTGCGCCAACCGCGTTCCGGGCGATCCGGATACGATCGAGTCACCCTGGCCGCGGTAGGTGACCATCGCGTACCACCAGTCCAAGAAGCTGGGCGCCGCGAGGGCGGCGACGGCCACCGGCAGCAGCGCCGCGGCGACGATCACCGCCGCCGGCGCCAACCCCGATCGGCGGCGCGTGAGCAGCAGCAGTGCGACCGCCGCCAATCCGCCGTCGAACCCGGATTGCTTGGTCATCACCGCACAGCCGGTGAGCAGCCCGCAGACCACCAGCCAGCGCGCCCTGCCGCCGTGCAGGTAGCCGCCGAACGCGAGCAGCGAGAGGATTGCCGGCAGCGAGGCGAGCATCTCGCCCGAGAGCGTGAACGACTCGATCAGCGGACTGCTGCCCAGGGCGGCCAGGAGCAGTCCGGCACAGATCGCGGGTATCCTGCCCGCGATCCGGGCCGTTACGGCCATCGTGGCCACAACGACCAGCGCACTCACCAGAGCCGCGGCCTGCCGGATCGCAGAGGTGGAGCCACCATCGAAATGCAGGATCGCCCGAAAGACGAGCAACAGCCCTTGCGGGCGGTCGACCCAGGCCTGGTCGTAGAGGCGAGCGCCGCCATCCCACAGCCGGGCGATCTCGCCGTACCCGCCCTCGTCGGCGGTGAGCGGGGTGTGCAGGAAGGGCAGCCGCATGGCGACGGCGATCAGCGAGGCGGCGACGGCGGCCAGCGCTGGGGCCCGCCACGAGCCGAGATCGACCGCACCACCGCCGCGCTGGCCGCGGTCGCTTTCGTCGTCGCTCTGAGCGCCCAGGTGCTGACCTTCGGGCTGTCGCTGACGCCCGACCGCTACCTGCTCGTGCTGCTCGCCCCCGCGCTCGTGATCGGACGGGGCCGGCGGTTCATGCTCGATTTCGTGCCTTTCGTGCTGTTGATCGTCTGGTACGAGGAGTGTCGCGGACTGGCGAACATCGTGCACCCCAACCCCTACTACCTGCCGCACCTGGACGCCGAGAAGTTCCTCTTCTTTGGCCACGTGCCCTCCAACGTCCTGCAGGACTGGCTTTGGAAAGGGCACTTGATGTGGTACGACCAGGTGCTGTCGGCGGCCACCCGGATCCACTTCATCGTGCCGCCGACGCTGGCGTTCGCACTGTGGCTGAAGCGGCGGGCGCTGTTCTACCGCTGGGCGGCCACGCTGCTGACGCTGTCCTACGCCGGCGCGCTGACGTTCGCGATCTACCCCGCCGCGCCGCCATGGGCGGCCGCGCTGAAGGGCCTGATCCCCTACCTCTCCAGCCCGGCCGGCGAGCAGGCCGCGCAGTCGCCGCTGCCGACCGACTCCGGCCCGCTCTACCACCTGGTGGACGGCAATAACTACGCCGCCATTCCCTCGCTGCACGGCGGCTACTCGTTCCTGATCTTCCTGTTCATCGCCACGTTGGTCTGGAAGACGCGCTGGCGGTGGACGGCGTACGTTGTCGCCCTGTACCCAGCCATCCAGTGCTTCGCCGCCGTCTACACCGGCAACCACTACGTGGTCGATCTGCTGATCGGCTTCGCCTACGCCACCGCTGCGCTGTACGGTGTGCGGTGGTTCTGGCGCCGCCAGGGCTGGCCGGAGTGACCGCGGTCGCCGAGCCGTCCCAGCAGCAGCCGGCTGTCTCGGCGGGCCGGCTGCGCGGCCTCGGCTACCCGCTCGCGGTGTGGGCCGCCAGCCGGCTGGCCGTCTACCTCGTGCTGGCCGCTCAGGGCTGGTCGGAGCGGCGGCCGCGCGAGACCGGCCTGTCATGGCAGGCGATGTACTCCTCGCTGGGCGACTGGGACGCGACCTGGTACGGCTGGATCGCCCACCACGGCTACGACCCCTCCATCGGTCACGGCAACACGGCCGCGTTCTTCCCGCTCTACCCAGCGCTGTGGGCACCGCTGACGTTCCTGCCCGGCCCGGACACGCTGTGGGCGACGCTGCTCTCCTCACTGCTGCTGGCGGGTGCGCTGTGCCTGCTCTACCGGATCACGGAGGGGCGCTTCGACCAGGGGATGGCGCGCCGCACGGTGCTGTACCTGGCCTTTTTCCCGCTTGCCTTCGTGTTCTCGCTGCCCTACGCCGAGAGTCTGTTCCTGCTCTGCGCGTTGGGCGCCTTCGCGCTCACCTGGCATGGCCGTTGGTGGTGGGGGTGCGCGGTGGGCGCGCTGGCGGTGCTCGCGCGACCGGTCGGCATCGCGCTGCTGCCGGCTCTGGCCTGGCGCCGCTACCGTGAGCGCGGACTGGCGCCACGCGCCTTCCTGCCGCTGCTGCTGCTGCCGGCCGCCGAACTGGCCTTCTTCGGATTCCTGTACTGGCGCACCGGCGATCCGATGGCGCACTTCCACGCCCAGGTGCGCGGCTGGGGGCGGGGCCTCTCGCTGCTGCCAATCGTGATCATCAAGACGATCTGGGACACGGCGCACGACGGCCACCTGCGCTACCTCGTGCACCTCACGTTCACCCTGCTGTGGTGCGGGCTGTGGTACCACGCTTGGCGCCGGCTGCGGTTGCCGGCCGAGTATCTGATCTATGCCGGGCTGCTGATTGTGCTGCCCACCACCGGCGGGCTGATCGTCTCGATGGGCCGTTTCGGCATGGTCGGCTTTCCCATGTTCTGGGCGCTGGCCGACCTGGGCCGTGACGAGCGGGTGGACACCGCGGTCAAGATCGCCTTCCCGCTGATGATGGCGACGCTGGTGTTCATCACGTTCGGCCCGCGCACGTTCACCCCCTGACCGCGAGGTGTTGACAGGCCGTCGGGTGCGTGTACTTTGGAGTCAGAAGCTTTCCGAGCGGGGGAGCATCACAGTTCACGCGGGGGCCTGGGAGCGGGCCCCCGAGAACTTTAAGCAGCTCATTCGAGCCTCCACACAAGCCACAACGACGAAGGGCCCGCCGGTCGGCGGGCCCTTCGCGTTCCACATCCCGACGAGTCGGGTTACATCATGTCCGGCATTCCGCCGCCGCCCATCGGAGCACTGTGGTGCTTCTCCGGGGCCTCTGCCACGATCGCTTCGGTGGTGAGGATGTTCTTGGCGATGGATGCAGCGTTCTGCAGTGCCGAACGAGTCACCATGGCGGGATCGATGATGCCCGCCTTGACCATGTCCACG
>JBBQUW010000012.1:0-73403 GCA_038212095.1 Gaiellales bacterium | reverse complement strand
CTCGAAGACGAGCACATCACTTTGATTTATGACGAGATAGATGGCGTGTTCGCCCGAGGTAAGAACGATGACCCCGCAGCTCCGGAGCTAAAGACGGTGTTCAACGCGGGTTTCAAGAGGGGCATGCCAGCGCTGAAGTGCTCCGGCCCGGGGCATGAGGTAAAAAGTTTCAACGTGTACGGGCCGAAGGTGCTGATCGGCATCGGCGACGTGCTGCCCGACGCGACACTGAGCCGCTGCATCCGATTACGCATGGAACGCCTCGCGGCTGGGGAGTCGGTTAGCGACTTCGACGAAGAGGACGCAGGGCAGGAGGCGCAACCGATCGTCGACCAGTTCGAGGCGTGGGCGGCCTGGATCGCTGGCCTAGGCCGGCTGCGGGTGAAGTTGGCGCGGGAGGTGTTCCCGGTTCGAAATCGGGAGCGCGATAAGTGGCGGCCGCTGTTCACGATCGCAAAGGAGGCTGGCGGCGACTGGCCCGTCCGCGTGCACGCCGCATGCCTCGCGCTATCGGGGCAGGGCGTCGAAGCCAGCTACCACGTGCGGATCCTGGCAGCGGTCTGGCAGGCGATCGGTGATGAGGAGCGGATGCCGACCACCGAGCTGATCATGCGGATGGTGGAGGCGGACGAGTCCGGTCCATGGGCGGGCTGGGTCGAGACTGATCGTGATGGCGGCGGCCTAGCCGCGTCACGGTCGGGTGAAACGAAGCTCGGTCGTGCGCTGCGGCACTTCGGCGATGGTGCGCTGAAGGCTCGAAGGTGGGGTGGGCGGGGTGCCCAGATGCGGGGCTACCTCCGTTCAGAACTACTTCCCCACGTCCAAAGGTACGTCGAGGTTGGCAACGTTGGCTACGGCCCTATGGTTGAGCCAAAACAGGCGCCTCCGACGTTGGCTACGGAGGTGGTCGGTAGCCAACCTCGAAACGGGCAAGATCCGCATAACCATGCGCCCGTAGCCAACGTTGCCAACCTCGATGCAGGTATGCGGGCGGATTGGGCGTCAGTGGGCAAGGTCGACGCGGTGAACCCCGCTCTACGGGAGGTGCAACGGATCGGCGCGGAGCACGGCTACCCACCGATCACATCGGGCCGGATCACAGTCGAGGCGGGTGAGGCTGCGTGGTGGCAGTGGTACGTCACCGCGACGCCGGACATGCTCCGAGCCTTCGTCAAGGCCGCCCAGGCGGTGACCTCATGAACCCCACACAACTCGAACTGTTCCGGCAGAGCCATCGCCTGGTAGATGTCGACCTACTCGACCGGCTCCGCGGCGCTGAGGTGCTGCTCGCCGATCCCGGCCTTGATGAGGCTGAACGGTGGCTGATCTTCGGGTTGGTCGTCTGCCCCCAGGTCTGGGGCGCAGAGCAGTGAGCCGCGGCCGAGAGCAGACGTTCCAGGCCAGCGTCGTGCAACTCGCCCGGCTGCTCGGGTGGAGGGTGTTCTACGTCCGTGACAGTCGCGGCTCGCCGGCTGGCTGGCCCGACCTCACGCTCTGCCGGGACGACCGGCTGCACTTCCGGGAACTGAAGGCTGGTGGGCGGCTGACGGATGAACAGGGCGCGTGGGGTGACGTCCTCACGCGAGCTGGCTGTGACTGGGCGGTCTGGGAGCCAAGCGACTGGTCGCAGATCGAGGCCACGCTAAATGGCCAACTCGCGATCGGCGGTGACGCGGCATGAGCGTTTCCCAGACTCCGTTCCGGGTGACCCTCCGCCCGGAGGAGGCGGCCGCCGCGATCGGCGTCTCGCGCACCGCGTTTTACGAGCACGTCATGCCGCAACTGCGGTGCGTCCTGGTCGGCCGCGTGCGGCTGGTGCCGGTACGCGAACTCGAGGCATGGGTCGAACGAGAGGCACGACGCCTATCAACCAACGATACAAGGAGACCACGATGAACCTGCCGACATGCGGATATCGCGGATGCACCGAACCCCACCCGTGGGGCGACGCTGGGTACTACTGCCCACGCCACACTGAAATCCTTCGCCGGCAGAGGGCGGCGCAAGCGGAGCGGAACAGGGAGCGGGCGCGTGAGCGGAACTCACGTGCTGACCGGCAGCGCGAGTTGTACGAGGCCGAGATGGGCTACCGGGGGGATAAAGCGCGATGACCGAGGCATGTGGGATAGTCGCTGGCGTGGTGGCTCCGAAGGGCATTGTCGTGCGGCACCGCGCTGGGTGTCCGGCGCTCGTGAACACGCGGGCGCGGTGTCGCTGCAAGCCCGCCTACCGGGCAGCTGTGTGGGTCGCTGACCCGCTCCATGCGGGGGAGGGTCGCCGCCTCCGCGAGACGTTCGAGACGCTTCAAGAAGCCGAGTTGTGGCGGTCGCAGGCCCGCGTCCAGGCGCAGCGTGACGCTGGCGTGATGCTCAAGAGGGCTGGGACATGCCCGACGCTGCGGGAGGCCGGAGAATCGCTCTTAGAGGGCATGGAGTCCGGCGCGATCCGCAAACAGGGTGGTGGTGAGTACCGACCGGGGGTGATCCGCGAGTATCGCCGCGGCCTGACGCTGAACATCTACCCCACCCTGGGCGCGTGGCGCCTCGACTCGATCCGCCAATCCGACCTGCTCGGCCTGGTCGAGCGCCTCCAGGGGCGTGGCCTCGCACCATCGACGATCAAGAACAGCTTCGACCCGGTACGCGTGATCTGTCGCCGCGCGGTAGCGCGAGACATACTCCCGGCGAATCCCACGACGGGGATGGAGATGCCGAGCGGTGAGAAGAAACGTGACCGCGTCGCCGATCCCAGCGAGGCCGCCCTGCTGGTCGCAGCCCTCCCCCGCGCCTACGACCGCGCGTTGTGGGCGACGGCGCTCTACTGCGGCCTACGAGCTGGCGAGTTACGAGCGTTGCGGTGGCGGCACGTCGACCTCGCCCGGGGCCGCATCCACGTCACCGAGAACCTCCCACTCGATGCGAAGCGGGTAAACGCCGCGGCGGAAACTGGTGAGCCGAAGACGAAGGCTGGGCGCAGGGAGGTGCCGATCGCTCCACCAGCACGCGACGCACTGCTCGAATGGAAAGCTTCCATTGATGACAGCGTGTCACCAATCGGCGACGCGTACGTATGGCCGGCGGACGATGGCGGCGTGTACGCCCCCGCGTCGATCGTCAAGCGCGCCCGCACAGCGTGGCGGCGAGCCGGCCTGACCAGGATCGGCCTCCACGAAGCGCGGCACAGCGCGGCCAGCATGTGGATCGCGAGCGGCTGGTCGCTGAAAGTCGTCTCAGAGCTGATCGGCCATGCCAGCATCTCGATCACCGCGGACAGGTACGGCCACCTGTTCCCCGCCGCGTTGGATGACGCCGCAGCCGCGTTCGCCGCGTACCTCGAACGAGCCGACAGCGCTCTTCGACTCGATCAACTCGACGCCGACTGATCCAACCGAGGGGATCGGCGGCTACGCAGCCCAGCGCCGGAGCCGGGTGCGGATGTCATCGGTCGTGGGCAGTTGGGGTGGCGCGACGCGTTCATCGAGTCGTCTTCCGGAAAGCGTCTGGCTCGTCCAGTCGATGAACAATTCGCGCTCCGCTGGGCGCAGGGCGCGGAATGAGACGCCCGTGTGGAAGCCGTCAGGTTTGCTGGTTACATGGCGGACGTCAGCTGCAACGGGAATCACGCGCCCGGCAAGGTTTAGGATTCCGCGGAGTTCGCCTCCCAGCGGAAGGTCTTTCGGGCTTATGAGATGAAGCCCGTCTTGGGAGATGTTGGTCACTACGGCGTCGTACTCCTCATCGCCGCAGATCAAGATCAACTCGTCCAGCGATGCGCGCTCGGTGGTACGCCGCCCGATCGGCTGGTCGACCGTCAAGATCCTCAACTTCAGCCGATCGCTTTCACGACTCTCGACCTTTACCCCCAGTCGATACGCCGCTCTGCGGTTGCTGGTAGTTGACACCTGGAGTTCGGCGCCAACGCCGACACCAGCCTCTTCGCATTTCGCGATCAAGCGGCCGTCGACTACGTCGACAATCTCCATCTCGGTCGACACCAGCCGGTTTTCGGCCCGCAGCGAAACGGGAAGGTCGCCAAGCGTGGACATCGCCACAGAGAGCAGTTCGTGATCTGACATCACATGGTGCGGCATGCAACACTGCATCGGCAAGAGCGAGGCAGACTTGAGACAGATGCCCGATCCGCGAAATGGGACAGTCTTGGGACAGTGGCGCCACGCGGAGGCGGACTCGCGCGGACTCCAGCGGATTCCCGGTTTGGCTCTAGACGCGAGATTCCGCGTACTCATGGGGTACACGCGTACCCCGGGTAAGGGGTTCAAGTCCTTTCATCCGCATCAGGAGAGCTAGTTGAACTTCTATACGAACTCTCCACGAGTTTTTCGAAATAGGCGGATTTGGCTAAATCCGCCTGTTCAAGCGCCAAGATCATCAGATCAGCCCGGTTTGAGGCCGGTCGCCAGGTAGGCAACGCCTAAGCGCCCAGGGGCTATCCCTGGGCGCTTAGCGCTTCTTGCTGGGACTCTTGGCTGGTTTCTTTTCTGCTGCTCGCCGCTTCTTGACGGCGGTCGCCTTGCGGCTGCGAGCAGTCCGGAGGCGCTCGGCCCGGGCCTGGGCTTTGCGCTCCTCCCAGGTGAGGTAGCCCGGTGGTGGGTTTGGCCAGAGAAGGCCGGCCTCGACGGCTCGATCGCCGTGGGGCAGGAGTACGCCGTTTCGACTGCGGGAGAGTTTCAGTATCTTCAGGCTCTCCTCGCCGCTGTGATAGACGACCTCGAGCTTGACCGGGCTTTTGTGGCTGCCGACAA
The DNA here is from genome assembly GCA_038212095.1 of Gaiellales bacterium. GTDB lineage: Bacteria > Actinomycetota > Thermoleophilia > Gaiellales > JAICJC01 > JAICYJ01. The sequence goes on along the minus strand of JBBQUW010000012.1, from coordinate 68,641 downwards.
AGCCGTGCAGAAGCAGGATGCGAAACCACTCCAGGCAGCCGGCCGCGTTTGAGCGAAGCTGCATGCAGGGGATGCCGCGCCTGCGTGGCCTCAGCGCGTAGTCTTTGCCGGCCGTGCCGTAGCGCGACCGGCCGTAGTCATGCTGGCCCTCGTGCGGGCTTCCAAACGCCTTGAGCGCGTGATAAACCGGATCAAGGTGCGAGATCGGGCCGTACAGGAGCGGTTCGCGATCGGGATCGAAGTTGAGGACGCGGTTTTTGCACTCGGGCAGGTTCTCAAACAAACACCGGAAGCGGATGCTGGCCTTCTTGTGAGCGCGCGTCCAGCCCATGCCAGCCGACTCGACATCACCGGCGCCGCCGCATTTCGGGCAGCGCGGCACGCCATGCCTATCTCCCCACTCGGTATCGAAGTCCGAGCGGCTGCGGCCACGCTGGCCACGAAGATCACAGATCACCGCCACGTCCTGGTGGTTGGCGATGCGGCGAAGGCCACGTACCGAGAGCGCCTTGTCTCCGATCACCGCCCGAGGCAGCGTGCCGCCGACGACTTTCTTGCTGGTGATATCTGGCGTCATGCCGCGTACGTCGCGGCCGTCGTAAAAGCGGGCAAGCTCAGCCTCCGTCACGCAGGTGAACGCACCCGAGCGCGCATCGGTGCCACCGGTAATCTCGCGCAAAAGCTGGAGCTCGTACTCGAAGGGCACGTGCTCCTGCACGTTGCAGGGGACATACAGCTCAACGATGCGGCCCTCCGAGTGGCGGTCTGACATCAGCAGGGCCTGCATGCCATGCCAGAACTTCTTCTTGCTGCCGTCGGGGTGTTGGTACATGCGCACGCCGGCCGAGGCGTCATAGGAGCCGTAGATCGCGTCTCCGACAACAAACAGCTTGGCGAACGGGCCAAGCAGATCGCGAGAGTCCTTCGGGTCACAGGGCAGGTTGGGATCCTTGCCCCGGTCGAGTCTGATCTCGCGCACCTGATCGATCTGCTCCTGAACCTGATCGGGCGAGAGTTCATGATCCTCCTCGCGGCCGGCCGAGGCGACGCCGCCCTCGGGTCGCTCGACGCGGGGCCGGCTCTTGACCGGCCTGACCTCACCGTTCTCGTCGATATCGGCCACCTTGTGAAGAGCGGAATGGGTCTGCACCGAGGTGCCGTCGAAGATCACGTCGCGCAGGATCTCAGGGTCATGCTTCATGGCATGCTGGATCAACCGGTTTCGCAGCTTGGCGAAGGGGCCGATCCCGTCGCGTGCCTCGAGCATCCGCTCGAGCTTCTCCATCTCGACGAACCGCAAGTAAACAGTCTGGCGATCAGGCGGCTCGACAAACCCGAGCAACTCAGTCCAGATGCGGTCAGAGATGTGGGTGTCGGCGAACTTCTGCATGGCCGTCTCGCCCGACATCATGAAGGTGAGGAACGCCGGCCCCCAAAGCCCCGGCTCGCGCTTGCGACCCATCTCATTGACCACCGTCGTCTCGAGCACGAACTCGTCCCAGAACTGCGGCTGCTCGCGCAGGCACTTCAGCACGTAGTAAGTCTGCGACAGCTTGGGATCCTTCGAAAAGAACGTCGAGCCGCGCACATGCGAGACCGCTTCGGCCTTCTTGGTGCCCTTCCGACGCCGACTCACAGCGAGGCTCCTTCCGGGCTAGGGGTACGTATGTTCGGGGTACACATGTTCGGTACTCTATCGTCTGCCGACGCCAGATTGCGCCAGTAACGGACAGGACTATGAATATAGGGAGCTCACACCGGTAGACCCGCGTCCGATCACCCGTTTGGGGCGTCGAATGTTTTGGCCACGTCAACGGCGACACCGTCGCGGGCACCTCAAGCGACCCCAACGACCTGATCTCAACGCTCGCAACCGTCAGCTAAGCAACCCTCCCCGCTCACCGGGCCCTGTCAGCGAGTCGGAGCCGCCGCTTTAGCCGCCCATAGCCACCGCTTTAGCCGCTCCCCCGACACTGCTCACACAAGGAACGCACACCGCGACCCACACCAGAAGGAGCACACCATGACCCGCATCACCAGCAACCACCGACTCACTCGCCTCGCCCTCCTCGCTGCAACCGCGATCAGCGTCGCCGCCACAGTCGGCGGCAGCAACTGGCATTAGATCCGAGCCTCGACCACCTCAACACCATCAAAGGAGCTCACCATGACCCGTATCACCCGCCACTATCGCCTCACCCGCCTCGCCCTGCTCGCCGCAACCGCGATCAGCATCGCCGCCACCATCGGCAACAGCAACTGGCGCTAGGCCTCATACCGCGCCCCGGCCACCTCAACAACCCACCAGGAGCACATCATGAGCCGTATCACCACCAACCATCGCTTCGCCCGCCTCGCCCTGCTCGCCGCAACCGCAATCAGCATCGCCGCCACCGTCGGCGGCAGCCACTGGAGCTAGGCGACATCCCGCGCCTTTCCCACTTCAACGACCCGCGAAGGAGCACACCATGACCCGCATCACCACTAACCACCGCATCACCCGCCTCGCCCTGCTCGCCGCAACCGCGATCAGCATCGCCGCGACTGTTGGCGGTAGCAACTGGAAGTAGCGGCTCTGCCAGTAGCCGTTCAAACCCGTTGACAGCGGAGACCCCGTCGTGGTGGGGTCTCCGCTGTCTCTTTCCGCCGCCCGTGGCTCACTGGTCGTGCTCAGCTGCGTTGACCCTCTGGCCTTACCTCCGGGCTTCAGATCCCGTCGCTTTAGCCGCCGCTTGTTGCCGCTTTAGGGGGCTGTTCGACAGTGGCTCCACCAGATCGCCCAAAGGCGATCCCATCCAGAGGAGGAGCCATGAACAAAGCACGACTTCGCCGCGCCCTAGCGGTATTCACGATTGTGGCGATCATCGCCGGCAGTCTCACCGCGCAGACTCTGCGAACCCGGATTGCCGGCCGGATCGCCGCCTCGTTCACCCAGACGACTCCGCGACGCGCCTGCACGCCCGCGCTCTGCTACGTCACACCGCCACGCCACCTCACCGGTGGGTGGCCCGACCCCTTCCTGCCCACCCTGCTGCTTGGCGCCGGACTGCTCGGCGCAGCTGCATGGATACGACTTTCCCCGCAAGCGGCGCCAACTACTCCGATCACGCCAAACCCACCGCCGCCCGAAGAGCGGCCTTCAACCGCTCGGCGAGCAAGCCGGCGTGGGAGCGATCACGAGCGCGTGTCCGTGCCGATCGCTCGGCTCCCCCGACCTCGCATAGGCCAGCTTTAGCAGCCCATCAGCGTGGCTTTAGCACGGCATCGCAGACTCAGCACAGATCAGAACAATCCAACGAACACAAGGAGCAGTCATGAACCAGGCCACCGTCCCCACCGATCACCTCGCCCCGGCAGTGCTGCGCATCGCGCGCTACGCAGCTGTCCTTCTGCTCGCCATCCTGACCACCCTCACGGTGCAATCGTTCTTCGCATCGACGCAAGCCCCGGCGACCGATGCCCCGCAGGTCGTTCGGTCGATGCAAACGCCGCTGTGCCCCTTTCCCAACGCCCACTTCCAGTTCGCGATCTCCAGTGCCACCCGGACGCCGGCCTCCACCTGCACCAACCAGCCGATGCTCAGCGTCTAAACCAAACGAGTTGTCGCGCTCCACGGCGCCGGGCATCCAGATGCTCGGCGCCGCACTCGTGCGTTCGCGTACCGTGAATGGGAGTCGGTTCAGGTGGTGCGATGTGCGCCATGCTCGGCGCTGAGTCCCACGAGGGCGACGAACGCATCGGATACGCCGATACTAACGAGGAGCTTCGCGGCGTCATCGAAGCGGTCGGTCGCGATCAGCCTGGCGGATTCGACCCAGGGTGTCGTGACGCGGATCCGCGCGATCGCGGCCAAGAGATCCTGCTCGCGATGGAGGCTGCGCAGGGATTGGGCGAGGAATGGCCATGCGAACCCGGTCAGAAAGATGCGCTCGGCTTCGACCATCGCAAACCACTCGTCTGCCGTTCCTTCGGCAGCGGTTGGGTCGCCGAGCGACCAGTGAACGAAGCTCGCCAACGCCAGCGGCAAAGCCATGCTAGTTGAGCCGGCCGGGGCGACCTGTAGGGACAGTCGGGCGTCTCTCTTCGCCTCCTTGGGTCGCCCGTCAGCGAGATTCATGACCGCTCGGATCGCGACCGTCGCCTCGTCGCCGAGTACCAGCGTCCCGCTTCGCTCGACATCACCCCCGGCGGTCAGAGAGCTCAGCGCCTCCTCTACGGTCACTCGGGCTGCGTCAAAGTCGCCGAGGACGAAGCTGAGGCGGGCAAACTGGGCATGGAGCACGTCTTGGTATGTGCGAAGGCCGAGATCTCTGGCCTGCAGCATTGCCTCGAGATGAAGCTCGCGAGCCTCGCTGATACGACCGAGGGCCAGGTAGTCGCCATGGATGCAGAGCTTGCAGAGAACGGCATGGCCCGACCTGAGGGTGCGAGCGACAGCGAGACTGGCCTCAATGTCGACCAAGCCCTCCGGATCGTCGCGAAACAGGCGCTCCTCACCGATCACAAACAATGTTCGCGCTTCAAGGTCAGGGATCCCAAGCCGCTGCGCCATTGCTCGACCCTCGACGATGTGATCCCAGCAGTCGCGGTCACCGAGCTCGGAGCCGATTCGCCCTCGCCCGACTACGGCGAATGCCTTCTCGGGGGAGTCCGGTTCGTCCCGGAGCAGTTCGCAGGCGTGCTTTATGTGCTCGTAGGACTCAACTGCTTGATTATGGTTGACAAGCCACGCGGCCCGGTAGGCTTCGGCCTCCGCGGCGTGGGTTGTGTCGCCCAGGCGGCTGAGCATCTCGGTCGCGCGCTGGAGCTCGTTTGGGAACGTCTCGGCGATCTGGAAGAGCACTTTGCCACGGTCAAGCAGCAACAGCCCCGTCGCGAGATCGTCCTCCTCCGTTGCCAGCGCAAGCGCTGCCGCGTAGTGATTGGCGGCGGCCGAGTACGCCCCGAGGCTGGCCGCGCGATCACCGGCGCTCTTGAGTGCTCGAGACGCTCGCTCGGCAAACCGTGCGTCCTCGTTGCCGGTTTGGCAGTCGAGGCTGGCCGCGGCCCCGAGGTGATGTGCGAGCAGTTCCAGGCGATCGTCGCGCTCGCCGCTCACGCCCTCGATCCACTCGGCAGCTGCACGGTGATAGCTCGCGCGCTCGGCGCGGGGAATCTGGTGGTAGGTGACATCTTGGATCAGGGCATGAGTGAACGTGACCTCGACGTGGCCGGGGATCGTCGTGTGCCGGTTCCGGCGAAACAGCTGCCGCCGTTCAAGTCGGTGGAGTATCTCGTCAAGCCCTGCTGGCGAAGTACCACGCAGATGCGAGATTGCCCCGATCCAAGAGACCCGGCCAATCACCGAGGCTACCTGTGCGACCTGTTTCTCCTCTGATGAAAGCGCGTCCAGGCGGGCGGCGATCAGCCCCTGGATGCTAATCGGAAGCGATCCACTCCCTGCGCTCGCCGAGTCGGAGGCACGCTCGTCGCGCAGCATGCGCACATATTCACGTATGAACAGGGGGTTTCCCTCCGACTGTGCGATGACCCGTGACTTCATCTCGCCCAATGCGTCGTCTTCGCCTAGGAACTCGGTTACGAGCTGGCCGGTCTCCTGGTCTGCAAGCGGCGCCAGGCTCAGCGTGGTGGCGTTCTGCTTGCCGCCGCCCCAGGATGCACGGCGTTGCAGAAGCTCAGGGCGCGCCGTACAGACCACAAGCAGTGGCACCGAGCTGGCGCGGTCGGCCAGCAAGTCGATGAAGTCAAGCAGCGCATCATCTGCCCAGTGCAAATCCTCAAACACCATCACTGTCGGACCCTGATCGGCAATGGACTCAGCGAACCTCTGCCAGGCAGCGAACGCCTCGCCGCGATCAGTCACGCCGCTCGTGGCACCTGCCACCTCCGCACCAACCAAGAAGGCAAGCTGCCCTGCTACCCAGGCCGCGTCGGCCGGATCATCGATCAGCTGAGTGACCGTCGCTTCGACCTTCTCGGCGGCGACCTTTGCCGGATCCGCCTCGCTGACCCCGCAACGACCCTTGACGATCTCACCCAGCGCCCACAACGCGAGGCCCTCGCCATAGGCAAGCGATCGGCCCTCAAGCCAGGTCACGAGACCCGGCTCTGTATCGACATGCTGGCGCAGCTCGGCGACCAGCCGACTCTTCCCGATGCCGGGTACCCCGACAAGCGAGAGAAGCTGCACCGACTCGTCCTCGCAGGTGCGAGCGAACGCGTTCAGAAGCGCGCCAAGCTCATACGCCCGCCCCACCAGCGGCACTGACGAGTCGTTGGTTTCACCAGATACAGCGAGCGCTTCGAGTGCCAGCCAGACCGAAACCGGCTCGCGCTTGCCCTTCACGACCAGCGGGTCATTCCTTCCATACTGGATCGCGTGAGCGGTCGCGCGCATGGTGAGCGCATCAACCAGCACGCCACCGATCGGTGCGGCGGCCTGCAGGCGCGCTGCCGTGTTGACAACGTCGCCGGAGACCATTGCCTCACCGCGAGCAGTGTCTGCGTCGACCTTGACGAGTGCCTCTCCGGTGGTGACGCCGAGCCTGACCTCGAGGTGTGCGGTTGCGTCCTCTTGGCGAAGCGAGGCGGCCCGCTCGATGATGGCCAAGGCTGCGCGCACCGCCCGTTCGGGATCGTCCTCGCGTGCAACAGGTGCGCCGAACACCGCCATCACAGCGTCGCCGATGAACTTCTCAATCGTCCCGCCAAACCGCTCAACCTCGCCCCGCGCCATCGCGTAGTAGCGACCGAGGATCACGTCCACATCCTCGGGATCGCTCGCCTCAGCAGCGGCCGTGAACTCGACCAGGTCACAGAACAGGATCGTCACGACCTTGCGCTCCCGACGGGGAGCGTCCGCCTTAGCGCTGGACAGCTGTGTGCCCCCGCCGGCGGAGCCATCGACGCGAGCGGCGCGCGCCTGATCGCTCTCGGTATCTGAGATAACCGCCGTCAAAGGCATCGACGTTGATCCGAGCTCCGGGTCCTGCTGCAGGATGCGCCGCTCGAGCTCCGCCAAACCAGGCGAGGGATCGATCCCGAGCTCGTCGACCAGCACGCGCCGCGCATCCTGATACACAGCCAGCGCATCAGCCTGCCGGCCAGCACGATACAGCGCCAACATCAGCTGCCCACGTAGCCGCTCGCGGAGCGGAAACGCGGCAACCAAGGCTTCCAACTCAGCGACCATCTCCCGCGCTTCCCCAAACCCCAACCGCGCATCCACGAGATCCTCGCGGGCGACCACACGCAGCTCCTCCAACCGCTCCGCCGGTCCCGCCGCCCATCCCTGGTACACGAACTCGGCCAGCGCCTGACCACGCCAGAGACCCAGCGCCTGATTCAGCACGCGGGCGGCCGCCTCAACCTCGCCGCTCCGAACCAGCGACCGTCCCTCGGCCGCCAACTGCTCGAACGCCAGCGCGTCGACGCCGCCGACAGCCACATCAAGTGCGTAGCCGGGCGGGCGGGTCGCGATCGCCACCTTGCCCAACGCCTTGCGCAGCTGCGAGACGTACACCTGCACCGCAGTACTCGCCGACCTGGGCGCTTCGCCCTCCCAGAGTTGATCGACCAACGAATCGGTGGAAACCGCCCGTGGAGCCTCCAATGCGAGCAAGGCGAGCAGAGCTCGCTGCTTGGGCGCCGCGACCTCTACGACCGTGCCATCGCGGCACACCACCAGCGACCCAAGCACACCAATCTCAACGCTCGCACTCATCAGCACAAGCAAGACTCGCCCACACCACCCAGCCTGTCAACCAGGAGTCGCTGCCGACCAGCCAACCAAGCTCGGCCACAGCCGCCTCCCCCGACTTTAGCCAGCCGTATGCGCCGCTTTAGGACTCGCTCCGACACTCCACACAAGGGACGCACCCCGCGACCCACATCACAAGGAGCACACACCATGACCCGCATCACCACCAACCACCGCCTCGCCCGACTCGCCCTCTTGGCCGCCACGGCCGTCAGCCTCGCCGCCACGGCCGGCCTCGGTCACTACATCTAGGGGACAGCCAAAGCGTGCGACCAATCCACACCCGAACCCAAGAGGCCCCGCCACCAGCGGGGCCTCTTCAGGTTTACCACTCCGAGCGACCTGCCCTAGCCGGCCAGCCCTTCGAACGCCAGGGCATCGACGCCCGGTTCAGCTTGGACGCTAACGATGCCGATAACTGCGAGTACGTCGTTGGGGGTCGACTGGCTCACCACTCGATCGGTCGCCGATGCGATCCTCGAGGCGGCCTGTTTTCCAACCAGATGACGGTCTGCCGCCTTCGCGACGAGGAGACCATCAGGCTCGTCGCCGATCGACTGGGCGTAAGCGGGCCCGATTTGGTCGCGACAGACTGGAAGCAGCGCCGCGACTATTCAACTGACCTCAATAGGAGCAACCAAAGTGACCGACGAATCAAAATCTTTCCGCTTCCTCCCCGGCGTGGCAGAGAAGCTCGGCTGGTACGTCTACGCGCTTCGCTCCGCGACAACCGCATCTTCTACGTCGGCAAGGGTGTCGGAGATCGCGTGCATACAACACGCCAAGGCGGCCAGTGGCGCGTGGCAGGCTGGCGAGTCAAAGCGTGAGCTGAAGATGGCCGGCATACAGGAAATCCACCAGGCTGGCAAGCAGGTCGGGGTCGAAATACTCCGCCATCATCTTGAGAGCAGCGACGAGGCCTACCAGGTCGAGGCTGCCGTGATCGACGCCTTGCGACTGGCCGGTCACGACTGGCTGACAAACCTGCAACGCGGGCACGGCACCGCCCGCGGTTGGCGACCGCTCGACGACCTCGTCGCCGAGTACCGCGCTGAGCGGGTCGACATCACGGAGCCGGTGCTTTTGATCAAGATCGAGAAGGTGTGGAGTCGCACGCCGAATATCGACGGCGACGAGCTCTACCAGGCGGTCAAGCAGGAATGGAAGCTCGGCACCCGACGCGAAGGTGCCGCCTACGCCTTCGCAGTGGCGCGAGGCATCATCCGGGGCTGCTACGTGATCGATGACTGGTACCCAGCGCCGCACGTCGCCGGCCGAGTCGGCTTCAACGGCCACCGCTCGCCAGAGATGGACGAGAAGTACCGGCTCGGCAGCGTCGATCACCTGACCAAGCGTGGCAGCCAATCACCGGTGCGCTACGTGAACTGCTAGCTTCGAGGGCGCACACAACCGCCGTGCCGCCCAAACTCCGGTGATAATAGAGCCCATGGCGACGAACCCCACCGGCGGCAACGGCACCGACCTGCCCTTCGCCAGAACCCTGTTTGAAGCGGCTGACGGCCTGCGCGGCAGCGTCGAGTCCTCCGAGTACAAGCATCTCGTGCTCGGCCTCTTGTTCCTGAAGTACGTCTCAGACGCCTTCACGATCAAGCGCGAGACCCTCGAGGCTGAGACGCACGACCCGGCAAGTGATCTGTTCACGGAGGATGAGGCCGAGCGCTCAGATATCCTCGAGGATCGGGACGAGTACACGGCTGAGAACGTCTTCTGGGTGCCCGAGCGGGCCCGTTGGCACTGGACGAACCCTGAGGGCATCGACGAGGGCCTGCTCGCCAGCGCCAACCAGGCTGACATCGGCGTCAGGATCGACCGCGCGCTCGAGCTGATCGAGCAGGAGAACACCTCGCTTCGAGGCGTACTGCCCAGGATCTACGCGCGCGCTGCTCTCTCGCCGGCCAAGCTCGGTGAACTGGTGACGACTATCGCCAAAATCGGATTTGGCCAGAGCGCTGAGGAGGCGCGAGACATTCTCGGCCGCACCTACGAGTACTTCATCAAGACCTTCGCCCGCGCCGAGGGCCATCGCGGCGGCGAGTTCTACACCCCAGCCTCGGTCACGCGGCTCCTGGTTGAGATGCTCGAGCCGTTCAAGGGCCGAATCTACGAGCCTGCCTTTGGCTCGGCCGGTCTCTTCATCCAGTCGGGCCGTTTCGTCGAGGCGCACGGCGGCCGCGCCCAGGACATCGCGCTCTACGGCCAAGAGATGAACCAGGCTACCTGGCGCATCGGCAAGATGAACCTGGCCATCCACGGCCTCTCAGGCAGCCTCGCGCTGGGAGACACGCTACTTGATGACCAGCACAAGGATTTGCGAGCCGACTACATCATGGCCAACCCGCCCTTCAACATGAAGAAGTGGGGCGCCGACCAGGTCGCAGACGACGTGCGCTGGGTCTATGGCGCTCCGACTGATGGAAACGCCAACTACGCCTGGATTCAGCACTTCATCCACCATCTCGCGCCGGACGGCAAAGCCGGGTTCGTCATGGCCAACGGCTCGCTTTCAGCCGGCGGTCAAGAGGGCAAGATCCGCGAGAAGATCATCCTCGACGATCTCATTGACTGCATCGTCGCGCTTCCGCCTCAACTCTTCTTCACCACCGGGATCCCAGTGTGCCTGTGGTTCCTTGACCGAAACAAAGCCTCGGCCGGCGAGCGAGACCGCCGAGGCGAGACGCTCTTCATCGACGCCCGGAAGATGGGCGTCAAGGTCAACCGAACTCAGATCGAGCTAACCGAAAACGAGATCTTTTGCATTACCGACGCCTACCACGCCTGGCGCGGCGGACCGGAGGCGGGCGAGTACGTCGACGAGGCGGGATTCTCCTTCGCGGCCCGACATAACGACATCGAAAAGCGCGACTACATACTGACGCCAGGGCGGTATGTTGGCACCGCCGGCACAGATCTTGCCTGGGATGAGCCGTTCAACGAGCGCGTCGCACACCTGACAGCGATCCTCGAAGGTCAGTTTGGGTGCGGACGACGGCTGGAAGATGAGATTCGCGTCAAGCTCCGAGGGCTGCGGCTTGAGTAAGCATGGTTCGACCGTCACCATCTCTGATCTCGGGCGAGTCGTAACTGGGCGAACCCCTCCCGGAGCGCTCCCGGAGGACTTTGGGGGCGACGTCCCATTCGTTACGCCTAGTGACATGGACGGCAGGCGAGTGATCGAGCGGACACTCCGTAACCTCAGCCCGCATGGACTTGGGTCTGTGGTGAGCGCCACCATCCCCTGCGGCAGCGTAATGGTGTCCTGCATCGGTTCGGACATGGGAAAGGTTGCCATAGCAGGCGCGAACTCAGTCACAAACCAGCAGATCAACTCGATCATTGTCCGGGAAGACATCGCGGATCCAATGTTCGTCTATTACGCTCTGCTCGCTCGTCGCGCCGAGTTCAGACAGCTCGCGGCGGGTGGATCCGCGCAGCCGATTCTGAACAAAAAGACGTTTTCGTCGCTTCCCATCGCGCTGCCATCGCTGCCCCGGCAACGCGCCGTCGCGACCACGTTGGGCGTCTTCGACGAGAAGATCGAGTTGAATCGACGTATTTGCTTGACGCTCGAACAGATCGGCGAGGCTGTGTTCCGGTCTCGGTTCATCGACTTCGACGGCGCAGACGACTTAGTCGATTCGGAGATTGGGATGATTCCCAGGGCATGGCGCGTGGTCGAACTGCGGGAGGTCGTCCAGTTGGTCAAGGATACGGCGCCCGCCGGCACACGAGACGATCACAGTCCCTACATCGGACTGGACGTCATGCCTCGCGGATCAACTGTTCTCTCCGCCTGGGGAGAGCGATCAAGCGTTTCTGGGACGACGAGCCGATTCAAGGCGGGGGATATTCTCTTCGGCAAGCTGCGTCCGTACTTCAAGAAGGTTGGAGTCGCGCCCGTGGACGGTTCGAACCGCTCAGGGAGGCCGTCCGGCAACTGCCAAGGAACGTGTCGGTGGGCAAGAAGGGCCACAAGAAAGGCCGGCGTCTTCAGTCAAAGACGTTTGTGGTCGCGGTCTCCTACTTCGAGGAGGCGCCGCGTCGAGGCGATCATCGCCGCGCGTGGCGGGTGTTTGAGATTACCCAGCGCGCTGATGAGTCGGTTGAGCGGGTACGGGAGTTCGCTACCCAGGCCCTGAGCCGGCTTGTCCAACGGGCACGCACTCGAGAGCTCAGGGGATTCGAGAAGGCCGTGATCACGATCGTTGGTGCGGGCTCACTCGGTGGCCCGCTCGCACTTGAGATAGCTCGCGCCGGAGCCGGTGCCATCGATCTGGTCGACAGCGACGTCTTTGATGTGAACAACGGTGTGCGTCACGTGCTGACCGTTGATCATGCCGGGCGGTTCAAGGCCGAGGCGGTGGCTGAGCTGGCCGCGCGCGCCAATCCGCTGGTCTCCACGCGTGCACACGTGCTTCAGGTGGGCGGGAGCATCGAGTCAAGACAGAGGATCCATGATCTGATCAGCGCATCCGCTGTCGTGGTGGATGCAACAGGATCCGCGATGGTCACCGACGCCCTCTGGAGACACTGCATGGCAGAGGGTGTGCCGCTGATCATGGCGGCGATCACGCCGGGCGGTGTCGGCGGCCGCGTCGTCGCCTTCAAGCCCGGTGGCGGTTGCCCCGAGTGCTTCAGGATACACCAACGAAGCGGCTCGATTCCGATGGTGCCTGAGGGAATCCTCGATCACTTCACGCCCTACGGCTGTTCTCACCCGGCCGCCTCGTGCGCTGGCTTCGACACTCAAGAGGTGATCGCAGCGACCGCGCGCATGACCGTCCAAACAGCCGCGATCACCGACTATCCCACCGGCCCGGACTGGATCGTGCTCAAGCTTCGGGCTGCCGCCGACCGCTGGCACGAAGGCAAGCTGCCGCGACACCCGGAGTGTCCTGTGTGTCCAGCGTGATTTGGATTCAGGAGGACGCCAAGGCAGTGATCGAGCGAGAGTCGAGGCGCCATTGGCTCAGAGAAACAGGCGGAAGCCTGTTTGGCTACCTGGCCGAGAACGACGGTCCGTCGTCGTCCAGGCGTTCGGGCCAGGCCCAGCTGCAAAGCACCGGCTGTGGGGATACGGGCCGGACCGCGAGCACACCCAAAGGCTCATTGACCACGTTTACCGCGAGTCCGATAGCCAATTGCGATACCTCGGAGACTGGCACACACACCCAAGAGGCGTCGCCAGGCCCAGCGGACGCGACTCGACGGCCGCTAGAACGATCGCGAACGATCCAGGCCCCGCTCTCCCGGCGCCGGTCGTGCTCATCCAAGCCACCAGTGCGCACGGTAGAAAGGTCAGGTTGGGGGAACTCGGCGGCTTTCTTTGGGACACGAAGGAGGAAACCCTGCGGCACACTCGCATTCGGCCGTTTGATGCCTGAGTTGAACCTTCTATCGAGAGCTCCTCGGCGACGGGCCGCGTCCTGGGATGAGCATCGCTAAGGCTCTCGATCGACACCTCGACCCCGTCGAGCCATATCCCTCATGATTTTGCAGTACGCCTTGCGATGTGAGGGCGATTCGAGAGTTGCGGGAGATCTGGCATAAATTCCCCGGAGCTCAAATCGCACCTTCAACACGCAGGGGTGAGCGGGCTTTGCATCGAGCGAGCGGTAGCGGCCCTGCTCGAATCGAGCCAGCGCGCTCTGGTTGCCGTTCAATCGCTCTGCGTGAGGCCGTTGGGGCCGCTTCACCCTCGATCAGTTCAGCCTGGCGCTCCCTTGTGACCACCGCGCCTCGGTTAGCGCGTGATCACCCGGGCGGGAGCTACTCAGGTGTGTGGGAGCGAGGAGGTCCGACATGGAGAGTGCCGGGAGCGCGTCTCAAGGATGCGTCTCCGAAGGTCGATACAGCTACTCAATCCGTGAAATCCTTGCAATCCTTGCAATCCTTGCCTACACTGAGGGCAGATGAGGATGAAATGGCTATCGCAGTAGAGAGGATCCCAGCAATCGCATACCCAACCCAGGGTGCCGCGGCGTTGATGCTGGGCGTTAACGAGTCGACGCTTAGCCGGCATGATGTGGAACGGATCAAAAGCGGCAAGGCGAAGCACATACCTGCCCGCCAAGTGCTGGAGCTGGCGCGTACGCGCTACCGCAATCGACTCGTCAGCGAAGTCGCATTCGACCTCGTCGAGTACGCGAATGTCCATTGCGCGAAGCACGCTGGCCTCGTCGAGCAGGAGGTTGATGCGTTCCTTCGGAAGCTACGCCAGCCCGAGGCCGATCGCCAGGAGTGGCTCGCGCAAGCGAAGAAGTACCTCCCTGCCGAGTTGTACGTCCAAGCCGCAGCCGCCGTTCAAGAGACGCGGGGTGATCCACGAGGGTCGCTGATCGGCGTCTCAGGATCAAATGAAGACGACTAAAGCTCCGACGTTTGGTCAGCTGGCTGGCGGTAGTATTCAGCGGCTCGTTCGAACATATTCTGCCTGCCGAGCTGAAACCCCAACGCTTTCAACTCGGCCTTTAGTGCTTCATCAGCCCTCTTGGGCTTGCCGAAGTAGACGTCCCCGGTTTTGTTCAGCTTTGCGCTCACCACGTGGGCGTACGCCTTGAGGATCCGTCGCGCGGCTAGGCCACGGATGGTTGGGCGACCCTCTTGAAGTTCCACAGCAAAGGCCTTGACTAGCACCGGCTTCGTAGTCTCAATGTGAAACGCAAGCGCGCTCAGAACAAGTCCGGATCCGGAATCGAAAGCTACGATCACACGTCCTTTCTTCGCGGCCATTCGCTGGTGGACAATTTCGGCGGCATCGGGATCGAAGTCGCCACTTGTGAGCCTGGCGGCGCGTTTGGTTGAGATGCGGAGCCCAGACTGACCAGTACCGGCGCTCGGCGGCAGCAGGTGGTCGATAACGATTCGATGGCTCCCACTCGCACCGATGGGGACGATCTCAACCTGACCCCAGATCGAGGGCCATAATTCCTCCCAGTTCGAGGAGTCGGCGGACTGGCTCATCGTTCGATCGTAGTCTCCGGCGCGGTCGTTGTTTGCCGCTGACTGCCTAGACCGTGAGTCAGAACCCGAAGTGCGCCTCGCGACCACCAGTCGGTTGACTAGAGAGCCTGGGAGGCTGCATCGAGCGGAAGCGTGTCCAGCGCAGCAACCTCCTCCGGGATGTCAGAGAGTCGGCAGTCAAGGACGAGTGCCGCGTTCGTCAGCACCGGATCGGCGGATTGGAATACTTCCCGCGTTCGAGGCGGCGGCAGACGTCGAGGCTGATGCCGATCCGCATCCCCATCTCGCGTTGCGTGTGCTTGCCACCAACTCTCGCGAGTGCCCGGTCAGCACGACGCGCGGCGCCACAAATCACTGTGCCAATCCGCACAATCTATTTCTGAACGCTGCAAGTAGCGTGTTCAGAAATAGCGGCCAGCTCGCCCAACCAGGCGGCGCAGGGACTTCTTATAGCTGTCCCATCAGGCAGCGGCCTGGCTTTCTGACGTACTAGAGTCCGCGCATGGCGACGTTCCTGATCGGCCTCACCCGGTCGGGCCCCGATTTGGTCGTCGGACGGCCACTGGAGGAGCAGTCGGACTGGGCTGCACACGCCGCGTTCATGGACGGGTTGGTGAAGTCCGGCTTCGTGGTGCTGGGCGGCCCGCTGGCCGACGAGTACCGCGTCACGCTGGTCGTCGAGTCCGCATCCGAGGACGATGTGCGCGCCACCCTCGCCCGCGATCCATGGCACCCGTCGCACCTGCAGATCGCATCGATCGACCGCTGGACGATCAGGCTCGACGGCCGCTGATCAGGCGAGGAGCTCCGCCATCCACGCATGCACGCGCGGAACGCTCATCGAGATCAGGCTGACATGGCCATGCTCGGCGCTGATGTGGGCGTCAGCCGCTGGGATCCGCTCGGCCAGCCAGCGGCCGTGCGCCGCCGGCACGAACCGATCCTGCTCGCCATGCCAGACCTGGGTCGGCACGTCGATCGCGGCGGGGTCAAAGCCCCACGGCTCGTAGGTCGCGACCGACTCGTCATGCCAGCCCTCAACACCCTGCTCGAGCCCCAGCCGGAGATTCTCGGTCAGGTGGACGGCCAGCTCGTCGGTCAGCGCCTCGCGGTCGACCTCCGACAGCACCGTGGAGAGGGCCGCCCGCAGCTCCCCGGGGCCGGCCGACAGCAACCCGTTCGCCTCGCCGCGCAGAAACGCCATATGAGCTTCCGGGCCTTGGGCGAGAATCGCGAACTCGGACACGTTCAGCTCACCCATGCCCGCAGTCCAGTCGAGGCCCTCCGCGGCGTACGGCGCCGGCGAGGCGATCGCAGCGCAGGCAACCACCCGGTCAGGGAGCAGCGCTGCGCAGGCCAGCGCGTGCGGCCCGCCACCGGACGCACCCCACACGGCGAACCGCTGCACGCCGAGGTAATCGGCAATCGCCGCGACGTCGGCGGCGACATGATCGACTCGGCGGCCGGGAAGCCGCGTCGACCCGCCGTATCCGGGACGGTCGTGCGCGATCAGTCGCAGTCCCCGCCCGGCGGCATCGCGGACGACCTTGGGCTGCTGCAGGCCCGCGCCGGGCGATCCGTGGTGCACAAACACCAACGGCCCGTCGAGATCGCCGGACTCGCGAAAGTGCAACGTGCGTCCACCGTCAACCACGATCCCATGCTCTCGTTGCTCCACGGAGATCTCCGTTCGTCGGATGCCGAATGACCGCCGGCCAGCGGGCGCATGGTAGTCCCACCGCACCCGCTTCCCGCGCCTTCAGCAGATCTTCGCAAACTGCGTGGATGGGAGTTGCGCGGGGCGTCCGCGGCAGCTAGCGTCACGCGCCCATGCACCCTTCTGCCGACAGCCCCGACGCCGCCGCGACCACCACGAACCAGCCACGAAGCTGGATCGCGGTCGCCAAGCTGCTCGAACAACACGGCTTCGGCGAGCTGTCGGACGACCCGCCCGGCGAGGGTGAGCGGCGCGACGGCGATCGCTGACGTCACCACAACGCAGCCAAAAGATACCGCAAAACGGCGAGGGCGCCGCGGCCGCGGCTGAGGGATCATGCCGCCATGGGCGTGCATCACACCATCAGCCGCAGCGCTGTCCGACTCGCGCTAGTTACCAATCCCCCTCCCGCTGCACTGGACGCGCCCACCGGTGTGCCGGCAGGGCTGCGGCTGCTTCGAACCCTCGACCGATCCGTGTTGGAGATTGCGCGCGACGTCGACCTGCGCCCCATGGAGCTGTACGCGCTGCTCCTGCTCAGTGATTGTCCCGACAGCGAGGCCGTCAACACGCGTGTGCTGGCCGAGCTGCTGGCGGCCAGCCTCAGCCAGGCCAAGCAGATCGCGCTGCGCCTTGCTGCGCGCGGCTACGCCGTACGAAGCGGCGCGCAGGGCCAGACGCGGCTGACCGACGAGGGCCGCAGGCTCGCTCGCCAGGCCAGCGACGCCCTCGAGAACGAGATGGTACGCCGCGTTGGCGACATCGATCGCGGCGCGGTGGCGCTTGGCGCGGCCACGCTGTCGGCGATCGCCGCTTCCTGAGTACGCGTGAGCACAGCGCGCCGCTGTTCCAGGCGCTGATATCGTCCACGGCATGAGCAGGCTGTGGCACCCATTCGCGGACATGGCACTCGTCAAGGATGGCGAGTTCGTCGTCGCTCGCGGTGAGGGTGCGCGCGTCTGGGACGAGCAGGGACGCGAGTACGTCGATGCGAAGGGCGGCCTCTGGTACTGCAGCGTCGGCCATGGCCGCAGCGAGATCGCTGACGCTGCCGCCGCCCAGATGCGCGAGCTCGCCTGCTACGACATCTTCGGCAGCACCGCCAACCGGCCCGCGATCGAGCTGGCAGAGCGTGTCTCGGCGCTGGCGCCGGTGGCCGGCAGCGCCGTCTTCTTCGCCAACGGCGGATCGGACGCGGTCGATACCGCGGGCAAGCTCGCGCTGCGCTACTGGCACGCGCTGGGCAGGCCGCAGAAGCGCACGATCGTGCACCGCGAGCGCAGCTACCACGGCATGAACGCGTACGGCACCAGCCTGGCCGGCATTCCGGCCAACCGCGAGGGGTTCGGCCCGCTGCTGACCGAAACGGCCACCGTCGGCAATGACGACACCGCGGCGCTGGAGCGGCTGTTCGAGCAGAGCGGCGACTCGATCGCCGCCTTCATCGGCGAGCCGGTGACCGGCGCCGGTGGCATCTTCCATCCCACGCCCGGCTACTGGCAGCGGGTGCAGGAGCTGTGCGCCGCCCATGACGTGCTGCTGATCGCCGACGAGGTGGTCTGCGGCTTCGGCCGGCTGGGGACATGGTTCGGCTGCCATCGCTTCGGTATCACGCCCGACATCATCACCTGCGCCAAGGGCATCACCTCAGGCTATCTGCCGCTTGGCGCCGTGATCGCGTCGCCGCGCATCCAGGAGCCGTTCTGGACTACACCGGGCAAGGCGCTGTTCCGGCACGGCTACACCTACTCTGGCCATCCCAGCGTCTGCGCCGCCGCGCTTGCCAACCTCGAGATCCTGGAGCGGGAGGGGCTGTTGCAGCGCGTCACGCGGCTCGAGCCGCTGGTGGCAGATGCCATGCGGCCGTTGGTCGAGCTGCCGCTGGTCAGCGAGGTGCGAGCGGGAGTCGGGCTCCTGGCCGCGATCGAGATCGACGAGCGGGCCCGGGCTGCCGACCCCGGCCTGGTCGACCGGATCGTGGCGGGTTGCCGCGACCGCGGCGTGCTGACGCGCGGTCTGGCAGGCCACTCGCTGCAGGTGTCGCCGCCGTTCGTGATCGGCGAGAGCGAGATCGCGCTGATCGCCTCAGTGTTCGCCGAGACGCTGTCACAGGTCTCTGCAACGACGCCGGCCTAAGGACCTCTCGACGGGCTGCGCGTTACGCTTGGCGACCGCTGGCGGCTGCCAGCATCTCGCGCGCGGCGGCGGCACCATCGGGGTCGAGCCGCAGCACCGCCTCCGCGGTCACGAACAGGTCGCGCAGCGACACTATGCCGGCCACCATGCCATCCTCGCCCACCGGCAGGTGGCGGGACCTGATCCGCTTCATCGTGTCGGCCGCCCAGATCACATCGGCATCCGGCGGGGCCATGGTCACGTCGCGCGTCATCAGCTCGCCGACCGTGCGCTCGCGCAGATCGTCACCGCTGGCGAACACGCGCAACAGGTCGCGCTCGGTAAAGATGCCGGCCAGCCGCGGCCCGTCCATCACCAGGATCGCTCCCACGCCGCGCTCCCCCATCAGGACGGTTGCAGCCACGGTGGTGGTGTCCTGATCGCAGGTCACCAGCTCGGTCTGCATGATCTCGGCTACACGCATTCGTATCTCCTGTCACAAATCGCGTGCCCAAGTTGTAGCACGCCTCGCCCGCCGGCGAAAGGGCCGGCGGGCGAGGAACGCCGCCTAGATCGTCGTCTCGAGGTTCTCATCCAGCGGCGTCACGCCGTGGTGCTGAGCGGCATGGGATGCCGCGTTGCGCACGTTGTCGGGGCGCAGCACCTGCACTGCCGCGAACCAGATCGCACTCAGAGCGATCACACCCAACGACCAGTACAACGCCTCCCAGTTGTAGTTGGTGCGGTCGTGCGGTGATGGGTTGAGCGCGCCGTAGAAGCCTGCGATCGGCGTCAACACCGCCACCAGCACGACCAGGTACTGCCACCACTCCGCACCATGCTTGACCAGCAGCCGGATCGCGACCACGGACAGGATCAGGTAGACCAACTCGATCAGAAACGAACCGGCGGTGGCGGCGACGATGAAGGTCGCGAATTCGTCGTTGGGGAACAGCGGCACCGGGCCCTGGGGTGTGCCGATCACGAACTTCGTGCCGTAGTTCATGAAGTGCACCACCAGCATCAGCCCGACGCCGCCCACGATCACCATCAGGTTGGCAACCCACGGCGTGTTGTGGCGCGAGGTGCGGGCGAACACGGACGGCAGCAGACCGTCACGGCCAAGCGCGAAGTAGCCGCGGCCGATCGTGACGCAGATGGCGAGCGCCAGCGCCGTCGCATCGAGGATCACGACCAGGTCGAGGATCGTGGCGTACCACGAGCCGACGTATCGCGTCGCCATCTCGTCCACCGGGCCGGCCGAAAACGCCCAGCTGCCCTGGCTGACGGCGGCCTTGCCGTAGCCGATCGAGAAGGCGTAGGACATGATCACGAAGAACACGCCCGAGACGCCCACCGTCCACAGCAGCGCGCGCGGGATCGAGCGGTGCGGGTCTGAACTCTCCTCGCCAATCGACGCGGCGGCCTCGAAGCCGACGAACAGCAGGATTCCCAGCAGGACGCCTCCCAGCACGCCGCCACCGGTGACGCCCAAAAGCGACGTCTCACCAGGGTTGAACATGGACAGCGTGTTGCCGCTGTCGCCACCTTTGACGATGATGATCAGCGCCAGCAGCAGCATCGGGATGAACGAGATGGCGGCGAACGTGAGCATCGCCCGGATCGCGATCCGCACACCCAGGTAGTTGAGGGCGAGCACGATCGCCAGCGCCACCAGACCCAGCACCCACCACGCGGGCGCATTGCCGGCGTTGCCTATGTGAGCCGCCCAGAAGCCGTTGGTGAGGATGCCCAGACCGAGGTAGATACCACCGCCGCCAAGCAGCAACGTGCCGAGGAAGAAGACACCGGCGGTGAAGATGCCGACCGCTGGGTGCGCGCCGTGCGTGAGGTACTCGTACACGGCGCCGGCGCCGGCGTAGCGCCGCGCGAACAGCGAGAGCGAGTACGCGATCGCCATCACGCCGAGCCCGGCCAGCAGCACGGCCAGGGCGGCGTTCCAACCAGCACCGATGTCGGGCCGCGAGGCGCCTCCCAGCACCAGCGCGACCGAGAACATCGGGCCGATCGCGAGCGCTTGGGCGACCGCGTGGATGGTACCCAGCCGCTTCTCGCCCAGCTGACCGCCGTCGGGCGTTGGTGATGCAGACACTGTCATGTTCACCCTCCTGGGTATCGGAACAACTTGGATACATTCGCATCCTGATCGGATCAATGTCAAGATCCCCGCCGCTTGACCCTCCTGGGTGATCGCGTAATGTATGCAAAGACCATGAGCGCGCAGCCGACCGCCCCGCCCGCCGCACCGCTGCAGATCCACAGCGTGGTCGACCACGTCTACGCCGCCCTTCGTGAACGGATCCTGTCCGGCGATCTGCCGCGCGGCACTCGTCTTCGCCAGGCTCTGCTGGCGGACGAGTTGGGCGTCTCGCGGACTCCGCTGCGCGAGGCCCTGCGCCGCCTCTCGACCGAGGGGCTGGTCGAGTTCTCTCCCAACCGCGGCGCGACCGTGTCGGAGCTGGACTTCGGTGACATGCGCCACGCCTGGTCGGCGCGGGTGGCGCTGGAGCCGGGCGCCGCACGGCTGGCTGCGCACCTGCGGGATCCGGCCGCGATCGCCGGCCTGCGCGAGGCTCTCGCCCAGCAGCGACGGGCGCGCGTCGACAAGGCGCAGAGGTACGCCGCCAACCGCGACTTCCACCTGGCCCTGGCGGCGGCCTCAGGCAACCCCCATCTGACCCGGTTCGCCGAGATGCTGTGGGTGCCCCGGATCGGCATGCCGATCTACGAGGCTCAGGCAGCAGACCGCGGTGCCGAGCCGAACTGGGCCGATGAGCACGAGCGGATCGTGGACGCGATCGAGGCCGGCGACCCCGGGCTGGCCGAGCGCCTGACCCGAGAGCACATCTCGGCGCATCCCCCGGTCGCGCCGCTCCAGGAGGATGACGATGCCTGACCTAGCGGTGGTCGGCGCTCGCATCCGCACGCTCGATCCAGCCCGTCCCACGGCCAGCGCCGTCGCCATCCGGGATGGACAGATCGTTGCGGTCGGCAGCGACGAGGAGGTGCGCGCCGCCTGTCGTCCCGCCACTGAGGTGATCGACGGCGCCGGGATCGCGATCGTGCCCGGTCTGACCGACTCGCACATCCACTCCTTCATGGGGGCGATCGAGACGCAGGGAGCCGACCTGTCCGGCGCGGCGACGGTGGACGAGGTGCGCGACCGGTTGGCCGCCGAGCGGCGACGCTGCGGTGAGGGAGCGTGGGTCACCGGCTACTCGCTCGAGTACCGCGTTTTCGACGGGCTCGAGGCAAGCGGTGAGCTGTTCGCGGATGCCGTCGGCGGCAACCCGGCGCTGCTCAGCTTCTTCGACTTCCACACGGCACTGGCCACACCACCAGCGCTGGCTACGGCCGGCATCACCGGCGCCCGTAGCTTCGACGACGCCTCCGAGATCGTCTGCCGCCCGGACGGCCGGCCCACCGGTGAGCTGCGCGAGAACGCGATCCAGTTGGTCGCGGCGGCGATGCCGGCGCCGGATCAGGAGCAGCGGCTGGCGCTGATCGCGGCCGGGCTGGCGGCAATGAACAAGGTTGGCCTGACGGCTGCGCACATGATGGACGGCACGCTTGCCACGCCGGGTGAGTGCCGTGAACTGGAGCGGCGCGGGCTGCTGACCGTGCGGCAGGTGGTGCCGTTCACCGTCCAGCCGACGATGTCCGACGACGAGATCGACGAGGCGATCGCGGCAGGCGCCGACGGCGGACGGCTGTGGCGATCGGGCTGGGCAAAGCTGTTCATCGACGGCGTTGTCGAACCGGGCACCGCCTGGCTGGAGGAGCCGGACAGCGACGGCCGCGGGCTGGAGCCCAACTGGCCCGATCCCGCCCGCTATGCCGACGTGATCCGCCGCTTCGCGCAGGTCGGTGCGCCCTCGATCACCCACGCGATCGGCGATCGAGCGGTGCGTTGCGCGCTCGACGCCTACAGGGCGGCGGGACGGGTCGCGCGCGGCCCGCACAGGGTGGAGCACATCGAGACGATGCGCGACGACCAACTGCCGCGGTTCGCCGCCGAGGGTGTGGCGGCGTCGCAGCAGGCGCTTCACCTGCAGTGGATGACGGCCGACCAGAGCGATCCGTGGAGCGTCGCGCTGGGCCCGGATCGCTGCGGCCGCGGGTTTCGCTCCGCGGATCTGCGCCGGTCAGGGGCGGTGCTGGCGCTGGGCTCGGACTGGCCGGTGGCCGGCTACGATCCGCGGCTCGGCATGGCCTGGGCGCGCCTGCGGCGCCATCCCGGCCGCCGGTCGGAGCAGCCGTATATGCCACACCAGCGGCTGACCGCGCTCGAGTCGCTTGAGGGCTACACCACCCAGGCCGCGCTGGCGGTCTCGGAGCAGGCCGTGGCGGGCAGGATCGCACCCGGGTACCGGGGCGAACTGACCGGTTTCGCACACGATCCGGTGGAGTGCGACGCGGACGATCTGGTCGAGCTGCCGGTGCTGCTGACGGTGGTCGACGGCAGGGTGGTCTGGCGGGCGGAGTAGCGCGAGCCGCGCCTCGGTGCCAGGCACGCGGCACGCGGTGCCTGGCACCACCGTCTGCCGACCACGCTCATGGCACGCGCGCCCACTGGTCGCTGCCGGGCATGGTTGAGCCAGAAACCAGCTCAGTGCCCACCGTGCGGCTGCCGCCCGAACGCGGATCGGTGCCAGGCACCGGACGCGCGGTGCCTGGCACCACCTGCCCACGGACGTACGCCGCTAGCGCTCCAGCGTGACCGAGTTGGACAGGGTGCCCACGCCCGCCACGGTCACATCCACCACGTCGCCTTCGGCCAGGTAGAGCGGCGGCACGCGCGAGTCGCCCACGCCGCCGGGCGTGCCGGTCGCGATCACGTCGCCCGCCTGCAGCGTCATCCCCTGCGACAGGTAGACGATCAGTTCGACCACCGAAAAGATCAGATTCCGCGTCGAGGACGCCTGCCGCCGCTCGCCGTTGACGCTGCACTCGGTCTCGATGTCGGCAAGGTCGACGCCCTCTGCCGAGGCGACGCACGGCCCCATCGGCGCGAACGTGTCGAAGCTCTTGCCGAGCGTGAACTGGCGCAGAGGCGTCTCCAGTTGGGCGCGACGGCCGGACACGTCATGGAAGGCGCTGAGTCCACCCACCGCCGCCCGCGCCCGCGCGGCGTCGGCTCGGTAGACCTCGTGGCCAAGCACGACCGCCACCTCACCCTCGTAGTCCGGGCGCGTCTCCTCGCGGGGTACCACGATCGCCTGGCGATGGCCGATCAGCGACGTCGTCCACTTCGCGAACACCACGGGAACGGCCGGGATCTCGAGCTCGGACTCCTCGGCGTGGTCGCGGTAGTTGAGGCCGATCGCGATCAGCTTGTTCGGCACCGTCGGATGAAGCAGGCGGACGTCGTCCAGCGGGTGGGCCAGCCCGGCAGCGTCGGCAACCTGCTGCCAGCCTTCGGGACTGGGAACAAATCCGTTTGGCCCAGCCGGCCCGGCGTCGTAGATCACGTCACCCTCGAGCCGACCCAGCTTGATCGATCCGGAGGGATCGACGAACCGCACCGCCCTCATCGCCCCTGCTCCGTTCGCAGCACCTTGAGCGCGTTGATCGCGCGCGGGAAGCCGGCGTAGGGAGCGGTCTGAAGGATCGTCTCCTCGATCTCCTGCCACGGCACGTCGATCGCGCGCAGCGCCCGGATGTGCGCGGCCACCTGCGGCTCGGAGCCGCCGATCGCGGTCAGCACGGCGACGATGATCAGCTCTCGCTCGCGCGCCGTCAGTCCGTCGCGCGTGTGCACCTCGCCGAACACCCAGTCGACCAGCCACTCCCCCATCGGGCTGCCCATGCGCTCGATGAACGCGTCACCGCCGGGCTCGTCGCCGAGCTCGGCGAGCCGCTCCAATCCGCGCTGCCGCGGGGTCTGCTGCTGCATTGGAAATCCTCCCGTCGTGGTTGGGCCACTGTAGCGAGCCGGCCGTGGCGGCCGGCTTGACCGCCCGCGGTCAAGCGCATATTGTATCCAATCGTGGTCGAGCGTCGAGTTCGCCTTAACGTCGATGGGTCGCCCAGCTGGGGTCGGCTGGATGGTGACGACGTGCTGCTGGAATCCGGGCGCCGGGTCGCGATCGCCGAGGCCCGGTTCATGGCCCCGGTCGAGCCGAGCAAGATCATCGCCACCCATCTCACCTACCGCAGCCGGGTCGAGGAGTACGCCGCCAGCACGCCCCCTGAGCCGTCGTACTTCATGAAACCCCCCACCACCCTGAACGGCCACAACGGCACGCTGCGGCGGCCGCGAGGTGCGCGCTTCCTGAACTACGAGGGAGAAGTGGCCGTGGTCGTGGGACGCCGGATGCACGGTGTCCCCGAGTCCGAGGTGCTGTCGCACGTCGCCGGGTACGCCTGCGCCAACGACGTCGGACTGCACGACTTCCGCCACGCCGACCGCGGCTCGATGCTGCGGGTGAAGGGACAGGACGGCTTCTGTCCCTTCGGCCCCGAGCTGGTGCCGGCGGACCAGTTCGATCCCACCGAGTTCGAGCTCCGCACATACCTGAACGGCGAGGTTGTCCAGCGCGGCACCGCCGCCGACCTGATCTGGCCGATCGCCTACCTGCTGGCTGACCTCTGCCGGCTGATCACGCTCGAGCCGGGCGACGTCGTCCTGTCCGGAACGCCCGCCAACTCGCGGCCGATGGAGCCGGGCGACCTGGTCGAGGTCGAGATCTCCGGGCTGGGACGGCTCTCCAACACGGTCGTCGACTGGGACGTCGATCTGACCGGCGCCGGCGACCAGCTGCAGGTATCAGCCAACACGCTGCACGTCGCGCTCGCGATTCCCGAGGACGAGGCCGAGCGGATAACCGCGGCGGAGCGGACGTGATCGCGTTGCGGCGGATCGACCACGTCGCGCTGCGCGTGGGCGACCTCGACCAGGCCATCGAGCGCTGGAGCCTCCAGTTCGGACTGAGCGAGGTGGAGCGCACCGGCCACCACGCCTACCTTCGCTGCGGGTACGAGCCTTACTCGCTGGAGCTGATCGGCGGTGGTGAACCCGGCCACGACCACACCGGCTGGGAGCTGAGGCGCGGCTGCTCGCTTGACGACGCCGCCCGCCACCTCAGCCACCACGGCGTCGAGTTCGAGCACCGCGACGGCCATCTGCACCTGGCCGACCTGGACGGCAACGGGATCGAGATCGCGCCCTACCGCCCGCAGCCCGACAGCCGGCCGCCGGTGGCCCGCAGCACCACCACCCTGCCCGGGTTGCGCCCGCGCAAGCTGGGCCACGTCAACCTGCTGACAACCGATCTGGACGCACAGACCGCCTTCTACACCGACGTGCTGGGCATGCGCATATCCGACCGGCTGCTGGGAGCCGGCAACTGGTTCACGATCAACAGCGACCACCACGCGATGGCGCTGGTGCA
Organism: Gaiellales bacterium; assembly: GCA_038212095.1. Classification (GTDB taxonomy): domain Bacteria; phylum Actinomycetota; class Thermoleophilia; order Gaiellales; family JAICJC01; genus JAICYJ01. The sequence continues at coordinate 42,654 of JBBQUW010000012.1, read as the reverse complement.
GTTCGAGTACGCCCACTTCCACCACCTCGCCTGGGAGTACGTCGATTGGGGCGAGCTGCGGGTGCTCTTCGACCACCTCGGCCAGCACGGCCGCTGGCTTGTGTGGGGGCCGCTGCGCCACGCGCTGGCACAGAACCTGTGCGCATATGTGCGCATCACCGAGGAGCCGTTGCTGGTCGAGTGCTACTGCGACATGGAACAGGTGGAGCCCGACCACGAGCCGCGAGAGTGGGCCGACACCCCCCACTCCTCGAACGTCTGGGGCATCCTTCCACCACGTTCCTACTTCCGCTTCGATGCCGATGCCGTCCGCTACGAGCGGGACGGCCTGCAGGCACAGGGACATCCGCTGCCACCACTGGAGGCCTGATGGCGACCACCGAGACGACCACACCGATCGCGGCCCGCACCGGCAGCGAGTTCCTGGACGGACTGCGCGACGACGCCCGCGAGATCTGGCTGAACGGCGAGAAGATCAGCCACCCGCTCGAGCACCCGCAACTGCGCGCGGCGGCCGAGACGATGGCGCGCGTGTACGACCTCCAGCACGAACACGCCGACGAGATGCTTGCCCCCTCGCCCGACGACGGTCGGCTGGTCAACGTCACACACCTGATCCCGCGCAGCAAGGCCGACCTGGAGCGCCGCCGCCACGCGATCGAGCTGACTGCAGCGGTCACGGCCGGCATGATGGGCCGCACGCCGGACTACCTGAACGTCACCTTCGCGTGCTTCGCCGGGCGCGCCGACGTGTGGGCCCGCCGCGGCAACGAGCAGGGTGCAGCCAACCTGGTCGCCTACCAGAAGCTGATGCGCGACCGCGACCTCTCCACCACCCACTCGATCATGAACCCGCAGGTCGACCGCAGCAAGCCCGAGGCGGAGCAGGCGATGGGCGAGGTGGCCCTGCACAAGGTGGGCGAGACCGAGAACCACATCACCGTGCGCGGTGCCCGCATGCTGGCGACGCTAGCCCCCTACGCCGACGAGCTGACCATCTACCCCGGCTCGGACATCCGCCCCCAGGACGGCAACTACGCGCTCGCGTTCGCGCTGCCGATGGGCACGCCGGGGCTCAAGTTCATCTGCCGCGACAGCTACTCCAAGCAGCGCAGTCGCTTCGACTACCCGCTCTCGTCGCGGTTCGACGAGATGGACGCAGTCGTCATCTTTGACGACGTTGAGGTGCCGAAGGATCGGCTGTTCCTCTGCGGCGACACCGAGTCCTACTCGGAGGTGATCACCGACACCGGCTGGCGCGGCCACATCATGCACCAGGCGTTCACCCGCGCATACGTCAAGCTCTCGTTCGCGCTCGGCCTCGGCCACCTGATCGCCAACACCACCGGCGTTGTCCGTTTCGACCACATCCAGGAGAAGCTGGGCCAGATCTGGAACATGGTCGAGCTGACCCGCTCCGGGCTGGTCTCGGCCGAAGCAGGCTCGGCCCTCGACGAGGGGGGCGTCTGGTATCCCGATGACCGGCCGTTCCTGGCGCTGCGCGGCGAGATGCCCAAGTGGCTGCCCTACGCCAGCGAGCTGTTGCAGCTGATCGGGGGCGGCGGCTTCATGTGCACGCCGTCCGAGGCCGACTTGCGCGGGCCGCTGGCCGACGAGATCGCCAAGTACTACCAGGCGGCCGGGGCCGACGCCGAACGGCGGATCCGGCTGTTCCGGCTGGCGTGGGACTACATCGGCAGCGACCTGGGTGGACGCGGCGAGCTGTACGAGCGCTTCTACCTGTCGGACTCATATCGGATGACGGCGCTGGCCTACACGATCGCCGACAAGACCTTCGCCGAGTCGCTGGTGGAGCAGTTCCTGACCGAGGGCGCGGCGTGACGCGCGGCTACTCGCTGCCGCTGTCGCCGGGAGGATCGGCCTCGATCATCCCCGCGCCGCCATGGCACTACGTCGGCGACTTTCTGGTGATCGAGTACTGGGCCGACCCCGACGCTGTGGCGGCGGTGCTGCCGGAGGGGCTGACGCCGTTCGCGGACGATCCGGGCCGCTGCGCTGCGCTGTTCGTCGACTGGCAGTCCTGCTCGGACTCCGGCGAGGAGCTGCTGGATCCGGTGCGCGGCCAGTACAAGGAGTTCTTCCTGGTTGCCAACGCGATGCTCGGCTCCCAGCACGTCACCACGTGCCCCTACATCTGGGTCGACCGTGACTTCGCCTTGATCCGGGGCTGGATCCAGGGCTTCCCCAAGAAGCTGGGTGAGGTGCACATGACCCGCAGGTTCGGGCTGGACAGCAAGGCCGAGGGTCGGACGTTCGCCGGCACGCTGGCCGCCCACGGCAGGCTGCTGGCTGAGGGATCGGTGACTCCGGAGCGGATCAGCGAGAGTGGCCCCACGCACAACGACCCACCGCTGATCAACCGCCGCCACTTTCCGCGCCTGGAGGCCGGGCGCTGGCAGCAGCCGGCCGTGCACGAGCTGGTGCGGGCGCGCAGCAGCGACCGCTCGATCTCATCGATCCATGAGGGCGCGGCAACGCTTGTGCTGCACGCCGCGCCCGGCGAGGAGCATGCCGAGCTGGCGCCCGTGCGGGTCGGCAAGGGGTTCCGCTTCCAATTCGCCTACACAGTCGACGACCTGGAGACGGTGCGCGAGCTGTGACCGCGGTGGCCGGCATCGCTGTCTCGCCCGACCACTTCATCGACGGCGAGCGCGTGCCCTCGGACGACACGTTCACCGACATCAGCCCGATCGACCAGAGCGAGCTGGCAGACGTCGCGCGAGGCGGCCGCCGCGAGGTCGATCTGGCGGTGGCCGCCGCCAGCCGCGCGTTTCCGGCCTGGGCGGCGCTGGGTGCTGCCGGCCGCGCCGTCTATCTGCGGCGGCTGGCCGACCTTATCGACGACAGCGTCGATCGCATCGCAACCGTGGAGTGCCTCGACATGGCGATGCTGGAGCGCTCCCTGCGGGCGCGGGTGATCGCCCGTGGCGCCCGCAACTACCGCGCCTATGCCGACCTGGCCGAGGCGTACCAGGAGCGGCGGTGGAGCTCGAACGGCACCGCCAACCGCGTGCTGCGGATGTCGAGCGGCCCGGCGGCGGTGATCACGCCCTGGAACGCGCCGTTCATGTTGTCCACGTGGAAGACGGCGCCCGGTCTGGCCGCCGGCTGCACGGTGATCCTGAAGCCGCCAGAGTGGGCACCGCTGTCGTGCTCGCTGCTGGCCGACCTGGTGGCCGAGGCCGGCATCCCGGCCGGGGTGTTCAACCTTGTGCAGGGCATCGGCGAGGAGGCCGGGGCGCTGCTGGTGGCCGACCCAGGACTGCGGCGGATCAGCTTCACCGGCTCGCCCGAGACGGGGCGGCTGATAGGCGCCGCAGCGGCCGCCAACATCGTGCCGTTCACCGCCGAGCTGGGCGGCAAGGGCCCGCTGATCGTGTTCGCCGACAGCGACCTCGATGCGGCGGCGGCGAAGGCCTCCGGTCAGTATGACGATGCCGGCCAGGTCTGCCTGGCCGGCACGCGGCTGCTGGTGGAGGAGTCGATCCGCGATGCGTTCCTGGAGCGCTTCCACGCCGGCGTCGACGCGCAGGTGCTGGGCGACCCGCGCGACGGACGCACCACCATCTCGCCCCTCATCCACCCCGACCACCTGGCCCGGGTGGAGGGCTTCGTCGAGCGTGCGCGCGGCGCCGGTGACCGGATCGCGCGAGGCGGCCGGCGAGCGGAGATAGGCGGTCTGTGGTACGAGCCGACCCTGATCGAGCCGCGATCGAATGACTCCGAGGTGGTGCAGCGAGAGGTGTTCGGCCCCGTGCTGACCTTCCAGACGTTCCGCGACGAGGCCGAGGCCGTTGCGCTCGCGAACTCGACCGCCTACGGGCTGTCGGCGATCATCTACACCGGCTCGCAGGCGCGCGCCGAGCGGGTCGGCAGCGCCGTTCGCGCCGGTACGGTGTGGGTGAACAGCTTCCTGGTGCGCGACCTGACGGCGCCGTTCGGCGGAGTCGGAATCAGCGGCATCGGCCGCGAGGGCGGCGAGTACGCGCTCGACTTCTACTCTGACCTCAAGACGCTGCAGATCATGGAGGGGACGACCGCGTGACATCGCTGGCCGACGTCCACCTCGACAACGACGCCTTCGCCGAGCGTGTCCCGTACGAGACGTTCGCCCTACTGCGCGACCAGGCTCCCGTCCACTGGTACGACTGGGAGCACGGCAAGGGCTTCTGGTGCATCACCCGCTACGACGACGTCGTGACGGTGCTGAAGGACTGGCGATCGTTCTCGAGTGAGACCGGAGCGACCGCGCTGGAGGATCTCGAGCCCGACCAGCTCGAGGCTCGCAAGTCGATGCTCGACACCGATCCTCCCAAGCACTCCAGCCTGCGCGCGATCGTCAACAAGGGCTTCACGCCGCGGGCGGTGGCGGCATACGAGCAGCTGCTGCGGGAGCTGACCCGCTCGATCCTGGACGACGCCCTGCCGATGGGCGAGTTCGACTTCATCGAGGAGGTCGCCAAGCAGCTGCCGATCCAGGTGTTGTGCCGGATCCTAGGCGTGCCGCTGACCGATGACGACCAGCTGATCGAGTGGGGCGACAAGATGATCGGCAACACCGACCCCGACATGGGCGGCCTGCACCCGGCCAGCCCAGAGAGCGCCGAGTACCGCCTGTATCCGTTCCGCAGCCCGTACGCGATGGAGGTGTTCCGTTACGGGCACCGGATCGCCGGCATCCGCCGCGACGATCCCAAGGATGACCTGGTCTCCAAGCTCGTGAACTGGGAGGACGAGGATGGAAGGCGGCTGACCGAGCAGGAGTTCGACACGATGTTCCTGCTGCTCGTAGTGGCCGGCAACGAGACCACCCGCCAGTCGATCGCCCACGGCATGAAGGCGCTGATCGACCACCCCGACGCGATGGCGCGGCTGCGCGCCCAGCCGGAGCTGATGTCGACGGCGGTGGACGAGATCATGCGCTGGGCATCGCCGGTGATCCACTTCCGGCGCACCGCCACGGTCGACCTCGAGATGCACGGCAGCCGTATCAGTGCCGGTGACAAGGTGGTGGTGTGGCTGATCTCGGGCAACAACGACGAGCGGCAGTTCCCCGACCCGTTGCGCTTCGACATCGAGCGGCGACCCAACAACCACGTCACGTTCGGGCGCGGTGGCCCTCACTTCTGCCTCGGCGCCCATCTGGCCAAGCTGGAGACGCGGATCCTGTTCGAGGAGCTGCTACCCAGGATGGGTAGCATCGAGCAGACGGCGCCGGCACGGCGGGTCGAGTCGAACTTCACAAACGCGTACAAGTCGATGCCAGTGCGCGTCACCCGCGCATGACAGACTGACACTCTCGGAAAGGGCGGTTAGATGGCGGAAAGCAAGCTGGCAGAGCTCGAACGGGACGGCGTTACCACCGTCCGCATCTGCTACCCCGACCTGCATGGCATCTGCCGCGGCAAGGAGTTCCCGGCCAGCTTCTTCCAGCATCTCGCCGACGACGGTGCGGCACACTGCGAGGCGATTATGACGGTCGACCTCCGCCACAACGTGGTGGCGGGGTTCGAGCACGGGTTCCAGGACATCGTCGCCCGGCCCGATCAGGATACGATCGCCCGCATCCCGTGGGATCCCGAGGTGGCCTGGTGCATCGCCGACCTGACCCGGATGGACGGCTCGCCGTTTGGCGTCGACTCGCGGGCCGTGCTGAGGCGGGCGGTGGCCGAGTACACCAGCGAGGGGCTGGTGCCGGTGATGGGGCCGGAGCTTGAGTTCTACCTCTGCCAGGCCGATGCCAACGCCCCCAACGGCTACACGCGCTACGTCAACAACGACAGCCACGTCTATACGGTGGGCGCGGTGGCCGATCCGCGCGGCCTGCTGCGCCAGATGATGCACGCCTGCGCCGACCTGGGCCTGGGCGCGTACGCGGCCAACCACGAGTTTGGGCGATCGCAATATGAGATCAACCTGCGCCACTCGGACGCGCTTGACGCCGCCGATCGCGCTTTCCTGTTCAAGACCACGGTCAAGGAGATGTCGGCGCTGAACGGGCTGCTGGCGACGTTCATCGGCAAGCCGTGGAACGACGACGAAGGCTCCGGCTTCCACCTCCACCTCTCACTGGCCGACGACTCCGGCGCGAACCTGCTGAACGGCGACCAGGCGGAGGGCCTGTCGCCGCTGGCTCACCACTTCCTGGCTGGAATACTCGAGCACGGACCGGCGCTGATGGCCTTCTTCAACCCGACTGTCAATGCCTATCACCGCATCACCGAGGAGGCGCTGGTGCCGACGCTGGTGAGCTGGGGGCATGACAACCGGCTGTGCATGGCGAGGGTGCCGCGCGAGCGGGGCAAGGCGACCCGGATCGAGCTGCGGCTGGGCGACGGCTCGTCGAACCCCTACCTGGCGACCGCCGCGGCGCTGTTCGCCGGCATGGACGGCATCCGCCGCCAGCTGGAGCCACCTGAGCCATTCGAGGGGCTGATCTACGAGCATCCTGCGGCAGAGCACTGCACGCCGCTTCCGCGCACGTTCGACGCCGCTATCGAGGCGCTCAATGCCGACACCGTCATCAAACAGGCGATGGGCGCGGAGCTGGTGGAGACGTTTCTCACGATCAAGGCGGCCGAGCTGGCCCGCAACAAGGCGTGGGTCAGCGACTGGGAGTTCCGCGAGTACACCCACCACCTGTGATCGTGATCCCGGTTCGCATGGCGGGGAGCTGATCGTGGCCGCGTGGACGACGGTCGGCCGCAGCGCCGACCTGCCCGAGGGCGAGATGATCGAGGTCGACAACCGCGGCGAGCCGATCGTGGTCGCCCGCACGGACGGCCTGTACGCGTTCGAGGGCTGGTGTACCCACGAGGAGTGCCCGCTCTCGCAGGGCCAGCTGAGCGAGCGTCGGGTCGAGTGCTACTGCCACGGCGCCGTGTTCGACATCCGCACCGGCGAGGCGCTGGTGGGCCCGGCGGTTGCGTCGCTGGAGACGTTTCCGGTACGTGAGCAGGACGGCGAGATCCAGGTCGAGATGTGAGCGCGAACCACGCGACCGACCGAGCCGGCCAGGCCACCCGTCGACGCCGGCCGAACTGGTGCCAGGCACGGGGCTGTGGTGCCAGGCACGGTGTCAGGCACGGGGCTGCGGTGCCAGGCACCAGGCTGGGGCCTAGCTCCGGCGCTCGAGCGCGAGCGCCGCGGCGTACGCCGACCGCACATCCCCTTCGCTCCACACGCGTGGGTTCACCGTCAGGCAGTAGTCCGCCAGTGAGAGTTCCACCAACCGGTCGATGTGACCCTCCTCCACGCCCACGTCTCGCAGTGTCGGCAGGTCGATCTCGGCCAGCAGCCTGCGCACCGCGCGTACCGCGCGCGAGCCATCGCCGGTATCGTCGTCCGGCTCGCCCAGAGCATCTGCCACCCGCTCCAGACGGTCGCCGCACCAAGGCCGGTTGACCTCCAGCGTCTCTGCCAGCATCAGACCCACGGTCAGCCCGTGCGGCAGCCCGAGCGTCGAGCCGATCGAGTGACCGAGCGCATGGTCAGCGCCACAGTCAGACAGGTTCATAGCCAGACCGGCGAGCAGGCTTCCGAGGCTCATCGCGGCCCGCGCGTCACGGTCGCTACCGTCGCTCACTGCGGCGGCCAGACCGGCCGCCACGTGCCGGCACGCCTCCAGCCCGACGGTCACCGAGAGCGGATTGCCGTTCGAGACGATCACGCCGCCGATCGCCTGGGCCAGCGCATCGGCGCCCGTCCACGCGGTCGCGTCGCGGGGCAGCCCCAGCGTCAGCAGCGGGTCGACCACCGCGTCCTGCGCCCGCATCAGCGGATGCGCGGCACCAAGCTTGCGCCCCTCCCGGCTGTCCACGACCACCGCTCCGCCCGACACCTCGCTGCCGGTGCCGGAGGTGGTCGGCACCGCGATCAGCTCGACGACCGGCGGCAGCACCGGCACCTTGCCGGCCACGAACCGCTGGAACGGCTGGCCCTGGCCTGCCACCAAGCGCGCGGCCTTGGCGAGATCGATCGCGGAGCCGCCACCGATCGCCACGATCACCAACGGCGAGAGCGCGGCGACGCGCGCCGCCGCCGCCTCCACCGTTGCAAACGTCGGCTCGCCCGGGGGCTTCTCGATCAGCTCGATGCCATCGATCGCCGCGGCCACCGATGGGATCTCCACCACCGCCCGCTCGACGATTGCCAGCGCGCGCCGGCCGGCCACCAGCTCTGGCAGCGACGCCGTCGTGCCCTCACCGAACCGGATCCTCACCGGCAGCTGGGAGGCAAACGGCTCGATCACGTCGTGGCCCCGATCAACCGTCATCGGCCGTGCACGATCGCGGACGGGTTCGGCTTGCCGGCGTCGGTGACAGGGATGAAGTCGAACCCGTCGGGCAGGTGCAGATAGCCGGCAGCCGTGCTACCCACGCCCCGATGGCCGTACTGCCACACGATCCGCTGTGTGCCCGGGTTGATGATGACGATCCGATCGTTGTAATCGTCGACCACGATGATCTTGCCGTTGGGCAGCATCGCCGCGAGGCTCGGGTGATCGAGCTGTGCCGCCGCGTTGACAGCCTGGTAGCGCCACAGCAGCTTGCCGGTCTGGCGGTCGATGATGACGACGCCGCCCGGGCTGGAGTAATCCGACAGCAGGATGTTGCCGTCCAGCGTCAGCTGGGGGTCGGACGGGTACGCCACCGGCGCGTGCAGGCTGCGCACCAGCTTGCCGTTCATCGTGATCTCGTCAACCCACGATCCGGTGATCTCGGAGACGAGGATGTTGCCGTTCGGCAGCGGTGTATCGCCGTTGGGCGACGCCAGTCCGCTGGGCGGATTGTGGACGCAGTAGCCGGAGCGGCCGATCGAACGCACGATCTTCTTGCCGCGGATCTCGATCAGGCGGCAGTTCTTGTTGTCCGAGACGATCACCAGCCCGTTGCGGAGCCGATACGCGTCGTCAGGCGTGTTCAGGTACCCGGCGGCGGATCCGGGGTGGCCGGAGCGGCCGTAGCTCCAGACGACGTGCCCGGACGGGTAGGAGATCTCGACGATGTCGTGGTTGTCCTCCTCGTTCGAGATGATCGAGTGGCCGCCCGGCGTGAAGAAGGCGTCGTCGTCGAACATCAGCTTGCGCTGGCCCGGCCGGCTGGGATAGCGCCAGATGATGTGGCCGAGCGGGTTGACGATCAACATCCGGTTGTTGCCGCGGTCGGCGATCAGCAGGTCGCCAGGCAGCGGGCCGCGGAACATGGCAGGCGGACCTGTGCCCGTCGCCGGCGTCGCAGCCGGCTGGGTCGTCGCCGGGCCGAGCTCGATCTGGAGCACCGAGGCGACGGCAGCCGAGCCATCGTTACCGCCCACCACCACGATCCTGTCGTGGCCGGTCGCGACGCCGGCATCCGACAGGGCGTGGGGCAGTTGCGCGGCCACCTTGGACGCTCCGCTCGCAGACACCGATTGCACCGCCGTCACCGCACGGCCTGCGGCGTCGATGCCGCCCACCACGTACATCGAGCCGCCCAGCAGGCCGGCGCCGGCGTGCATCACCGGCTGGCGCAACGAGCCGATCTGGACAACCCGCCCGGTGGCAGGCGTGAAGCGGTAGACGGCGGCGCTGACGCCGTTCTGCGTCCGGCCGCCTGCAATCAGCACGTCGCTGCCAATCGGTGCGACCGCGGCATAGCGAAGGGCGATCGGCAGGTGCCCGACAACCGTCACCTTGGTGCCCGCGACGGCCTCGACACGGTTCGACCAGGCCGAGCCGGTGTACCCACCGACCACGTACACGGTGCTGCCGATCGTGGCGGCGGCAAGATCGCTGAGCGGCGTGGTCAGCTGGGCGATCAGGTGCGTCTGCCCGCTGACCGGATCGAAGCGGCCGATGCCGGGGTAGCTCTGCACCTGTCCACCTCCCAACACCAGCAGCCGGCCGGCCACGGCGGCGGCGGCGGCATCGTGCACCGCCACCGGCAGCGTCCCGGCAGACGTGACCTGGGCGCCGTTCACCGAGCTGATGGCCGTCGTCGACGCGCCCGAGCTGTCCAGGCCGCCGAACACGAACACCCGATTCCCCAACGCAGCCACGGCCGCGTCCTGTACTGCGGTGGCAAGCGTGGCCAGGTGGCGCACACGCACCACCGGCTTGGGCGGAGGGCCGCCCGTCGACGCGTTGCCGGTCGCGCCGGTACCGGTGGTCGACCGGCTCGACGAGTTACCGGTCGCAGCCGTCGGGTGCGACGACGAACGGCCGGCGACCAGGTAGCCCACCACCACCACCAGCAGCGCCACTGCCAGCGTGCCGGCCACGGCGCGACGCCGCCGAGCGCGTGCCCTGCGACCGCGCCGATCGCTGTGAGAGGGTCGCGGGCTGCGCGTCACCCGCACAGGCTAGCGCCCTCACATGTGGAGCGTCACATCAGCCGGGCGGGCGCGCGCGCCGGGCCGGCGATGCGCTACGCCGCCAACTCGGTCGGCGCGAGGCCGATCGACGTCGCCAGCGCGTCCGGCTGGAGCAGGATCACCAGATCGCTCCCGATCTTGGCGATGCCGCTGACGTACTCCTGCTGCGAGCCGGCGCCCGGTTCGACCTGCTCGTCCTCCACTCTCATCACCTGGTCGACGCTGTCGACGATCAGGCCGACCGTGCCCACCGCAGTCTCGATGATCACGATCTTGCTCGTCCCGTCATCGCGTTCGCCGGCGGCCGAAAGGCCCATCTCGCACTGCAGATCGCAGATAGGGATGATCCGGTTGCGCAGATTGATGACACCTCGGATCGAGGCCAGCGGGCTTGGCAACGAGCGCGGCGTCTGGTACCGGATGATCTCCTGCACCTGTGTTATCGGAAGTCCGTAGTGCTCGCCCGCGAGCGAGAAGACGACCAGCTGCTGCATCCCAGATTCCTCTCCCAACCAGTTCGGTTCGCGGTCAGACCACGAAGCGGCTGACGAGACCCTTGAGATGTTCAGCGGTGCGCGCCAGCTCCTCGCTGGACGCCGAGATGTTCTGGGTGGACGCGCTCGTCTCTTCGGTCGAAGCCGAGACCTCCTCGGTGGCGGCGCTGGTGCCCTCGGCAACCTCGGACACCTGGCCGGTCGCATCGGAGATGCGGCTGACGCATCCGGTCACGTCCTCGATGCTTGATGCCAGACCGTGGAACGCCTTGCGCGTCTCCTCGACCGTGGAGCTGGCGGACTCGGCCAGCTTGCGCACCTCGTCGGCGACGACCGCGAAGCCCCGGCCCTGCTCCCCGGCCCGCGCGGCCTCGATGGCCGCGTTCAGGGCGAGCAGGTTGGTCTGGTCGGCGATGCTCGCGATCTGATCGGTCATGCGAACGCCCTGCTCGGCCACCTGGCGGGCGTTCTCGCCCATCTCCACCGCCTCGGCGGTGATCGACTGCGCAGACGTGATCATCTGTACCTGGCGCTCGGCTCCCTCGGCCACGCCGGTAATGGCGCGGGCGATCTCCTCGATCGCACGGCTGGTCTCGTGCGAGGTGGTCGACATCGTCTCGGCCGCCGCGGACAGCCTGTCCGAGGTGTCTCCGATCTCGCTGATCATGCCGGCAACCTGGGTGCGGGTGGTGTTGTACAGCCCCAGCCCGGCCTGAGCCTTGGTCAACATGCCGTTGAAGATCTCGCCCAGCGTGCCGATCGCCTTGCCGCGTGCCGCCTCCAGATGGCTGGTGACCGGCTGCACGTCCACGGTCAAGTCGCCACGGGTCATCGCCTCGAGTCCGGTACCGAGATTGGTCAGGCAGTTGTCCGACAGGCTGGTCAGCTGCGTCTCGAGCTCCTGCAGGCAGGAGTGGTCACCGAGCGCCGCGCGATAGGTCTCGCGCACCGTCTCGTAGCCCTCGAGGGCAGCCTGCGCCTTGCCCAGCATCGAGTTGAAGATGTCGACCAGCTGCTGCACCTCGCCACTGCGGGCACGGGTCGAGATCGGCGTGGTGACCGGGCTCACCGCGTAGGTCAGGTCTCCACCGGCGATCGCCGTGATGCCGGCGCTGAGGTTGGTGAGGCAGTTCTGGTCGAGGCTCGAGAGCCGGTCGATCAGCTCGAGGATGACGGGATCGTTCGCCGAGCTTCGCTGGAACATTGGAGCCTCTCTTCCGGGTATGCAGGTCGCGCCGAGGCGCGTCACTCGCCGGTAATCGACGGAGCCGCGGAGCGGTTGACCCGGTCCTGCCCGATTTACCACAAAGTGGGGAGGCGATTCGGCCGTCGAGCGCCTTCAGCCGGCGCCGCCAATGCCGATACAGCACCATGCTCCGCACGATCGATGAGGGCTGGTCCCGTGGCCGGCACGAACTCGAGGTCCTCCACCGGATCTCGCTGGCGCTCGCCCAGGCGGCATCCTTTGACGCGGCTGCAAATATCCTCGCCCGCGAGGTCGTGCGGGCGGTCGGCCGCGCCAACGAGTGCACGATCTCGGTCTGGCATCCGGACGACAACCGGATCGAGACGGCGGCCGTCTTCTATCAGGATGGCTCGCTCACCGACGGCTCGGACGGCGAGTTCAACGGCGAGCTGTACTCGCTGGCGGCGCGGCCCGAGTCGCGCCGCCTGCTGGAAAGCGGCGTCGGCTACAGCGAGCTGCAGGTCACCGATCTCTCGCTGCTGCCACAGTTCCGCCGCGAGTTCGAGGAGTGGACGTGGCGATCGGTGGTCGAGCTGCCGCTGGTCACCGCGGGGCGCTCGATCGGGCTGATGGACGTGGCGGACTACGACTCCGCCCGCGCATGGGCGCGACGCGACGTCGCGCTGCTGCAGATGGTGGCCACGCTGGCGGCGATGGTGGTTCGCGTCTCGCTGTTTGAGGACCTCGAGCATCGCGTCGATCACGACTCACTAACCGAGCTGCTCAACCATCGGGCCTTCTACGGCCGCGTCGCCGCCGAGCTGGCACGCGCCCACCGAAACGGCGAGCAGCTGGCGGTGCTGGTGCTCGACCTGGACGACTTCAAGCAGGCCAACGACAGCCTCGGCCACCTGGCCGGTGACGCGATCTTGCGCAAGACGGCCGCGGCGTTGAGATCGTGCTGCCGGCCGTACGACGTCGCTGGGCGTATCGGCGGCGACGAGTTCGCAATGATCCTGACTGGTCCTGTCCCATCCGCCGAGAGATCCGCGCGTCGCGTCCTGCGGGCGGTCGCCGCGATGGCCGGCTGCGGCGCCTCGATCGGCGTGGCCGCCTCGCTTCCAGGCGAGCTAGATCCGCTGGCGGTAATCGACCGCGCAGACGCCGCGCTGCTTCGGGCCAAGCGCGCCGGCAAGCGTCGCGTGCTGCTGGCCGCGTAGCCGGCTACTCACGGGGCAGCAACGCGCCCAGCACCACGCCGAACACCGCGTGACCGGCCAGCTCCTGGGCCACCACCGACCGATTGCCCGCCAGCCGTGGCCAGGCGCCGCTTCGCACGTCGGGATGCAGCCGGTCGACGATCAGCATCGTCGGCCACAGCACGGCGTTCTCCACCTGGGCCGCGATCACGGCCGCACGGACGCCCCGCCCGCCAAGCCGATCGAACGCCACGCCGAACATCGCGCCGTTGGCGAGGTGAACGGCAACGCCCACCGGTAGCCATGCCCGCTCCGGCGCCAGCATCCTGCCGACCAGCCGCAGCTCGCGATGCGGCCCGCCGAACGCGCGGCGAAACACTGGCTCCACCGCCACCCAGGTCGCGGCGGCCGCCATACCCGCCCCCGCCGCTCGCAGCGTCCGTCCCATGCCGGTCAGCGTAGCCGACCCGACCGGCTAGAGAGGCATCCGAAAGCGAACCGTGGTGCCGGCCCCGGGCGCGCTCTCAATCTCGATCTCTCCTCGCGCCAAGCGCACTCGCTCGGCCATCGACGCGATGCCGACGTGCAGGTTTGCGTCCCGCCGGGCGCCAATCGCACCTGGATCGAAGCCGACGCCGTCGTCCGCCACCTCGCCGACCAGCACGCCGTCGACAATCTCGATCGTGATGGCGAGATGACCGGCACGGCCATGCCGAGCGCAGTTGATCACCGCTTCTCGGACGGTGCGGTAGGCGAGCTCCTCCACCGCGCGCGGGAGGCGGCGTTGGGGCACCTGCACCGTGGCCTCGAAGCCATCGTCGCGAGCGAACTCGTCAGCCAGCTGCGAGATCGCGGCCGACAACCCCTCGTCGTCGAGCAGTCGTGGGCGCAGGTTGAACATCAGCCGTCGCATCCGAACCAGCGCGTCTGCCAGCGTGTCACGGGCGCGAGCCAGCGTCGTGGGCTGGCCGCGGCCGGCGAGGGCCGAATCGAGCTGAATCAGCGTGGCCGTCAGCGCCTGGACGGTGTCGTCGTGCAGCGCCTCGGCAAGCCGTGCACGCTCCTCAACCTCGGCCGCGAGCACCGCCGCGACCAGCCGCTCGCGATCGGCGTTGGCAGCGGCCAGCATCTCGGCGGCAGCGATGCTGTCGGTGACGTCGTGTCCAATCGAGGCCAGCATGGCGCTGGAGCCCGAGCCACCCAACAGCACGTTCGACCAGAACACGTCGTGCACGAAGCCGGCCGCATCGCGTACGCGACCGTGATACTGGCGCGTGACCAGGCCGACGAGGAATCGATCCCAGGACGCCTGATCCTCCGCGAAGCCGTCGAAGATGTCGTCCCAGTCGCGACCAACCACCTTGTCCGGCTCGAGCTCCACCAACGCCGCGAGTGCCCGGTTGCAGAACCTGATCGTTCGGTCTGCGGTCGTTATCACGGCATACAACGGTAGCTCCATCATCAGCGTCTGGAACAGATCCTGTAGCTCGGACGCTGGAAGCGCCGCGCGAGCGGCCGTGGCTGATGTTGTGTCGAGACCTCGGCGGCGGCGCTGCGGCATGTGACTGACCAGTATACGACTTGACAATACCGCCGGGTGTCTGATTGTTGTCAGCGCGAGGCGCGGCGGCAGATCGCACCGCCGCGGTGGTTCGTGATTCCCTAGGAGGTCGCGCCGCGGCCGGCACGGCAGCGATCGGCCTCGGCATTGATCTCGGCGCCCAGCAGCAGGGCGACGCTCGAGAGCCACATCCACGTCAGCGTCACGATCACCGCCGCCAGCGATCCCCAAGCCTTGTTGTAGCTGCCAAAGCTGTTGGCATAGAAGGCGAACGCGGCCGAGGCCGCCAGCCACAGCAACAGCGCTACTACCGCGCCCGGGGTGACCAGCTGGAACCGGCGCCCCTCGACGTCAGGACCCAGGTAGAGCACGATCCCGAACGAGGCCAGCAGACCCAGCACGAGCACCGGAAAGCGCCCGATGTTCCACAGCGCGGCCGTCACACCGGAGGCGCCGACGTGATCGCCGATCCAGACGCTGATCAGCGGCCCCAGCACCAACGCCAGCACGATCAGCGCCACCGCCACCAGCGCGGAAAGGCCCATCAGGATCGAGACCAGGCGGGCGCGGACGAATCCGCGCGTCTCCTCCTGCTCATAGGCGGTGTTCAGCGACCACATCACGGTCTGCATGGCGCCACTCAGCGACCACAGCGCGAGTGCCGCACCGACCACGATCATCACGCCGCCCTGCTGCGCCGCCATCACCTGCTTCATGCTGCCCCGAGCGAGGGTGATCGCAGCCGTCGGCACGACGCCGCCGAGGTGGCCAAGCAGGGAGTCGACCGAGCCCGGGCCGGCGACGGTGCTGAACAGGCCCAAAGCCAGCAGCAGCACGGATGGGATGGCCAGGAAGCCGTTGAACGCAACGGCCTGGGCGAGGTGTGAGACCTGGTTTCGCTGAGCGCGCTTCGCCCCCCGCACAATGACCGCGGGATACTCGAACGGCGACAGCCGGCGCCGGGCGGGATCGGACGGCACCGGGTTGCGGACATCAGGGATAGCTGGTGGCCTCCCGATCGGCTGAGCGTCAGACGGTATGATCACTCCCCGTCAGTACCTCAACCGGCGCGCACCGAAACGTGCGGGATGAGCTTTACACCGGCTCAGGGCCGTCGTTCCCCGTCTCGGCCGAGCAGCCCGGACAGCGAACCAGCTCGTCGTCACCCTCGCCCTGATGGGCAGACGTCCACCCCGCCGGCAGGAGCCCAGCCTGCTCATCGTGCCGTACGCACTCGCAGCCGCACCGGCATCGATACAGCGCGCACACGTGCGGATATGGAGCGTCGATCACCGAGAACACCACCGCCATGGCGCCATTGTCGCCCCGCGCTCGGCGGTGCGCAAGCGAATCAGCGGTCATCGCCGCGCAGGCCGCGTTCGGCCAGCAGCGAGCCGGCGACGCAGAGCAGCACCGACCCGGCGATCGCCGCCCGGAATGCATCGATGGTGGCGTGGCGCTGCTCATCGGTGAGGTGACCGGCGAACGGATCGACCTGATGATGGGTCGCCGATGCGGCGAACACGAGTGTGATCACGACGCCCAGCACGGGCGTCGCGATCAGGCCGCCGAGCCTGGCGACCGTGGTGTTGACGCCGGCCGCCAGGCCCGTGTGCTGCTCTGGAGCTGCCTTCAGGGCCGTGGCCGTGATCGGCGCCACCAGCGTGGCGAATCCGAGCGCCATCACAACCACTCCAGGCAACGGCGCCAACGGATTGGTGTCGGTGATCACGGTCAGCAGCACGAACCCAGCGCTGAGGATCAGGGGCGCACGCACCAGGTAGCGGCGCGGCCCGTTGCGGTCGGCCAGCCGGCCGAATCGGGCGGCGATGAAGAACATGATCACGCTGATGGGCAGAAACACCAGCGAGGCGCGAGCCGGGCTGTATCCAACAGCCCCGGACTGGAGGTAGAGCGCGAGATAGAAGGTGGTGCCGCCGATCGCGGCGTACACCAACAGGGTGTAGAGGTTCGCGATGATGAACATTCGAGCACGCAATAGATCATGCGGCAGCAGCGGATTGGTGCCGCGGATCTCGGTTGTGATCAGCGCCGCCAGTCCGGCCAGCGACAGCGCGAATGCCCACAGCACCGTGCCGAATCCGGCCTGGGCACCCTCGATCAGCCCGTAGGTGAGCGCACCGAAGGTCAGCCCGATGGCGATCGCACCCGAGATCTGCACCGGCCGCGGCTGATCTGGCAGGTGCTCGTCAGGCCGACCCATCCAGGCAAGCGCCAGCGCGACCGCGGCCGCCGGCAGGTTGATGAAGAAGATCAGGCGCCACGACGTGAACTGCACCAGCAGCCCGCCCAGCGGCGGGCCGATCATCGTGCCGATCCCACTCCAGGCCGTCCACTGCCCCACCGCCCGGCCGCTGTCCTGGCCGTACGTCGCCCGCAGCAACGCCAGGCTGTTGGTGGTCAGCAACGCACCGGCAACGCCCTGCAGCACGCGCGCCAGCACCAGCAGACCGCTGGTCGGGGCCAGGCCGGCCAGCGCCGATGCCATCGCGAACCCGACCACTCCTGCCACGAACAGCCGCCAGCG
This sequence comes from Gaiellales bacterium, assembly GCA_038212095.1. Classification (GTDB taxonomy): domain Bacteria; phylum Actinomycetota; class Thermoleophilia; order Gaiellales; family JAICJC01; genus JAICYJ01. The sequence goes on along the minus strand of JBBQUW010000012.1, from coordinate 25,292 downwards.
GCCGAACCGGTCGCCCAGAGCGCCGGACACGATGTAGAGCGAGGCGACGGCCAGCGAGTAGGACAGCATCATCCACTGCTGCGTGCCCAGCCCGGCGTGCAGGTCGCGGCCGATGGTGGGCAGCGCGATGTTCACCACCGTGCCGTCGACAAAGGTCATCGACGAGCCGATCACCGTCGCGATCAGCGTGAATCTGCGCAGCCGTTCGGTGCCGCGGCCCGTGGCCGCAGCACCCCCGACATCGGTCACGCCGCGCCGCCGCCGCGCGGGAGCTCGAAGGCCAGCTCGTCGACGTAGCACCAGAACCACTCCTCGCCGGGCTCGGCGGAGCGGATCACCGGATGACCGCTGCTCTGGGCGTGAGCGGTTGCGTGGCGGTTCGGCGACGAGTCGCAGCAGCCGACGTGGCCACAGCCGGCGCACATGCGCAGGTGAAGCCAGCGGGCGCCGATCGGTAGGCAGTCCTCGCATCCGGCGATCGAGTCGGGTGGCTCGGTCAGCTCGATCTGGTCAAGGTGGCCGCAGCTCACCGCCATGATCGCCACCCGGCCCGCGACGCCGGCCGACAGGTCATCTCGTTCATGTGCCGCTCCATTTCGGTGGGGTTGCGCCCCGATCCTAGATGGTTCATCGTCCGCTTGACGGCTCCGATATCCTCGATGGCGGACGGGCGTCAACCAGCCACGAGGGGGAACCGATGGACGACACGCAGCTTCACCAGCAGATCGAACGGCTGGTGGCCGAGGAGCACGCGCTCTGGAAGGACGAATCGAGCGGCACGGGCAGCGCGGCCGACGGAAGCCGGCTGGAAGAGGTGAAGGTCATGCTCGACCAGTGCTGGGACCTGCTGCGCCAGCGGCGAGCGCTGCGCGAGGCGCATCTCGACCCGGACGGCGCACACGTTCGCCAGCCAGAGGTGGTCGAGCGCTACGAGCAGTGACGCAGCGCAGCCGCTCTCGCAGAGGACGGCTTGGGCGCGCAACCTCCAGACGCCGCTTCGCAGCTTCCTGCGCACCGAGACCGGAAGCGCCGCGGTGCTGCTTGCCGCGACCGTGGCGGCGCTGGCATGGGTCAACCTGGACGGCGACTCGTACCGATCGCTGTGGGCGACGATGCTCACGGTGCGGGTCGGCGGGCACGGCATCTCGCAGAATCTGCGCTACTGGCTGAACTCGGGACTGATGACGTTCTTCTTCTTCGTCGTCGGGCTGGAGGCGCGGCGCGAGTTCGACATGGGCGAGCTGCGCCAGCGGCGCCGCCTGGCGCTGCCGCTGGCCGCAGCGGTGGGTGGCATGGCGGTGCCGGTGGCCGTCTTCCTCGCCGTCAACGCGGGTAACGGCTCGGCGCACGGGTGGGGCGTGGCGATGTCGACCGACACCGCCTTCGCGCTCGGCATGCTGGCGCTGGTGGGACCGCGCTTCCCCGACCGCCTGCGCGCGTTCATGCTGACCGTGGCGGTCGTGGACGACCTAGTGGCGCTGCTCGTGATCGGCACCGCCTACACCCAGCACCTGGTGGTGGTACCGCTGCTGATCGCGGCTGTCCTGTGCGGGCTGGTGATGGCCAGCGCGCTGCTCAACGTGCCTCACGGACCGGTGCAGGCGAGACTGGGGCTGGCGATCTGGATCGCGCTCTACCGATCTGGAGTCGACCCGGTGGTGGCGGGGCTGGCGCTTGGGCTCGCCACCTATGCCTCGCCGGCTGCCCGCGCCGACCTGGAGCGCGCCAGCGACCTGTTTCGGCTGTTCCGCGAGCAGCCGACGCCGGAACTGGCGCAGTCCGCCAGCCTCGGGCTGCGCTCGGCACTCTCTCCCAACGAACGGCTTCAGCACCTGTTCCACCCCTGGACGAGCTACGTGATGTTTCCGCTGTTCGCGCTGGCCAACGCCGGTATCACGATCGATGCGGCGGTGCTGCGGCGCGCGTTCACCTCGCCGATCACGCTCGGCATCCTGATCGGGTACGTGGCGGGGAAGCCGGTGGGCGTGATCGGCCTGTCGTGGCTGGTCACCTGGGGCAGTCGCGGGCGGCTGGCACCGCCGGTCGGCTGGGGGGCGGTGATCGGCGGCGGCTGCATCGCCGGCATCGGATTTACCGTCTCGCTCCTGATCGCAAGCCTGGCGTTCACCGGCGGCCAGCTGGAGCAGGCCAAGCTGGGCGTGCTGAGCGCCGCGCTGGTGGCATCGGTGGCGACCTGGCTGGTGTTCCGGGCCACCGCCCGGCTGCCGACGCGGATGAAGATCCGGGCGCTGCTGGGTACGGCCGAGATGATCGTCGACCTGGCCGTGCCCGTCGATCCGGAGCGCGACCACATCCGCGGGGCGGACGATGCTCCCGTGACTCTGGTCGAGTACGGCGACTTCGAGTGCCCCTACTGCGGCCAGGCCGAGCCCGCGATCCGCGAGCTGCTGAGCGACTTCGGCGACGTGCGCTACGTATGGCGCCACCTGCCTCTGAACGACGTGCACCCGCGCTCCCAACTGGCGGCGGAGGCGGCAGAGGCCGCCGCGGCCCAGGGCGCGTTCTGGGAGATGCACGATCTGCTCCTGACCCATCAGGAGGCACTGCGTCCCGCCGAGCTGGTGCGCCATGCCGAGCAGCTGGGACTGGACGCCGACCGGTTCCGGGCCGACCTACACCGCCACGACGGCGCCGCCCGTGTGGCCGAGGACGTCGACAGCGCCGATCTGAGCGGCGTCTCGGGCACGCCCAGCTTCTTTGTCAACGGCCTTCGTCACCACGGCGCGTACGACATCGAGTCGTTGACCGCCGCGGTTCGGGCGGCTCGTGCCCGCGCGGCCATCGCCGTGTAGCGATCAGCCGCGCCGTTCAGCGGCGCGCGAGGGAAGCGCGCCCCAGCAGCGCCCTCGGGCGACCCTCAGGAGCGGGCGGGCCGGCGATCACGGGTAGGGTGCGCAGACCGACATTTCTGCGATGAGAAGGGGCACCCCCGATGGATAACGACCGCGCACAACAGCTGCTCGCCGCCGAGCGGGCACGAATCACCGAGGAGGCAGCATCGCTCGGCTTCGAGGCCAACGACGATCTCTCGACCACTGACCTCGCTGATTCCGCCAGCGACCTGTACCAGGAGGAGCTCGACCAGACCCGGCTCGAGGAGCTGCGCTCACAGCTGGAGGCGCTGCAACGAGCGGAGGAACGGCTGAAGGCGGGCACATACGGGCTCTCGATCGAGAGCGACGCGCCGATTCCCGACGAGCGGCTCGAGATCGTGCCGACGGCTGAGCGCACCGGCGAAGAGCAGGCACGCTACGAGGGCCGCTGAGCTGCGTTCGGTTCGGACGCCCACTTCTCGTAGACCCCTACCGCTAATGCTCTTTCGCCCGAGACGACCACGCTGGTGCGGGCGCGCGGCTACTGGGCCCAGATCTCCCCGGGGGTCGTCCATCTCAACCGGTCGACCCGCAGCGTCGCCATCGCCGATCTCGTGCAGGCGAGGCTGACGGTCGACCCTGAGGCAGCGCTCCGACGCCCGGTCGCGGCGCGAACGTCGTCAGTGCTGGCCCTGCCGGTGAAGTTCGCCCACAGTTCCAGCGGACGACAGCTCGCATCAACGACCACCAGCATCGTCCTGCGCACGGTGAAGCCCACCTGCTGACCGCCGCCAACGCCCGCGACGGTCATGACCGAGCCCCGGCTCGATTGGTTCGCAGCGCCCATCGCGACACCCGAGCCGGCTACGGCGAGAGCCACGATCGCCGCGCTGAGACCGCGTCCAAACCACCTATGTCGAGCCCGTCGCCGGTATCCCCGGTGCCGTTCCACAACGATTCCTTCCACCTCGAGCCGCCAGATGCCCTCACGGCTGGCATCGACGGCCAGACGGTCGAGGTGGACACGCGATAGGGGCACATGACGCCACGTTTCGGGTGGTCGTGGATGCGGCTTAATACTCTGAGGACACCGTTTCGTACGCCGCACGACCGATCGAGAGCCCCTTCGCGTAGCTCCCAGCCCCCTCCCAAACCGGCAACGCAATGGGCTAGCTCTGCAGATGTGCCTCGACGAACCAGAGGTGTTTGTCGATCGAGCGCGAGACCTCGGTGAAGAGGTCGGCGGTGTCCTGATCGTTGAGCGTGGCCGCCGCGTCGATGCCGTCACGAACCAGGGCGCCGTAGGAGCTCAGCCGGTCAGCGATGACGGCGACCGTCTCGAGGCCCGCCACCGCATCAGCCGGATACTCGTCCAGGCTCGAGGCCGCAGCTGCCATCCGTGCGGTGCCAAGCGCGAGTCCGCCCAGCGCCGTCGCCCGCTCGGCGATCATGTCGACGTGCTCGAGCACATCTCCCGCGAGGTCGTCGTAGAGCTGGTGGAGCTGGATGAAATCGCTGCCCTTCACGTTCCAGTGCGCCTGCTTCAGCTGCGAGTAGAGGTCGAACGTGTCGGCCAGCCGAGCGTTCAGCAGCCGGATCAGCTCCTCGCGAGAGCCCTCCAAGATGTTGATACGAGTCGCGAATGTGCGCGTGGTCGGCGTCGTTGCCATCGGATCCTCCTAGTCGGGGGTGCCTGGAATCTACAAGATCGCCCCCGTTCTCCTCACCGGGCCGGGCTTCACCGGGTGTCATAGCCAAATGTCCTCGATTCACCGCGTGCCGAACAGCTCGAAGGTGAGATGTGGTATAGTGTTTGTACATTGTTCGTCCACCTTACGAAGGGAGCACCATGAACACCGAAATGCAAACCGAGCCGACGACCTGGCCGCAGCTGGCGGAGGGCCTCTACGGATTCCTCACGGGACGGGGCGCGACGATCGCGTACGAGCTGGACAAGCTGGACATCCTCGTTCCACGCGACGCCAGCGACACTTCGCCGCATTCGAAGTGGCAGTTGGACGGGACGATTCGGATCAGCACGACAGAGAAGACCCGGTAGCCGGAGATGCTGGACGTACGCGCCGACGTCAAGGTTCGGCTCGACGGCGTCCACGGCCGCCTGCTCGCCGACGGACAGCGACTTGTGCTGGAGGTCGATCAGCCTTCTTCGCTGATCGGCCTCGTCGAGCGGCGGACGCTCTCCACCCTGGCCGGCTATCTCGCTCAAGCCGGTTGCACGCTCCACGTGCGCAGTGGGGAGCGACTGCTTCTGGTCGCCGGCCACGAGGCCAAGGCGGGCCTGTTCGGTCGCCTTCTGCGCCTGCCACGCGTCCAGATCAGCCGGCGATTCGCCCTCCGCGCAACGCTCAGCCGGATACGGCTCCGGTCATGATCGTGCGTTGAGGGAGGGTCGCCGGCCACCCCAGGCGTCGTATCGAACGAAAAATGATGGAGGCGAAGGCAACGAGAACTGCGAACGCCGGCTCAACCAGGCTGCCCTCATCCCAGCTTGCTCCCTGATTGCGACCTACCGGGGACCAGAGACTCCTTGTCGCTCAAGGCTGCTGCCCGAGCGACAACGCCGTGCCGCAGTAGGACGGAAGCGGGCCGAGCAGTTTGTCGCCCACCGACAACGGGACGGTACTCGGCGGGCACTTCATTTCGTTGTCCGGAGCAGGGAGATCAACTTCCTTCCAACCGGACGGCCCGTCTCGGAAGAACGTATGAACCAGGGGGCTACCCGGGATCGGAGCCCCACTGGTAGAACATCCTGTGAAGTCGGCGTACACGAGTCCGTAGGAGGGCGTGGTCGAGACCGCTGTGAACGATCGGACTCGCGCGCAAGGAAACACTGCCTCGAACGCCGCCTTGAGCGCCGGAGGGGAGGACGTCGGGGAGCTACTCGCCGACGTGGACTCGCCGCAACCGGAGCCCAGTAGGGCAAGCGATGAGATGATCAGGCGGGCCGCGCATTTCGAGCTTCGGCGCTTCACAATGGTCTTCCACCGCTCGCTGGCGGCACGCGTTTGACGAACCACCGCGTCGCGGTACCTTCGTGACGCGCTAACTCTTGTAGGAGGGCGGCACCGACCAGCATGCTTACCAGCACGGACGCGCCAGGCACAAGAAGCGCTGGCAAACCAACGAGTAGCAGCCAGGACACCACTGCGGCCCAAAGCCGCGCCGCTTGCCCATAACTCGTGCCAGCGGCGCGCCACGCCCTGCTCTTGACAACCCAGTGCTAGGAAGCTCCAAGTAGTCGCTCTTGTAGTCCAATCGATGCGGATCATCATGACGCCACGCACGGACGGCCATGGCGACGAGTGAACGACGCGACACCCCCGGCACGCGACGCCCTCCGGTGCATTCGGACCCGCCAGATCGCCGCCGATTCCGAAGCGGCCAGGACTACCGCCATCCGCCGCGGTCGGGATCTCATGCCACGCCCATTGTCTCGCCGATTCGGTGGCCCGGCAAGCCGACCGGCCCTGATACATCGGGCTGAAATGGCGGAAATTGATGGAGGCGGCGGGAATCGAACCCGCGTCTTCAGGATGATTAGCGTGGTTGCCTTCCCGTAAATGGGCGTTTGGTCCCTCCGATACGGGAATCGAACCCTGTAGCGCGTGACTGAAGGAGCAATCCATGTCACGCCATCTACGAGCCGTCGCCGACGGCGCCGCCTGCGCCGCGCCAGACCAGAACCTGATCGCCGAGTTCATCGCCCAGGCCGAGGTCGCGGCCCGCACGAAGGATGTCTATCGAGCGCACCTGCGCGAGTTCGCTGCCTGGCTCGTGCACGCTCGCACGCGGCGAAGCTCCGCCTCCGCCGGGCTGCTCGACGCACGGCGCCCCGACGTTGCACGCTTCATGGCGTACCTACAGAGCGGCGATCGCTACGCAGCTGCCAAGTCGCCCCGGCACGCGAAGCTGCCGAGCCCATCAACCCGCAAGACGTTCCTCGCGTCGCTGCGCAAGTTCTACCGCTACCTCGCAACCGTCGAACTCGTCGACGCCGACCCGACCTACGGGATCGACCGGCCGAAGGTGCGAACGAGGCCCGGGCTGACGCTGACCGCCGAGCAGGTGCGCATGCTGCTCGATGCCAAGGGCACTGCCCGCGACACCGCGCAGATCTACCTGCTCGCGTTCACGGCGGCGCGCACGAACGAGCTGCGCTGCCTGCGCTGGCAGGACGTCAACCTCGACGAGCGAGTACTGACGCTGCACGGCAAGAACGACAAGTACCGGATCATCGACATCCACCCGCGCCTCGCGCCCGAGCTTCGCCGCTACCGGCTCTGGCAGACCCGCGAGGCCGAACGCAATCCGCAGCTGCGCGAGGCGCTGTCGCGGCCGGAGACCGCGTTCGTGCTGCTCACGCGCAGCGGCGCACAGCTCTGCCCGAATGCTATCTACAAGCAGCTCAAGCGGCGCGCCGCGAAGGCGGGCCTGTTCGCGCTCGACAGCCAGCACCGGGAGTGGCGAAGCGAAGTCTCACCGCACGCGCTCCGACGGACGTTCGCGACGTTGCTGCTCAACGAGGGACACCACCTCGACGCGGTCGCCGACGTGCTCGGTCACGAGTCAGTCGATACGACGCGCAAGCACTACGCGTTCTCATCGAGTGAACGCCGTCGATCGACGATCGAGGGGTTCAACGTATAACGCACCAACTGGGAAGCACATTGACCTCGCGAGGATAGTTGGTGCGGGCGGTCGCGAGCTGCACGACCGGGCTATGATGCCCCGAACCAGGCCTCTAATGAATCGGCGAGACCACAACTGGACCCCTCGCTCGCCCAGGCGACATAACCGTCAGGCCGAATGAGCACCGCGGAAGGCGGTGCAATCGGGCCGAGCACGGGCAAATGCCACGCCCCGTTGTATGCGGCAGGCACCACCGGCACCCGGTCCGCCCATCCGGTAGCAATCTCCTGCAGGCCCGGCGTGTCGAAATCGACGAGCGCCGGTTTCGCGGCGTGCAGAAGCGTTGACACCCGCCTCGCGCCGTCGGTGGTCTCAAGGTCAACGTCTGGCATACGCCGACCCACGAGCGGGTGATCGCCTCCTAGGTCATAGTGGATGTCGAGCCCCGACACGAGGCCCGTGATCCGGTCGCGGGCTGCAGGAACCTCGAGGAGATCGGCGATGATTTCATTGAGCGCCGTGGTGCGTTGGTCGCCGCGCTGCAGGGTCGCTTGAACCACGACGGAGCGGAGAATTCGAGCGATCACGGGGTGGCGCTCGGCATGGTAGGTATCGAGCAGGCTCGCTGGAGCAACGCCCTGGACCACCTGTGCGAGCTTCCAACCGAGGTTCACGGCGTCCTGCACGCCAAGGCCGATGCCCTGACCGCCGACAGGTGAGTGCACGTGCGCGGCATCGCCGGCCAGCAGCACACGACGATCGCGGTACGCAGCAACCTGGCGGGCCGCGTCCGTGAAGCTCGAGATGTAGCTGGCCGACTCGAGCCCGAAGTCAGAGCCCCAGACCGAAGTGATTGCCAACCGCAACTCCTCGAGCGTGAGCTCCCTGTCAGGGGCGTCCGCGTAGTCACGCGCGATCACCACGCGAACGAGACCGTCGTCCGCCGGGCCCATCGCATTGACGCCGAGTACGGATGGGCGCACACCGAATTCGGGGTTTCCGGTCATCTCGACCTCCGCGATGATCGAGCTCGCAGTAGCCTCGACCCCGGGGAAGTCGATGCCTGCGAATCGGCGCACGCTGCTCCGGCCACCGTCGCATCCGACGACGTACTCCGCCCACACGGAGCTGCCGTCCGAAAGTTCGACCGTGACGCCATCACCGCGCTGGACGAGCCCGGTGACTTCACAGTCATAGCGCACCTGCACGCCGAGCTCCGTTGCCCATTCTCTCAGGATGCGTTCCGTGTGGCGCTGCCGCAGCGAGAGACCGTACGGGTGTCGGGTAGGAAAGTCGGTGAGGTCAAGCGACACCCCAGCCAAGCTCCCAACCTGCACGGCATCGCCTGCGGCAAGGAATCGATCCGCGATGCCGCGCTGCTCGAACACCTCGAGGCTGCGCGAGTGCAGCCCCAGCGCGCGAACACTCTCAATCCCCGCGTGCGCCCGACGCTCAAAGACGATCGCAGCTACACCCCCCAGCATCAGTTCCGCTGCGAGCATCGTGCCCACCGGCCCTGCTCCCACGATCGCGACTGCGCACTGCTTCATAGCTCCTCCTCGTTACTAACCAAGCCAATATAGCCTCTTTGACAAACCTCGCCCATGCAGGGAGTTTTCCGATAGACTGGCGCAAATGACAGGGTGAACCGTGGCGCCTTGCGCGGTATACGTCCTTGGTGCACCTCGGCCTGGGTGCTGCTCGGCGAGCAGGTGCTGGTCGGCAGCTTCGCGTTCCGGGTCGACCTGACGTTCGCACCTTCGGCGAGTCGATCCCATGGGACACCGATTGCTCCTCGGGCGACATGAAGCGGCTCTGACGGAGCCGAACAGCCAGCACCGCGGGTCGCCGAAGCGAGGTCTCACCGCACGCGCTCCGACGGACGTTCGCGACGCTGCTGCTCAACGAGGGACACCACCTCGACGCGGTCGCCGACGTGCTCGGACACGAGTCGGTCGACACAACGCGCAAGCACTACGCGTTCTCATCGAGCGAGCGCCGTCGATCGACGATCGAGGGGTTCAACGTGTGACACCCCAACTTGTCCGACTGACACTGTCAGTGCGCACCAACTGACACCCCAACAAAGTTGGCTCAAGGAACTGCTGGACGTGCCGATGGAAGAAGTAGGCTGCGGTCTGTGAGCTTGTCTCGCCTTGATCGCTTTTTGAACGCTTCTGTCGCCGCGCGCAGCCATCGTCAACCGCTTCTATTGGAGCAGCACGATGCAGCGCACAGCGTTCATTCCGCCACCGCGGCCATACACAGACGACGACCTCATCGACGAATACGTCGGCCAAGCCGAACTGTCGCCTGCCACTTTGCACAGCTACCGCGCACACCAGCGCAACTTCGCCGGGTGGCTCGCGGCGCATGGCACGTCGCTACGAACAGCGACGGCCGGCGATGTACACCGATTCATGTCGTACCTGCGCTCTCCCGACCGGGCGCTGCAGTACCAGCGCACGCGCGGCGACGAGCTCTCACCCGCCACTCGCAAGATCGCGCTCGCGTCCCTGCGGGCGTTGTACCGCTACCTGTTCATCGTCGAGCTCGTGACGAGCGACCCGACCGCGATGATCCGCGCGCCGCGCGTCACACAGACTCCTGGGATCTACCTGACGCCCGAAGAGCTCAACCAGCTGCTCAATGCCCCGGGGTCTGCGCGCGAGCGCATTCAGACCTACCTCCTTGCCTATACCGCTGCGCGCTCCGGTGAGCTGCGAAGCCTGCGGTGGTCGGACGTCGACTTCGACAACGCGGTGCTCCGCATCCATGGCAAGGGCAGCAAGGTTCGATTCGTCGACATCCACCCCAAGCTGATCGTGGAGCTTCGACACTGGTGGATTCACCAACTCAGCGAAGCTGAGCGCACGCCCGCGCTCCGAGACGCGCGCCACGACCCCAACACCGACTTCGTCTTGCTGACGCGTACCGGCCGGCAGCTGTCGGATACGGCGATCTACAAGCAGCTCAAGCGTCGCGCCTGCGCGGCCGGGCTGCATGTCCAGGATTCCGCGCATCGCGAGCACCGCAGCTTGGTCTCGCCGCATGCGCTGCGCCGAACATTCGCCACCTACCTCCTGAACGAAGGCCACCCGATCGACGCGGTCGCGGATGTCCTCGGCCACGACTCAACCGACACCACCCGTCGCCACTATGCCTTCTCCTCGTCGGACCGACGCCGCTCGACCATTCGGGGGTTCAACCCATGAACCAACGCACGTCATCTATCGAAGACGTCTGCGTCGCGGTCAATGCCGCGATCTCAGACCTTGGCTTCGCGGCCAGCTGGCACGTTCGTCTCCGGGCGGCCCAGTTGCTGATCGCACACATCACCCAGTCGCTGCCGACTGTGCAGGTCGTTCGCGGCATTGCGTACGGACGGTCGGCGCTCTTCCGTCTCGGCGAGCCGATGCTTCCGCAGACCGACCTCGAGATGGTCCACTACCGCGAGCGCGTCGGTCCGGCGATGCTGCTGCTTGGCTTCGACCAGCTGCATGCCGTGCTGATCGTCGGCGGTCACGTACTCGTCGAGCTTGCGTCCTGGAACGACCACGACGACCCCGGAGTTCTCATGCAGCCGTTCGTTCGGGTCATGCCGCCGGAGGTGGATGAACGCTTCGTCGTCGACGGTATCTCCACCGGCGCCGCGATTGCCTACCAGCGGGTCGACGACGTACTGCCGCCGCTCAATCGCACCTACGAGCAGATGGCGCGACAGCTCGCCACCAGCTGCGCACCGCGCATCCGCTGGCAGCTCGACTCCCAGCGTAGCCGGAAGGAGAGTCCGGCATGACCCGCTCCACCATCTCAACCGGCCCCGTGTCGCTCTCCGATCTCGGCGCGCTCGTCACGGTGCAGTATCCAGACCGGCCGGATCTCGCGCTGATTGCGGCGCTTCGTCTGCTGTCGATGTCTGGCCCGCTACCGGACATCTCGGTCGGCTACGTGCAGGGAGTCGTGCTCACGCGCAAGGCGCGCACGATGCTTCGATCCACTCCGCTCGCTGCAACCGTCAGCGAGGGCCAGCGACTGAGCGAGGTCGTTGAGGGCGAGGCCCTGCTCGTCGGACCGAACGAGCCAGCGCTCGTGATCCTTGGACACGGGCTCCTGCTCGACGTCACCACCATGTACCTGCTCGAAGAGCTCGGCCTGCCTGCACGAATGCTGCACGGCGTCTCGCAGCAGTCAGGCGTCCCCGATCACCTGGTCGTGGACTTCCCGTACGGCCTGACCGGCGTCTACGCGATCCGGCGGATCGACTCGCCGCTCGCCGCTGCCTACCGGCTCATGTCACGCCTCGGACCCATGACCCGCCGCCGGCTCGAACACGACCTCCAACAGCTCGAGCCCTCCTGGCGACAGCTGCGCGACACCGCCTGACCGACCCCCAACTGGAGACCCTCCCCATGAACCCCGCACGCCACATCCTCCCCATCACACTGGCGCTCACCACAGCGCTGGCTACGACTACGCCTGCGCACGCGCGCGAAATGCAACCTGTCCCGGCCTGCGCCAAGGCCGCCGCGCCGGCGCGCTCGATCGTTGCCGAACACAACAAGCACTGCGTGCCGCCACCGCCGCCCCCACCGGTCGATCCGCCGCCGGTGACTCTCCCACCACCGCCGCCGCCGCCGCCACCTGCGACCTGCGATCCGACCGCCCCAAGTCCCCTCACGGTCGTCCGCCAAGCGGGGCCGTTCACTGTCACGAAGACCGCCTCGCGAAGTATCGCCGTCGCGAAAGCAGACGGCGGGCTCAACGCCTCGACCGAACTGGACGTGACGCTCGACGGCACCGCCTACGGATTCACGAAGGGATCTGTCGTGCCGTGGTTCCAGCTCCCCTGGTCCGACACGGAAGTCCGCATCGAAAACTGGGACTACTTCGCGGGCAAGACCATCACTGCCGTTCGCTTCTACGCCTACCCAACCGGCGACTTGTTCGGCGGATGGGCGCAGCTCTCGACGCCGATCGTCATGGGTGATCCACCCGCGGGCTGCACGCCGCTCGCGTGAACGACAGCGAATTCGGCTGACTGCACAGGCGCGATTTGCGCGGCGTCAACGAGCGTGCGTTGCTGCCTCACTTGCGGCTGCGACGATCGCATCGACGTCATCCGTCGAGAGCGATTCGATCTCGTTGGCCGCGGCAAGCTGCCGACGCGCCGCGCCCGCTCGTTCATCAGCGAGGCGCTGCGCTTCATCAAGCGAGAGGCGATTGCCGCTAGCGAGCCGCTCGACGAGCCACTTGGGCGCCTGCTTCACGCGGTATGCGTCCACCGGCTCTCCGAGCCAATCGCAGATCGCGAACAGGTTGTTCACCGACAAGCCGCCGCGATGCTTGAGCAGGTTCGACAGCTTGGAGCTCTCGATGCCTGCTGCCAGCGCGATGCGCTTCTGGTCCAGCCCACGCGCCTGCTGCTCACGAGCGACAGCGTTCGCGAGAGCGTCGTAGTCGATGATCGACTCAAGTGGCGCGGACATGGGGTTCTCCTTCGTTTCAGGTCCCATGGTAGCGTGGCGATTCCGTTTGCGCAACCGATATACCCCTGTATATCCCCACAAAACCCGATCTAGATTCACGCAAGACCCAGGAATCGGCGGAATCGAGCGTCCGATACGCCCGGCTCCGACAGGTCGAACACCCCGTTCCACGGGCCGATCGCAAAGAGAATCGCCTCCCCCACCGAGCGTGGCGTGTCGATATCGAGCATGAGGGTGTCGCGCTTATGGTCCAGCTGTCCTGCCGCGACCCAGGTCTGGCCGGTCCCCTCGATCGAGCTCAGCAGCTGCGAGCACTTGAAGGCCTCAGCGATCGACACCTCCGCGGCGAGGTTGAATTGCCTCACGTCGCCGGGCGTGTCGAGTTGCCCGACATCAGCAAGCTCGCAGTCCCCGAGAAATGCCGCGAGCACGTGGATGTGGTTGAGCAGCGCACGCCCGCCCTGGAAGTCCGCGCCTGCGTTGGCCCAGTACGTCGGTCCGCCGCTCAGCCCCGCCTCGAGGGTCAGGCGCGAGATGCCCGCATGCACGAGGCACTCATAGGCCCGACGTAGGTGGCGCCTCATCATCGATGCGCTCTCGAGCGGGTTCTTGAGCAACAGCTCAAGATGCACGTACGGCGTCGCCGCATGCAGATGGAGGTCGTACTTGACGAATCCATGCAGCAGGCTCGCGCTCACGTCGACGATCGCGCCGTAGAACTGCATCGCGCTGCCATCCGAATAGCAGGCGTGCGTTTCGTGAACCTTTCCCGCGCCATCGGTTCGGAGCGACATGACGCAGCCTTCGTCGACGAACCACTCGAGCACGCGCTTGATGTCGGCGGGTGTATTGGACGCGCCGAACGAACCGACATGCTGCGCGATGGCCGAGGCAGCGTCGGTGCGGTTGGGCGTATTTCCGACAGCGCCCGGGATGATGATCTCGGGCATTCGCGGTCAGCCCAAGAGCTTGCGGACGTTGGCCTCGAGCTCAACCATGCGTCGCTGCAGCTCGGTCGTGGCGACCGCAACGAGCTTCGACAGCTCGACGTTGCTCATCGACGCAACGTCGATGCTCGGCTTGCGGGGCGCCGGAGCGGTCCGGGAAGCGGGCTGTCGCGTCGCGCTTGCGCTTCGCTTCGTCGCGGGGGCCGCCGCCTTGCGCCCGGTGCGCTTGCGACCGCCGTTCTCCTTGCGCTTGAGCGAGTAATACTTCTGCGAACACGTGCCGACGGTCTTGCCGAGCACGCCGGCGGCATTCTCGATTCCGGCCTTGGCCGTTGGCGAGGAGGTAACGGCGTCGAGGAGGATCTTGACCTCGCGATCGGTCCATCGTGGGGCGTTGAGATTGCTGACGGCGCCTTGCTTCGGCGCAGCTTTGCGCTTCGCTGCGGGCTTCGTTCGGGTGGCTGTCGATGCCATCTGATGCTCCTCGTGACTGCTGGGAGCACGATTGTACGCGGCAGGCACGAGAGTCCGCCAGAAGGCGACCGTTCAACGACCTCCGACATCTATGCAGCGTCGGCTTCGACCGATGCGTTTCCGCGTGGGGTCAGGAAGCCCAGCTTGCGGACCACGAGTGACACCTTCTCTTTGCGGTCCTCGCCAGATCCCCACTCCTGCTGTCGCAGCTCGCATCGCAGCGAAAGTAGCCGTCCGACTGTCACCTGGTCGAGTGCGTGGCGGGCGAGCTGCCCCCACATCTCGACCGTGAAGAAGTCGGTGTGCTGGTTGCTACGGCGAACCGCTACGCGCAACGTCACGTACTCGGTGCCGTTGGCTGTCGTTCGCTTCTTGGGCTCGGAGGCTGCCCTGCCGACGAGGCAGGCTACGTTCATCCACATCTTCGGTGCTCCTTCGCAATCTCATGGTACGTGTGGCGCTGTCAGGCGCTGCGCTCGTGTCAGTCGACATGGATCGATGTTCGGGTTCGCAGCGGTAATGCACTTCATGCGCCTTCCTCGGGTGTCAGTCGCTTGTCAGTTCCACGCCCGACTGACATCTATCGGACTTGAACCACATAGTAGCGGCAATTCCGCGCATACAAGGGGTTTCTGGCATTTTCTCGATCCGCAAAATGCCTGCACGCGTTTCGTCTTGATTTGCGCGAGCTGCGAAGACCGCTACCATGTGGGCATTGGGTGCCCGGGTTGGAGACGACGCCGCGACGATTCCCGGTGGGGGTGGTTGCATGACTTGAAGCGTTGCCTGCCCGGGCACCAATGTCTTCGCGGATCGCTTCTCGACTGACATCTCGCGCTCGCGAAGAGGCCCGGCTCCCGAAAAAGTTGGCTCAAGGGTTCCCCAACTCGGCCGATAGTTGAGATAGGGCCACCGACACGGTTGTCCTACTGGCTGCGGTCTGTTGAGCTTTTTCGCTTCGCTTGATTCAACCCTACCGCCTCTGTCGCCTCGCGCAGCCTTCGACCACGTAGTTGTGTCTCGAAGGAGCTCGTGCGATGCAAAGCAACCTCACTGCCAACTGTCGACGCTCTCGCGTCCGGCGGCTCGTCATCTGCCTGATCGTCATGATCGCCGCGCTGGCATCACTCGCTGCGCCGGCGCATGCTGGTGACTACTCGATCACCTATGGCTCGTCTGGCCTACCGATCAACGTTGCCGGTCCGTACTGGCGCGGGTCAAGCTCGGGAAGCCCGCCGTGGCAGATCACCACGAACCGGATCTACGCCCCGCCCAGCACCTACTCAGGCGGCTCGTACGGCCAGTACCAGTTCTACGTGCCAACAGGCCTGAGCCTCTATCGGTTCTGCTTCACCAGCACGGTCAACACCAGCAACGACTTCCTGTACTACATCGTCGACGGCGACAACAGCATCATCTACGGCAAGACCTACGGCGCTGGCACGCGCGGGACATGCTCTCCCGGGGCGCCGAGCTATGACACCTATACCGCTGGCCATCACGTCGACATTGCGCTCATCTTCGACAGGTCGACCTCCGTTACGAGCACCACCAACAACGTCACCATCAACTCGGCGGTGCTTTCGTTCCATGACACGAGCAACCCTGTCGTCAGCGGAGTCGTTGCACCAAGCGGATGGATCGGCCCAAACACCTGCAACTCGCTTCGGTGGACCGTGGGAGATTCCGGCTCTGGAGCGTGGCGCAGCCAGCTCTACCGCGATGGACAGGTCGAGTACGCCTGGCAGAACCCCGCGGCGGTCACCGGGCCCCAGCCTGGGGCATCGAGCGCGCCGTTCGGCGTGTGCCTCGCCAATCCCGGATCGACGGGTGTGCACTCCTACGCCATCGCCGCGTCGGACTACTCGGGCAATCAGGTATCCACCACGATCGCCACGCAGCGCTGGGATCTCACAAGCCCAGCTGCGTCGACCTCTATCGTCGATGGACAGAACTACTCCACCTACCGTCCCAGCTTCGAGTTTGCGGCAAGCGATGCGGACAGCGGCGTTGCGAGCGTGCAGGCGAGCATTGACGGCGTCGCCGTTCAGACGGCCTCCAGCGGTGGAGCTGCCACGTTCGCGGCTCCTGCCGATCTCTCGCTTGGTACGCACGCCGTATCGCTGCGGGTGGTGGACAACGTCGGCAACGCGACGACCACCAACCGGTCGATCGAGGTCGTCGACACGACCAAGCCCACGCTCGTCGTCACGCTGCCAGCAGCGATCGACAACGGCAACAGCCCGACGATCGACGTGCAAGCATCCGATGACAAGAGCGGTGTGAATCCAGCGAGCTGGTCAGTGACCATCGACGGGCAACCGCTGGCGGTCACGGGTTCGACCGATCGTCTGCAGGCTGCGGTCGGTCATATCGTCAACGGCGAGCACACCTTCGTAGTCAGCATCTCCGATGTTGCCGGCAACCGTCTCGACGTTCCGATCACCTATACCGCATCGAGTGACGCGATCACGCCTCCCGGCTTCGACGGTCTGTACGTCATGTCCTCACCGGCAATGGTGTTCGAGCGACAGTCCTACGAAGTCGTTGCCATCGCGGTGGTGCACGGTCGTCCGGTTGGCTCGGGACGCTTCGAGATCAGCAAAGACGGAACGGTCATCGCCGGCAAGGACGCATCGCCCGACGGCAGTGTCGACATGGTCGCCACGATCACGACGCCCGGCCCGCTGGCGATGTCGCTCACCGGAACCACGCTCGCCCCGGCCAGCTTCGCGTACGCATTCAACGCGGTCGGCTCGGCTCCGTGGTGTCGGTCCTTCTACCCCGACCCGGCGTGTGACAAGGCGTTCGGCACAAGCGGCATCCCCGGCCTCGACCACGTCGCTCCGATCGTGAGCATGGCGTTGCCGCTCCGCCGGAACGTGATCCGACGCGGCTTGGACTTCCAGCTCAAGACCACCGAAAGGGCTTCCGCGAAGCTCACGCTTCCCAAGCGAATCACCCGATCAGCCACGGTGCTTCCTGGGCGAACCAACCACATCAGGATCGTGGTGCGTGGGGCCGTTGCGCTCAAGCTCGGTCTCAAGCCCGGCAAGTGCTTGCGCCTTCCGGTAACGCTGACAGCAGTCGACCCCGCTGGCAACAAGATCGCTCCGGCCCGGTACACGTTCCCGGTGTGTGGATGATTTCGCGACGACCATGACCACCCCCACCAGGCGCGGCGGCGGCTCCATTCCCGTCCCCTCCGGCTCCCCCCTGACATGGGGCCGCCGCCCGCCACCATTTCGGAGTCGGTCATGAGTCGCAGCCGGAAACTTGCGATCACTGTCCCCGCCCTACTTGTCCTCGGGCTCACAGCGTTCCTGATGCTGATCATGGCTGGCGCATCGTCGACCCAGTCGAGCACGGGACTGCCGAGCAGCCTTGCACTGTCGGACATCCCGCCCGCCTACCTGCAGCTGTACCTCGATGCCGGCGCGAAGTACCAAACCGACTGGTGGATGCTGGCTGGCATCGGCAAGATCGAGACCGATCACGGACGCTCCACCGCAGCCGGTGTGCACAGCGGCGTCAACGCGTACGGCTGCTGCGCAGGCCCCATGCAGTTCGCCGTCAGCACGGCCGCGGGCTGCCGCGTGTGCGTCGGCGACACCTGGGGCTCCTACGGTGTCGACGGCAACCACGACGGTACGCGAGACGTCTACGACCCCGCAGACGCGATCCCCGGAGCGGCCCGCTACACAAACGCAAACGGCGCACCGACGGATTGGCACCGCGCGCTCCTGCGCTACAACCAATCCGAGGCCTACTACCTCGAAGTCATGCAATGGGCCGACAAGTACCACCAGGCATCGGAGATGTCACCGATCGCGGGCTTTGCCTCTCCCCAAGACGTCGCATCGAACCCGAACGTGCTACTGCACAGTGCGTGCCAGCGCGCCGATTTGCTGGGTGGCCGAATCGACCCGCGCGTCGTGACGGTGATCGCAACCACTGCTCAGCAGCACAAGGTTGGAATCTCATCGCTGAAATGTGACCACTCTCCATTCACGAGCAGTGGCAACCTCTCGAACCACGGATTCGGTCGCGCAGTCGACATTTCCGACGTCGATGGCGAGGCTTGTACCGGCACCCGCACCGGTAACTGCGGGCGTCTCGTCGTGCAACTTGCGCGCCTTCGCGGGCCACTGCACTCCACAGAGCTCATCTACTGCTTCGACCCCGACGGAGCAGCATCTGGTGACGCGTTCGCTGCATCCGACCACTGCGACCACATCCACCTTGGATTCAATCGGTAAAACTTGAAAAGTTGGCTCAAGGGTTGGGGTACCGTGCCGATGATTGTAGTAGCAGCCCGTGAATGCGGGTTGCGACTTGGCTGCGGTCTGCTGAGCTCCTATTCGCTTCTCGAGTTCTCTTCTCCATACCGCCTCTGTCGCCCGCGCGCAGCCTCCGACGCCTCTGCGAAGGAGCCTGCGCGACATGGCCGCCAACACGTCAGCCAATACTGGCCTGCTGCTGAACGATGACGACGACGCACCCGTGCCATTCGTCACGCCAGCACGCTTCGACGCGCCCGCGCTCGCGGGTGACACCGTCCTACCCAACTCGGTCCAGGTGTCCAGGCTCGTGCATCCTGCGGATGCCTCTCCCGAGCTCGTCCAGCGCGCACTCGACTGGATCGCCTGTCCCGTTCCCACATTGGGCTTTCGCGCGCTGCTTCTCGCCGTCAGCGGATTGAACCTCGGTATCTCGCGCCGCGAGCGCGATCTACGACTTCTCTACTGCGCACTGTATCGCGCGGCCTACCTCCAACCCGACCCCGAAAGGTGACACCCATGCACACCCTGACTGCACTGCAGCTGCTCGCTGCAGCGATCCCCAACCCCGCACCCGCAAACGACCCCGACATCGCCGCCAAGGCGTCCGACGTGATCGCGCTGATCAAGCTGATCGGACTACTCGGCGGCTCTGCCGCAGCCCTCGCCGGCGCTGCACTGCTGTGGGCCGGAAACCGCGGCGGAAACCACGGCTTCTCGGTGACCGGCAAGGGACTGCTTATGTCAGGATTCGGAACCCTGCTCGCGATCCCGATCATCATCCCGATCATCAATCGGTGGTTCGTGTGACACGAAGCCCGACACACGGCCGGTGGCGTCATCGCATGAGAAGCGCCCTGGTGGCGCTGGCGGCGCTTGCGCTGATCGTGGCAGTGATGCCTCCGGCTGCGAGCGCGTTGGGACTACCGTTCGTGGACCTCCCCACCGCCGGCGGGGTGGCGACGGATGCGATCGACGCGGCCAGCAAGGCGATCGTCGGCATGATCGCCGACGCTGTCGGGTCGCTGACCAACGAGATCATCAAGGCGTCCGCGACCGTTGGCGCGCCGCAGGTGGGGGTAGGCAACACCTGGTTCACGGAATCGTATCGCCGGACCGTGGGCGTGAGCATGTGGCTCATGGCGATCGCCGCAATGATCGCGATCGTCGGCGCAGGCGTGCGCGGCAAGATCGGCGACATGGTCGGCGTCCTGCTGGTGAACATTCCCGGCTCGGTCGTCGCAATGATGCTCGTCACCGTCGGCGTCGATCTGGCACTGGGCCTCGTCGATGCGATGACCGCGTACACCTTTCGCAGCTCGATCCCCCAGATCCAGCAGTTCCTGCACGACATGGGAACGACCTTCGCAAGCTACGACGGCGCGCAGGGGGTCGCCGCTGATTCGCTCTCACCCGGGGTGGCGCTGATCGTCGGCCTGTTCGTGATCGTGGCGCAGCTCGTGATCCTCGCGGTGCTGGTCATCCGCACTGCGCTGATCTACATCGTGACGCTGTTCCTGCCGCTGGTCCTCGCCGTGCAGGTATGGCCTGCGACGCGCCACATGACACGCAAAGCACTTGAGATGCTCGCTGTCCTCATCTTCTCGAAGTTCGCGATCTTCACCTGCTTCGCACTCGGCGCCGGCGCCTTCACCTCAGCCGGACAAGGCACAGCTTCGCCGATCCAGAGTGCGATCGTCGGCCTCGGCGTGATGGCCGCAGCGGCCTTCTCACCCATGCTGCTGATGTCGATCATCCCGGGAATCGCAGGTACGTTTTCGAGCCCCGGGGCAGGCGTCGGCGCCCGAGGCGCCGTTGGCGTGACCAGCGCCGCGCAGGTGATGCGCAGCACGCTCAGCAACGTGCAGACAGTTCGCCGCACGCGAAGCAGCCACTCCCATGGAGAATCGGGGTCCAGTTCCGACGGGCGCTCTGGCGCAGCGCAGTCGCGCGGGAGCAGTCGCTCGGCACTCATGGAGTCAGCACACACCGGTCGCGCTGCGGGAACGGCAAGCAGCGCTGGCGCTGTCGCGGGCGCAGCGTCGGGGGCAGCTGGCCCGGTCGCGGGCGCTGCGGTGGCAGCGGCTGGGGAGTCGCGAACGCTCCTGCCGCCGGTCGCAGGCGCAGCCATGCCTCCCCGACAGACCGGCGGGACCGCCGATCAATCACCCCAACGAAGCCCCGGTGGCGCCGCCGACGCTCACCGGACATCTCCCACAGCAGCAGCCATGAACGATTCACGCGCGTCTGTTGCTGCAACGGCGTCGATGCCGGTCCCTGCTGCGTCGCAGACCGCTGATGGCTTCTCGAGCGTTTCCACCCGTCAGCCATTCACCCTGGAGTCGACATGAGCACACCAACCAGCACTCAGCGCATGTACCGATTCGGCCCAGCGTCCGTGAGCGGCGCATTCGGATCACCGTTCTCGTGGCTGCAAATCGCTGTTCTCGGCGCGGGCCTCTACGCCGCGTATCGAGCATTCGCACACACCTCATCGATTGGGCTCATCCTGGCCGTGGGCACCGTTCTCGCCACAGCCGTTGTTGTGTTCGTCCCGATCCGAGGACGTGAACCCGTGGAGTGGCTTCCGCTTGCTGCCTATGCGGGCATGCGACGCCTGCTTGGTAGCAACCGTCACGTCGCGCCGTCGATAGGGGCCGGCTTTCGCGGCTCGGCCAGCGATCCGAGCGCCGCGGGAGAGCCCCCCGACCCGCCGCTTCCGCCGTCGCTTCGCGGGACCGAGATCATCGAGGCGTCACTCGACCGGCACTCGATCGGCGTGGTCAAGGACCGCACCGCCCGCACCTATGCCGCTGTCCTGAAGGTGCGCGTATCGGCCTTCGGGCTGTTGTCGAGTGACGAGCAGCACCGGCGCTTGGATGCATGGTCGGGACTTTTGACCAACATGTGCCGGGAGGGCACCCCGATCAGCCGCGTGCAGTGGATCGAGCGGACGATCCCTTCCGATCCCGACGAGCTGGTGCGATACCACCTCACCGCTCGCGACCAGCGCCTCGCAAAATCCGACAGCGTCGTGCACAGCTACGAAACGCTTATCGACGATTCAACCGCAGCTACCCAGGAGCACGAGCTGTTCCTGCTCGTGCAGATCTCCGCGCGCCGCGCCAAGGGTCTGATCAAGCGCATGGCCGACGACGTGGACGAAGGCGCCTGCCTGCTGCTGCAGCAGGAGCTGCAAACGATCGCAGAGGGACTCGTGGCCTGTGACATCGAGCCGCTTGGCGCGCTTCGCCCACGCACGCTCGCCAAGCACATCCGTCTCGCCTATGACCCATTTCAACAACGCGCGCTCGATCGACTCGGCGCGATCGATCCAGCCCAGGACGGGGTCTCGGCAGTGAACGCCTGGCCCGCCGTCACGCACACGGCGTGGGATCACTACCGCACCGATGGCGCGGTCCACGCGACCTACTGGGTCGCGGAATGGCCGCGCCGCGAAGTACCAGCTGCGTTTCTGCTGCCGCTCCTGTTGCAGGCGAATATGCAGCGCTCGATCAGCGTCGTCATGGAGCCGCTGGAGACCAGCAAGGCGCTCTCAAAGGTCGAGGCGGCGATCGTCGGCGACCAGACCTCCGAGCAGGTCAGAAGCAGCAAGGGCTTCGCGCAGACCGCGCGCCGCGCGAAGCGCTCCACCGACCTTCTGCGCCGCGAGTCTGAACTCGCGGCCGGTTACGGCGAGTTTCGCTACGCCGGCTACATCACCGTCTCGGCCCGCACGCCCGACGAGCTCGAGCATGCCTGTGCGGCGATGGAGAACCGTGCCCTGCAAAGCCGGCTGCAGCTCCGGCGCCTCAACGGCCTGCACGACACGGCGTTCACCCACACCCTGCCACTCGGCCGCGGGTTGAACGGGCCTGGAGGTGCACGATGATCGACCTGGTCCTCAGCCTCATGAAGCGTCCCGAGCACCGAGCAACCACGGCGCACCTCGGCGCGGCCTACCCCTTCGTCGCGCAAGGCGGTCTCGGCGGGCGCGGTGTGCTGATCGGCTACGACCAATCGGGGGGCGCATTTTGCTACGACCCGTGGGTCCAATACGGCAAGTCGATCACCAACCCCAACATGATCGTCATGGGCATCGTGGGCCGCGCCAAGTCGAGCCTCGTGAAGACGTACCTGTACCGGCAGGCGAACTTCGGACGCCAGCACTGGATCGTCGACCCCAAAGGCGAGTACGCACCACTCGCCGCTGCCCTCGGCTGCACGCCGATCACGCTCAAGCCCGGCGGCACGATACGGCTCAACCCGCTGTCGGCGCACGCCGGACCACAGAGCCAGCTGCGGCTCCTCATCGCTGTCGCATCGGCGGCGATCGGCAGGCCGCTCACCCCGACCGAGTCGATGATCTGCGCTGAGATCCTTGCCACATTCCGCGAGACTGGCGCGCCGGAGCCCACGCTGCCGCGCGTGGTCGAGCGCCTGCTCGACCCGCGCGACGATATCGCCGAAGCGATGCGCTGCTCCACGAGCGAGCTGCTCGACAACTCCAAGGACCTCGCCTACGGCCTGTCGCGGCTGTGCCGCGGTGACCTTGCCGGCATGTTCGACGGCGAGACCACGCCCGGCATCGACCTGGCCGGGTTGAGCGTCGTGCTCGACCTGCACCACGTCGTCGACTCGGCGGCCATCGGAATCATCATGATCTGCGCCGCTGCATGGCTCGGCGCAGCCATCGCCGCCGAAGCCACGATGGAAGGCGCCGACCGCCGCAACCGCGTCATCGTCGTCGACGAAGCATGGCGCGTGCTGTCCAACCTCGCCTGCGCCGAATGGCTCCAGGACTCCTTCAAGCACAGCCGCAGCTACGGCGTACAGAACATCGTCGTCATGCACCGCATCTCCGACCTGCAAAGCGCCGGCGACGAGGGCAGCCGCGTCGCGCGACTCGCACAGGGACTACTCGCCGACGCAGAAACCAAAGTCATCTACGCCCAGGACAAGGCCGAACTGGAAACCGCCGAACGACTTCTCGGCCTGACCGACACCGAACGCGACGAGCTCCCCAACCTCGGGCGCGGCCTCGCGCTGTGGATCATCGGCGACCGCTCCTTTCTCGTCCGCCATGTGCTCTCCGAGCACGAGCTTGCCATCGTCGATACCGACGCACGCATGCGCGGAAATACGCACCTCGACGACATCGAGCTGGAACCATGAGCCGCCCTCCACGCAGCATCGAGGACGACCTGCTGCTCGTCGGCATCGGCGCGCTCGCAATCGCCGTGATCTTCGGCGCTTTCGTCTGGCTCGCCGCGCAGCTGTCGATGCTGGTCACGCACCAACGACTGCTCTCGGATGCATCGGGCTCCTTGCTCGACACGGGGCCGCGGCTACTCACTGACCCGTCCCATCCTGCACGCGCCTTCGCTGCAGCCGACCAAGAGCAGTTGCCCGGTGGGATTGCGCTGTACGTGCTCGCGATCCTGCTGATCGTCGCAACCGCAGTGGCCGTTGCTCGCATCGCGTCGGCCACGCCACGCTTCTCCTCGCGTGCTCGGGAGAAGGACGGTCGATGGGCGACCGGGTCTGACCTGCGTCGCCTTCGCATCGCCGGGTCAGGTGCGGGCAGGCTCGCGCTCGGCCAGCACAAGCGTCAGCTCATCGGTACCGAGGACAACCACAGCATCGTCGTGTTCGGACCGACCGGTTCGGGCAAGACCAGCTCGCTCGTCATCCCAGCGCTCTTGGAGCACGATGGGCCAGTCGTCGCGCTGTCGGTGAAGACCGACTTGCTGCACGACACCTTCGCGTCACGAGCCGCGCGTGGCGGCCCGGTGTACGTCTACGACCCGCTCCGAATCACCGGTCATGACACGGCAGACTGGACACCACTTCGCGCGTGCAAGGACTGGTCGGAGGCCCAACGTATGGCTGAGGCGCTCACCAGCGCCGTCGGCGACACCGGCATCACCGAGAGCCGATTCTGGGACACGATGGCCGCCAAGATGCTCGAAGCTCTGCTGCACGCCGCAGCGCTCGACGACAAGACGATGCGCGACGTGGTCAAGTGGGTCGATGAGCGCGAGCAGGTCGTGGTGAACGAGATCCTCACCCGCCATGACGCCACCTACGCCCTGCAGTCGTGGAAGGCCAGCCTCACGCGCGACAACCGCACGCTGTCCGCTGTCTACGCGTCGGCGGAGGTCATGCTGCGCGCGTACTCGATTCCCGGGATGACCGATGCACCGATCGCTGGCAGCTTCGACCCCGACGAGCTACTCAACAAGTCAGGCACGCTGTACGTCTGCGCGCCCACGGAGGATCAAGCGCGTCTGCGACCGATCTTCGCGGCGCTGGTCAAGGACGTGTACCGCGCCGCGGTGCTGCGCGCCGAACGCGACGGCACCCTGAACCCGAGCCTGCTGCTCATCCTCGACGAGGCCGCGAACATTGCGCCCGTCCACGACCTCGCGGAAATCGCCGCGACCTGCCGCGCATACGGCATCCAGCTCGTCACCGTTTTTCAGGACCTCGCGCAAGTACAGGCCCGATATCGCACCAAGGCCCGTACCGTCGTCAACAACCACACCGCCAAGGTGCTCCTGCCCGGCGCCTCCGACCGCGAACTTTTGGAGCTGCTCACCAAGCTGCTCGGCGAGG
>JBBQUW010000011.1:0-74874 GCA_038212095.1 Gaiellales bacterium | reverse complement strand
CCCGGCGCTCGAGCCGAGCTCGGCCGGCAGGTAGCCGCCCGTCTCTCCCGGCCCGGCGCAGCTGGGCGACACGACGTGGCCGCCTGTCCCAGACAGCAGTGGGCGCGGCCTGACGCTCGTATCCAACCCACTCACGTCCTGCACCAGCGGGCCGATCGACGCCGGCACGCGCGGCGTCCCCACGGGGCGGCGGACGCTGCTGCCGTCGGCGCGGGGCGTGACCATCAGCGAGACGCCGAAGGCGCGCTGCACCGCGGACACGTCGCCCACGAAGGCGACCGAGAGCCCGTGCAGGGAGACGTATCGCAGGCCCGCGCCGGCCATCGCAACCCGCACCGCGTGCAGATCAGCGGCGGTGGGCAAAAACAGCTGACGCACGAGCCGCGGCGCGAGCGGCGCGCGACCGCTGGACGACGAGGCCAGCCGCGCCAGCAGGCCCGCATTGCGCGGTCGCAGCTCGAGCGTCAGCTCGATCGCACGTCCAGGCGGGAGCGGCCGGGCAACGGACGCGCCGGACGCGGTTTGAGGCGAGGATCCCGCCGCCAGAGCGGCAAGCAGGAGCAGAGTCGGCGTCAGCAGGCGGGAGCGGATCACCCGACGCTACCTGCTGACGGCGGTGGCCGGTTCATTCGGCAAAGGCGCCCATGCGCTCGAACTTCTGCCGTCGCAGCCGCCTACGCTCCGGTGCCGGCATCGTGCCCAGGAACTCGAGCTCGACCGCGATCGCATCCCCCAGCAACTCGGCCGCGCGAGCGTGATCCTTGTGCGCTCCCCCGCCCGGCTCGGGGACGATCACGTCCACCACGCCCAGCGCCAAACATGCCTCGGCGGTCGGTCGCAGCGCCGCCGCCGCGCGTTTCGCCTCGCCCGAGTCCTTCCAGAGGATCGCGGCGCAGCCCTCCGGGGAGATCACCGTGTAGATCGCGTGCTGCTGCATCAGCACACGGTCGGCAACGCCGATCGCCAGCGCGCCTCCGGAGCTGCCCTCGCCGATCACGCAGGCCACGATCGGAACGTGCAGACCCATCAGCAGCAGCTGCGAGCGGGCGATCGCGCCGGACTGGCCGCGCTGCTCTGCGCCAACGCCCGGATAGGCGCCCGGAGTATCGATCAACGTCACGACCGGGAAGCCGAGCCGGCCGGCCAGCTCGAACACACGCATCGCCTTGCGGTACCCCTCGGGTCGCGGCATGCCGAAGTTGCGATAGCTGCGCTGCTTGAGGTCACGGCCCTTCTGGTGGCCAACGAACGCGACCGTCTGGCCGCGGAACGAGCCCAGCCCGGCAACGATGGCGGGGTCGTCGCCCTCGGCCCGGTCGCCGTGCATCTCGACGAAGTCGTCGCACAGGCGCGCCAGGTAATCGAGCGTGTAGGGACGGTCCTGGTGGCGGGCCAGCTCGACCGCATGCCAGGAGTCGCCGTCCGCGCCGCGCCGGCGCAGGAACCTGAGCCGCTCAGCCGCCGTCACGGTCCTGGAAGAGGTCGCCGATACGGCGGCGGGCGCCGCCAAGGATCCGGCCCACGGCGCGCTGCGCGCCCAGGTCGGGGAGAAGCGTGGTGCGCCGGTACGGCGTGCCACCTGCCAGCAGCCACGCCACCCGCGCCACCGTGTCGCGCAGCTCGCCGCGCGGCACGATCAGATCGATGTGGCCGTGCCGCTCGTTCGACTCGGCAAGCCCGAAATCGTCGGGGACGTTCTCACGCGTGGTCTGGCGCACGACTCGCGGGCCGGAGAACGAGAGCAGGGCTCCCGGTTCGGCCATGATCACGTCGCCCAGCGCCGCAAAGCTGGCGGCGACGCCGCCGGTGGTGGGATGGGCGAGCACCGAGACGTACGGTCGTCCGGCCTCGCGCAGCTCATCCACCGCCGCGACGGTCTTTGCCATCTGCATCAGCGCCAGCACGCCTTCCTGCATGCGGGCGCCGCCGGACGCGGCCACCGACACCAGCGGCGTGCGGCGTTCCACCGCCAGCTCCGCCGCCCGGAAGAACTTCTCCCCCACCACCGAGCCCATGCTCCCGCCCAGGAACGTGAAGTCCATCACGGCCAGCGCCACCGGCAGGCCGCCGATCTCGGCGGCGCCGACCAGCATCGCGTCGTGCAGCCCGGTCTGGCGCTCGGCCGTGGCCAGGCGCTCGGTGTAGGGCCGCGAGTCGGTGAACTCGAGCGGATCGACGGAGTGCAGGTCGCGCGCCACCTCGCTCCAGCTGCCCTCATCGACCAGCTGCACGACGCGTTCCCGCGCGGTCACCGGGAAGTGGTAGCCGCAATGCGCGCACACCCGCAGGTTGGCCACCATCTCCTCCTCGCGATAGTGCGAATCGCAGCTGGGGCAGGTGTTGCGAGCACGCGCGGTCGCCGACTCGAGCACCTCGGTGCCCTCACCCACGCGGCTGATGTCGACGCTGATCTCTTTTGCCACTGACCCTCAGAGGTGGGACGCGCAATCTACGACGATGGTTGCGAGGCGCTGTCCCAACGCCGTAGCACCAGCACGGCGTTGTGGCCGCCGAAGCCGAAGGAGTTGGTCAGCGCGTACTCGACGTCCGCCTCGCGGCCGACGTTTGGGATGTAATCGAGGTCGCAGTCGGGATCGGGGTCGGTCTGGTTGATGGTCGGCGGCAGGAAGGAGTCGCGCATCGCCAGCGTGGAGATGATCGTCTCGAGCGCGCCGGCCGCGCCCAGCAGATGGCCGGTCTCGCTCTTGGTGGACGAGATCGGCACCCGGTATGCCAGCTCGTCGCCAAACGCGATCTTGAGCGCCCGCGTCTCGGCTGAGTCACCGGCAGGCGTCGAGGTGCCGTGAGCGTTCACGTAGCCGATCATGTCCGGCGTCACGTCGGCGTCCGCCAGGGCGTTGCGCATCGCCCTAGCCGGGTTGCCGCCGAGGGGATCCGGCTCGGTGACGTGGTGGGAGTCGGACGACATGCCGTAGCCAAGGATCTCGGCGTAGATGCGGGCGCCGCGGGCCTGCGCGCGACCAAGCTCCTCGAGCACCAGCACCGCGCCACCTTCGGCCAGGATGAAGCCGTCGCGGCCGGCGTCGAACGGGCGGCTTGCGCCCTCCGGGTCGTCGTTTCTGCGAGACAGCGCACGCATCGTGCCGAAGCCTCCCAGCCCCAGCGGCACGACCGGCGCCTCGACGCCTCCGGCCAGCATCGCATCAGCCATCCCCGCGCGGATGTACAGCACGGCGTTGCCGATCGACATGGCGGACGCCGCACAGGCCGTGCACTCGGTGGTGAGCGGTCCCCGGGTGCCCAGCGCCATCGAGATCTCGGCCGCGCCCATGTTGGGAATCAGCGCCGTCACCCAGAACGGGTTGAGGCGATCTGGGCCGGCCTCGAACAGCTTGAAGTGCGCTGTTTCCTCGGTCTTCAGGCCACCGATGCCGGTGCCGATCGAACAGCCGATCCGTTCCGCATCGGCACGGACGTCGATGTCCGCATCCTGCACGGCCATCGTGGCCGCCGCCACTGCGAACTGCGCGAAGCGATCGGTCTTGCGAACGGTGCGGTGATCCATGAACTGCTCAGGCTGGAAGTCGCGCACCTGCGCCGCGATCCGCACGTTGCCCTCGAAGCCGTCGACCGTCGAGACGCCGGAGCGGCCCTCCCGCACCGAGCGCCAGGTGTCCTCAGCTGTCAGCCCGCAGGGGGTGACAGCACCGATGCCGGTAATGACAACTCGTCGTCTGCCGTCGGGTCGCGTCATATCCCCAATCCTCCGTCCACGGCCAGCACGTCGCCGGTGATGAAGGCGGCCGCATCGGAGCATAGGAAGCGTACAGCCCGCGCCACGTCCGCCGGTTCACCCAGCCGCCCCAGCGGCGTGTTGGTGAGGATCGCGTCGCGGGCCGGCTCCGGCAGCACGTCGGTCAGCTCGGTTGCGATGTATCCCGGCGCGATCGCGTTGACGCGGATGCCACGGCCGCCCAGCTCCTTTGCGAGCGCCTTGGTGAGGCCGATCAAGCCCGCCTTGGAGGCTGCGTAGTTGGACTGGCCAGCGTTCCCGCGAACGCCGACGATCGACGAGATGTTGACGATCGCGCCCTTTCGGCGTTTCAGCATCGGCCGCGACAGCGCCCGGCAGGTGAAGAATGCGCCGCCCAGGTTGGTGTCGATCACGTCGCGCCAGTCCTCCTCGGTGAGTCGCATGATCAGATCGTCGCGGGTGATGCCGGCGTTGTTGACCAGGATCTCGATCGGCCCCACGTCGCTCTCGACGGCCGCCACCAGCGCGGCCGCGCCATCGGCGGTGGCGACGTCGCCACGCACGGCCGTGGCGACGCCTCCGGCGGCGGCGATGCGGCCGCACACCTCATCGGCGGCGGCGGCGTTGCGGGCGAAGTTGACCGCCACGCTGGCGCCGGCCGCGGCAAGCTCGGTGCAGATTGCGGCTCCGATCCCTCGCGAACCGCCGGTCACAAGGGCCACCCTCCCGTCCAGCTCACCGGTCATTGGCCATCACCTCCATCGCTGCCTCGAGCTCGGCAGGGGTGCCGACCGTGATCGCACGCACGTTGGGGTCGATGCGCTTGATCAGGCCCGCCAGCACCCCACCCGAACCCAGCTCGACGAACACGTCGATGCCGTCCGACACCAGCGACTGGACAGCCTGCGTGAAGCGCACCGGCGCGGTCAGCTGGTCGATCAGGAGCTGCGGTACGCGCTCGACCGTCTCGATCGCGCTGGTGACCGTACTCATGTAGCGGGTCTGCAGCGGGCCAAACTCAACCGCCTCCACAGCGGGTCGAAACGCGGCCGCGGCCGCGGCCATCAGCGGGCTGTGGAACGCGCCCGAGACCCGCAGCCGGATCGCCTTGCCACCGGCCGCCTTGGCCTTGTCGCAAACATCCGACACGCCGTTCTCACTGCCGGAGATGACGATCTGGCCGGGACAGTTGTAGTTGGCAGGCCACACGTGGTCGGCGGCCTGACAGAGCTGTTCGATCTGCTCGTCGGGCAGGCCGAGCAGCGCCGCCATCGCGCCGGCGCCATCACCGGAGGTCGCCATTCCACGTTCGCGGACGAGCGCGACCACAGCCGGCACCGAGATGCTGCCGGCGGCCGCCAGGGCGGCGTACTCACCGACGCTGTGGCCGACCACAGCCTCCGCCCGAATGCCGGTCTGCATCTCGACGACGCGCAGCGCTGCCAGCGAGGTGGCGACCAGCGCGGGTTGGGTGATCTCGGTCTGTGACAGCTGCTCCAGCGGGCCATCAAAGCAGCACGCCGCCAGATCGAAGCCGAGCCGCTCGGAGGCCTGGTCGAACACCGCCCTCGCCTCGGGATACGCGGCCGCCAGCTCCTTGCCCATACCGACCCGCTGGCTTCCCTGACCGGGGAAGCAAAACGCGGTTCTGCTCATGACGGGCGCTCCTTTGTCCATTCCATCACGCACGAGCCCCAGGCCAGCCCTCCGCCGAACCCGACCATCAGCACGACGTCCCCAGCGTCGATGCGGCCGGCCCGCCACGCCTCGTCCAAGCAGATCGGGATCGAGCCGGCAGATGTGTTGCCGTACTGGTCAACATTGGCGAACACGCGCGACTCGTCCAGGCCTAGGCGCCGCGCCGCATGGTCGATGATGCGGCGGTTTGCCTGATGAGGGACGAACACGTCGACGTCAGCCACCGTCAGGTTGGCGGCCTGCAGACAGCGCTCCGACGACTCCACGATCACGCGGGTGGCGAACTTGTAGACCTCGGGCCCGTTCATCTGCACGAACGGGCCCTCAGGCTCGGTCTCGCTATGGCCGGCCGCGGCCACCGACAGCAGGCAGCCTCCGCGGCCATCGGCACCCATCTCGAAGCCACGCAGTCCCCGCCCGGCGGCGTCGCGGCGCAGCACGACCGCGCCGGCGCCGTCGCCGAACAGGATGCAGGTGGAGCGATCGCCCCAGTCGAGCAGCCGCGAGAACACCTCCGTACCCACCACCAGCACCGTCTCGGCCAGCCCCGACGCGATCTGGGCGTAGCCCTGCGAGAGTGCGTAGATGAAGCCGGTGCAGGCCGCGGACAGGTCGTAGCCGGCGACGTTGTCAGCTCCGATCCGCTCGCCGATCAAGCACGCCGTTGCCGGGAAGTAGTAATCGGGACTGGCCGTGGCCGTCACGATCAGATCGAGCTCCCCGGGATCGATGCCGGCGCTGGCGATCGCGCGCGCAGCCGCAGTCGCTCCCAGCGACGCCGACGACTCGTGCGGCGCGGCGATCCGGCGCTCGCGGATGCCGGTGCGTTGTGCGATCCACTCGTCGCTGGTGTCGACGAGGGTTGCGATCTCGTCGTTGGTCATCACGCGCTCGGGCACGTAAGAGCCGATCCCAAGCAGCGAGACACCCTCGCGGCAGGCCGCGATCACGGCGCCTGCTCCGTCAGGGCGAACGTCAGCGCCGCCCGACAGGCCAGCTCGCCCTCCACCGAGGCGGTGGCGGTGGCCTTGCCGATCGGTCCCCGCAGCCGCGTGATGCGGCACTCCAGCGTCAGCGTGTCGCCCGGCACGACGATCCGCTTGAACCGCACGTCGTCGATTCCGGCGAACAGCGCCAGCCGGCCGGCGAAGCCTGGCGAGGCCAGGCCGCAGACCGCTCCCACCTGCGCCAGCGCCTCGACCTGCAGCACGCCTGGCATGATCGGGCGGCCGGGAAAGTGGCCACGCAGGTACCAGGCGTCCGGTTCGACCCGGTAGCGGCCGACGGCCTGCTCGCCGGGAATCAGCTCCATGATCTCGTCGATCAGGAGGAATGGGTCGCGGTGGGGGATGATCGCCTCGATGCCGGCCCGATCGAGCGGCAGCACGAACCCATCTGTCACGCCGATACCGCCTCGTCCGACACCAGCGCCCGGCGCATGCGCGCGCGCCCACGGTGGGCGTGGCACTTGACGGTACCGACCGGCATCGCCAGCTCACTGGCGATCTGCTCGTAGGACAGCGAGAGCACGTCCTTCATCACCATCACGTGGCGCTGGTCGTCGGACAGGCCGCCCATCTCGCGGGCAAGCGTCTCGCGCTGCTCCCGCTGGCAGGCGAGGTCGTGAGGCTCCCCGGCCGCCGCCAGCTCGGGCGCCGCGTCCAGCGGCTGGTGTCGGCGGCGGCGCTGGCGCTCGCCGAGGTCGCGGCACGTGTTGGTGACCAGGCTGTGCAGCCAGGTGGCGAAACGGGCCTCGCCGCGGAATTGATCGATTCGGGTCAGCACCTTCGCGAGCGCCTCCTGGGCGGCATCTTCGGCATCCTGCGGATCGTCGAGCAGATACGCCGTCAGCCGCCGTACGCGCGGCGCGTGCCGCTCCACCAACGCCTCAAGGGCGCGGCGATCGCCATCCTTGGCGCGGACAGCAAGTACAACATCCGACAGCGCGGCATGCGACGACTCGTCGCGCACCCGTTCTCGCAGGGGTAGACGGGCCTCGCCGCGATTGGGTTGCGTGAACATAGCCCGGCCTATTCTATGGAATGGCACTCACCCCGGAGCAGGTCGCACCGCGGCTGCTCGGCCGCTTCGGCCGTCCCTACCTGTGGCAGCCGGCGTGCGCCTCCACGCAGGAGCTGGCCCGCGAGCTGCCCGAGGGGGGCGTCGCGGCCTGCGATCAGCAGACCCAGGGCCGTGGCAGCCGCGGCCGCAGCTGGCACTCGCAGCCCGGCGCCGGGCTGCTGTTCTCGCTCGCGCTCGAGCCGCGGACGCCCGCCGAGCGGCTGTCCGCCTTCTCGCTGGTGGCAGCCGAAGCGGTCTGTGAGACCTGCGACCCGCGAGCGAAGGTGCGCTGGCCAAACGACGTTGTGATCGATGGACGCAAGCTGGCCGGAGTGCTGCTCGAGCTGCGCGCCGGCAAGCTGGTGGTGGGAATCGGCGTGAACGTGAACATGACCGCCGAGACTCTGCCGTCGCAGACTCGCGTGCCGGCAACCTCTCTGCAGATCGTGCGCGGCGGCGTGGTCGATCGGGTCGAGCTGCTGGTGTCGATGCTGGCCGAGCTGGAGCGGCGCTACGTGGCCTTCGAACGCGACGGCTTCGCCGGCCTGGAGCGGGACGAGCTGCGCGGCCGCGAAGTCGAACTGGTCGGCGAGGGTCGCGGCCGCTGCCAGGGGGTCGACGATCTCGGTCGGCTGATCGTGGACGGCCGGGCATTCAGCTCGGCCGAGATCGAGCGGGTGAACGCTCTGTGAGGGCGGGATTGCTGCCGGAAACGGCGTGGGGCTATATTTGGAGCGGGGTGACGATGCGACGACTGCTGCTGATGGACTCGATCGTCACGGACGAGCCGTCCAAGGACGGTTCGGCATAGCGCCGCCGCTTCGTTACAACCCGCTCTCGGGGGAGCCGGTGCTGGTGGTGCCGGGCCGGGCCGGCCGTCCAGGCGCGCTGGGCCGCACCGTGCGATCTGGGAATCCCGCTGTCTGTCCGTTCTGCGAGGGCAATGAGGCGTTGACGCCGCCGGAGTTGGCGGCTTACGGGCGCGGCGTCGGCGAGCCGGACACCTCCGGCTGGGTGGTGCGCGTGGTGCCCAACAAGTTCCCCGCGTTCGACGGGCAGGAGGTCGTGATTCACGGCCCGGGGCATGCCACGGCGCTGGCCGATCTTGCGGCCGGGGTGCTGGAGGCGGCGGTGGCGGCCTGGCGTGACCGCCGCTCCCACCACGTCGCAGCCGGGTGTGGGTACCTGCTGGTCGCGATCAACGAGGGCGCGGCGGCGGGCGCGTCGCTGGACCACTCCCACTCCCAACTGTTCCCCTTTGCCGCTCCGCCACCGGCGATCGACCGCGAGCTGGCCGCGTTCGCGTCCGGCTGCCCACTCTGCCGGCCGGCGGAGCACGTTGTCTCCGAGGCTGAGGGACTGGTCAGCTTCTGCCCACCATGGGCACGGATGCCATACGAGACGTGGATCGCGCCGCGCGAGCACGCCGGACGCGCACCCTTCGACCGAGCGCTGGCGATCGCGATCGCTGACGTCGCCGCGCGCTTCCGGCGGGTGTTGGGAGCGGAGGTGGCCTGGAATGCGATCGTGCACGACGCACCGCTGTCGGCCGAGCGGCCGTTTCACTGGCACGTCGAGCTGCTGCCAAGGTTGACGGTGGCCGCCGCTGTCGAGTTGGGCGCGGGCATCTGGGTCAACGTGGTCGAGCCGCAACGCGCTGCGGCCGAGCTGGCGGCAGGCTGACTGCTACGAGGCGAGGCGGCGCTGCTCGGCCTGAAGCTGCTGGTACTCGCGCGCGGCTGCGATCGCGGCGCCCAGGTTGAGGCCCTTGTCCTTGGCCTGTTTGATCAGCATCACCATCTCGACCGCGTCCATGTCGTAGACGCGTTGCTTGTTGCCCTTGGTCGGGATCTCGGCCTTGGTCGTCCAGTAGTCGAGCTGCATCTTCGAGATACCGGCAACGGCACACACTTGGCTTAGATAGAGCTCCAGTTGCGGTAACCGGTCGGTGAGGCTGACCGGCTCCAGTAGGTCTACCTGTCGCATGATGGTGGTACCTCTTTCAGGCGGGGGCATGCCATGGTCAGAACTGCTGTCGACCGTTTTGTTCCCCGTGGTCTACCCAATTCCTTCCAAAGACCGATATCGGACAGAAGCGGGCTCGGCTTGAGCCCGGCCTCCGAGCGACTGGCGCTACTCCACGTCTGCGTCGGGCGTCCCATCGTCGGATTCCGGCTCGATCGCGCCTGGCTCGACGACCAGGTCGGACGGCTCGGCAGGTGGCTCGTCGCCCCCGGCCTGCGCGTCGCCGACCACATCCGGCTCGTTCGGCTCGGTGACACGGGCGATGCTGGACAGGCGGTCGCCCTCGCGCAGGTTCATCACCCGCACGCCCTGCGTCGCTCGGCCCATCTTCGAGATGCCTTCGGCTTTCTGGCGGATCACGGTGCCATCCTGGGAGATCAGCATCACCTCGAAGCCGTCGCGGACGATCATCGCGCCGGCCAGCCGCCCACGCGACTCGGTGTAGCGGATCGTCAGCACGCCCATTGTGCCGCGGCCCTTGGCGGGATACTCGCCGATGCGAGTGCGCTTGCCGAATCCGTTCTCGGTCACGACCAGCAGCTCCTGGTCGTCGCGCGCAATCTCGACCGAGATCACTTCGTCACCGCTGCGCAGCTTCATGCCGGCGACGCCGGTGGTATCGCGGCCCATGGCGCGCACGTCGTGCTCCGAGAAGCGGACGGCAGAGCCGTTCCGCGACACAAGCAGCACGTGATCGTCGCCGTCGGTCAGGCGCACGCCGACCAGCTCGTCACCCTCGCGGATCTTGAGCGCGATGATGCCGTCGGCCTTGAGAATCGTGTCGTAGGCCTTGAACTCGGTCTTCTTGACCAGGCCGTTGCGGGTCGCGAACAGCAGGTACTTGCCTTCGCTGTAGGTGCGGGTGTCGATCACGGCGCGGACGCGCTCGTCCTGCCGCAACGGCAGCACGTTGACCAGGGCGCGGCCCTTCGACTGGCGCGTCCCCAGCGGCAGCTCGTGCACCTTGACGCGATACACCTTGCCGACGGTGGTGAAGAAGAGCAGGTAGTCGTGGGTGGAGGCGACGAAGAGGTGATCGATCACATCGTCTTCCTTGGTGTCCATGCCCATCACGCCCACTCCGCCACGACCCTGGGTGCGGTACGTCGAGAGCGCAAGCCGTTTGATATAGCCGCTTGCCGTGAGGGAGATGACCATGTCCTCCTCGGCGATGAGCTGTTCGAGGTCGATCTCGCCCTCAGCCGGCAGGATCTCGGTGCGGCGGGGATCGGCGAACTGGGCTCGCACCTCGAGCAGCTCCTCGCGGATCAGCGCCATCAGCCGTCCCTCATCCGCCAGGATCGAGCGCAGCTCGGCGATCAGCTCCATTAGGTCGTCGTGGCGATCCTTGACCTTCTTGCGCTCGAGGCCGGTCAGCGCCCGCAGCCGCATCTCGAGGATCGCCTGCGCCTGGATCTCGGACAGCCCAAATCGGCTCATCAGGCCTTCGCGCGCCGTCTCCACGTCATTGGCGGCGCGGATCAGCTCGATCACCTCGTCCAGGTGGTCGAGGGCGATCAGGTAGCCCTCGAGGACGTGCGCCTCGCGCTCGGCCTTGTCGAGCTGGAACTTGGTGCGGCGGGTGACGACCTCCTTCTGGTGCTCGAGGTAGTGGGTGATCACCTCGAGCAGCGTCAGCACGCGCGGGTTCACGCCGTCCACCAGTGCGACCATGTTGACGCCGAAGG
This sequence comes from Gaiellales bacterium, assembly GCA_038212095.1. Classification (GTDB taxonomy): domain Bacteria; phylum Actinomycetota; class Thermoleophilia; order Gaiellales; family JAICJC01; genus JAICYJ01. The sequence continues at coordinate 63,687 of JBBQUW010000011.1, read as the reverse complement.
TGCTCTGCAGCGCGGTGTGCTTGTAGAGCTTGTTCAACACCACCATCGGGATCGCGTCGCGCTTCAGCTCGATCGTGATCCGCGTTCCGCTGCGGTCGGAGTGGTTGTTGATGTCCGAGATCTCGGGGATGACCTTCTCGTTCACCAGTTCGGCGATCTTCTTGATCACGCCGTCATCGCCGTCGCGCTTCACCTGGTAGGGCACCTCGGTGACGATCAGTGCGGACTTCCCGCCCGGCAGCTGCTCGGTATGAACGCGGGCGCGCATCACGACTCGGCCGCGGCCGGTCTCGTACGCCTCTCGGATCCCGGCCAGGCCCATGATCGTGCCGCCCTTGGGGAAGTCTGGACCCTTGATGTGGCGCATCAGGTCGTCCACCGTGGCTGCGGGGTTGTCGATCATCTCGACCACGGCATCGATCACCTCGCCCAGGTTGTGGGGCGGGATGTTGGTCGCCATGCCGACGGCGATGCCGGACGACCCGTTGACGAGCAGGTTGGGGAACCGCGAAGGAAGCACGACCGGCTCGCGGTGGCGACCGTCGTAGTTGGGCGCGAAGTCCACCGTCTCGGAGTCGATGTCGCGCAGCATCTCGACCGCCAGCTTGGCCAGCCGGCACTCGGTGTAGCGCATGGCAGCGGCGGAGTAGCCGTCCATGTTGCCGAAGTTGCCCTGGCCGTCGACCAGCGGATAGCGCAGCGAGAAGTCCTGTGCCATCCGCACGAGCGTGTCGTAGGCGGCGGTGTCGCCGTGCGGGTGGTACTTGCCGAGCACATCGCCCACCACGCGGGCGCACTTGGAGTACGGCCGACCCGGCTGCAGGCCACTCTCGTTCATGGCAAACAGCACGCGGCGGTGGACGGGCTTGAGGCCGTCACGGACGTCGGGCAGGGCGCGGCCGACGATCACGCTCATCGCGTAGTCGAGATACGAGCTGCGCATCTCCTCGGCCAGCTCGCGCTGCTCGATCCGCCCGCCGTCAAGCGTGTCGAACGCCATCAGCTAACGCTCCCGAACCAGCAAACACGACTCAACGTCGCTCGGCGAGCGAAAATCGAGTAGTGCAAGGAGCAAGGGAGGCACAGTGCTCCGCACGGGCCGACCGCAGCGACGCCGCAATACGACGATTTGCAGCCGCCGCTACACATCCAGGAACTTGACGTCGCTTGCATTCCGCTCGATAAACTCCCTGCGCGGCTCGACTCGATCTCCCATCAGCATCGAGAAGATCTCGTCGACGGCGGCGGCATCCTCCACCGACACCTGCTGCAGCACCCGATTCTCGGGGTTCATCGTCGTATCCCACAGCTGCTCGGGGTTCATCTCGCCCAGCCCCTTGAACCGCTGGAGGTTGAGCCCTTCCTTGGCCAGGTCGAGGATCGCGGGCCGCAGCTGCTCAAAGGTGTTCACCGGCTCGGTGCGCTTGTTCATGCGGGCCGTGAACGGCGGGGGACCGGCAGCTTCGAGCAGGCGGTCGTGGGTGGCCTTCAGGCTGCGGTAGCCCTGGCTCTGGAACAGCGCCAGGGGGAAGATGCTGGTACGCGCGGAGCCGGTGGTCTTCTCCGTGATCTTGACGCGCGGCCCATCCGGCTCGATCGAGAGCACCTCGGCACGGTGCGTCTCGCCCTCGGGCACGCGATCGCGGAAGTACTCCTCCAGCTGCTCGACGGTCTCGATCTGCTCCTCGATCAGCCGGTGATCCTTGACGTAGGTGACCGGCACGGCGCCGAACTGCTCCTTCAGCTTGCCGGCCCAGCCCTCGTACTCCTTCAGCGCACGGCCAAACCGCTGCAGCTTGGCGTCGGTCAGCTTGACCGGCTGGCCGTCTCGGTCGAGCACCTCGACCTTGTCCAGGCGCTCGCGGATCAGCCACTCGTCGAGCTGGTGCTCCTTCTCGAAGTAACGCTCGTCGCTGCCCAGCTTGAGCTTGTACAGCGGAGGCTGGGCGATGTACACGTACCCGGCCTCGATCAGCTCTTTCATGTGGCGAAAGAGGAAGGTCAGGATCAGGGTGCGGATGTGAGCTCCGTCGACATCGGCGTCACAGGTCAGCACGACCTTGTGGTAGCGAGCCTGCTCGATGTCGAACTCCTCGCCGATGCCGGTGCCGATCGCAGTGATCATCGCCTGGATCTCGTTGTTCGAGAGCACCTTGTTGATCCGCGCCTTCTCGACGTTGATGATCTTGCCGCGTAGCGGCAGGATGGCCTGGAAGCTCCGGTCGCGCGCGTCGACGGCGCTGCCGCCGGCGCTGTCACCCTCGACCAGGTAGACCTCGGTGGAACGAGGATCACGCAGCGAGCAGTCCGCCAGCTTGCCGGGCAGCCCACCGCCGCCGAGCGCGGACTTGCGCCTGATCAGATCGCGCGCCTTGCGCGCAGCCTGTCGGGCGCGACTGGCCGAGATCAGCTTGTTCACGATCGCCTTGCCCTCGTTTGGGTGCTCCTCGAGGAACTCCGCCAGCTTGGCGTTGCAGCTCGTCTCGACCAGGCCGCGGATGGAGGGGTTTCCCAGCTTGGTCTTGGTCTGGCCCTCGAACTGGGGCTCGCGCAGCTTGACCGACACGATCGCCGCCAGACCCTCGCGGCAGTCGTCACCGGTCAGCGGCTCCTCCTTCTCCTTCAGCAGCCCCTTGTTGCGCGCGTAATCGTTCAGGGTGCGCGTCAGCGAGGCCTTGAAGCCGGATAGGTGGGTGCCGCCCTCATGCGTGTTGATGTTGTTGGCGAATGAGAGCGTTGACTCGACGTAGCTGCCGTTCCACTGCATCGCCACCTCGACCTGGCCCTCGTCGCTCTCGGTCTCGAAGTAGATCACCTCGCGGTGCACACGCTCCTTGCCCTCGTTCATGTGGGCGATGAAGTCTCGGATGCCACCCTCAAACTGGAAGACGACGCTCTCGCCGCCGGCCCGCTCGTCGGACAGCGCGATCCGCAGCCCCTTCGTCAGGAACGCCATCTCGCGCATTCGCTGGGACAGCGTTTCGAACGAGAAGTCGGTTTCCTCAAAGATCTCGCCGTCAGGCAGGAACGTGATCATGGTGCCGGTCTCGTCGGTCTTCTCGCCCATCTCGAGCGCCGTCTTGGGCTCGCCGCGCTCGTACGTCTGCCGCCACACGTGACCGTCACGGCGGATCTCGAGCAGCAGCTGCTCGGACAGCGCGTTGACGACCGAGATTCCGACGCCGTGCAGCCCGCCGGACACCTTGTAGCCGTCGCCACCGAACTTGCCACCGGCGTGCAGCTTCGTCAGCACGACCTCGGCGGCCGGCAGATTGAGGCCTGGCATGATCGCGACCGGGATGCCGCGGCCGTCGTCGCGCACCACGACTCGACCATCAGGCTGCAGCGCCACGGAGATGCTGTCGCAGTGCCCTTGGAGCGCCTCGTCGACGCTATTGTCGACCACCTCGTAGACCAGGTGATGCAGACCACGGGGGCCGGTCGAGCCGATGTACATACCGGGCCGTCGGCGTACCGCCTCAAGGCCCTCGAGAACTGTGATGTCTTTGGCGTCGTAGCCGGGATCGGACAAGAAAAACCCGCTTGAAATCGGGGGAAACTGCTGCTTTGTAGTCTACCAGAGCGCGCCGTCGGAGCCCCCCGCCGAACGTGTCACAATCCGCTCGCTACGAGCGTGTCAAGGAGGCCAGGATCGCACGCTCGACGGCGGCACGGAGCGCCGCGTCGGGGACGTCTCCGGCCAACTCGCGGGCCTGCTCGCGCTGCTGCGCGCTGGGCGGCCGGGCGGGCGGTGACGGCGACGGAGCGAGGCGGTCTCGGGACGGATCCTCGATGTTGCCGACCTCGAACCGCAACGCCGGTGCCGGCTCGCCAAGCAACTCACCCAGCCGCGCCCGGGCCGTCCGCTCGAGCAGGGTCAGCTCGCTGGCCCAGGTGGCACTGGCGCAGTGCACCACCAGTGCCGCGCCGCTGCGCCGCACCGGCAGGGAGTTCATCGCCACCTGCTCGCCCACCGCCTGAGGCCAGACCCGCCGAGCGGCGGCAACCAGCGGATCGACCGCCGGTATCCGCGCCAGCCGTCCGACATCACGCCCGATCTGCTCGAGGTCCTTCATGCCCGCCCCACCGTTGCACGATCCACGGCCATGATGGTGGCGGGGTGGCCGGACAGATCCGCCCGGTCGGTGGTGGTGACGATCGCCTGGTCGAAGGCCGACACCGCAGTCAGGAGCAGCCGTCGGCGCTCGCCGTCGAGCTCACCGGTGACGTCGTCCAGCAGCAGCAGCGGCGGCTCGTCGCGCTCCTCGGTCAGCAGATCGGCCTCGGCCAGGATCAGCGCCAGCAACGCCCGCCGCTGCTCACCCTGCGATCCGAACTGGCGCAGATCGCGGTCGCCTTCGAACAGACCGACGTCGTCCAGATGGGGGCCGGCACCGGTGGCGGCACGGTCGACATCCCTGGTCCGCCGCGCCGCCAACAACTCGGCCAGCCGTTCGTGCTCGGGGCAGTTCGGCTGGTAGCGAAGCGGGCGGTCACCCGGAGAGCCCCCCAGCTCGACCAGCCGCTCGGCGAACGGTCGCGCGAGCCTCGAGCACAATCGCGCGCGGGCGGCCGAGAGCGCGGAACCGGCGGCACCGAGCAGCCGATCCCAGGGGTCGAGCGCGTCCGCGGCGGCGGAGCCGGCCCGAACCCGCCGCAGCAGATGGTTGCGCTGGGCCAGCAGCCTGGCGTACTCGCTTGAGGTGGTCGCCACGCCCGGCCACAGCCGAGCGAGGGCCCGATCGAGGTAGGCCCGGCGAAGCGCGGGCGCTCCCTGGATCAACCGCAACCGATCGGGCGTGAACACCAGCACCGGGAAGCGGCCCAGCAGCCGCTCGATCGAGCGCTCGGCCGCGCCATCCACGGCCACCCGCTTGGGCTCACCCGGGCGGTATCCAAGCTCGACGGCGACCGTCCCAGCGGCGATCGCAATGTCAGTCTCGACGCGGGCGAAGTCCGAGCCGAACCGCACGACTCGCGCCTCATTGGATGTCCGCGGCGAGTAGCCGAGGCAGCCGAAGTGGATCATCTCGATCAGCGCCGTCTTTCCCGCGCCATTGGGCCCCACCAGCCCTACCAGCCCTGTCGGCAGCTCCAGATCGAGCCGCTCGTAACAGCGAAACTGTGTGCCCCGGACGGCGACGACCCGCACGCCGGCCGCCGCGCTACGACGGCAGCCGGATGGGCATGATCAGGTACCAGAACGAGCCGTCCTCGCCCTGCAGCAGCCCCGGTCGCAACGAGCTGATCAGGCGCAGCTTGACCGTCTCTCCGCCGATGCTCTCGACGCCGTCACGGAGGAACTCCGGGTTGAAGCCGATCTCGAGCTTCTCACCATGAAAGTCGACCGGCAGCGACTCGCGTGACTCGCCGACGTCCTGGGTCTGCGCGGTGAGCGTCAGCGAACCTTCCTCGAAGGTCAGCCTCACCGGCAGGTTGCGCTGGGCCATCAGCGAGGTACGCCGAATCACGTCCAGCAGCTCGTCCTTTGCGATCGCGACCTCGTGCTCGAAGGTCTGGGGAAGCAGCTGGCGATAGTTGGGGAACTGGCCATCGATGCGGCGTGCCGAGAGCCACACGCCGTCCATGCCAAACAGCACCTGGTTCTCCTGAACGGCGATCTCGAGCTTCTCGCCGGTGGCGATCCGGGCGACCTCGCCCAAGGCCCGTGCCGGCACGATCGCCTGCGTCTCGCCGGTCGCTCCCGGCAGCTCGGACTCCTTCACCGAGAGCCGGTAGCTGTCCGTGGCCGCCATCGTCACACGCCCCTCGCTCAGCTCCACCAACACGCCGGTCAGCACCGGGCGCGACTCGTCCTTCGAGGCGGCGCGGCCGACGTGGCTGACCGTGTCCACGAACGCCTTGCGGTCGACGGCGAACGACGTTCCGCTGGGAGCCGGCAGCTGCGGGAAGTCCTCGGCGCTCTGGGTGTTGAGGGCGTAGCGGCTGGCGCCGCACTCGAGCTGAGCCGCACCGGCGCCGCCGACCTGGCTGATCGTGACCTCGCCGGCCGGCAGAGCGCGAACGATCTCGAGCAGCAGCCGCCCGGGCAGCACCACCTCGCCGGCCTCCTCCACCCGCGCGGCCAGCGGCACGCGCAGCGACAGCTCCATGTCGGTGGCCGAGAGCTCGGCGCCATCACCGGCCGCCCGCAGCAGGACTCCCGACAGGATCTGCACGGTCGACCGCTGGGATACGCCACGCGCGGCGATCTGGAGGCCGGCCAGCAACGTGTTCTGGTCACAGACGATCTTCATACGAGAATGCTCCTCAACTGCTTCATCTATCTGTTTAAAGAAAAAGAGAGGTTATAGGAGTAGGGGGTGTGGAGAGTGCGGAAAAGTGGTTGCAGCCCGCTCCAGCACTGTCCAACCACCGTGGACGGAGCTGCGCATGGCTGGTGCCGCCCATCAACAGGTGCCGCGCCCATGCCGGCCAGGATGTGAGAAACCGGGGAAAAGCGACCATCTGTCCACAGCCTGCCCACCGATCGTTCACCGGCCCTGCTTCAGGCGCGTGGTGAGCTCCTGGACGACGTTGAACGCCTCCCGGTCTTCCTTCAGCAGGCGCGTGATCTTGTTCACGCCGTGCAGCACGGTCGAGTGGTCACGACCGCCGAACTTGGCACCGATCTTGGGCAGCGAGACGTCGGTCAGCTCCCGGCAGAGGTACATCGCGATGTGACGGGGGTAGGCGATCGACTGCTGGCGCCGGTCGCCGCGCAGGTCGGCCACGCTGACATGGAACAGCTCGCAGACCGCGCTTTGGATCTGCTCGAGCGTGATCGGCCGAGTGGCTCCCTGGGGGAACAGGTTGCGCAGCACCTCTTCGGCGACCTCAGTCGAGATCGGCCGGCCCGTCAGGGACGCGTAGGCAACCACGCGCGTCAGCGAGCCCTCGAGTTCGCGGATGTTGGTCGCCACCCGGTCGGCGATGTAGGTCAGCACCTGGGCGTCCGGGATGTTGATCGCCTCGGTCATCACCTTCTTGCGCAGGATCGCGATCCTGGTCTCCAGATCGGGTGCTTGGACGTCGGTGATCAGGCCCCACTGAAAGCGGGATCGCAGCCGCGCCTCGAGCGTCGCCAGTTCGTGCGGCGGCCGATCGGAGGACAGAACGATCTGTTTTCCGGCCTCGTAGAGGCTGTTGAACGTGTGGAAAAACTCCTCTTGCAGACGTTCCTTGCCCTCGATGAACTGGATGTCGTCGACCATCAGCACGTCGTATGTTCGGTACCGTTGCTTGAAGTGCACCATGCGCGAATCCCGCATGGAATCGACAAATTCGTTCAACACCGTTTCGGTGGTTACGTAGCGGACGTTGAGCTGCGGGTGCTGCTGCAGCACGTAATGACCGATCGCCTGCAGCAGGTGAGTTTTCCCCAGGCCCGTACTGCCGTGGATGAACAGCGGGTTGTATGACTGGGCCGGCGCTTCGGCCACCGCCAGAGCTGCGGCGTGGGCGAAACGGTTGCTGGCTCCAATCACGAATACATCGAACGTGTACTTGGGGTTGATCCCTGTGCGGGCGCTGACGGACGCCGAGACGACCGGCTCGACAGCTGCCGGCTCCGCTGCACCCGCCGCTGGTTCGTCCTCCGGTTCCTGGGCTTTCGCGATCGCGTCTGCCACGGCCACGCGCAGCTCGACCACCAGGTCGTGCTCGGCCGCCGCGGCGTCCAGCAGGCTGCCGAAGTGCCCTTCGATCCACGTTTTGGTGAATTCGTTCGGCACCCCGACCACGAGGCGTGTCTCGTCCTGGTCGAGCGCCTCCGCGCTGCCGAACCAGGTGCCGAAGGTGCCCGCGTTCAGCATCTGTTGGAGACGCTGGGAGATCGTTTCCCAGGTCGTGCTGGCGGCGGTGTCTCGGGGCATCGGAACGGCGAGTCTAACGCGCGCCGGGCGCCGGGTACAGCATACCCACACCATCACCGTTACCAACTGCGAAAACGCTGCTGTGCAGGGGAAAAGCCGATTCTCCACACAGCACTCCACAGCTGTGGAAATCGTTGGACGGAGGGCGTCGGCCGCCGTTTAAACCGCCGGTTTCCGGGGAGTTTGGCATGGCGTGAGGCGATCGGGCAGAGCGGCTTGTCCACAGGCGAAAAGTTTTTACGGAACGGCCCCAGGGGAGGCGGGGCGCCAATTCGCGAGCCTGCTCTATACTGACCGCCGCCCCATGAAGCGCACCTATCAGCCCAACACCCGCAAGCGCGCCAAGACGCACGGATTCCGCAAGCGCATGAGCACCAAGGCCGGGCGCGCCGTGCTCAAGCGCCGACGGCTCCGCGGTCGCAAGCGCCTCTCCGCATAGGTGACAGCATCGTGACCGGCGATCCTCCGGCCACTGCCTCGACGCCAAAGCGGGGTCGGTTGACCAAGGCGGCTGAGTTTGATGCGGTCACCCAGCTCGGCCGTTCGGTCGGCGGCCGCTATCTGACGCTCCGCTACAGGGCTGCCGAGGGCGGCGCACAGGCCCGCATCGGGTACGCCGTGCCGCGCAAGGTTGGCGGTGCCGTCGACCGTAACCTGGTCAAGCGGCGTCTGCGCGATGCGGTCGCCCGGAACGAGACGCTGCTCCTGCCGGCCACCGACTACGTTCTGATCGCCCGGCCAGGACTCGCCACGGCCAGCGAGACGCAGGGATTCGAGTGGCTGTCCGAGCAGGTCGCCGAGCTGCTGCGCGCGGCGTCCGAGAAGGTTGCATCGTGATCCGGGGACTCGTGATCCTGGCGTTGCGAATGGTGAGGACGATGCTGGTGCCGTTCGAGTCGATGGTCTCCCTGACGCCGCGCCTGTGCAAGTACGAGCCGACATGCGGCTGCTACGCCGAACAGGCTGTGCGCACCCACGGCGTACTCCGCGGCCTGACGCTTGCGTCGTGGCGTCTGGCGCGCTGCAACCCGTGGTCGAAGGGCGGATACGACCCCGTGCCCGGCCACGAGCGGACGGCTGCGCCGTGATCCAGTACTTCATCGTGCTGCAGCAGGTCGAGGATCTGCTGAAGGCGATCATCACCTACTACCACGATCACCTGGGCGTCTCGTGGGGGCTCGCGATCGTGATGTTGACCGCCACCGTGCGTCTCGCGATTCTGCCGCTGACGATCAAGCAGTTCCGCTCGATGGCGGCGATGCAGCGCATCCAGCCCAAGGTCAAAACGCTGCAGAACAAGTACAAGGGCAAGGCCGACCGCGAATCCAAGGCCGAGATGCAGAAGGAGTTGATGGCGCTCTACAAGGAGCACAACGTCAACCCGTTCGCCTCATGCCTGCCACTGGTGTTCCAGATGCCGGTGATCATCGGCCTGTACCAGATGCTGCGGAGCTTCCATCCCCCGACTGATACCGCGTTCCTTGGCATCGACGACATCTTCGTGGTGCTGGGCAAGATCGGCGGTACCACCGAGATCGTGATGGTGGTGCTGTACGCCGTCTCGATGCTCGGCTCGATGCTGCTGTTCTCGTTCGTGCAGGATCGCCAACAGAAGTACATGTTCGCCGGCGCCTCGATGATCTTCATCGGCTTCATCATTCGCGTGCCTGCCGGTGTCGGGCTGTACTGGATCACCACCAACATCTGGACGATCTGTCAGAACGGCATGGTCAAGCGCACGATGGGCCACCACTTCCCAGTGGTGCAGAAGCAGGAGAAGAACAAGGGTGACAACGGGCAGCCGCGAAGTTCGCGGAACCCACCAAAGACGCCAAAGAGCGGTGGCCAGGCATCGACGCCGCCGGCCCGGGGCAAGAAGCGGCGATGACCGGGAGCGGCCTGGAGCGGGTGGAAGTGGAGACGTCTGGTGAGACGACCGGCGAGGCGCGCTGGGCGGCGCTGCACGAGCTCGAGCGGCGCTTCCCGACCCTGCAGCGAGAGGCGGTGCAGTTCGTCGTCCTCTCGGAGGGCGAACGTGGATTGCTCGGCGTCGGCTATCAACCGGCGCGCGTGCTGGCGTCGGTCGAGGTCGACCCAATCGCCGCCCAGCCGGCGCCCGCGGCTCCCCCGCGCCGGCCGCACCCGGTCGTCCCGGACGATGAGAGCTCTGCCGCAGGCCGCGTGCGTGACCTGCTGAACCGTGTGGTAGATGCCTTTGGCATCGAGGGGCACCTCGATGTCCACGAGCGTGACGGCGTCGTCACGGCGACCGTGACCGGCCCCGAGTTGGGCCTCCTGATCGGCAAGCACGGTCAGACGATCGACGCCATCCAGTACCTCGCCAACGCGATCATGCACCGCCGTGAGGAGCACCCGGCCGAGGTCGTGATCGATGCGGAGGGCTACCGCAAGCGCCGCGAGCGCACATTGCACGAGGTGGCCGTTCGCGCGACGGCAGAAGCTGCCACCAGCGGCCAGGATGTGCCGCTCGAGCCGATGACCTCGGTGGAGCGCAAGATCGTTCACGCCAAGGTGCAGTCGATGGGCGGGTTTGCCACCGGCAGCGAAGGCGCCGAGCCGAATCGGTACGTGGTCGTTCGGCTCGATCCGGACGCCTGACCCGGTGCATCCGACGGCGGGGTGTAAAACGTGAAACACCCCCCGGATGCAGCGTACTCCCTGTACTGCCGGCTGGTGGCTCGCGAGCCGGTCTCGCTGACGGCGATCCGCGATCCCTCGGCGCTTCGCCGCGAACTGGTGGACGATGCACTGACGGCGTGCGCCACGATCGGGCCGGCACTGCCCGCGCGGGTGGTGGACGTGGGTAGCGGTAACGGCTCACCCGGGGTGCCGATCGCGCTGCACTACGGGCAGCCCGTCACGCTGCTCGACTCGGTACAGCGTAAGGGTGAGTTCCTGCGCCGCTGCTGTTCGGAGCTGGGTGTCGAGTGCGAGGTCGTCATCGACCGTTCCGAGTCCTTCGGCCGCGGGTCCGGTCGCGATGCGTTCGATCTCGCACTGGCCCGCGCCCTGGCGCCGCCAAGGGTGGCGCTCGAGCTGTGCCTGCCGCTGGTGCGTCCCGGCGGACGCCTGATCCTCTGGACGGGCGCGATCGATGCCGCCGAGCTCGAGAGCGTCTCGGGGCAGCTGGGCGGTGCTGCACCCTGGGCAGTGGAAACCACTGCCGGCCGTGCGTTGCTGGTCGTAGACAAGCTGTCAGCCACCCCTGAGCGGTTCCCGCGGCGGGCGGGGATGGCCGGGAAGCGTCCGCTGGCCTCGCTACCATCGGAGGTATGAACTCCCGCGTCTACGCCCTCGCCAACCAGAAGGGCGGCGTCGGCAAGACCACCACCGCGATCAACATGGCGGCATGTGTTGCGGAGGCCGGAACGCCAGTGCTGCTGATCGACCTCGATCCCCAGGCCAACGCAACCACCGGGCTCGGCTTTCGGCCCGAGCAGCTCGCGGCGAGCACCTACGATCTGCTGCACGGCCGTCCGCTGGACGACGTTGTCGTCGAGACCGACGTTCCCAACCTCTTCCTTGCTCCGTCCCATCCCGATCTGGCCGCCGCGCAGGTCGAGCTCTCGGCGCAGGACACGTTGCTGCGCGATCTGCTGGCCGGCATCGGCGAGCGCTTTCCGTACGTCTTTGTCGACTGTCCCCCCTCGCTGGGACTGCTGACGGTCAACGCGCTGTCGGCCGCCAACCGCCTGATCGTCCCCGTGCAGTGTGAGTACTACGCACTCGAGGGTCTGGCCCAGCTGCTGCAAAGCGTCGAGCTGGTGCGCACCCGGCTGAATCCGCGGTTGGGGATCACCGGCGTGTTGCTGACCATGTACGACGCGCGAACCACGCTGGCGCGAGACGTTGCCAGTGAGGTGCGTGAGCACTTCGGCGGTCTGGTGTTCGACACCGTGGTGCCGCGCAACATCCGCCTGGCGGAGGCGCCCAGCCACGGCGTGCCGATCACGAGATACGATGTGCGCTCGGCGGGAGCGGACGCGTACTACCGCGTCGCGCTGGAGGTGGTCGAGCGTGGCTAAGAGCAGGGGGTTGGGCCGGGGCCTGGCGGCGCTCGTCGCCGAGTTTCCGGCTGGGCAGGTTTCGCTGGTCGAGCTCGAGATCTCCCAGGTGCGGCCGAATCCGCGCCAGCCGCGCACCACCTTCGACGAGGATGCCATCAACGCGCTCGCCGAATCGATCAAGAGCGAGGGCGTGGTGCAGCCGATCATCGTCCGCGACGCCGGCGATGGCTACCAGATCGTGGCCGGCGAGCGCCGCTGGCGCGCGACCCAGCGAGCCGGGCTGACCACCATCCCGGCGATCGTCCGCCCATTGGATGAGCGCGAGGCGATGATCATGGCATTGGCCGAGAACGTCGCCCGCGAGGATCTCAACCCGGTCGAGCAGGCCCGGGCGTACGCGATGCTGGCCGACGAACTCGACCTTAGCCAGACCGAGATCGCGCGTCGCGTCGGCAAGAGCCGTCCCGCTGTCGCCAACACCATGCGACTATTGGAGCTGCCGGATGCGGCGCTTGAGCTAATCGAGGCGGGCTCGCTGTCGGAGGGCCACGGCCGCGCGCTGCTGCTCACCGGCGACCAGGACGAGCGCCTCGCGCTGGCGCGGAAGGTCGTCAAGCGCGGTCTCTCGGTGCGCGACACCGAGGCGGCGGCGAAACGCACCGGCAAGCCGAAGGCGAACGCCCGTGCACGGCCCGGCGGGGGCGGCGTCGACGAGGAGCTGGCGCATCTGGCGGTGGATGCCGCATGGCACTCCTTGAAGCTGCGTGCAGCGGTCCGTTCCGGGCCGCGGGGCGGCACGGTGGAGATCAGGTTCAGCTCGCCGGCCGAGCTGGGGCGGATTATCGACCAGCTTCGCGCCGAACGCGTCTCCTGGGCGGATTAGGCCTGCAAAGCTTCGCCTCGCGGCGTCGCTGCGGTCGGCCCGTGCGAAGCACTGTGCCTCCCTGGCTCCTTGCGACGCTCGCTTTTCGGCTTAATCCGCGGCGCTGTTCGCGTTTGCTGCCCGCGGCCTCTGCGCGGCTTCAGTAGGGGTGTCGAGGGGGTGGTTCGTGCGGCGCGGCGCTCGGTATACTTGTGCCTCCCCGGGCGATTAGCTCAGTTGGTTAGAGCGCCGCTCTGATAAGGCGGAGGTCCCTGGTTCGAATCCAGGATCGCCCATCCCGGTCAGCCCGCGCACTCCCGTCCGCCGCCCGTGGTGGCATAATCGGTGGTGTGCAGGAGGTGAGCATCTACGGCGTCTCGTTCGACATGGTCGGGAAGCAGCCGATCGTCCTTCTCAAGACGATGGACGGAAACCGCTTTCTACCGATCTGGATCGGCCATCCGGAGGCGGCCGCGATCCTGATGAAGCTGCAGGGTGCGCCGACGCCGCGGCCGATGACGCACGACCTGGTCACCGACATGCTCGGCGAGCTGAACGCCCGTGTAACTCGGATCTCGGTCACCGAGCTGCGCGAGAGCACGTTCTACGCCGTGATCACGCTTCAGGTCAACGATGGGGAGATCGAGATCGACTCGCGGCCGTCCGACGCCCTCGCGCTGGCCGTGCGCACGAGCGCCCCGATCTTCGTCGCGGATCAGGTGATCGACGACTCGGCGATCGAGTTCGGATCGGAGCCGGACGACGAGCAGGTCGTCGTCGACGAGTTCAAGAAGTTCCTGGAGGACGTCACTCCAGAGGACTTCGCCGGCTGAACGAGGACGGCAACGACAACGCCGCCAGACTCGCGGTTCGCCGCCGACGCTTGCCTGCCGGCCCAACTCCTGCTTTGCTAAGCGTTCCGCGAGGAAAGGATCTCCCGATGCAGCGCAACGGCAAGCATGCGGCTCGATTCGCCGATCGGTCGGTGCGGGGAGTGGCCGACGACGGGGGCGACCAGGCGATCACGATCTGGATCGAGCGGCGAGAGGGCGCGGTGTGGGCTGTCGGTCGAGCGGTCGATCTGGAGCAGCGCAGCGACGGCGCCGTGCGGGCCGACGACTACGTGTTCGAGGGCTTCGAGATGGGCGACGCCCTCGATGCGGCGAACCAGGCGCTGCGCTCCGACCTCGACGTCAGCGACGACGAGGGGCGATCCCAGGAGGTGGCGCCGTTCCAGGAGCGCGAGCTGCTGGAGCCGCTGGAGCGGTGGTTCTTCGGCCGCGAGCGGTGACTGCACTCAGCCGGCGACGGTGACCACGAGCAGCAGCACGTTCATTGCGATCACGATCGCGGTCACCAGCGCCGCCAGCGCCTTGACCGTCCGTCCGTTGACCAGATCGCCCATCACGTCGCGGCGATTGGTCAGCCATACCAGCGGAACGACCGCGAACGGCAGCACCAGCGACAAGACCACCTGGCTGGCCACCAGCGTTGTCAGCGTGTTGGTGCCCAGGCCGATCACGATCAATGCCGGGATCATCGTAATGAAGCGCCTCAGAAACACCGACACCCGCCACTCCATGAAGCCATCGACGATCATCTGTCCCGCCATCGTGCCGACCGTCGATGACGACAATCCGGATGCCAGCAGCGCGATGCCGAAGGCGTAGGCCGCGGCCGAACCCAGCAACGGCCGCAGCGTGGCCTCTGCGTCCTGGATGCCGTTGATCGGGATCCCGGACGAGAAGAAGGCAGCCGATGCCATGATCACCATCGACGAGTTGATCAGCCAGGCGCCGTTCATCGCCAGTGCGATATCCACCAACTCGCGCCGGAAATGCGCCTTCTGGCTCCCCCCCTCGAGGATCTTGTGGCGGTGCTGAACCAGGCCAGAGTGCAGGTAGACGACGTGTGGCATCACTGTCGCGCCGACCATGCCCACCGCCACGTAGACTGCGCTCGAGTTGATGTGTGGCACCAACATGCCGCGCACGATGCCGGCCGGATCGGGGTTGGTGATGAAGATCTCGATCACGAAGCAGACGCCGATCACGGCCACGAACACGAAGATCAGTGCCTCAAAGCGGCTGTGGCCGCGGCGCTCGATGGCCAGGATCAGGAATGAGATCGCGGCCGTCACCAGCGCCGAGACGAACAGCCCGCGGCCGAACAGGATCTGCATCCCCACGGCGGCGCCGAGAAACTCTGCCAGGTCAGTTGCCATGGCAGCTGCCTCGGCGGCCAGCCATAACCCAATCCGCATCCTGCGGCTGGTGTGCTTCCGGATAGCCTGGGGCAGCGTCATGCCTGATGCGATGCCGAGCTTCGCCGACAGCGACTGGATCAGCAGCGCCATCGCGTTCGATAGCAGGAGCACCCACAGCAGCATGTAGCCGTACCCGGCGCCGGCCTGGATGTTGGTGGCGAAGTTGCCGGGATCCATGTAGGCGACGCTGGCCACGAAGGCTGGACCCAGAAAGGGCAGCACACGCTTGATCCGCGCCAGCGGCGAGTGGAACACGCCTTCGGCGCGAGGCTCGACCGCAGCCTGTACCGAGCGCGGCGTCACGGCTGCTCCACCCGGATCAGCTCCGCGACGCCCACTCCCAGGGCGCAGTGTGCACCGTCCACGTCGAGCGTCACCGGCCCGCCGAACGGCGCCTTGGCAAGCATCGTGACGGCCATCGCGGGCACCACGCCCAGGTCCGCCAGGTAGCGGAGCAGGGCCGGGTCGCCGTCCGGCACGCGCCGCACCACCGCTCGCTGGCCCGGCTCGAGGTCGAGCAGGCTGTGGTGGCGGTCGGGCGGCAGCACCAGATCGGCGCTGGGGATGGGATCGCCGTGCGGATCGGTGTCGGGGTAGCCCAATGCGCGGTCGAGCGCCGCCTCCAGCTCCTCTGACAGCACATGTTCCAGCCGCTCCGCCTCCACGTGCACGCTGTCCCAGGGCAGTCCCAGCGCCTGGGTCAGATACAGCTCGAGCAGGCGGTGGTGGCGGAGAAGCTCGACCGCGATCCGCTCGCCGGCCGGGGTCAGCTGCGCGCCGTGGTAGCGGCGGTGCTCGACCAAGCCGAGCTGGTCGAGCTTCTTGACCATCGAGGTGGCCGACGCCGCGGACACGCCCATCCGGTCGGCAAGCTCGGACGTCGTCGCCTTGCCGGAACGCGTCTGCAGCAGGTAGATCTGCTTGACGTAGTCCTGGACTGCCTCCGATTGCATCTAAATCGCAATTTAGACGACTCGAACTTCGAAATCAAGCGACGATGCGAAGCGGTGCCAGTCCGGCCGGTAGGATGCCCGCCTCGCGGGCCGTGCGCTCGAGCACCCGAAGCGATCGCGCGCCCTCGTCGCCCAGGTTGACGGTGTGGTCGTTGACGTACAGCTCCACGTACGGCCAGATCACGTCCTCGTCCAGCTCCTGGGCGTGGTGGCGGATCGTGGCCAGCGTCTCGTCGCGGTTGGCCCAGCCGTAGGCGATCGAGTCGCGCAGCACGGCGGCGAAGGTGGCCGCGACCCCGTCCGGCAGCGCGCGTGACGCCAGGATCCCGCCCAGCGGCACGGGCGCATCTGCCATCCGCTCGAACGAGCTGCCCATGTCCTCGACCAGGTGCAGCCCATCGCGCTGGTAGGTCAAGCGCCCCTCGTGGATCAGCACGCCCAGATCCGCCCGGCCGGCGCGAAGCTCGCCGCCAATGTCCGAGAACACCGTCTGCGAGATGCGGCCCTGGCCGGGATGCAGGCAGTGGTAGAGCAGCGTGGCGGTGGTGGTGCGGCCCGGGCACAGCACGCGCGCGTCGGCGGCCGGCGAGACGCCGAGGCGCGCGGCCACCAGCAGCGGCCCCACGCCGAATCCCAGCGCCGATCCCGTGCCCAGCACGTCGTAGTGGTCGGCCAGCAGCAGCGCGGCGTGAAAGCTGGCCTTCGAGACGTCGTATCGATCGGCAAACAGCCCATCGTTCAGCTGCTGCACGTCCAGCAGCTCGGCGTCGATCTCGAGCCCGCGCAGGTCGACCCGCCGGTGCAGGATGCCGTGGAAGGCGAACGTGTCATTGGGGCAGGTTGAGAGTCCGACGCGGAGGCGCATGGTCAACCGAGCACGCTAGCGATCAGCTCTCGCACCGCGTTCAGCGCCGCCCGCATCTGCCAGCCGCTGTGATCGCGGTCGCCGGCAGCGTTCGACACGCCGCGGACAACCACCAGCGGGACTTGATAAAGAGTTGCCGCTACGGCAACCGCATATCCTTCCATCTCCTCCACCAGCGCCTGCGGATGCTGTTGATGCCGCCTCGAGGCCTGGGCAGCGTCGCCAGAGGCGCTGGCCACCGAGAGCACGAGGCCGTCGTTCCCGCTCAGCTCGATCTGGTCGCTGTCCGCCCATCCCAGCTCGGCAGCTGACAGCCCACCCGCTCCGATCCCGTGGCAGCGGACGGCCGATGCCGACATCGCCCATCCCAGCGGAGCTCGCGTCAGGTCGTAGCTGCCGCTCACGCCGGCGAGCACCACGCGCTGCGGGCGGTGCCGGGCGATCGCATGCGCTGCACCGGCGCCTGCCGCGGCCAGTCCGAAGCCGCACACCTCCGTCGGCGCCGCCATCGGGCCCAACAGCTCTGCCTCATGGGCGGTTGGCACCAGGATCAGCGCGGCCGGCACCGTCGTCGCTAGACGATCTCGACCATGCGCTCGATCGCGAGGCGCGCGCGCGCGGCGACGTCAGCCGGCACCGTGACCTCGAACTGCATCTCGCGCAGGCTGTCGCGCACCTTGGGCAGCGTGATCTGCTTCATGTAGCGGCACACCGCGCGCTCCGACATGGCGTAGAAGCGCTTGTCGGGAGCCTCCTTCGCCAGCCGGTGCATGATCCCGGTCTCGGTTGCGACCACGAACTCCCGTTTCGGCGACGTCGTCGCGTGGCGCACCATCCCCTCGGTTGAGAGCACGTGGGTCGTCTCGGCCAGCTTGGCGTCGTGTGCAGCGGCGTACATGCACTGGCTGGCGCAGCCGCACTCGGGGTGGATCAGCAGGTCGGTGTTGGGACGCGCTTCCATCATCCGAGTGACGTCCTCGGGCCGGATGCCGGCGTGGACATGGCACTCGCCGGGCCAGATCTTCATCCTGCGCCCGGTCAGCTTCTCGAGGTAGGCGCCCAGGAACATGTCGGGCAAAAACAGGATCTCGCGATCCTCCGGCACGGCCTCTATCACCTGGCGGGCGTTGCCCGAGGTGCAGCAGTAGTCGGACAGCGCCTTCACCTCGGCGGTCGTGTTGACGTAGCTGACGACGACCGCGCCGGGGTTCTCGTCCTTCCATCGCTGTAGCGCTTCGGCGTCGATCGTCGCGGCCAGCGAGCAGCCTGCCTCGAGGTCGGGGATCAGCACCGTTCGGTCGGGTGCCAGGATGGAGGCGGTCTCGGCCATGAAGTGCACGCCGGCGAACACGATCACGTCGGCGTCCGTGGCGGCCGCCTGCTGTGAGAGCCCGAGCGAGTCGCCGACGTAATCGGCCACGTCCTGCACCTCGGGCACCTGGTAGTTGTGGGCCAGGATGACGGCGTTTCGCTCCTTCGCCAGCGCGCGAACCTCGGCGTGCAGGCCGTCGATTTCGGTGTGGGTCATGGTGCTGATGGTGCGACCTCCAGAGCGATGTCGAGCGCCCGCACTGAGTGCGTCAGTGCGCCGACAGAGATTGCGTCCACGCCGGTATCGGCGATGGCTCGGATCGTGTTCAGGGTGACACCGCCGGAGGCCTCCAGCCGGACGCGGCCGGAGCTGCGTCGCACCGCCTCGCGCAGCGTCTCGGGGGACATGTTGTCGAGCAGCACCGTCTCGACGCCACAGGCCAGCGCCTCGTCCAGCTGGGCGAGCGTATCGACCTCGACCTCCACCGGCAGCGAGGGATGCGAGCGGCGCACGGCGGCCACAGCCGGCGCGATGCCGCCCGCCACGGCGACGTGGTTGTCCTTGATCAGGATCGCGTCGTGCAGCCCCGCGCGGTGGTTTGTGCCACCGCCGCAGGCGACCGCCGCCTTGTCGAGCTGGCGCAGTCCGGGCGCGGTCTTGCGGGTGTCCAGCACCTCGACCGTGCTGCCGGCGACGGCCTGTGAGTAGGCGCGCGCGGCGCTGGCGATGCCAGACATCCGCTGCAGCAGGTTGAGCGCGGTGCGCTCGCACGTCAAGAGCGCGCGCATCGAGCCATGCAGCCGCGCCACCAGCGCGGGCACCTCGCTGACAGCGGTGCCGTCGGCGCAGATCACCTCGAGCTCGGCGCCGGGGTCGAGCCGTCGCAGCACCGCGAACGCCGCGTCCAGTCCGCAGATGATGCCCGGCTCGCGCACAACCACGTCGGCGCTGCCGCGCATGTCCGCGGGGACGATGGCATCGGTGGTGAGGTCACCGGTTCCGACGTCCTCGGCCAGTGCGCGGTCGATCAGACTGTCGATGGCTGTGGACATGGCAGGTGGTGGGCGAGTACGGGGTCTTCGGCCGGGAAGTCGCTGCGCACGTGCGCGCCGCGGCTCTCGCTGCGTCGCAGCGCCGACGCCGCGATCAGCTGGGAGACGAGCACCGGGTTGGACGGCGGGCGTTCGTCCAGCCACTCCAGCAGCCGGGTGAGTCCGCCGGCCGATCGCACCGGGCCGGCATCGCGCCACATCCGCCGCCGCAGTTCGCCCAGCTGCGCACGCACGCGAGTCCGGTCGGGGCCGTTCGACTCGATGCGCGGCGGCTCGCCGGCGAGGCCGGCGTCGACGGCCCGCCGAGCGAATACGAAGCACTCCAGCAGCGAGTTCGAGGCAAGCCGGTTGGCGCCGTGCACGCCGCTGCGGGCACACTCACCGCTGGCGTAGAGGCCGCGCAGGCTGGCGGCGCCGTGCAGGTCGGTGGTGATGCCACCCATCAGGTAGTGGGCGGCGGGAGACACCGGCAGCCTGTCGCGGGTCAGATCGAGGCCGGCCTGCGCCGCTCCCTCGACCAGGTTGGGAAACCGCCGCCGGATCGAACCGGCGTCGAGGTGCGCGAGCGTGAGGTAGCTGGCCTGGCCGTCCGTCAGCCTGCGCTGGATGGAGCGGGCCACCACGTCGCGCGGTGCCAGCTCGCCGTCGCCATGCTCGTCCAGCATGAAGCGGCGACCATCCTCACCGACCAGGTGTGCGCCCTCGCCACGCACCGCCTCGGAGATCAGGAACGCCCGGTCTCCAACCGCCAGCGCGGTGGGATGGAATTGCACGAACTCCATATCCTCGATCTCGGCGCCTGCGCGGTGGGCAATCGCGATCCCGTCGCCGAGCGCCCCCGGCGGGTTGGTGGTGCGTGCGAAGAGGGCGGCGGCGCCGCCGGTGGCGATCAGCGTCATGCGGGCGTGGATCGCTCGCATCTCGTCGTGGCCCAGCACCCACGCGCCGTCGCACGACTCGCCGTCGGCGATCAGCTCGATCACGGCCGTGTGCTCGACCACTCGGATCCGGGGCTGCTCGAGCACGCGTGCGATCAGCACCTCGGCGATTGCAGCGCCGGTGGCGCTGCCACCGGCGTGCAGGATCCGGCGGCGACCGTGACCCCCCTCCCGCCCGAGCGACGGCGTGCCGTCCGCGGCGCGGTCAAAGACCACTCCACGCCGCTCCAGATCAGCGATCCGGGCGGGGGCGTCGCGTACCAGGATCTCGACCGCGACGGGGTCGCTGAGGCCGCGGCCGACCAGCAGCGTGTCGGCAAGGTGCAGGGCGGGGTCGTCGTCCGGCCCGATCGCCGCGGCCACACCTCCCTGGGCGTAAAACGAGTTGGAGCTGCGCAGCGAGCCCTTGCTCACCAGCACCACCGATGCTCCCTGATCCGCGGCCTGGAGCGCGGCGTACAACCCGGCCAGACCAGCGCCCGCGATCAGCAGATCAGCGGGGGCTGTGAGGTCGGTGGGCACGGCGGCGGGATAATAGCTCAAGTGACTAAAACCTCTCTGCGGGAATGATAGCGGCTGTCGGGGCGTTTGATCGGTTCAGATGCTGCTGGTTGCTGATAGCGTGGGATTGATGCCGGACACGCCCCCGATCGAGACCGACGAGTCGGCGGAGACGCCGGGCGGCGCGTCTGCTCGGGAGGCGTTGGAGCGCGTCCACTTCGAAGAGGAGGCGTTGCAGCACGCCGACCAGCTGTATCGCGTGGCTCTGCGGCTGTCCGGATCGCAGCAGGTCGCCGAGGAACTGGTGCAGGAGGCCTACCTGCGGGCGTTCCGGGGCTGGCGCGGATACCGGCCCGGCACCAATCTCGCCGCCTGGCTGGCAACCATCCTGCGCAACGCCTTCCTTGACGAGGCGCGCAAGCAGAGCCGGCGCCCGGCGCAGGAGTCGATCGACGACACCAGCGAGTACTACCTGTACAACCACCTCACCGAGAGCGCGGCCCTGCCGCAGGAAGCGGTGCTGAACCGGCTGTCGGGTGGCGCCATCGTCGACTCGCTGGCGGAGGTCCCGCCCAACTTCCGCGAGGTGGTGGTTCTGGTCGACATCGGCGATTTCAGCTACCAGGACGCCGCCGACATCCTCGGCGTGCCGATCGGCACCGTGATGTCGCGGCTACACCGCGGCCGCCGCGCCCTCAAGCAGGCGCTGGCCAACCACGCGTCCGAGCAGGTGTCGCAATGAGCCTCGATCCCTGCCGCGGCGTCGAGAGCAACCTGCAGCCGTACCTCGACCGGCAGCTGACGCCCACCGAGGTGACGTTGATCGAGGTGCACCTCGGCGAGTGTGTTTACTGCCGCGAGCGGTACCACTTCGAGGCCAAGCTGCGCGATACCGTCAAGACGGTGTGCTGCGGCGACCCGGTGCCAGAGGGGCTCGTCGACCGCGTCCGGCTGCACTGCCGCGGCCTGAAGTAGCGCTCAGCCAGCCGGCCGGCGGTCGAGGTCGCCCGGCGCCGGCAGATCGCTGCAGTCCACCAGACGCACCGCGATGGCCCGGCCTGGCGTCTCGCCGCTGCTGGCCAGCTTTGGCCACGCGGCGCGAGGCAGCACCACAGGGTGCGACCGTCCCTCGCCGTAGTCGGCCGCCCGCGCTCCCGGCGCAGCGTCCGCGAGCCGCCGCACCGAAGCTGCCGACAGCCCCGGGCCGTCGCCCAGCACCACCAGCGCCTCTGTCACCTCTTCTGGCAACGTTGCGAGCGCAGACATCAGCGAGGCCGCCTGCCCCGCTTGCCAGTCATCAGCGATCACCGGCCGCGCCCCGTGCAGCGGGACTTCGGCCAGGACGGCGTCCGCGTGCGCACCCAGCACGACCAGCCGCTGATTGATGCCGGACGCCTCGACCGCGGCCAGCACGTGCTCGAGCATGGGACGCCCATCGATTGGGTGCAGCTGCTTGATGCCGCCGAAGCGGCGGCCCTCGCCGGCGGCCAGCACGATCGCGGCGATCACCGGCAGAGCGCGAGTGACTGCGCCAGTTGGAGCAGGTGGAAGCTGCCACGACGGTCGCTGTCCCACAGCTCGCCGCAGGCGTCGAGCAGCTCGGCAACGTCGCCGAAGCCGTCATCCCCGTCAGGGTCGCAGGCACAACGGGCGAGGTTGACCGCGCCGGGTACGTCGTCCTGCTGCAGCCAGAGCAGTGAGGCGGCCATCGCCAGGTACTCGATGATCCGCAGCTGCTGCCGAGAGATCCGGCTCGGCGCCGCCATCAGCGGCGGCGCCAACGTCGCGGCCGGCTGGCCACGGCTGACGCGTTCGGCATTGTTCCAGAACAGGTCGGCCGCCTGGTCGGGGGAGGCGCCGGCCAGGCGCAGTGCGTGGGCCAGCTGGACGATCCCGAACGGATGCGTGCCGTATGGCGTGTCCGACGCGAACAGCACCTGCTGCGGCGAGACGGCCGCCAGCAGCGCGTGCAGGTCGGTCGCGCTCCAGACCGAGGTGTCGTAGGCGACGTTCGGGTGGTCGGTGAGGATGCGGGCGATGTGTTCGAGGTCGGCGATAGCGCCATGGGCGAGGATCAGCTGGGCGTGCGGATGGCTCTCGACCAGATGCTGCAGCTGCCCCGCGATCGGCGGCAGCCCGCGGCCGGCGTGGATCAGGATCGGCACTCGCATCTCGGCGGCCAGGTCGAACACCGGCCGCAGCGCCACCTGGTCGAAGCCGAACGCCTGGGCGCGCGGGTGCAGCTTGATGCCGCGGGCACCGGCCGCCAAGCAGCGGCGCGCCTCGGTCAGCGGCTCGTCCGCCATGTCCAGACGGCAGAACGGCACCAGCATGCCGTCCGACTCTGCCGCCCAGCGCAGCACGCGATCGTTGGGCACGCGGTAGGCCGGCACCCGCTCCGGGTCGTTGAAGGCAAACGCGAACGCCCGCTCGATGCCGTGGCTGCGCATCTCGTCGCGCTGCTGCTGGGGATCCTGGCTGAAGCCATCCTCGTCGGTGCCCACGTGGGTGTGGGCGTCCCAGATTCGCAGCCCAGCAGGCAGCAGCGCGAGCGCCTCGGCCGTATGCCGATCGACCAGCGCCTGATGTCGAGGGTCGAGCATGCCCGCAACGCTACCCGACCGCCGTGCTAGGTTGCCGCTCGTGACGCTGCCGCTGCTGATCCACGCCGACTCGACCACCGATCCGGACATGTTCGCAGCCACCGGGGTGGCGGTCGGCGATCCATACACCTACCTCGAGCTGGACGATCGCCGCGTGATCGTGGCCAGCGTGCTGGAGGCGGACGTGATCCGGCGCGACTCGACCGCGACGGAGGTATGGCTGTCGGACGAGTTCGGTGCCCGGGAGCTGGTGCAGTCCGGCTGGAACTGGCGCGATGCCTCGATGGAGAGCGTGCGGCGGGTGCTCGACCGGGCGGGTGCCACGAGTGTCGCCGTGCCAGACAGCTTTCCCGTCTCGCTGGCCGATTACCTTCGCTCGAAGGGGGTCACGGTCACGACCGATCCGCAACGCGTCGAGCTGCGCCGCCGGCTGAAGAACGAGCGCCAGCTGGCCGCGATCCGGCTCGCCCAGCGTGCGACCGAGGCGGCGTTCACGGCCGTCCGCGAGCTGCTCGGCTCGGCGTCGCCCGTCGGTGACGGGCTCGAGGTGGGCGGCCAGACGGTCACCTGCGAGATGGTGCGCGACACGATCGTCGAGACGTTGCGCGAGCGCGGCTGCGACGGTGAGCCGCCGCTGGTCGGCGCGGGACCGCGCGGGGCGCTGGTGCACGATCTGGGTAGCGGGCCGATCCATGCCGGCGAGCCGATCATCATCGATATCTTTCCGCGCCATGCCGCCACCCGCTATCACGCGGACATGACCCGCACCTTCTGCGTTGGAGCCGCGCCGGAGCGGCTGCGGCTGATGCACGCGACGATCCTCGAGGCGCTCAAGCGCAGCACCGAGGCGATTGCCGCCGGCGTGCCGGGGCAGGTGCCGTGGGAGGTCGCCTGCGATGTGATCGAGGCGGCCGGCTTCCGGACCCAGCGCGGGTTGAAGGTGGGCGAGTCGCTGGACGAGGACTTCTTCCACGGGCTCGGGCACGGCGTCGGCATCCAGATCCACGAGGAGCCCAACATGGGCCAGGGCTACGACGGCAAGCTGCTGGCCGGCGACGTGGTCACGGTTGAGCCCGGCGTCTACCGCAAGGATTTTGGCGGCGTCCGGCTGGAGGACATCGTGGTCGTTCGTGAGGGCGGCAGCGAGCTGCTGACGGAGTACGACTACGAGCTCGAGATCCGAGCGTAGCGACAGTTCACGATATGAACGAACTCTCGCCGGCGTATGCGCCCTGGGGCCGGCGGGCAGGGGCCGTTCTGGTCGACTCCGCCGTGTTGCTACCGATCGTTCTCCTGATCCGCTTGGCGAGTCATGGACACACGGTTGCGCTTGTGACGTTGGGGCTCGCTCTGGTCAACTTCGCCTACGCCGGGCTGTTCCAGAGCCGTACCGGCGACCACAACGGCCAAACGCTCGGTCAGCAGTGGCTTCGGGTGCGGGTGACGCGCGACAGTGGACGCCCGCTGGGTTTCGCGTTCGGGGCGCTGCGGCAGGCACTTGTCCTGGCACCTGTGTTCACGTTCTCACCCGGGCACACCCTGCTCCGGGTCGCTTCTGGACTGGTGGCGATCGCGTGGTACGCCGACTGGTTATGGCCACTATGGGACGCTGAAAATCGAGCACTCCACGATCGGGTCGTGGGAACACATGTCCTCATGGTCCCGGCCCAGCGCCCTGCCTCGACAGACGATGCGACGCCGGAGTCCTAGATTGGTTTCCACTGTGCGATGCCACCGCGCACGGCACGCGCCTCGCCAAGGTCAGCCGGTGCGGTGGCGCGGCATCGAACACCGCACCACCGCACCGATCTGGCTCAGAGCGTGATGCGAACCACCGAACCGACACCCGCGCTGGTCGGTGCAACGCTCCAGTTGGACACGTACAGCGAGCCGTCCGCTCCGGCAGCGAAGCCGCCGGGGAAGGAGAGGCCGCCGATCACCATCACCGGATGCGAGCTGTGCGCCGGCACGCGCACGACCGCGCCGGTACCCGGCGAGGCGTTGTCGAGCCCGTTGGTCGATAGCTCGACCGCGAAGAACCGGCCCTGGTGGTCGAACCCGCAGCCCGAGACCGCGGTCAGTCCGGTGGCCCAGCGAGTGAGCGGATGCGACTCGCCCGGTGCGAACCGCCACACCACCGATGCGCCGGGGGCGTTCCCGCCGCCGGTCAGCTCGCCGATGTAGAGCGCACCATCACGGCCGCGGTCGATGCAGGTCGGGACTGCGTCTGAGGACGGTGGGTTGGGCAGGAACGCGGCGACATGCACGCCGCCGTTGGCGTCGACCCGGTCGATCGTGTTGGATCCGGCGTCGACCACCCACTGCGTGGTCGGTCCGGCCAGCACTCCGTACGGGTTGGCGTCGGGGTACTGCCCCGGCACCTTGTTCAGATGATTGCTGGTCCACACGAAGTCCCGGTGGCCAACGTCGGCAACGCTCGTCCAGCTTCCGTCCCTCGATGCACGGATCAGCCGACCGATCTGCCCCCTCACCCGGGCGCGGAAGGCTGCGGTGAAGGCGCCGGACGGGATGAAGTCCCGCGCGCCCGTCTCGATGCCGTAGATGCGGTCGCGGCCGAGCACCGAGACGCCGTCAACGCCGGTGGCGCCGCCGCCGTCCTTGCCCGCCAGCGAGAACAGCCCGGTGACGACCCGTCGCACCTGGTGCTTGCCGATCTGGACAATGCTGATCTTGCTCGTGAACCCGATGCACGTTCCGGGATCCAGGCAGTGGCGGCCGCCGTGTCCGGCCTCCGCAACGTACAGCCGGCCATTCGGGCCGAATGCGAGATCACGCGGGTTGTCGAGTCCCGAAACGATGGTGGTCATGTGGGCCGACGACGCCGTTGAGGCGGACGCCGTGGAGCCACCGAGCGTCGCCAACAGCGCAGCACCCAACGCGAGGACGATGTTTCGTCTACGCATACCGATCCCCCCTTCAAATCCACCGAGCCCCCAGTGGGCTCGACGCGTACCGACAATACTCCCACTTTTCACCGCGCGGGATGCAAGTTTCCCACAGCGTGGCACTCGGGGCGCTCGCTTTAGATCCCTGCCACGCGCGGATGGTCATCCATGCGGCGGATCCACCGCTCGAGATCGGGATAGCCGCCGCGCAGGGCAAGGTTCTCCGCCAGCACGTGGTGAAAGCTCTCGCCGTCGTCGTCGCCGGCGCCGTGCAGGCCGTACTTGAGGAAGGGGTAGGCCGAGCAGTCCGCAGCCGAGAGCGTGTCGCCGGCTAGGTACCGCCGGCCGTCGAGCAGCTGCTCGAACAGCTCGAGCGAGCCTCGCATCTGGGAGCGCAGCAGCTCGATCTCGGCTGGATCCGCGGCGGGCAGCGAGAGCAGCTCGTCGAGCCGGTTCGGCGGCCCTTTCCACACGCGGTCGAACCACTCGACGAACAGCCGCACCTCCGCGCGCCGGGCGGCCGTTTGCGAGAACAGCGGAGGGTGGGGAACTCGCTGTTCCAGCACCTCGATGATGTGGCTGGAGTCGACCAGCACCTCGCCGTCCAGTACCACCACGGGCACCAGCGGCTGCCCGCTGAGAGCGATCGCCTGCGAGCGGTCGCGGGCGTCGAGCATGACGACCTCGGCCGCGAGACCCTTGTGCGCAAGCGCCAGCGCTACCCGCTCGACGTTGGTCGAGAATGGGATTGCATACAGCGTGATGCCCGCCGCGATCACCCCTGAAGCAGCTTCAGGAACCGCTCCTCGTCATCGAACGGGCCGACCAGCCCGAAGTTGAGGCCGTCGTCCACGATCACCTGGCGGGCCAGTCTCTGGATGTCGTCGGCGGTGACCGCCTCGACGCCGGCCAGCACCTCGTCGATCTCGGCCACCCTGTTCACCAGCACCTCGCGGCGCAGACCGAACATCAGCAGCCCCTTGGGATCCTCGAGCTGCAGCACCATGCGGCCCTTGAGGTAGTTCTTGCAGCGGCGCAGCTCGTCGTCGGGCACGCGCTCGCTGGCCATCTTGCGGAACTCGGCCACGATCGTCGCCACCGCCTGGTCGATCCGCTCGATGTCGACGCCTGCCTGCGAGAACAGCGTGCCGGTGTCGGCGTAGCCCTGGTGGTGGCCAAACACGTAGTAGCAAAGCCCGAGTCGCTCGCGCACCTCGATGAAGAGGCGCGACGACATGCCGCCGCCCAGCACCGCCGTCAGCACCTGCATGACGTAGCGGTCGGGGCTGTCGGTGGGGATGCCGCGCACGCCCAGCCGCAGGTGGGCCTGGTCGGAGTCGCGCGTCTCGAGCAGCACGCGCGGCTGCGTCTGCACGAAGTCGGCCCGCGCCATCTCACCGCTGGGGCGATCCTCGACGTGGCCGAACTTCTCCTCCACCTCGGACAGGAACTCGCCGTTGACGGCGCCGGCCGCACCCACGACCATCCGCCGGGGCGTATACCAGCTGCCGATGTAGTCCAGGAACGTCTGGCGCTTCGCTGCCCGCACCGTATCCTTGGTGCCGACGATGTCCCAGCCCAGCGGCTGGTCGCCGAACAGCAGCGTCTCGTAGACCGAGTCGACGTGGTCACGCGGCGTGTCCACGTACATGTTCAGCTCCTCGATGATGACGCCCTTCTCGCGCTCGATCTCCTCGGCGTCGAACTTGGAGGCCAGCAGCTGATCGGCCAGCACGTCCAATGCCAGCGAGCGATGTTCGGCCGCGCACTTGATGTAGTAGCCGGTGTACTCCTTACCGGTGAACGCGTTGAACTCGCCGCCGATGCCGTCCACCTCGGCCGAGATGTCCTTGGCGGTCGGGCGCTTGGCGGTGCCCTTGAAGAACATGTGCTCGGCGAAGTGCGCGATGCCGTTGGTCTGCTTGGTCTCGTAGCGGCTTCCCGCGGCGAGCATCACCATCACGGCGACCGACTTGGCGCCGGTCATGGGGTGGGTGACGACCCGAAGGCCATTTGGGAGATTCGTCTTGGTGAACATGGCCGGGATCGTAGTCGCACGCCGCGCTCCACGCAGGGCGTTACCGGGGCGGGCGGCCGATGCCACCCGCCCCGGCGATGCGCCAGCTCCTACGAGTTGGCGCGGCAGCTCTGGAACAGCTTCGCCGGCTGGCCGGCGGCGGCATCGGCGTAAATCTTCGTGACGTACTGGAAGCCGCCGTCGTTGGCGAAGATCTCGAACGGGCCGTGCAGGTTCGAGGGTGGGGCGACGTTCTCGGACGATCCGGCCGGGGCGACCAGCGTGTGGTTGCGGTTGAGATCGGCCAGCACCGCCTGGGCCTGCCGTTGCGCCGAGACGTCGTTCGAGCGGATCGCGGCGCCCCAGTAGCACTCCCACCGCACCCGCGAGGTGGCGACCGCGACGCCACCCGGCTCGCTCATGCCGGTGATGGTGTTCGGCGGCAGCGTCCGATGTGGCCAGGTCTGCCCCGGCGGCAGCGTCAGCTTGCGGGTCGCTGCGGTGTACAGGGCCTGCCACTGCTTGGGCGAGGTGACGAGCTCGGCGGGCTTCACGTCGTGCCAGCTGAGGATGCCGGTGGCGAACGCGGTTGCGGTCGTCAGCCCGGCCAGTGCCGCGATCACCAGTGCGATCGCCAGCCTGCGACGGGAGGCTCGACGCGGTGGCCGGCCGGCACCGGCCGCGGCATCCTGCGGGCGGGCAACGATCGCGGCGAACAGCGCGTCGCGGTCGATGGTCTGCGAGCGAGCGGCCGGGGCCGCGTTTCGGAGGCGTTCGATGTGGTTCATGTGGACTCCATTTCCACGATCCGTGACGGGTCGGTGGTGGCCTGGCGCGCGTCCATCAGTTGCTGGAAGCGCCGGCGGGCGCGCAGCAGCCGGACGCGGAACGCGACCCCGCTGATGCCGAGTGCCTTGGCTCCCTGCGATGGCGTGAGGTCGTCCCACGCGACCAGCAGCAGCACCTCGCGCTCGCCGGGGCTGAGCCTGCGCAGCACGGATGTCACCAGCGGATCGCTGGTCTCGATGCCGGGAGCGTCCGCTCCGGCGGTGGTCGTCTCGTCCAGCTGGGCGTGGGGCCGGTTGCGCCGCCGTTCGGCCATCAACAGGTTGCGGGCCGTGACGAACAGCCACGGCCGCGGATCGTCGGTGGGCACGGACGGGAGCCGCCGCCAGGCGATCGCCATCGTCTCGGCGGCGATTCCTTCCGGGTCGCTCGCGCCGCGCCGGGCGGCGTACGCCACCAGCGGGTCGAAGTGCGCGAACACCAGGCCGAAGCGGGCCTCCGCGCTATCGGGGGGTTGGGGGTGAGGGTTCATACCTCGACATGTCGGATCGCGCGGTATTCGTTACATGCGCGACGGGCGGCCCGCCGACTTCTCTCGATTCGCGGCATCCGCGTATTCTGCTCACTCATGCGCATCCTGGTCGCCCGCTGCGAGATCGCCTATCACGGCCGCGCCGTCACGCGGCTCGGCGCCGGCGACCGCGTGATCCTGTTCAAGCAAGACGGCTCGCTGTGCGTGCACGCCGACAGAGGGTACAAGCCGCTCAACTATATGCCCGGCCCCACCTCGGTCAGCCAGGATGGCGACGTGATCCGCGTCTACCGACCGGCATCGGACGAGTCGCTGGTGATCGTGCTGCACGAGGTGTTCGAGGACTCGGCGCTGGAGCTGTCCGACGAGGCGGTGCTGGAACGCGACGGGGCCGAGAAGCAGATCCACGTGCTGCTCGAGCGAGCGCCCGAGACGATCGAGGCCGGTCTGGTGGTGCTCGAGCGCGAGCGGTTCACCGATACCGGGCCGATCGACCTGTTCTGCCGGGACGCCGATGGGCGAACGGTGGTGGTCGAGGTGAAGCGGACGCGGGGGGTGGCCGCGCACGTCGAGCAGCTCACCCGGTACTGCGAGCGGGTCGACCTCGATCCCCTGCACCGCCCCTGCCGCGGCATCCTGGTCGCGCCCGAGATCGCTCCGCAGGCGAGGGTGATGTGCGAGGCGCGCGGCTACGTCTTCGTCGAGCTGGACTACGACGTGCTGAAGGGCGTGGCGGCACCGGAGCTGACCCTGTTCGAAGGCTGAGGCGGAGCAGGACGGCGGCTCAGCCTGGTCGTGCCACCGCCACGATCGCTTCCAGGAACCGATCGATCTCGGCCGTCGTGTTGTAGTGGACGGCACCCACCCGTACGGCGCCGCCTTGCTGCTCCAGGCCCAGGCGCTCCATCAGCTCGAGCGCGTAGTAGTTGCCGTCCCAGACGAAGATGTCGTCTCGGGCCAGCGCTGCCGCCACCTCGGCCGGCTTCCGGCCGGCCACGGTGAACACGACGGTCGGCACCCGCCGGTCGAGGTCGCGGGTGCCGAACTGGGTGACGCCGGAGATGGTATCCAGCCCCTCGATCAGCCGCGCGGTGAGCTCGCGCTCGTAGGTCGTGATCGCTTCGGCGCCGACCTCGACCATGTAGCGGGCAGCGGCAGCCGTGCCGGCGATGCCCTCCAGGTTGACCGTGCCGGTCTCCCACGAGCCTGGCGAATCGTCGTGGGCCGGTCGCACCTTGTAGGGGCGGATCCGCTCCAGCAATTCGCGGCGGCCGTACAACACGCCCACGTGGGGGCCGAAAAACTTGTAGGCGGAGCAGGCCAGGAAGTCACAGCCCAGCGCGTGGACGTCCATCGGCCCATGCGGCGCGAACTGCACGGCGTCGACGTAGGAGATCGCCCCCGCGTCACGCGCCAGTCGCACCATCGCCTCGACGTCCGAGATCGTTCCGGCGCCGTTGGACGCCCAGTTGAAGGCGGCGATGCGCGTGCGGTCGCCCAGCTTGGAGGCGAAGTCGTTGATGTCGACCGTGCAGGAGTCTGTGTCGATGTCCGCGTAGCGGACCGTCACGCCGCGATCCTCCGCAGCCAGCAGCCAGGGAGCGACGTTGCCGTCGTGATCGATGCGCGTGACCAGGATCTCGTCGCCCTCGCCCAGCTCGCGCGTCAGCGCTCGTGAGGCGTGGAACGTCAGCGTCGTCATATTGGCGCCGAACACGACCTCTCCGGCGTCACAGCCGAGCATCGCCGCAGTATCGCGGCGTCCCTCGTCCAGCACGCGGTCGGACTCGACCGACGTCACGAAGGCGCCGCCGAGGTTGGCGTTGAAGCGGGTGTAGTACTCGCTCACGGCCTCGATCACGGAGCCGTGCACCTGGGTGCCGCCGGGATTGTCGAGGTGGATGTGCCCGGCCGCCAGAGCCGGGAACTGGGCGCGGATGGCCTCGACGTCCAGGGTGGGGGCGGTCCGCTCCATCGGGAGAGTCTACGATCTGCGCATGAGACTTGCCATCCTTGGCGGCGGCCCGGCCGGCTATGCCGCTGCCGCGACCGCTGCCCACCTGGGCGCCGACGTGACGCTGATCGAGGACAACCAGCTGGGCGGGAACTGCACCATGACCGACGCGATCCCGTCCAAGACGCTGCTCACCACCGCCGACGCGATGCTGAAGATCTCGCAGGCCGAGGAGGAGGGGGTCGACTTCGCGCGCGGCTTCCCCGAAGTCAACCTGCGCCGCACGCTGGCCCGCTCACGGGCGGTCGCGCTGCACCAGAGCCGTGGCGTGCGCGAGCGGATGGACGGCATGAACGTGCGCGTGCTGCCGGGCCGTGGCGTCGTCACCGGCCCCAACACGATCGCTGCGCACGTCGACGACCGTGACCTGGAGGTGGGCTTCGACGCGCTGCTGGTCTGCACCGGCGCGTCGCCATTCGTGCCGTCGTTCGCCCACCCCGACGCCCGCCGCGTGCTGACCACCCGCCAGGTGTTCGACCTGCGCGAGCTGCCGGAGCACCTGGTCGTGCTGGGCGCCGGCCCGACCGGCTGCGAGTTCGCCGACTTCTTCTCGCGCTGCGGCTCGCGCGTGACGCTGATCTCCGCCCGCGACCAGATCCTGCCCAACGACGACCCCGATCTGGCCGAGGTGCTGGAGGAGGTGTTCCTCAAGCGCGGCATGGACGTGATCAAGAACGGCCGCGCCGCCGCCCTGGACTGCGAAGAAGGCAGCCATGTCAGGGTCGTGCTCGAGGATGGCCGCGAGATCGAGTGCTCCCACGTGCTGCTCTGCATCGGCATGCGGCCGAACACCGGCCAGCTCGGGCTGGAGGCGGCCGGCGTTACGTTCGGCGAGCGGGGCACGCTGCCGATCGACGAGTTCTGCTGCACGAATGCCGAGCACGTCTACGCCTGCGGTGACGTGACCGGCCAGATCATGCTCGCCAACACGGCTGCGATGCACGGCCACACCGCCGCCATGCACGCGCTGGGTGTGCCGGTCGACCCGATCAGCTACACCGGCGTGGCCTGGTGCGTGTTCACTCGGCCCGAGATCGCCAAAGCGGGCATCTCCGAGCGCCAGGCGCGGATCGACGGTGTACCGGTCAGCGTCACCAAGCACCTGATCCGCGCCAACCCGCGCGCAGTGATGGAGGGCGAGACGGACGGCATGATCAAGCTGCTGTCCGACCCCGAAGATGGAACCGTGCTGGGCGGTGCGATGGTCGGTCTGCGCGCCTCCGAGGTGATCACGACCGTTGCGCTGGCGGTACACGCAAAGCTCGGCGTCCAGGCGCTGGCCGAGACGGCCGCCGTCAACCCTTCGATGTCGGAGAGCCTGCAGCGCACCGCCGAGAAGGCGGCCGAGGGCATGCTCGGCATCTCGCGGGTCACGCTGATGTCGTAGGTGCGGGGCGGCGGGCGGGACGCTCGTCGTGGCACGGGGTGGGTGTGCGTACCGGCCCGGCCGAGTGCCAGGCACGGGGTGTGGCCGCGGCGCCTACACCTCGATCCGCAGCCGCGGCCGCGCGATGTCCACAGGGCCCGAGAACTCGGCCCGAGCCCGCTCCAGCACCGTCTCATGGCCGATCTCGTCCGGCACATGGGTCAGCAGCAGCCGGCGGGCGCCGGCGCGGGCCGCTTCGCGGCCAGCCTCGGACGCGTCCATGTGGCCGCGCTCGCTGGAGTCGTTGGAGGCGTCGCCCAGCGCCGCTTCGCACACGAACAGATCCGCTCCGACCGCGAACCGCGCCAGCCGTTCGGTGGGCGCCGTGTCGGCCGAGTAGACGATCACGCCGCCCGGGCCGGCAATCTTGATCGAGTAGCACGTCGTGTAGTGCAGGCAGGGCGCGAAGGTGAGGTGCAGGTCGCCGATCCGAAGGTCGGCGTGCGGGTCGTACTCGATCAGGGTGAACGCGGCCTCGAACGTCTCCACAGAGCCGTCCCACACCGACGCCACCGTGTCCAGCACGTCGCGGCCACCGGGCGGCAGGTGCAGCGTCGGCTTGGGCCGGCTGCTCCAGCTGCCGTAGCGGAAGGCGTAGTGCAGCGGCACCAGGTCGAACCAGTGGTCGGCGTGGAAGTGGCTGATCACGACGTCTGTCAGCGGCCGCGGGTCGAACGCGCGCAGCTCGGAGGCGACGCCGGAGCCGCAGTCGATCAGCACGTGCCGATCGTCCGACTCGACCAGGTATCCGCTGGCCGCCTGTCCGGGGTTCGGCCACGCCGGGCTGCCCCCGAGCACCGTCCACGCGAACACCGCGCTACATCCCCATCGCGTGGTAGCCGGAGTCGACGTACAGCGTCGTACCCGTCACCATCGACCCCAGCGGGCTGCACAGGTACAGCGCCGCGTTGCCGACGTCGCCCGCGGCGATGTTTCGCTGCAGCGGCGAGCGCTGCTCGATCACGCTCTCCATCTGATCGAACCCGGGGATGCCCTTTGCAGCCAGCGTGCGAATCGGCCCGGCGGAGATCGCGTTGACCCGGATCTGGGCCGGCCCAAGCTCGTAGGCCAGGTAGCGCACCGAGCACTCCAGGGCGGCCTTCGCCACGGCCATCACGTTGTACTTGGGGAACGCCCGCTCGCTGGCCATGTACGTAAGAGTCACCATCGCGCCGCCCCCACGCGGAGCCATCAGCGGCTCGGCGTGCTTGGCCATCGCGATCATCGAGTATGCCGAGATATCCAGGGCGGTGGCGAACGCCGACCGCGAGGTCTCGACGAAGCGGTTCTCGAACGACTCGGCTGGGGCGTAGGCGATCGAGTGGGCCATGATGTCGAGACCACCGGTGGCCTGGCCGACGCGATCGAACGCAGCCGCGATGCTCGCGTCGTCCGAGACGTCGCAGGGCACGACCAGCTGCGACCCCACCTCGGCGGCCAGCTTGCGAACCGACTCCTCCAGCCGCTCGCCCTGGTAGGTGAAGGCCAGCGACGCCCCCGCACCGTGCAGCGCCTGGGCGATAGCCCACGCGATCGAGCGCTTGTTGGCGACGCCGGCGACCAGTGCCGTCTTACCCTCGAGGATGCCTTCGCTCACGTGTCCGTCCCCTTCCCGACGATGACCGCGGCAGACGGTAGCACGGGGAGGAATCGCGCGGCTGCCGCCGTATGCGGTGTTGATGCCCTCGTGACCCGCAACCAGAGGCTCGCGCTGGCGGGCTCGCTCACGCTGCTGGTTGTGCTGGGCCTGTTCGCGGCCTACCTGTTGGGAACGAGCAGCGGCGGCGGGGCCGTGGGCACCCCGTCCCCGGGCTCGCGCTCGACCGCGTCCAATCCCACGTCTGGCCCTCCCTCGAGCCAGCCGCCGCCGGCGCTGGTGGCAGACAGCATCCAGCTCTCCAGTGGGCCGAGCAGCAACGGCGGATGGGGTACGGAGGTGGCGCTTGTCTTCACGGGCGGCGTCGAAGGTCCGAAGATGACGATCGCCCAGGGCAACGGCCAGGGCGAGTACGACGTCACCTTCGACCGCGAGGTCATCATCCATCACTCGCTGATTGCCCAGGTGAGCGCGCAGGCGTCGCGACTCTTGATGAGGCTCAACTGGGATGTCGCCACGCACGAGTTTCAGATCTACCAGTCGGCGTTCATCGGCAACATCAGCAAGACGCTGGTCGACACCGGCGGGGGCCAGGCGAAGATCGAATTCGTGCGCACGCCACTGCCGCCGACCAAGCACGATTGCATCCAGATAGACAAGCCGGTTCCCTACACGGCCCTGTTCGGGCTCAGCCAGGTAACCGGGTTCGCCGACCTGTTCGAGGCCGGCCCGATGACGGTCGTCGCCCGCGTTCCTGGCAAGGGACAGCACACGACCAAGGTCAAGACGGCCGCGGCGGGCCGGCAACCCTTCTCAGCCGATCTCGTGCTGCCGTTGCTGGCCGCGCCGGCCGAGGGCTACGTCGCCGCCTACGAGCCTTCCGCCAAGGACGGCTCACCCTCGTGCCTGGTCAAGATCCCCGTCTACCTGAGCCCAGGAGGATGAGCATGGAGGCACCGGCCGGCCCCGACCCGTTGCGGTTCCACCGCGATCACGAACACCTCAGCGGTGCGTTCGGCGGAGACACGTTCGGCAAGAAGGCGGAGGCGTTTGCCCGCTTCTTCGGCACGCCCCGGTTCATCATCATGCAGTCGGGCGTGGTCGTGTTCTGGATCGTGATCAACGCCACCGGCCTCGTCCACTTCGACCTCTACCCGTTCATCCTGCTCAACCTGGCCTTCTCGACACAGGCCGCGTACGCCGCCCCGCTGATCCTGCTGGCACAGACGCGGCAGGCCGACCGTGACAAGGCACACTCCGAGGCCGATGCGCGTCATCGCGAAGAGATCGCCCAGCGCGCGATCACCCACGAGCAGCAGCTGCAGACCTTGCTCGAGCAGAACACGGCCATTACCCAGCAGATCGAGAAGCTGACGCAGGAGATTCACCACCGCGTCACCACCACGTAGAGCTACGGCGCGAACTGCGCGAGCACGCCGGTGTCCTCGATCGAGGACAGATCGCCGAGATCCTCACCCAGGGCGGCGGCCCGCACGGCGCGCCGCACGATCTTGGCCGTGCGCGTCTTGGGCAGCGCGGTGACGAACCGCACCTCGGCCGGCGCGAATGCCTTACCCAGCTGGTGCACCACCTCGGCCCGAACCGCGTCGCGCAGTTCGGCGCCGGCTTCGACGCCGGCCAGCGGCACGCAGAAGATCCAGGCCACCTCGCCCTTCAGGGGATCGGGCACACCGATCGCGCAGGCCTCGGCCACGCCGGCGCAGTGCACCGCCGCCGACTCGAACTCGGCCGGCCCGATCCGCTTGCCCGCGATGTTGAGCGTGTCATCGGAGCGGCCGTGCAGGTACCAGTAGCCGTCCTCGTCGACTGACGCCCAGTCGCCGTGCACCCAGATCCCCGGCCAGCGTGACCAGTAAGTGTCCAGGTATCGCTGCGGATCACCCCACACGCCGCGCGTCATGGAGGGCCACGGCTTGCGGCACACCAGCTCGCCCACCTCGCCAGCCGCCACCGGCCGGCCGTCAGACCCCAGGATGTCCATCGCCATGCCCAGCGCGGGCACGCCCAGCGTGCACTCCTTGATCGGCATCACCGGCATCGGCGAGAGAAAGCACGCGCCCACCTCGGTGCCGCCGGACAGGTTGATGATCGGGCAGCGGCCTTCGCCGGCCACCTCGAACAGCCAGCGGTACGGGTCGGGGTTCCAGGGCTCCCCGGTCGAGGCGAGGATCCGCAGCGAGCTGCGATCGTGGCTCAGCACCGGCTCGTCGCCGTGCGAGCGCAGCGCCCTGATCAGCGTCGGCGAGATGCCGAGCACGCTGATCTGGTGTCGCTCGACCAGCTCCCACAGCCGGCCCGGGCCGGGGTAGTCGGGGGCTCCCTCCGACAGCACCAGCGTCGAGCCGAGCGCGCCCGCGCCGACCACGATCTTGGGCCCCATGATCCAGCCCATGTCCGACATCCAGGTGAACCGGTCGTCTGCGCGTAGGTCGGTCTGGAAAGCGCACTCCTCGGCGATCTTGACCAGGAAGCCGCCGTGGACGTGCACCGCGCCCTTTGGCTTGCCGGTCGTGCCGGACGTGTAGATCACCATCAACGGCGTTTCGGGGTCGAGCGCAGGCGCCTCAAGCTCGGCCGGCTGGCGTGCGACCAGCTCCTCCCAGCGGTGGTCGCGGCCGGGCGTCATCGGCGTCTCCCCGCCCAGCCGCCGCCAGACGATCACGTGCCGCACGGTGGGCGCGTCGGCCAGCGCCTCGTCCACCGTTCGTTTCATCGAGACCGGTTTGCCGCGGCGCGGCACGGCGTCCGCCGTCAGCAGCGCAACCGCTCCGGCATCAGCCAGGCGGGCGGCGACGGCCGGCGCTCCGAAGCCGGAGAAGATCGGCACCACGATCGCGCCGATCTTGCAGATCGCGTAGAAGCCGGCCACCACCTCGATCGACATCGGCAGGAACAGCCCGACGGCGTCGCCCTGCCGGACGCCGAGCTCGAGCAGGGCGTTGGCGACCCGGTTCACCTCGGCCTCGAGCTCGACGTAGCTGGCTCGGACGACGTGGCCGTCCTCGCGCTCGCAGATGACTGCGGTGCGGTCGGGCGTGTCGCGGGAGTGCCGATCGACGCAGTTATGCGTCAGATTGATCGTGCCGCCGCAGAACCAACGGGTCCACATCGGCCCGTCCGAGTCGTCGAACACGCGCTGGTAGGGGGTGAAGAACTCGATCCCCAGATGCGTCACGACCGCATCCCAGAACCAGCCGATGTCCTCCTGCGCCCGTGCATGCAGATCGTGCCAGTCGCCAATGCCCTGCTCGCGCATGAACGCCGTCACACGGGCCGCCTGGATCACCTCAGCCGTTGGCGTCCAGCTCAGGTTTTGCATAGGTAACACCTAGGTGGTAGCGTCCGGCGCATGGATCGAATGCTACCGGTCGGTGATGCGGCGCGAGCGCTTGGCGTCAGCGTCGACACGCTGCGGCGCTGGGAGCGGGAGGGTCGCATTGCGATGCAGCGCGACACCGCCAACCGCCGCGTCGTGTCGCAGGACGAGGTGACCAGGCTGGGCGGCCATCAAGGGGTACCGGTCGATGCCACCTTCTCGGCTCGCAACCGATTCGAGGGCGTCGTCAGCAGCGTGGAGGTGACGGGCGTGGTGGCACAGGTCGAGATCGAGGCGGGGCCGCACCACATCGTCTCGATCGTAACTCGCGACGCGGTTGAGGAGCTCGGCCTGCGGCCGGGCGTACGCGCGGTGGCGACCGTCAAGGCCACCTCCGTGATGGTGCGCCGGCCGTGAGGCGAGTGGCTCTCGCCCTGTCCCTGTTGCTCGTTGCCGCCGGCTGCGGCGGATCTGGCGGCTCCGGCAGTTCGGGTGGGTCGCATCGGCTGACGGTGTATGCGGCCACCTCGCTGACCAACGCCTTTACGAAGCTGGCGACGACCTACCAGGCACAGCATCCGGGCTGGAAGGTGCAGCTCAGCTTCGCCGGTTCAGACGCGCTGGCGGCCCAGCTCGAGCAGGGCGCGCGCGCCGACGTCTACGCCGCGGCCAGCCCCAAGTACCCCCAGCAGCTGCAGGGCGAGAAGCTGCTGGGCGCCACGACCAACTTCGCCACCAACAGCCTGGTGCTGATCGTGCCCGCCAACAACCCCGCCGGCCTGAAGGCGGTCGCGGACATCAGCAAGGGTGCGAAGCTGGTGGTCGGTGACCCGGCGGTGCCGATCGGCGCTTACACCGAGACGGTGCTGGCAAACCTCGGAATCGACCCCGGCAGCCTCAACATCGTCAGCAAGGAGCCGACGGTGACGCCGATCGTGCAGAAGGTCGAGCTGGGCGAGGCCGATGCTGGCTTCGTCTACGTCACGGATGCGCTGGCGGCGGGTAGCCAGCTGAAGCAGATAGCGCTGCCGGCCGCCGCCCAGGCGACGGCGGTCTACCCGATCGGCATCGTGTCCGGTTCATCCCAGACGAAGGCGGCCCAGCAGTGGATCGACCTGGTGACGAGCGCGCAGGGCCAGCAGACGCTGGCCGGCTTCGGGTTCGGCCCGCCCCCTTCGTCGTAGCCTCCATCGCCCTCGCCCTGCTGGGCGTGATCTTCGTCGGGCTGCCGCTGGCGGCGGTGTTCGCGAAGGGCGACCTGGCCGCCGGCATGCGGTCGTCGGTCGCCCGCGACGCGCTCTCGATCTCGCTCCAGACGAGCCTCGTGTCGCTGGCCGCGATGGTGATCGTGGGCACGCCGATCGCCTACCTGCTGGCGACGCGGAGCTTCGCCGGCCGCGCACTGGTGGTGACGCTGTTCGAGTTGCCGCTGGTGTTACCGCCGGCGGTGGCCGGTCTGGGACTGTTCTTCGCGTTCGGCCGTCGCGGCCTGCTGGGGTCGGAGCTGTCGGCGTTGGGGCTCGAGATTCCATTCACGAAGGTGGCTGTCGTGATGGCGATGACGTTCGTGGCCGCACCGCTGTACCTCCGTCAGGCCCAGAGCGCGTTTGCCGCCGTCGAGCCCAACCTGCTCGCCGCCGCGCGGACGCTGGGAGCGGGGCCCGGGCGCGTGTTCCTGCGGGTGGCGGTGCCGGTGGCGGGGGAGGGACTCGGCGTCGGCGCGGCGTTGGGCTGGGCTCGGGCGGTGGGCGAGTTCGGCGCCACCATCATCTTTGCCGGCAGCCTGCAGGGCGTCACCCAGACGGCTCCGGTCGCGATCTACCTCGGCTTCGAGGGTGGCCAGTCCGACGCCGCTTTTGCGATCGGAGCGGTGATGATCGCGGTTAGCGCCTCGGTGCTACTGGCCGTCAAGCTGCTGGGAGGGAGATCGCCTCGCTTCGCGCCCATGTGACCCTGGTGTTGCGCTCCTACACGCTCGACGCGGCAATCCAGACCGATCGGCCGCTGGCGCTGATCGGCCCGTCGGGTGCCGGCAAGTCGACGCTGCTGCGCCTGATCGCCGGTCTGCAGCGGCCCGCATCCGGCGAGGTCGAGTGCGGTGGGGCGCGTTGGTTCGGCGGCGGTCTCGACGTCCCCGCCGAGCGGCGCCGGGTCGGCTTCCTGTTCCAGGACTACGCGCTCTTCCCGCACCTCTCCGTGCGCTCAAACGTCGCCTTTGGCGCCGACGGCGAGGACGTGGCGCCGCTGCTCGAACGGTTCGGCATCGCGCATCTGGCGGCCGCCCGGCCGCGAGAGCTGTCCGGCGGCGAGCGGCAGCGCGTGGCGCTGGCGCGGGCGCTTGCCCGGCGCCCCACCCTGATGCTGCTGGACGAGCCGCTGTCGGCCCTCGATCCCTCCACCCGGGGCGCGGTGGCGGCCGAACTGGCCGAGGTGCTGCGGACGGCCGCGATCCCCGCGCTCGTGGTCACCCACTCCTACGAGGAAGCGGTCTCGCTGGCCGATCGGGTGGCGGTTTTGGAGCAGGGGCGTATCGTGCAGCATGGCGAGGGCCGCGAGCTCCTGGAGGCGCCCGCGACGCCGTTCGTGGCCGAGTTCGCCGGCACCAACCTGCTCTCGGGAGTCGCCCGTGGCCGTCACGTCGAGCTCGACCGCGGTGGCGCCGTGCGGATCGCCGACCCCGCCCAGGGCGCCGTGTCGGTGCTGGTCGCGCCGTGGCAGATCACGGTGGCGCATGTGGCGGCCGAGGACTCAGCGCTCAATCACATCGCCGGTCGCGTCGAGCGGGTGGTGCCGCTGGGCAACCGCGTGCGCGTCGTGGTGGCCGGAATCACGGCCGAGATCACACCCGAGTCGGCCGAGCGGATGGCGTTGCGACCGGGTGCCGATGCGGTGGTGTCGTGGAAGGCGACCAGCTCGCGGGTGGTGTCGCGGGCCGCGGACGGCTGATCACACCGGCCGGTCGAGCGCGAACACCAGCAGATTGGTCGCGGCCGTCTCGGCGACGGGCAGCGGCCGCATTCCCAGCCGCCGGGCGACCGCGATCGATGCCGCGTTGTCGCGGTCGATCAACGACACCACTCGGCGGCACGCGAGCTGCGACCACGCCCATCCGATCGAGGCCGTCGCCGCCTCGGTCGCGTAGCCCAGCCCCCAGGCCGCCTGCGCCAGCGTCCAACCCACCTCGACTTCCGGCCAGTCGGGAGGATCCCACAGTCCGACCCGTCCGATCCACTCCCCGGTGTCGCGACGCTCGACCGCCCACTTCCCATACCCCCGGGCCGTCCAGTGGCATGCGTGCTCCGCCAGCCGCCTTCGGCTCTCCGCAGCGTCCAGCGTCCCGCCCAGGTGCCGCATCACCTCCGGATCGGCACACATGGCGGCGTGCGGATCGGCGTCGCTCGCGCGCCACTCCCGCAGCAGCAGCCGGGGCGTAACGACGCGGGGGGCGGTGGGCGTCGGCACACGCCAAACCTACTGCAACCACCCATCCAGCCGGACCGCGGAGCGATTGCTCTACGCTCGGCGGATGCGGATCTTGATCGCCCCGGACAAGCTGAAGGGCACGTACTCTGCGCGCGAGGCGGCGGCCGCGATCGACCGTGGCTGGAGATCCCGGCGGTCCGGCGACTCGGTCGAGCTGTTGCCGCTGGCGGATGGCGGCGAAGGCACGGCGGCAGCGTTGCTGGAGGCGCGCGGCGGAGTGTGGCAGACGGTTCCGGTGCACGACGCCCGCGGCCGCGCCATCGAGGCCGCGTACGCGAAGCTGCCCGGCGGTGAGGCCGCGTTGGATGTGGCCGATGCGTGCGGCATGTGGCGGGTGGCGGACCTCGAGCCCGACGCGCTGGCCGCCAGCTCGTTCGGGGCCGGCGAGCTGATCCGCCACGCGATCGGCGGCGGCGCGCGGCGGGTGGTGGTCGGCGTGGGGGGCACCGCCTCGAGCGATGGCGGTGAGGGCCTGCGGCTGGCGCTGGGCGAGCCGCTGGATGGCGTCCATCTGGTGGCTGCGCTGGACGTCGATAACCCGTTGCTGGGCCCGAATGGCGCGGTGGCCGTATACGGTCCGCAGAAGGGCGCCACGGTGGCGCAGTTGGAGGAGCTCGAGCGGCGCATTGCCGCGCTGCAGTTGCCCACCGCTGCTCTTCCCGGCGCCGGCGCCGGTGGGGGAATCGGTGGCATGTTGATGGCGCTGGGCGCCGTCGCGGTGCCGGGCGCGCGGCTCGTGATGGACGAGGTGGGCTTCGACCGGCGGCTGGCCGGCGCCGACCTGTGCATTACCGCCGAGGGACGGATCGACATGCAGACGCTGCGCGGCAAGGTTGTGGCGACGGTTGCCCGGGCCTGCGCCTCCGCCGGTGTCGAGTGCGTCGCGGTCGCGGGTGCGGTCGAGCCGCCGGCGGCCGCAGCGCTGGCCGATCTGGGGGCTCGCACGCTCGCCTGCGGCGACCTCGAGAGGGCGGGCGCTGAGCTGGCGTCGGCGCACGCGGTACCGTGACGGTGGACGCCCTCGAACGTGAACCGAGAAACCGAAGGAGCAACCGCGATGCAACTTGGAATGGTGGGACTTGGGCGCATGGGCGCCAACCTCTCGCGAAGGCTGATGCGCGACGGACACCAGGTGGTGGTGTCGGATGTGAACGCCGACGCGATCACGCAGCTCGAGAGCGAGGGTGCGGTGGCGTCGCAGTCGCTGGCCGATTTCGTGGCGAAGCTGGACAAGCCGCGCGTGGCATGGGTGATGGTGCCGGCGGCTATCACCGGCCGCGTCGTCGACCAGATCGCGGAGCTGATGGAGGCGGGCGACATCATCATCGACGGCGGTAACAGCTACTACCGCGACGACATCGCCAAGGCGAAGCAGCTTTCCCAGAGGGGCATCCACTACGTCGATGTGGGCACGTCGGGCGGGGTGTTCGGCCTCGAGCGCGGAT
Organism: Gaiellales bacterium; assembly: GCA_038212095.1. Lineage (GTDB taxonomy): Bacteria > Actinomycetota > Thermoleophilia > Gaiellales > JAICJC01 > JAICYJ01. The sequence goes on along the minus strand of JBBQUW010000011.1, from coordinate 20,890 downwards.
TCTGTCTGATGATCGGCGGCGAGGACGAGGTCGTCGCGCATCTCGATCCGATCTTCGCCACGATCGCGCCCGGCGTCGATGCTGCGCCGCGCACCCCCGGCCGCGGCGCTGGCAACGCCAGCTCGGCCGAGCAGGGCTATCTGCACTGCGGCTCGAATGGCGCCGGCCACTTCGTCAAGATGGTGCACAACGGCATCGAGTACGGCATCATGGCCGCCTACGCCGAGGGGCTCGACATCATCCGCAACGCCGACGTCGGCATGCGCGTGCACGCTGCCGACGCCGAGACCGCGCCGCTGGCCAACCCCGAGTTCTACCAGTACCAGATCGACACGTCCGAGGTGGCCGAGGTGTGGCGGCGCGGCAGCGTGGTCGGCTCCTGGCTGCTCGACCTGACGGCCGCGGCGCTGCTCGAGGATCCGCACCTGGAGTCGTACTCGGGCCGGGTGTCCGACTCGGGTGAGGGGCGGTGGACGGCCCTGGCCGCGGTCGAGGAGGGCATCCCGGCATACGTGCTGGTCAACTCGCTGTTCGAGCGCTTCAGCTCGCGTGGCGAGGGTACGTATGCCAACAAGGTGCTGTCGGCGATGCGCAAGCAGTTCGGCGGCCACGTCGAGAAGCCGGAGGGCTGAACGGGCCGCACCGGCCGCCGCGAGCGCGAGTCCTCAGGCGTGCGCAGCCGGATCGGGGCCGAGCGGCAGCGTGAAGCCGCCCATCTGCTCCAGCCGCTCGATCCGCTCGTCCAGCGGGGGGTGCGTGTCGAACAGCCCGCCCAGGCTCGACCGCAGCCCCTTGTGGTCGCGCAGCGGTGACTCGATGTACAGGTGGGCGGTTGCCCGCGTCACCGTGCGCAGCGGCTGGGTGTCGCTGCGCAGCGCGGCCAGCGCCCGTGCCAGCCCCTCGGCATCGCCCGTGATCTCGACCGCGGAGGCGTCCGCCAGGTACTCGCGGCGGCGAGACAGCGACATCTGCAGGAGCGATGCGCCGATCGGCGCCAGAATCGCCGCCACGATTCCGACCACGACGCCGATCGCGCCCAGGCCGCCGTCTCGCTCGTCGCTGCCGCCGCCGAAGATCGTGATCCGCATCAAGAGGTCGGAGGCGAGCGCGATCACACCCACCAGCACCGCCGCCAGGCTCATCAGCCGCACGTCGCGGTTGCGGATGTGCGACAGCTCGTGCGCCAGCACGCCCTCCAGTTCGCGCTTGTCCATCAGCCGCACGATGCCGGTGGTGACGGCGACGTAGGCATGCTCGGGATCGCGGCCGGCCGCGAAGGCGTTCGGCGCAGGGTCGTCGATCATGTACAGATCGGGCGTCTTGGCCAGCCCGGCGGCGATGGCGACGTTCTCGAGCGTGCGATAGAGCTCCGGCTGATCGACCTTCTCGACCTTGTGGGCACCCGATGCAGCGGCGATGATGCGACCGGACGCAAACCACGAGAAGATGCCGTACACGATCGCGATGATGCCGATGAAGCCGGCTACGCCAGGCTTGTAGGCGGCAGCGATCACGAGCACGAACACGGCCACCAGCAACCCGAAGCCGAGCAGCACCAACGCGGTGCGCCACCGATTGCTACGGATCTGCTGCTGGAGCGTCACGTCACAGGTTCACGGCAACCGGTGCCCGGTCGCCGTCGTCCTCGAGGCGGAAGAACTCGCGCGGCGAGAAGCCGAACGGGCCGGCCACCAGGCTGGACGGGAAGGTCTGCTGCGCAGTGTTGAACTTCTGCACCACGTTGTTGTAGTACCGCCGGGCGGCCGCGATCTTGTCCTCGGTGTCGGTCAACTCCTCCTGCAGGCGCTGGAAGTTCTCGCTGGCGCGCAGCTGCGGATATGCCTCCGCGACCGCGAACAGCTTGCCCAGCGCCGCGCCGGTTCTCCCGGCCGCATCGGCGGCGCCGGCCACGCCCTTGGCCGACAGCGTGCTGGCCCGGGCCTGGGCGAGCTCCTCGAACACGCCATTCTCGTGAGCCGCGTAGGCCTTCACCGACTCGACCAGGTTGGGGATCAGGTCGGCGCGGCGCTTGAGCTGGATGTCGATGCCGGAGAAGCCCTGCTGGGCCTCGTTGCGCAGCCGCACCAGCCGGTTGAAGGTCAGCATCAGCCACACCAGCACGGCCGCCAGCAACACGACCACGACAATCACGAAGATCATGCCGCGAAGCGTACCTGGCCGGTCCGCCGTCGGCGATCAGCGCGGTGCAGCCGGCCACCAGCCGCGGCGGCTGCTCCCGCGCGAGTCGGCGCCGGTCAGCGGAGCCAGCAGGCAGGCGAGAACGAACAGGGTGAAGAAGATTGCGGTTGCCATTGAGGTCCTCCCGGACTGAGTGTGATGGTCGCAGTCACGGTTATCGGCCACCGCGCCCGAAGCTGCCATCGTGCTGATGCCCGGCGGTGGTGCGGATATCCCGCAGCCCCAGACTCGCCGCCGGTCGCGCGCTGCCTCCCGCCGGCCGCGAAGGCCGTAGAATGCGGTGCAATCGACGGGTTGCAGGGGGTAGGCAGATGTCAGTCACCGGTGGATCGCGAATCGAAGAGTTGCTGGGCGACGACGCCCACTCCTTGCTCTCCTACCAGGCGACGGCGGTACCGCAGGCCGGCCTCAACCTGCCCGGCCCGGACGTGATCGACCGGGTGATGGTCAACTCCGACCGGCCGGTGCCCGTGCTGCGCAACCTGTCGCAGGTCTACAACACCGGGCGGCTGGCAGGCACCGGCTACCTCTCGATCCTGCCCGTCGACCAGGGCATCGAGCACTCTGCCGCCGCGTCATTCGCCAAGAATCCCGCCTACTTCGACCCCCGCAACCTGATCGAACTGGCGCTGGCGGCCGAGTGCAACGCGATCGCAACCACCTTCGGCGTGCTCGGGATCGAGGCTCGCCGCTATGCGCACCGGATCCCGTTCATCGTCAAGATCAATCACAACCAACTGCTGACCTATCCCAACGAGTTCGACCAGATCATGTTCGGCTCGGTCAGGCAGGCCTACGAGCTGGGCGCGGTCGGCGTCGGCGCGACCATCTACTTCGGCTCCGAGCAGTCGAGCCGCCAGATCATCGAAGTCAGTGAGGCGTTCGAGGAGGCTCACGCGCTGGGAATGTTCACCGTGCTTTGGTGCTACCTGCGCAACTCGGCGTTCAAGACCGGCGACGGCGACTACGCGCTGTCGGCCGACCTGACCGGACAGGCCAACCATCTGGGCGTGACGATCCAGGCTGACATCATCAAGCAGAAGCAGCCCGAGCTGAACGGCGGCTTCAACGCCTTCAAGGGCTACGGCAAGACCGATCCCCTGGTTTACGACCGCCTCACCACGGACAACCCGATCGATCTCACCCGCTGGCAGGTCGTGAACAACTACATGGGCCGGATCCCGTTGATCAACTCCGGCGGTGAGTCGAAGGGTGATTCTGATCTGGCTCAGGCGGTCCGTACGGCCGTGATCAACAAGCGCGCCGGCGGAGCTGGCTTGATCGTCGGCCGCAAGGCGTTCCAGCGGCCGATGGCCGACGGCGTCGCCCTGCTGAACACGATCCAGGACGTCTACCTCGATACGGCCATCACCGTCGCGTAGAGGCGGTCAGGCGTTCAGAGGCGGGGTGGCGGCGACGGCGGGCGTGATCGTGCTGTCCGGTACCTGCAGCGCCGCGCCGATCGCGCCGCCCAGGTCGCCCAGCGCGATCAGCTGCACCGCCGGCGGATCGTGGTCGACGAACAGGTGGGGTAGCATCGCATCGCGGATCCGCGCCACGTAGGGCTCGCCCAGCCGCGTCCCCAGCCCTCCGCCGATCACGACCGCCTCCACGTCGAGCAGGTTGACGGCTGACGCGATGCCGGCCGCCAGCGCCGCCACGGCGCGGTCGACCAGCTCGATCGCGAGCGCGTCCTTCTGCTCCAGCGCCTTCGCCCAGACGCCGCTGGACAGGTTGTCGCGGTCGCGCTTCTTCATGATCTTGAACAGCGAGGTGTGCGTGCCCTTCTTGTGCAGCGCGCGAGCCCGCCGCTCCATTGCCAGCCGCCCGGCGTACGCCTCGACGCATCCGGTGCGGCCACAGGTGCAGAGGGCGCCGTCCAGCTTGACCACCATGTGCCCGATCTCGCCGGCTGCGCCTCGACCCGACCATGGCCGGCCGCGCAGGATGATGCCGCCGCCCACCCCGGTGCCCCAGAACACGCCCAGCAACGTCTCGAACTCGCGCCCAGCACCGAGCTTGAACTCAGCCTCGGTGCCGACGCGGACATCGTTGCCCAGGTGCACGGTGCCGCCGAGCGCGGTCGTGATCGCGCCGGCCAGCGGGAAGCTGTCCGTCCAGTCGGCGGTCACGTTGCGGGCCTGGGTGACGGTGCCGGCCGTGTCGTCGATCGTGCCCGGCGAGCCGACCCCGATGCCGGCCAGGTCGGACGGCTCGATGCCGGCCAGGGAGCACGCGTTGCGGATCGTGCCGACGATCGCGTCGGCGACGCCCTGCGGCCCGCCGTCCTTTGGCGTCGGCACCCGTACCTGGCCGACCACCGCATGCTGGCTATCGATGATGACCGTCTGGATCTTGGTGCCGCCGAGGTCGACGCCGGCGCGACTGCTCATCTGGGTGCCTTCCGTTGGGCGACGCTATCGGCATGGATCAGAGCGCGTCGCGGCCCGGAACGCAAACTCGCTGCTCCGATGTGGCCCGCCGTCGGGTGATGCTGAGAGGTGGTCGTGGGGCGGGTGGTAACGTCCTCTTCCTACCGCTTCGTCCCAAGGAGCTTCCGTGGCCCGACCGTTCGACGAGACCGATCAGCTCTGCGTCAACACCGTCCGCACCCTTTCGCTGGATGCGGTCGAGCAGGCCAAATCCGGGCACGCGGGTCTGCCGCTGGGCGCCGCGCCGATGGCGCATGTCGTCTGGACGAGGCATCTGCGGTACAACCCGGTCGACCCGGCCTGGCCCGGCCGCGACCGATTCGTGCTGTCCGGCGGCCACGGCTGCATGCTGCTCTACTCGCTGCTGCATCTGACCGGCTATGACCTGCCGCTGGATCAGCTGAAGCAGTTTCGCCAGTGGGGCAGCAAGACGCCCGGGCATCCCGAGTACGGGCACACGCCCGGCGTCGAGACGACCACCGGGCCGCTCGGGCAGGGCAGCGCGAACGCGATCGGGATGGCGATCGCCGGCAAGCATCTGGAGGCGGTCTACGGGCCGGACGCCGGCTTTCGCGTCTACGCGATCGTCACCGACGGCGACCTGATGGAGGGCGTATCGGGCGAGGCCTCCTCGCTGGCCGGGCACCTCGGGCTCGATAACCTGATCTTTCTCTACGACGACAACCACGTCACCATCGATGGCAACACCTCGCTCGCCTTCACCGAGGATCGGGCGGCCCGGTACGAGGCGTTCGGCTGGCACACCTCCACCGTCGCCGACGGCAACGATCTGGCCGCGATCGACGCCGCCGTGCTGGACGCGCTCTCGATCTCGGGACGGCCGAGCCTGATCTCGGTCAAGACGATCATCGGGTTCGGATCTCGTGATGCCGGCACGTCGCGAGCCCACTCCGACGCTCGCGGTCCCGAGCAGCAGGCCGAGACCAAGCGGGCGCTGGGATTCGATCCCGACCGCTTCTTCTTCGTGCCCGACGCCGCGCTCAGCCGCTATCGCGAGGCGGTCGATCGCGGCGCGGCGCTGCAGGGCGAGTGGACGCAGCGGATCAGCGGCTCTGCTCGCTGGAGCGAGCTTCAGCGGATCTACTCCGGGGACGGCCCGGGCGAGCTCTCGATCTCGACCTTCTCGGCCGACGAGAAGCCGATGGCCACGCGGGCCGCTTCGGGAAAGGTGATCGCCGAGGTGGCGGCGCAGCTGCCCGAGCTGGTGGGCGGATCGGCCGACCTGACGCCGTCGAACAACACCAAGCCGGACGGCTGGAGTGACTTCGAGCCAGGCCACTACGACGGCCGCTACCTGCGGTTCGGCGTTCGCGAGCACGGCATGGGCGGTGTCGTCAATGGCATGGTGGTCTCGCACCTGCGCGCCTTTGGTGCCACGTTCTTCAACTTCCTCGACTACATGAAGCCGGCCGTGCGGCTGTCCGCGCTGATGGACATCCCTGCGATCTGGATCTACACGCACGACTCGATCGGCCTGGGCGAGGATGGCCCGACGCATCAGCCGATCGAGCAGCTGGCCACGCTGCGGGCGACGCCCAACGTGACCGTGTTTCGGCCGGCAGACGCGAACGAGACGGCGATCGGGTGGCGGGTGGCGCTCAGCCGCCGCAACCCGACCGCGCTTTGCCTCAGCCGCCAGGCCCTGCCGGTGCTCGATTCCACCACGCTGCCGGTGCACGACGCCGCCCGCGGCGGTTACGTGTTGGAGGGCGACGACGATCCTGATGTGATGCTGATCGCCACCGGATCCGAGGTGCACACGGCGCAGCAGGCGCGCGCCCTGCTCGGTGAGCAGGGAACCTCCAGCCGGGTCGTCTCGCTGCCCTCGTGGGAGCTGTTCGAAGAGCAGCCGCAGAGCTACCGCGACCAGGTCATCCCGCCGTCGATCGAGGCGCGAGTATGTGTCGAGGCCGCCGCCACGCTTGGCTGGGAGCGCTACGCCGGCACGCGCGGCGCGATCGTCGGCCTCGAGCGGTTCGGCGCCTCGGCGCCCGGGCCGACCGTGCTCGAGCAGCTCGGATTCTCGCCACGCCACGTCGCCGACGAGGCGATACGTGTTCTGTCCGCCATCCGCGAAGGGGGCATCACCCATGACCAGACTGCATGAGCTGGCCGCCGCGGGCACAAGCCCGTGGCTGGACAACATCCGTCGGAGCTGGCTGGAATCGGGCCGGTTCCGGGAGTGGCTGGACGAGGGCGTTCTGGGCGTGACCTCCAACCCGACCATCTTCCAGAAGGCGATCGCCGACTCGACGGACTACGACGCGGCCGTGGCCGCGATGGTCGGCTCGGGTACGTCGGCGGGTGACGTCTTCTTCGACCTCTCGATCTCTGACGTGCAGAGCGCGGCCGACCAGATCCGCCACGTCTACGACGAGAGCGGCCATCTCGATGGCTTCGTCTCGTTCGAGCTGCCGCCGTCGATGGCCAACGACACCGAGGCGTCGACCAAGGCCGCTCCCGAGTTCTGGGATCGCATCGCCCGACCGAACATCTTCATCAAGATTCCGGGCACGGCCGAGGGCGTGCTGGCGATCGAGGAGTCGATCGCGCGTGGCATCAACGTCAACGTCACGCTGCTGTTCTCGCTGGCCAACTACGAGGCCATCCACTGGGCGTTCATCCGCGGCCTCGAGCGGCGGGTCGAGCGGGGAGAGCCGATCGACGACGTGCACTCGGTGGCCAGCTTCTTCGTCTCCCGCGTCGATACGGCTGTTGACAAGCAGCTGCCGGACGACTCGCCGCTGCGCGGCCGGGCGGCGATCGCGAACGCGAAGCTGGCCTACCAGCGCTACCTCCAGATCAAGGCAGACGCCCGCTGGCAGGCGCTGGCCGCCAAGGGCGCGCGCGTGCAGCGTCCGCTGTGGGCGTCCACCGGTACCAAGGACCCGGCCTACCCAGACACGCTGTACGTGGACGAGCTGATCGGGCCGGAGTGCGTCAACACGATGCCCGATCCCACCATCGCGGCCTTCATCGACCACGGCACGGTGCATCGCACGGTGGATGCCGGCGTGGACGAGGCGCGCGACGTGCTGGCCCAGCTGGCCACGGCCGGCGTCGTCATCGATGACGTCACCCGCCAGCTCGAGCTGGACGGCGTCAAGTCGTTCTCGGACTCCTTCGATTCGCTGGAGGCGAGCATCCAGCAGAAGCTCGACCAGATCGGCGAGCGGGGCGCGGCCTGACCGTGGCGCCGACCGCCGACGGACAGGACAACCCGCTGCGTGTCGGACTGCGGGTGGGAGGCGCCACCGAGCCGGCGCTGTTCACCATCTTTGGCGCCACCGGCGACCTGGCGCAGCGAAAGCTGCTGCCCGCCATCTACAACCTGGCCAAGCGCGGCCTGCTGCCGCCCCGCTTTGGACTGGTCGGCTACGCGCGCACCGAGATGGGCGACGAGGGCTTCCGTCGCTTCGCCAAGGCCGCGATCGAGGCCCACTCCCGCACCAAGATGGACGAGCGGTTCTGGCCCGGCTTCGCCTCCATGCTGCACTACCACCCCGGTGGGTTCGACGACGTTAAGCACTTCCACGACCTTGCCAAGACGCTCGACCGGCTCGACCATGACCTGGGCGGCGGCGCGCACCGCGTGTTCTACCTCTCGACACCCTCCAGCTTTTTCCCGGTGCTGGTCGGTCGGCTCGGTGCCGCCAAGCTGAACCGGCCCGCCTCGCTGGTGCGGGTCGTGATCGAGAAGCCGTTCGGCCATGACCTGGCGTCGGCCCGCGAGCTGGCCGAGACGGTGCACCGCTCGTTCCGCGAGCAGCAGGTGTTCCGCATCGACCACTACCTGGGCAAGGAGACGGTGCAGAACATCTACGCGTTCCGGTTCGCCAATGCGATCTTCGAGCCGATCTGGAGCAACAGCTTTGTCGACCACGTTCAGATCACGGTCGGCGAGTCGCTCGGCGTCGAGCACCGGGCCGCCTTCTACGAGGAGACCGGCGTGGTGCGGGACATCGTCCAGAACCACTTGCTTCAGGTGCTGGCGCTGGTGGCGATGGAGCCGCCGGCTGCCTTCGAGCCCGAGGCGGTGCGCGACGAGAAGACAAAGCTGCTGCGCGCGATGCGGCCGATGAGCTTTGAAAAGGCCGTGCGCGGCCAGTACGTCAACGGCTACGTGGCCGGCGAGGAGGCGCTCGCCTACCGGCAGGAGCCCGAGGTGCCGGCCGACTCGACTGCGGCCACCTTCATCGCCGCCAAGCTCGAGATCGACAACTGGCGCTGGGCGGGGACGCCGTTCTACATCCGCAGCGGCAAGCGCCTGGCCAAGCGCGTGACCGAGGTGGCGGTGCAGTTCAAGCGACCGCCGCACCTTCCCTTCTCGCGGGAGGCGGCGGAGCACCTCGAGGCCAACTCGCTGGTGCTGCGGATCCAGCCCGACGAGGGCATCTCGCTGCGGTTCGGCGCCAAGGCGCCGACGCCGACGCTCTCGATCCGCAGCGTCAACATGGACTTCCAGTACGGCTCGTCGTTTCTGACCGACGTGCCGGAGGCCTACGAGACGCTGATCCTGGATGCGATCCGGGGCGACGGTACGCTGTTCACGCGCCAGGACGGCGTCGAGCGGGCGTGGGAGATCTGCGACCCGCTGATCGAGCAGTGGACGAGCGGCCAGCCGCAGCTGTACCCGGCCGGCTCGTGGGGCCCCGACGCGTCCGACGAGCTGCTCGCTCGGGACGGACGGCGGTGGCGGCGACCATGACCGGCGACGGCGCGGCGGTCGAGCTGGCCGGCGTCGAGGCGGCGCTGGCCCGGCTGCGCGGCGTCGACAACCACGGCAGCGTGCGCGCCACCACGCTCAACCTGGTGGTGGCCTGCCCTGACAGCGAGACGGCCGAGGACACCGATCGCGTGCTGGATGCGATTGGCGGCAGCCGGCCGCTGCGCGCGATCGTGATCACCCCCGCCGCCGGCCGGCCGATGGCACGCGTATCCAGCGCCTGCTGGGCGGGAGCGGCGCAGGAGGTGTGTGCCGAGCGGATCTCGATCACCGGCGAGCGGGCGGCGCTGCCAAGCGCGGTTGTCTCGCTGCTGGTGGCCGACCTGCCCGTCTTCCTGTGGTGGCGAGGCGAGCTGCCCGACGCCGCAGACAGCGTGCTCGAGGAGCTGACCGAGGCGGCGTCGCGCGTGATCATCGACTCCGATCAGACCGGGCTGGCAGCAGCGGCGCGGTTGGCCGCCCGGGCGGCCGGGATGGTCGATCTGGCCTGGGTGCGCACGGCGCTGTGGCGGGAGGCGATCGCCTCGATGTTCGACGGCGCCGTGCAGCGGCGATCGCTCGCCCACCTGATTGGAATAGAGGTGAACGGGCCGCGCAACCAGGCCGAGCTGCTGGCGGGTTGGCTGCGCTCGCGGCTCGACCGCCAGGTGGGCATCGATGTGCGCCGCGCCAAGCGGCTGACCCGGGTCGAGCTGCACTGCGGTGACGACGTGTACACCGTCGAGCGGGTTGCGCGCAACCACCACGGTGTGGCCGCCGGACCGGGCCTGGCGGAGCGTAGCTTCGCCCTGCCTCCGGGCGATGCCAACGCCCTGCTGGCCGCGGAGCTCGACCGGCTGGGTGCGGAACCGACCTTTGAGCAGGCGCTTGCTGCCGCCGATGCCGCCTGAGCTGACGGTGCTCCCCGACGCTGGTGCGGTCGCGCGCGCGGCCGCCGACGCCGTGGTCGAGAGCTGCGCGGCTGCCGGCGATCGTTACGCCATCTGCCTGGCGGGTGGCTCGACGCCCCAAGCTGTCTATCGGCTGCTGGCCTCGGATGAGTACCGCGAGCGCATCGAGTGGGCGAAGTGGCACGTCTTCTTCGGCGATGAGCGGCAGGTGCCGCTGAACGACCCTCGCTCCAACTTTGGCAACGCCCGCGAGTCGCTGCTTCGCTGGGTACCGATCGCGGGTGGGCAGATCCATCCGCTGACCGACGCCGACGAGTACGAGGGCCTGCTGCGCGCCTTCTTCGGCGACGCGCCGGACTTCGACCTGCTGCTGCTGGGGATGGGAGACGACGGCCACACCGCGTCGCTGTTCCCCGGCTCGCTCTCGCTGCGCGAGGAGCAGCGGTGGGTGATCGAGCCGTCCGACGTCGTCCAAGGCATGGCCCGGCTGACGCTGACGCTGCCGGCGCTGAACGCGGCACGTCACACGCTGTTCATGGTCTGCGGCGCGGCCAAGGCGCCGGCGCTGGCCCGCATCCAGTTCGGTGAGCGGCTGCCGGCCGCGATGGTGGAGGGCGCGCGTTGGCTGGTCGACGAGGCGGCTGCTGCCGCCGGCTAACCGCCTGAGTGCGAGGCGTCCGTGAACTCGCGGAACTCGCCCGAGGCCAGGTAGGCGACTCGCTCACCGATGTCGACCGCGTTGTCGCCGATCCGCTCGATGCAGCGTGAGATCAGGATCGCGCGCAGGCCCGCCTCGCGCATGCTCTCGTCGCCGCCGATGGCCATGATCCGCCGCGCCAGGTCGCGGTTCTCGGCGTTGATCACGGCATCCATGATCACCAGCCGCTCGGCCCGCTCGATGTCCCGCTCGGCGAACGCGGCCATCGCCTCGGCGGTCATCAACTCGGCCTGCTCACCCATCGTTTTGAACGAGTCGAGCAGCTCCGAGGCGACCACCAGGCCCAGCGTCAGCTTGGTCAGCTTGGCGATGTTCACGCACTGGTCGCCCATCCGCTCCAGGTGCAAGTTGACGTGCAGGATCGCCAGGATCAGGCGCAGATCGGTCGCCACGGGCGTCTGCAGTGCCAGCAGCCGTTGCACCTCGTCCTCGATCTGCATGTAGGAGGCGTCGTTCTCGTCATCCTCGGCGATCACCCGATCGGCCAGCTGCTCGTCGCCCGAAAGCAGCGCCAGCACGGCGCCGTCGAGCGCACGCAGCACCAGCTGCCCGTGGGCCTGCAGCTGCTCCTCGACGTGGTCGAGCCGCTGCTGGAATGCCTGTCGTGGACCGCTCATCGTCACGCATTCTCGCAGAACCGCAGCCGCGATCTCGCTAGCCGGTCGATTTCACCGAATGTTCACCACAACGCCACCACTCGACAGCCCGATTGCAACGGGTCCGCCTCGATGATGCCAACGACGACGATTTCGACAACGGAGACGAACGGATGCTGAGAGTGATGAGGCTCGGAACGACGGTACTGGCGATGGGCGCTGTGGCCCTGGCGGCGGCCTGCGGGTCGTCGGGAAGCAGTGGCTCGAGCGGCGGCGCCAGCGCCAGCAAGGTCCTGGTGGGGGCGGGTAGCACCCTAGTCGCGCCCCTGATGTCCCAGTGGGAGCCCGACTACACCAAGAGCTCTGGCACCACGATCACCTACGGCGCGATCGGATCGGGAGGCGGCATCGATGCCATCACGACCCGTCAGGTCGATTTCGGCGCCAGCGACGCGCCCCTCAGCAGCGAGCAGGCCAGCGCCTGCAAGGACTGCCTCCAGGTGCCGTGGGCGCTGGCCGCGGTGGTGCCGGCATACAACCTGTCCGGCGCTCCCGACCATCTCAAGCTGACCGGCGACGTGATCGCCAAGATGTATCTTGGTCAGATCACCTCGTGGGACGACCCCGCCATCAAGTCGCTCAATCCGGGCGTGACCCTGCCCTCGACCGCGGTGGCCCCCGTCTATCGCAGCGACGGCTCGGGCGACAGCTACGTCTGGTCGAGCTATCTCTCCTCGCTCAGCCCCGACTTCAAGAGCAAGGTCGGCGTCTCGACCCAGCCCGCGTTCAGCACGGGCACCGGCGCGGAGAAGAGCTCGGGTGTGGCGGCTGCGGTTCAGAGCACCGACGGCGCGATCGGCTACGTGACCGTGGCCTACATCACCGCCGACAGCCTGCATAGCGCGCTCGTGCAGAACGCTGCCGGCAACTACCCGGCGCCGACCACTGACGCGATCACCGCGGCTGCCGCGGCCGTCACCACGATCCAGCCGGACGGCTCGGTGTCGCTTGTGAATCCGCCGGCCTCGGCGGCCAGCGCATACCCGATCTCGACCTACTCCTACGCGATCGTTCCGAAGAGCTCGCCAAAGGCGGCGCAGCTGCAGGCCTTCCTGACCTACGCGATCACGACGGGGCAGCAGTTCGGGCCGGATCTCGGCTACCCGGGGCTGCCCTCGAACATCGTCCAGCACGACAAGCAGGTGATCTCCCAGATCGGATCCTGACCGGCGGAGACGGGGCGGGCGGCGTCGCATTACGCGCGACGCCGCCCGCTCACGGCCGCGATCTGAGACGCTTCCCCTCCCACCATGAGCATCGACAGCCCGCAGCCCTTCACCGTTCCTGTCAGGACCCGCCCTCGTTACGGCGATCTCGGCCTGCGCGCGGTGGCCGGCTCGGCCGCCGTGGTGCTGGTCGCGGTGATGGCTGCGATCGTCTACCAGGTGGTGCGCGAGGCGCGCTCGAGCATCGGCCAGTTCGGGCTGGGCTTCCTCACCGACAGCCAGTGGAACGCCGTTACCGACCGCTTTGGCGCGCTCGACCTGATCTGGGGCACGCTGGTCAGCTCGCTGCTGGCGCTGCTGATCGCGGTGCCTGTGGCGGTGGCGATCGGGCTCTACCTGAGCGAGCTTGCGCCCGCCGTGCTGCGGACGCCGGTGGCGCTGATGGTCGAGCTGCTGGCAGCGATCCCCAGCGTGGTGCTGGGGCTGTGGGGGATTCTGGTGATGGGCCCGTTCCTGGCCGAGCACATCGAGCCGTTCCTGGCCGACCATCTCGGCTTCATCCCGTTGTTCTCGGGAACGCCGTCCAGCCATGGCCTGCTCCCCGCGGCCGTGGTGCTGACGATCATGATCATCCCGATCGTGGCCAGCATCAGCCGTGAGCTGTTCACCAGCGTCCCGTCCGATCTCAAACAGGGCGCGATGGCGCTCGGTGCGACGCGCTGGGAGATGGTGCGGTCGGTCGCGATACCGCAGGTCAGCGGCGGCCTGGTCGCCGCCATCATGCTCGGTTTTGCTCGCGCGGTGGGCGAGGCGATCGCGGTCTCACAGGTGATCGGCGGCACGCTCAACCTCGGCTGGTCGCTGTTTGCACCGGCCGACACGATGGCCGGCCGCATCGCCAGCCAATCTCCGGGCGCAGCAACCGCGCTGCAAAAGTCGTCGCTGGCGTACCTGGCCGTGATCCTGCTCGTGATCAGCCTGATCACGAACATCTCGGCACAGCTGATATCCGGTCGCATCCAGCGGCGCATGGGGATCCAGAGATGAGCATCACCGCCTCGCCTGCGCCGCTGTCGGGCGGCGGCGCCCGTGCCCGTCGCCGCCGCAGGACCGGCCGTGCGATGGAGCTGCTGGCCACGATCGCCGCGCTGCTTGCGATCGCGCTGCTGCTGCTGGTGATCGGGTCGGTGGCGCGGCGGGGAGCGCCGGCGTTGAGCGTCTCGTTCTTCACCAACGTCGATGCGGCCTTCCTGCAATCCGGCGGTGGCATCGAGAACTCGATTGTGGGCACGCTGATCATGACCGGAATCGCGACCGCGATGGCGGTGCCCGTGGGCGTGCTGCTGGCCATCTTCAACACCGAGTTCGCCCCTCCCCCGCTATCCGCCGCGATCCGGATGGCGCTGAACGTGCTGGCCGGCGTGCCGACGATCGTGATCGGCGTGTTCATCAGCGGCCTGCTGGTGGTGGGGCGCGGCCAGAGCGCCGTCGCGGCCTCGGCGGCGCTGGCGATCATCATGCTGCCGCTGATCGCGCGCTCGACCGAGGAGGTGCTGCTGTTGGTGCCGACATCGCTGCGCGAGGGTGGCATGGCGCTGGGCGCGACCCGCGCGCGCACGGTGCTGACCGTGATCCTGCCGACTTCGATCGGCGGCATCATCACGGCCACGATCGTGGCCGTGGCGCGGGCGGCGGGCGAGACGGCGCCGATCATCTTCACGTCCTCGATCTTCGCCAACGCGGTCGTCACCGACCCCAGCCAGCCGATGGCATCGATCCCCTACACCATCTTCACCAAGTCGGAGTCGCCGAGCGCCTCCGATCAGCAGCAGGCGTGGGCGGCCGCGCTGGTGCTGATCTCGGTCGTGCTCCTGGGCAGCATCATCGGTCGGCTGCTCTCGATCCGAACCCGCCGCCAGATCGAGCAGACACGGTGACCAGCGGAGATCATCTAGGCTTGACCGCGCCTGCCCTTCAGCCGCGAATGACCGATCACGACCATCAGCACCCGACCACCGTCACCGGCATGACCGACCCCAACGATCCCGAACAGCAGCAGGGCGTCCCGGCCGCCGCCGCGCCCCTCGGCGCGCCCGAGGTGGCCTCGGCCACCAGGCCCGGAAACCGGATGGCGGAGATGGCCTCGCGGCACGCCGGCGACCCGGTCGCGGGCCGCGAGACGGTGTTCGACCTGCAGGGCGTGACCATCTCCTACAGCGGCCGGCCGGCGATCCGCGGGGTCGACCTCTCGATCCATCGCAACCTGGTGACCGCCTTCATCGGCCCCTCCGGCTGCGGCAAGACGACGCTGCTGCGCAGCCTCAACCGGCTCAACGACTTGATCAACGGTGCTGTGGTGGATGGTTCGATCCGCTACCATGGGCATGACCTGTACGGTCCGGGAGTGGACGCGGTCGAGGTTCGGCGGCGGATCGGCATGGTGTTCCAGCGACCGAATCCCTTCCCCAAGTCGGTCTACGACAATGTCGCGTTCGGGCTGCGGCTGCACGGCATGAAGGACGATCTGGACGGTCGCGTGGAACGCGCGCTGCGCCAAGCGGCGCTGTGGGATGAGGTCAAGGACCGGCTCAAGACCAGCGCCCTGTCGCTCTCGGGTGGCCAGCAGCAGCGGCTGTGCATCGCACGCGCCCTGGCCATCGAACCGGACGTGATCCTGATGGACGAGCCGGCCTCGGCGCTCGACCCGATCTCGACCCAGGCGATCGAGGACCTGGTCGACTCGCTGAAGAACGACTACACGATCATCATCGTCACGCACAACATGCAGCAGGCGTCGCGGGTGGCGGACGTGACCGCCTTCTTCAGCGTCGAGGTGGGCGACGCCGGCAGCCGCTGCGGCGTGCTGGTCGAGATGGGCCCGACCTCCGACCTGTTCATCCGGCCCGGCGACCCCCGCACCGAGGCCTACGTCACCGGCCGCTTCGGCTGACGAACCGCCGCTGCTGATACCATCACGCTCCGTGAGCAGCGAGCCCGCCCCGCCTGTCGCGACGTCACCCGGCGACTCGGGCGCAGAGCTCGTGGCCGCCCTGCTCAAGCAGCTGAACGGCGACGATCCACGCCTGGCCGCCTTCGCCCGCTCGTTCGCCCGCCGGGTGCGGCTGGACCAGGTCGATGACGCGACCGTCGGGCAGCTGGCGGCGCAGGTGAGCGGACTGTTCGGCATGGTGGACGAGCGTCGCGGCGAGCTCGGCGTGCGGGTGCTCAACCCGAGCGTGGAGCGGGATGGGTACGGCACCCACGGCACCGTAATCGAGGCCAACACCGACGACGCGCCGTTCCTGATCGACACCGTCAGCGAGGAGCTTCGGCGGCACGGCCTCGAGGTGCGATCGGTGGTCCACCCGGTGATGGGCATCGAGCGCGACCGGCAGGGCGCGGTGACGTCGGTCGGGCCGGCGCGCGGTGCACTGCGCCGCGAGTCGGTGATGCACTTCGAGGTCGATCGGCGGCTCCCCGACCACGCGCTGGGCGAGCTGGAGGCGGACGTCGCGCGGGTGCTGGGCGACGTGCGGCTGTGCGTGCGCGACTTCCACGCGATGGCGGACCGCGTCCAGCGGATGATCGAGGTTGCCGAGGTGGCGACCGGCCGCTACTCCACGGACGAGGTGGCGGAGTCGGTTGCCTTCCTGCACTGGCTGACGGCCGACAACTTCGTCTTCCTCGGCTACCGGGAGTACGCCGTTGCGGGCGAGGGCGATGCGCGCACGGTCGAGGTCGTCCCCGACTCTGGCCTTGGCATCCTGTCTGACCCGGGGGGATCGGCGTTCGTCGATCCGGTGCCGCTGGGGAATGTGCGTCCGGCCTTGCGGGAGCGAATCCTGGGCGGGCCGCTGGTGCTGGTGTCGAAGGCCAACCGCGAGGCCACGGTGCACCGGCGCGTGAGGATGGACTACGTGGGCGTCAAGCGGGTGGCTGCCGACGGCGCGGTGATCGGAGAGCTGCGGTTGCTTGGCTTGTTTACCAGCAAGGCGTACACCGGTCCGGCGCGCGAGATCCCGCTGGTGCGCAAGAAGCTCGAGCACATCATGGAGGCCGAGGACATGTTCCCCGGCTCGCACGACTACAAGGCCGTGGTCGCGATCTTCGAGAGCTTCCCCAAGGACGAGCTGTTCGCGGCCGCACCGGATGACCTGCGGGTGACCGTGATGGCGCTGCTCGGACTCGAGGAGAAGCGCCACGTGCAGCTGTTCGTGCGCCCCGATCTGGAAGGGCGAAGCGTCTCGGCGACCGTGGCGCTGCCCCGCGACCGCGTCTCGACCGAGCTGCGGGTGCGCCTGCAGAGCCTGTTCGAGGAGCGTTTCAACGGCGACTCCGTCGACTACCACCTCTCCTTTGGCGAGGCGGATCCGGCCCGCTTCCACTTCACCGTGCATGTGCCCGAGGGGGAGATCCCGGACGTCTCCTTCGACGAGCTGGAGCGCGAGGTGATGGCCGCCGCCCGCACCTGGGACGACGCGTTGTCTGACGCGCTGATCGAGCAGCTGGGCGATGTGCAGGGGCACGCTGTGGCGCGCCGCTATGCCGGACTGTTCCCCGGTTACTACAAGTCGGCGGCGCCGATCTTCATGGCCCGCTTCGACGTCGAGAAGTTCGAGATGCTGGGCGAGCAGCACCCCTACGTGGTCGCGCTCCAAAACGAGCAGGGAACGGCCGAGCCGCTGACCCGGCTGAAGCTCTACAAGACGGGCGGCAAGGCGCCGCTGTCGGATCTGCTGCCGGTGCTGGAGGCGCTCGGCCTGACCGTGGTGGAGGAGGTGCCGACCCGGTTGCATGAGCTGGACGGCAACGGCCGCTACCTGCACGACTTCGGCGTGCTCGGTCCCGGCGGATGGCCGCTCGACCTGGAGAAGGTGGGCGAGCTGGTGGCCGAGACGGTGCGTGCCGTGTGGGACGGCCGCGCCGAGAGCGACTCGCTGAACCGGCTGGTGCCGGCCGCTGCGCTGACCTGGAGGCAGGTTGCCATCCTGCGCGCCTACCGCCAGTACCGACAGGTGCTGGGCGGAGGTTTCACCAAGTGCTACATCAACGACGCGTTCGTGCGGAACTCCGAGCTGGCGCGGCTGCTGGTGGAGCTGTTCGAGCTGCGGCTCAGTCCCGAGGCCGACGGCGGGCCGGACAGCTCGGCGCTGGAGGCGCGCATCGCCGGCATGCTCGATGCGGTCGCCAGCCTTGACGACGACCGCATCCTGCGCAGCTTCTTCGGCATGATCATGGCCACCGTCCGCACCAACGCCTTCAAGGCCGGCGGCTCGCTGCCCTACCTCTCGTTCAAGCTGCGTTGTGAGGACGTGCCCGGCATGCCCAAGCCGGTGCCGCGCTGGGAGATCTTCGTCTACTCGACCGAGATGGAGGGTGTCCACCTGCGCGGCGGCTTCATCGCCCGCGGCGGCATCCGCTGGTCGGACCGGCTGGAGGACTATCGCACCGAGATCCTGGGCCTGATGAAGGCTCAGATGGTTAAGAACGCGGTGATCGTGCCCACGGGCGCCAAGGGCGGCTTCGTGCTCAAGCGGCCCCCGGCCGAGCGCGACCAGCTGAAGGAGGAGGAGCGCCGGCAGTACATCGTGCTGATGCGGGGGATGCTCGATCTGACCGACAACATCGTGGCCGGCGCGGTGCGGTGGCCGGACGAGGTGCGCGTGCTCGACCCGGATTCGGATGCCTACCTGGTTGTGGCCGCCGATAAGGGCACGGCTCACCTGTCCGACACCGCCAACGAGGTCAGCATCGAGTACGGCCACTGGATGGGTGACGCCTTCGCCTCCGGTGGCTCGGCCGGCTACGACCACAAGGCGCTCGGCATCACCGCCAAGGGCGCTTGGGAGAGTGTCAAGCGCAACTTCACCGAGATCGGCCAGGACGTGGCGGTGGAGCCGTTCACCGTGATTGGCATCGGCGACATGTCCGGCGACGTGTTCGGCAATGGCATGCTGCTTTCGCCCGCGATCAGGCTGGTGGGAGCCTTCGATCATCGCAACATCTTTCTCGACCCCGATCCCGATCCGGTCTCGGGCCTGGCTGAGCGCCGGCGACTGTTCGAGCTTCCCGGCAGCTCCTGGGACGACTACGAGCGCTCGCTGATCTCGGCCGGGGGCGGCGTCTGGTCGCGTTCGGCCAAGTCGATCCCGCTGTCGGACGAGGCGCGGGTGGCGCTTGGTGTCTCCGACGCGGCGATGTCGCCGACCGAGCTGTGCCAGGCGATCCTGCGGGCGCCGGTTGATCTGTTCTGGAACGGCGGCATCGGCACCTTCGTCAAGGCTGCGGGCGAGACGCACCTCGATGTGGGCGACCGTGCCAACGACGCCCTCCGCATCAACGGCTCGGAGCTGCGTTCCCGGGTGGTTGCCGAAGGCGGCAACCTCGGCTTCACGCAGCAGGGCCGGATCGAGTACGCCCTGGCCGGCGGCCGCATCAACAACGATGCCATCGACAACTCGGCCGGCGTCGACTGTTCTGACCACGAGGTCAACCTGAAGATCCTGCTGGTGCAGGCGCTCGAGGCCGGCGAGCTCGACATGGCCGGCCGCAACGAGCTGTTGGAGTCGGTCGCCGATCACGTCACCGCTCACGTCCTCTACGACAACTACCTGCAGGTGCAGATCCTGTCCCAGGAGGCGGCGGTTTCCCAGTCGCGGATGGAGGCCTACGAGGCGCTGATGATGCAGCTCGAGGAGCACGGCCTGCTCGAGCGGGGCCTGGAGTCGCTGCCGTCGAGCGAGCGGATGGCGGAGCGGGAGACGGCCGGGCTGGGCATGGTGCGGCCGGAGCTGTGCGTGCTGCTCGCGTACGCCAAGCGTCTGCTGCGCGAGCAGATCCTCCCCTCCACCTTGCCTGACGACCCGTATCTGGAGGGTGATCTCGCCGCGTACTTCCCCGGCCCCGTGGTGGAGCGATTCGGCCACCACCTGGCCGGGCACCCGCTGCGGCGCGAGATCATCGGCACGATCGTCACCAACGACGTGATCAACTCGATGGGCATCACGTTCGTGGCCCGCATGACGGCCGAGATCGGCGCCACGCCGGACGAGATCTGCCGGGCCTTCCTGATCGCGCGCGAAGTGAGTCGGGCGCGCGTGCGCTGGGACGCGATCGAGCAGTTCGATCGCTCGGTGCCGGTGGCTGTTCAGGCCGAGCTGATGGGCGGCGTGGACGGGATGGTCGAGGAGTACGCCCGCTGGTACCTGCGCTACGTGCCCGAGCTCGACCTGGCGTCTGTCGTCGCGCGCGACCAGCCCGGTTTCACCGAGCTGCTGGCGCACCTGCAGGATGCCGCCACCAGCGCCTGGCGGTTGGAGTTCGACGAGAGGTTGGAGCGATACCGTCAGCATCAGGTGCCCGAGGAGGTCGCCCAGTTCGGGGCGGCGGTGCCCGACCTGGTCTACGCGCCCGACATCATCGCCGTGGCGCGGGAGACGGGCCGCACGATCGCCGAGGTGGCGCACGCCTTCTTCGTGGTCGGCGAGCGGCTGTATCTGAACGTGGTCGAGCAGCGGGTTGCGCACTTCCCCGCCCAGACCCGATGGCAGCGGCTGGCGTGGCGCTCGCAGCTCGACGACCTGCGGCTGTTGCGCCGCCAGATCGTGGCCCGCGTGATCGCACAGTCTGGCAGCTCGGGGATCGACGTCGCGATCGACGAGTACCTCAGCGCGCGGGTCGACCCCTACCAGCGGCTGGCGACCCTGATGGGCACGACCAGCGGCTCCCAGGCCGACGATGCCTCGGCGGTGATGGTGATGGTGCACCAGATCCGCCAGGTCGTCGCGTAGATGAACGGCGGTACGCTGCGGCCATGAATCGGCTCGCCGGTGAGACCAGCCCGTACCTGCTGCAGCACGCCGGGAATCCGGTCGACTGGCACCCCTGGGGCGAGGCGGCGCTGGAGCAGGCGCGGTCGCGCGACGTGCCGATCCTGCTCTCGATCGGCTACGCCGCCTGCCACTGGTGTCACGTGATGGAGCACGAGTCGTTCGAGGATGCCACGGTCGCCGAGGTCATGAATCGGCTGTTTGTGAACGTGAAGGTCGACCGCGAGGAGCGCCCCGATCTGGACGGCATCTA
>JBBQUW010000010.1:0-79166 GCA_038212095.1 Gaiellales bacterium | reverse complement strand
GGTGTACCGCCCCGGCGGCGAGCTGCGTTGCGCCCCGTGCCTTGCCGGCATCGCGGCAGCCCAGCGCCCACAGCCTAGGCCGGTCGTCAGAACACCTGCTGCCACGAGCTGACGCCGTTCGCCCGCGTAGGGGGCCCTCGCCGCCTCGGTGAGGTCGCGGCGAGGGCACCCGCGCGGACGTCGTTACGGCGTCAGCTCGATCGTGACCGCGTACGCGTTGTGCGGCCGCAGCGTCACCATCGCCTCGCCGCGCACGTTCGCGTAGCGACCGGTGCCACCGACGACCGCCAGCCGGAAGGTGCTGTCGCGGTGCTGGAATCCCTGGATGGAGATCTGTCCCCCGCTCAGGACGATGTCGGCCGTGTCCTGGCTGATGCCGTTGCCTTCCAGCAGCACGGCCACGTGGCCGCGGCCGGCCAGGGTGCTGGGGTCGCTCGCGAAGTACAGCGGCTGGTTCAGGATCACCTGGTCGCCGATGCTGGCGCCGGTGCGGCCGTTGTCGACGTACCTGCTGGTTCCACCGTGTGCGACCAGGCGCAGCGTCTGTGAGCTGGTGATGGCCGGGGTGGACGCGGCTGCGATGCTCACCGCAGCCACACCGACCAGTATCGCCGTTGCCAGGACGGCGTAGATCTTGCGGGACATGGGTCTCCCCCTTCGTCGTTGCCGGTTGCCACCGAGGTTGGCGCGAGGATACATCCGGTTGCGAATCGTGCAAGGGGCAGCGACTGACCCCTCCCCTACAATCCCTGTATGCCCGCCGCCGCCCTCACCCGCAGCCTCGCCACATCGGCCCGGGCGGGCGCATAGATGGCGGTGCGCGCGGAGCTCTCGCTGGATACCCTCAACCCGCAGCAGCGCGAGGCGGTGCTGTGCACCGAGGGGCCGCTGCTGGTGGTGGCCGGCGCCGGGTCGGGCAAGACGCGGGTGCTGACCCACCGCATCGCGCATCTGATCGGCGAGGGGCTGGCCTCGCCCTCTGAGATCCTCGCCATCACCTTCACCAACCGCGCCGCGACCGAGATGAAGGAGTGGGTGGAGCAGCTGGTCGGCGGCAGGGTGGCCTCGCGGATGTGGGTGATGACCTTCCACTCGGCCTGCGGCCGCATGCTCCGCCGCGACGCCGAGCTGATCGGCTACAAGTCGAGCTTCACGATCTATGACCAGGCCGACCAGGTGCGGCTGGTCAAGAGCTGCATCGAGGATCTGGGCAAGGATCCCAAGCGGTTCGTGCCGCGGGCGGTGCACGGCGCGATCTCCAAGGCGAAGGACCGGCTGCTGACCGCGGCGCTATACGAGCAGCAGGTGAGCGGCTTCTTCGAGCAGTCCGTCAGCTCGGTCTACGAGCTGTACGAGCGGCGGCTGTCGGAGGCGAACGCGATGGACTTCGACGACCTGATCATGAAGACGGTGCTGCTGCTGCAGCGCGTGCCGGAGGCCCGCCGCCACTGGCAGCACGCCTTCCGCTACGTGATGGTGGACGAGTACCAGGACACCAACCACGCCCAGTTCACGCTCGTCTCGATCCTGGCCGAGCAGCACAAGAACCTGGCCGTGGTGGGCGACCAGGATCAATCGATCTACGCCTTCCGCGGCGCCGACATCCGCAACATCAGCGAGTTCGAGGACGACTTCCCCAACGCCCGCGTGATCGCGCTGGAGCAGAACTACCGCTCCACGCAGACGATCCTGGACGCAGCCAACGGCGTGATCGAGCATAACCGCGACCGCAAGCCCAAGCGGCTGTGGTCGGAGCTGGGCGAGGGCGACAAAGTGCAGGTGGTGGAGGCCGAGGATGAGCACGCCGAGGCCCGCTTCGTGGCCGGCCGCATCCAGCAGGCGCTGGACGACGGCGCCTCGGCCAGCGAGATCGCCGTCTTCTACCGCATGAACGCCCAGTCGCGCGTGCTGGAGGACCTGCTCACCCGCCAGGGCATCGAGTACCGCGTGGTGGGCGGGCCGAAGTTCTACGAGCGGGCCGAGGTGAAGGATCTGATCGCCTACCTGCAGGTGCTGGACAACACCGACGACGAGGTCTCGCTGCGGCGGATCGTCAACCAGCCCCGCCGCGGCATCGGCGCCACCTCGCTCGACCGCCTGTCCAGCCACGCCCGCACGCTGGGCGTCTCGCTGTGGGAGGCGATCCAGGACGTCGAGGCCTCGCCGCTGGGCGCGGCCGCGTCCGGCAACCTGGTGCGCTTCCGCGACCTGATCGATGAGCTGCGCGAGGACCTGGCCGAGGCGGCGGTGGGAGAGGTGGCGGAGCGGGTGCTGATCACCACCGGCTACCAGGAGATGCTGGAGGCGGAGCGTACGATCGAGTCGCAGGGCCGGCTGGAGAATCTGCAGGAGCTGGTGGGCGTGGCCCGCGAGTTCGACCAGCGTGGGGAGCAGATCGAGGCCGCCAGCCGCCTCTCGGCCTTCCTGCAGGAGATCTCGCTGTTCAGCGACCAGGACGGGATGGACACCGATCGCGGTCGGGTGACGCTGATGACGCTGCACAACGCGAAGGGCCTGGAGTTTCCGGTGGTGTTCATGATCGGCCTGGAGGAGGGGCTGTTCCCGCACCAGCGCTCGCTGGACGAGGGCAACGAGGGCGAGGAGCGGCGGCTGTGCTACGTCGGCATGACGCGCGCACAGCGCAGCCTGACGTTGACGCATGCCCGCGCCCGCACCATCTTCGGCGCCCGCAGCTACAACAGCTCGTCGCGGTTTCTGGACGAGCTGCCGGCGGGTGGGGTGGAGTGGGAGCGCCAGCAGGGCGGCTGGACGGCAGCGCCGCCCGGCGGTGCCGGCCGTGACGTCTCGTCGCGGCGCGAGTTCCGAGCGCCCGATATGCCGCGGATCGATATCTCGGTGGGCGACGAGGTCAGCCACAGCACGCTGGGGGAGGGCACGGTCACGGCGCTCTCGGGCGACGGCACGGTGACGGTACGGTTCCGCGAGGATCGTTCTGAGCGGCGGCTGGTGCTGGGCTACGCGCCGCTGACCAAGATCTGACGCCGGGCCGGGGTACCACGCGAGCGGCGTCCGGGGCGGTTGACGCGACGGCGGCCGGGTTGTAGCCTCGTGGCCGGAGTTGGGGGTCAGGACGGTATGAGCCGGCGACTGGTGGTCAGGAGTCTTGCCGTTGTAGCGGCGGCGCTGCTTGCTGCGCTGGTGTATGGCGCGGCGAACGACGAGGCCGTGAGCTCGACGAATGCCGGTCTCACAGCCACTCAGATGACTCCGACCAGCAGCTTTTCCGCCGCCAAGACGCTCAGCGGCCGCATGGCCCGCACCGACCGGTCGCTGCTTCGCCTGCGGTCCGCAGCGCCGGTCAACGTACTGATCAAGTACGACGTGGAGCCCGTCGCCTCGTACCAGGGTGGCATTCCGGGTTTGGCGGCCACCAGTCCCAGCGTCACCCACCACCAGATTCGGGCCAACCCAACAGCGGTGGTCGCGTACACGCGGCACCTGGCCGGGGTGATGGCGGGCATCTCACGGGCCGCGCTGCGCGCGGTTCCGGGTCTGCGTATCCGCGAGTCCTTCGCCATGGTCTATGGCGGCGTGGTGGCGCGGGTACCGGGTGACCTGGTCGGTCGGCTGCTGCAGGTGCCGGGAGTTGCGGCGGTGCAGCGCGATGGCACCAGCAACCCCGTCGACGACACAGCGTTCATCGGTGCGACCGCGGTGTGGCCGTCGCTCGGTGGGCAGGCCACGGCGGGTCAGGGTGAGATCATCGGACTCTTGGACACGGGGGTCTGGCCGGAGCATCCCGCGTTGAAGGACAACGGCCTGCCGGCGCCCCCCGGGGCCTACGGGTGCCAGTTTGGGAATGGCTCCGACCCGTTGCTGGGTGCGGCCTTCACGTGCAATCACAAGCTGATCGGCGCCTACGCGTTCACCGATTCGTGGATGGCGAACAACACGACCGATGGGCACCTCTTCTGTAACGATGCCACCGGAAAGTGCTCCGCGCGCGATCCGCGGGGCCACGGTACCCACACGGCGACCACCGCGGCTGGCGACCGCGTCGCGTCGGCGCCACTGCTCGGCGTCAACCGGGGCCCGTTCAGCGGCGTGGCCCCGGGCGCGCAGGTGATCGAGTACCGCGTCTGCGTCACCAACTGCTTCACCTCCGACATCGTTGCCGGCATCCAGCAGGGTGTGCTGGACGGCGTCAGTGTGCTCAGCATGTCGCTAGGCTCGACGGCGCAGGTCGACCCCTATGCCGACCCGACGATGCTGGCATTCTTGGACGCGTATAACGCTGGGATCCCCGCGGCCGTTGCCGCGGGCAACCAGGGGCCGTCCGCAGGCACAGCGACGAACCTGGCGCCCTGGGTGACCACGGTCGGCGCCGCCACCGCCAACCGCAATCTCGTGACCAGCACGTTGCACCTGACGGCGTCGAACAGCGACGTATTCACCATGCCCGGCCAGACGATCACGGCCGGTGCCAGCGGGCCCGTGGTGCTGGCGCAGAACCTGCCCGGGGAGGACGCCCTCTGTCAGGCCGCGCTGGCGCCTGGCACTGCGACCGGCGACATCGTCATGTGCCAGCGGGGCACGAACGCTCGGGTTCTGAAGGGCTACAACGTGCTTCAGGGTGGTGCGGCGGGGATGATTCTGTACAACCCCGTCGCCCAGGATCTCGACATGGACACGCACTGGCTGCCGACGATCCATGTCGACGGACCCAGTACCAACTTGCTCAACTTCGTCAACAGCCACACCGGGATCGTCGCCAGCTGGCCGGCGGGCACCCCCGCCACCACGCGCGGAGACGTGATGGCCAGCTTCTCGTCCCGCGGTCCGGGCGGCGACTTCATCAAGCCCGACCTGGTCGCGCCGGGCGTGAACGTGTTCGCGGGCTGGACGCCGATGCCCGACGGTTCGTCTCCCTCAACCGGCCCCTCCGGCAATCTGTATTCCTACCTCAGCGGCACCTCGATGGCGACGCCGCACGTGGCCGGCTCGATGCTGCTGCTCAAGGCGCTCCACCCCAGCTGGACGCCGGATGAGATCAAGTCGGCACTGATGACATCGACGATGCAGGACTCGCTGAAAGAGGACGGGATCACGCCGGCGACGCCGTTCGACGCCGGAGCAGGAGCGCTGCGGGTGAACCGCGCGGCGACACCCACGGTCGTCTTCGACGAGACCTACGCCGATTACGCCGCTTCCTCGTCCGACCGGCAACATCGGATCAACCTGAACATGCCCAGCATCGATGCCCCGAACATGCCGGGATCGATCACGACCAGTCGCACGGCGTTGAACGTCTCCGGACAGGCGATTGATTTGGTGCCGTCGGCGACCGCTCCGGCGGGTGCGAAGATCACGGTCGGCACCCACAACGAGCTTATCCATATCGAGCCCGGCGCCTCCGCCACCTTCACAGTCACGATCAACGCACCCACGCTGCCCGATGGGCAGTACTTCGGCAGGATCACGCTGAAGCCACAGCAGACTGGGTTGCTGTCGGTCACGATCCCGGTGGCCTTCTTCCACCGCCAGCCGGTGAGCCTCACCCAGTCCTGCTCGCCCACATCGATCGGAAACGCCGGACTTTCCCACTGCGTGGCCACCGCGACGAACCTCTCCCAAACCGACCAGCCGGTGACGTTGACGGTGTCAGGGAAGGGCTTGGCCTACCGCAACATCGCTGCTCCCGCGACGGCCGGCACCGGGGGAGTGACCTGGAGCGGCACGCTCGCCGCCCCACACCCGGGCTCGGTCGCCTCGATTGTTCCCGGCGGCGCCGGCTATGGCTACGTACCGCTCTCGAGTTACGGAGTCACCCCGATCAGCAACCCTGGCGATGAGACCATTACCACCTTCACAATCAATCCGATCCTGTATGGGGGCGAGACCTACACCCAAGTCGGCATGGTCACCGACGGCTATCTGGTGATTGGCGGCGGGAGCGGGTCGGACATCGTCAGCCATCCCCAGACCTTCCCCGACGCGAACCGGCCCAACAACGTCGTCGCGCCGTTTTGGACAGACCTCAACCCGCAGACTGGCGGGGGCATGTACGCGGGGTATCTCCACGACAACGTCCACAGCTGGGCCGTGTACGACTGGGAGAACGTCCCCAACTTCACCAACGGCACCACCCACTCATTCGAGGTATGGCTGCAACTGGGCACGACGCCCGGCAGCGAGGGCGTCTTCCTCGAGTACGGCACGAGCGGCGCCGGCGATCCCGTCAGCGGGACGAACTGGGGCGCCGAAAACAGCGACGGGACGAGCGGGCAGAACCTGGCCTCACAGCCGCCAGACGGGTCGCAGTGGACGGTGGACCTGACCACGCCCACGCCCAGTGGCAGCCAGTCGTTGCTGTACGACATCTCGGGCAAGACGCCGGGGACGTACACATCAACAGCCAAGCTCACCTCGAGCGCGTTCCTCGGTTTTGCCACCGCGCTACAGGCAATCACGATCACGCCTCCCGGACCGCTCGACCACTTCAAGGTCACCGTTTCGCCCCTGACGTTGACGGCCGGCGCGTCATTGACGGTGAAGGTGACGGCGCAGGACGCTGCCGGTAACACCGTCACGTCCTACGCGGGCCCGGCCACGCTGAGCGACCTCTCGGGGCACCTCTCGGTCATCAGCCCGCTCAGCTGGGTGGGCGGGGTGGGCACCGCGACGGTCACATCTCTCAGCCGTACACGGGCGACCGCGTGACCGCCACCGACGGATCCGGCGTCACGCCCACGCCGACGGGCAGTAGTGCGCTGTTCAACGTGCAATAGCGGGGCAGCGACCGACGAGTACGGCCGAGCGCCGGCCATGGAAGCAGGTGGCCGACAGGTGGCCGTGTCCACAGGTACGCGACCCAGAACGGCGCCGGCTTCACGATCAGCCAGACCACGAGGAGCGGACGGCAGGGGGCGCTGGTGGTGTCGACCGGGCCGCGTCGCGGCAGTCTCACCGTCACCATCAACCTCTACCGGCCCACCCGGCAGTTGCGCACGATCGAGCCGGTAGGGGGCTCCCGCCCTGCCCGTACTCGTCTGCGGTCAGTAGCTCACGTTCATCGCGCACCTGAGCGAGCAGCGGCCGTTGGTGGCGCTGGACGCCGTGCTACGTGGACGCTGTGAGCGCGGCCTAGCTGGGTACGCGCACGCCGCCCTGGTACTGGCGCAGGTACCAGCCTTGCATGCGGCTGGCGTGGACGCGCTGGCCGGTGCGCGGCGCGCTGATGAACCAGCCGTGGCCGAGGAAGATGCCGACGTGGCCGAGGTGGTGGAAGAACACCAGGTCGCCGGGCCGCAGGTTGGCGCGGTGGCGGATGCGGTGGCCGGCGTGCCACTGCTGGTAGGTGACGCGCGGCAGCTGGACGCCCAGCCGGCCGTACACCCACTGCACCAGGCCGGAGCAGTCGAAGCCCTGGCTGGGCCGCGAGCCGCCCCAGACGTAGCGGATTCCGGTGAAGCTGCGTGAGAGGTGTGCCGCTCGCGCGCCCAGCGATCTGCCGCTGGGGGTGGGGTGGTGGTGGGCGCTGGCCTTCAGCGCGCGCAGCGTGTGCTCTCCCACCGCGCCGCCCACGAAGAGGCCGTGGTGGCTCTGGAAGCGGCGCACCGCCCGCCAGGTGCGGCGGTCATACAGGCCGGTGGCGCGGATGTGCAGCAGCCGCTGCACTTCGCGCACGGCGGAGCCTTTCTCGCCCAGCTCGAGGATGCCGTCGTGGTGCCTGCGGTGCGCGGCGCGGCGGTGGGCGAGCGCCGCGAGGGCGTTCCAGGTGTGTCGGCCGACCTGGCCGTCTGCCAGCAGCCCGTGGGCGTGCTGGAACGCGGTGACTGCGTGGCGGGTGCCGGGGCCGAAGATGCCGTCCGCGGTGATGCCCAGCATCCGCTGCAGCGTGGTGATCATCGGGCCGTGGTCGCCCAGCCGCAGCACGTGGCTGGGAGCGGTCGAGCGCTGCGCCGCCTGGGCGGGAGCAGCGCTCAGCAGCGGCGTGGCCGCGACGGTGGCGCAGGCGAGTGCGCACAGCGCCCATCGGAGCGGATGGCGGTGGTGGTGACCCATGGCCCACTCTCGTTGTAGGGGCCGGTTGCAAGCCGGACGTGATCTATCCGTAAGGGATCGGTGAGCGACCGGTTATCGGTGGCCGTCGTCGCGCTCGGCCCATGGCGAGGGCTGCAGCAGCCACTCGGCGCGGGGGCCGATCGTGAACGCGATCGGCGCGGCCAGCACAAGTGCCACCAGCCCGAATGCGACGAGCGCCCAGCGCGGCGAGGCGAGGCTGGCAATCAGTCCGCCGCCGATCGTCCCCAGCGCCTGGCCGCTGATGCTGAGCGAGATCAGGAACGAGATCAGCCCGGCCCGCTCGCCCGGCTCGGTGGCGCGGATTACGCGGGTGCGGTTGAGGATCACGGCCACGCCGTTGAAGATGCCGAGCAGCAGCAGGCCAAAGCCGGCCAGCGCGATCTGGGGTGCGGCGCCGGCGATCATCGCGGCCGCCCCGATGCCGGCCAGCGCCAGCGGGTATGCGCTGCGGCCCAAGCGGCGTGCGCCGGCGATCAGGCTGCCGGCCACCAGTCCGAGCGCGACCAGGCCGATCAGCACGCCGACGACGCCCGGCCGGGCGTGGTAGGTGCCGCGCAACAGCGGCACCTGGACGGCGTTGACGGCGCCCACCACGAGCGTGGTGAGCGTCCAGCCGACGGCGATCTGTCGCAGCACGGGCGTGCCGGCCACCCGCCGCGCCATGCGGCGGATGTGCCACTCCTCGTCAGCCGGCAGCGCGGCTGGGCCGCCGCCGCCAGACAGCCTGGCGCAGCTCGCGATCAGCACGGCCGAGGCCAGGAACGAGACGGCGTTCAGCGAGAGCGCGACGTTTGCGCCCACGGTGCCGACCAGGATGCCGCCCAGCGCGGCGCCCAGAAAGGTCATCGAGTCCTCGGCCGAGGCGATCGCGCCGGTGGCCGAGTCGAGCTGCTGGTCGGAGACCAGCATCGGCACGGCCGAGCTGGCCAGCGGCTTGAACACGCCCACCGCGATGCCGACGCTGCCCGCCAGAGCGACCACCAGCCAAGGCGTGCTGGTCAGCGCCAGCAGGCCGAAGATCGCGGCGCTACCCAGATCGCAGACGATCAGCGCGCTTCGCACCCGAAGCCGGTTCAGCCGGTTTCCCAGCAGCAGGCCGATCACCACCGAGGGCACGAACTCGGCCACCAGCAGCGCCGACACCCAGCCCGGCGAGCCGGTAACGTCGTACATCCGGATCGAGAGCGCGATCGCCGCCATCCACGACCCCAGCACGCTGATCAGCGTCGCCAGCCAGAAACGGCGGAAGCCGACGCCGGCAGGGCCGATCAGGGAAGGCAGTCGGGATCGCAAGGGTGTGGGGGGCACGAGGGGCGATGGTACATGGCTGCCGCCTGGCCATTTCCTATTGGCACGCATCGTGCCGTAGGCGATGATCGTCAGCGCTCAACCGACACCCAGGTGCCCGCCCGGTGCATCCACGCGGGCGACGGTGCGGCGGGATCACCGGCAGTCCGCCCTAGGCCCCGGCAGGATTCAAGTTGACAACTACACCCGCCGGTGGCATTCTCAGAGTCCACGGGCGGGAGTTTGACGGATGGACTACGTGCCGAATCGCTACCAAGCCGCCGGCTCAGGGATCGGTTCGGAGCGGCATGGCGCGGCCCCGCTCGCCCGCTTAGTCGACCGCCAGCAACTGGCCGAGCGGATGTCGATGTGCCGAAGCGACTTTAGCGGCGTGATCGAGACGCCTGGATTCCCGGCTCCGGCCGGCTATTTCCGCGGTCGCACGCTCTGGGACGAGGCATCCGTCGAGGTTTGGCTGCGCGACCGCAGGCAGGGATGCTTGGCCGGCCCTGAGCAGGCCGGCGAGCCGACGCCGGGCGACTCACTGGCCGCCCGTTGACGCGGTATCGTCCGCGACGCGCGCTCTGACACATCTGATGCCGGCGGCGGGCCTGAGACGCGCGGTGCCGGACGTCAGGCGGAGAACATCCTGCGGCCCAGCGAGTAGGCGCCCACGTTCACCACGCCACCGATCAGCCCGCCGGCCAGGCCGCACAGCACGACCGAGATCCAGAACGACGCCGAGCGGACGCGCCTAGATGATTGATTCCACGAGCTGCGCGGCTGTGGCACTGGTCTGGGCCGTCCCAGACGTCACGATCGCCTTTGCACAGGCTTCGTCCAGCCTGCACTGCAGGCGCTCCCGCCGTCTGGAACACCCCATCCTGCGTCCAGCAACCACACATCCCATGGAATCGACCATCTGGCGCCAGGAGCCGCGCTTGCGCCCTCGGCCAGCGAGAGCCCCAGGCCGACCAGGCCCAGCAACAGCACGACGGGGAGTGAGAACAGGTGCACCATGATGACGCTTCCATTGGGCACCCGCCCGGCCAGACAGGCCATCCCCGCGATGGGGGAGGGCGTACGTCCGGCATCGCCACCATGCTTACCCGGTGTACTGCCAGCATTGCGGAACCCAGCGGCCGGACGATGCCCGCTTCTGTCCCACCTGCGGCGCCTCCTACGGCGAGCCGACCGACCCCTCGTGGCCGCGGCGGTCACTGACCGGCGCGTTCGGGTCGGCGGCCAGTGGACTGTTCTCGCGCAGAAGCCGCGTCTCTGTGCCGACCGTGCTGGCGGCGACGCTGCTCGGCTACCTGGTGGTCGCGGTCGGGCTGGCGCTGACGGTGCTGGCCGGCTTCGGCACGCTGTGGCCACGGCGGATCGTCAACACCAACTGCCTCGTCCACACCCACACGACGTACGGCAGCTCGACGTTGCAGCAGGTGCCCGGCTGTGACCTGCTGCGTATCGATCCCGAGTGGTCGCTGCTGGTGCCGGTCGCTGTTGCCACAGTGGTGGCGTACATCCTGGCGCTGATCCTGGGCTGGGTGATGACGGCGAGGGCGGCGGCATACCTGGCCGACGACCGCTACCGCCTGTGGCCGGGGCCGCGCGTGCTGCTGCGGGCGGCCCGCCGAGCGATCGGCTGGGGCGTCACGCTGGCGCTGCTGGCGATGGTGGCGTGGATCCTGTGGATCGTGATCGTGGTGGTGCTGGTGAGAGTCCTGCCGCTGCTGCTCGTGATCGTGATCCCGGTCAGCATCTGGCTGGTGATCCAGTGGGTTGCTCCGCTTGGAGTGCGCGCGACCCTGGCCGTCATGCTGATGGTGGTCGACGACCGGCCCTTCGGCGAGTGCTGGGGCGCCGTGCATCCCACGATCGGCCAGGCATGGGCGTTCATCGGGCTCACGATCGTGATCTCGATCGCCGGCGGCGTGGCGTCACAGGTGACCAACCTGCTCTTCTCGCAGGGTGGCATCTGGATCGCCCTTGGCATCGTGATCTCCCTGCTGGTGACGATCTACCAGACGCTGTTCTCGACCCTCTTTACCGTGCTCACGGCGCGGGCGCTGAGCGGCGACGCAACGCGGGCCGCGGCGGCCTAGAAAACCGCTGCAATCCGCGCCAGAACCGGTAGGATCGTGGTGCTGCCGTGACGCTCCCTGACCGCCTCTTTCGCCGACCATCCTCCCGCCCCGACGCGGCGCCCGGCGCGGAGCAGCCCAGCCGCACGTTCGTCGCCGCGATCGCGGTGATCGTCGCGATGGCGGTCGTCAACCTGGTCGCGTTCGTGGCCATTCAGCGGGCTGATTCGACGCTGCACGACCAGGCCACCAGCTCGCTGACGGCCGCCCAACAGCTGCAGTTCGACGTCGCCGACATGAACGGCGCCCAGAACCTGTACGTGCTGGACGGTGGCGCCAGCCGCAGCAGCTTCGAGGCCTCGCAGCGGCGGTCCAGCTCGGCCTGGCGGCGGCACGGCTGGCCGACTCGTCGGCCGCTGACAGGACGCTACTGCGCGCCCTGACCCGCGATACGACCCGGTTCCGGGCGCTGGATGTGCAGGTGTTCGCGGCCATCCAGCGGGGTGACCACGCTGCCGCGGTGCAGCTGGCGATCGCGCCCGAGACGGCGATTTACCACCAGATGGCGCAGACGTCGAGCCGGTTGGTGGCCGACACCAGCGCTGAGCGGATCGCCGCGCTCGACTCGCTGAACCGGATCGAGCGGGGTGCGCTGATCGTCGTGCTGACGCTGGACGGCCTGGCGGCCCTGCTGGTGGTGGCGATGCTGGCCGACCGCCGCCGTGCCCGCCGCCGGTTGCGGACGCGCACCGCCGAGCACCAGACGCTGATCGAGCAGATCCCGGCCGCCACCCACGTCTACGACGCCCGCCTGAAGCGGCGCACCTACGTCAGCCCTCAGTACCTCGAGATGTACGGCCTCAGCCGCGAACAGGTCGAGAGCGAGAGCTTCGATTGGGTGTCGCGCGTGCACGAGGACGATCGCGAGCGGGTGACCTCGGCCTGGCACCGCTCGATGGCGACAGGCACGCCGTGGGCGGAGCGCTACCGCTGGACGTGCGGCGACGACCGCGAGATCTGGGTGGCTGGCGCCGAGCGGCCGATCCAGGGCTCAGACCACCTCTGGATGGGCGTCGCGTTCGACGTCAGCGACGCCGTCGCCACCGCCCAGGAGCTGTCAGAGACCAGCACCATCTACCGCCACCTGGTCGAACAGCTGCCGCTGATCGTCTACCGCGACGACACCCAGACCGGGCAGCCGCTGTTCGTCAGCCCCCAGATCGAGTCGATGCTCGGCTACACCGTCGACGAGTGGATGGCGGGCGGCCACAGCGCCGAGTGGTGGCACGAGAAGATCCATCCCGACGACCTGCCCGAGCGGATCCGTGCCAGCGGCATCGTGGACGGCCGCACCACCTCGGGTGAGTTCACCGCCAGCTACCGCGTGCGGTGCCGCGACGGCAGCTACCGCTGGATGCAGGAGCAGGCCACCACCGTGCCGGACGAGCACGGCGTTCCGCGCTGGCGCCACGCGATCATCATGGACATCCACGATCGGGTGCTCGCCGAGCGGCGCTACGAGGACCTGATCAACCGGATGCCGGCTACCAGCACGATCTGGGACCGCGACACCGAGTGGGCGGTGTTCGCATCACCCCAGATCGAGCAGCTGACCGGCGAGCCGCGCGAGGTGTGGCTGGGCGGCGAGGCGGTCGCCCGCTTCCGGTCGCGCGTGCACCCCGACGACTGGCCGATGCCACCCGCTGGCGCCCGGCCGACGATCCCGCGCCGGGCGTGTACCGCTGGACGCGCAGCGATGGTCGCACGATCTGGATCCGCGAGACCACCAGCCCGCGGCCCGGCTCAGACAGCGAGTACATCGCGCTGCTGTTCGACGTCACGGCCGAGATGGAGGCAGCGCTCGGGCTGGCCGAGCAGCGGCGGCGCTACCAGACGCTGGTCGAGCAGCTGCCGGTGGCCACGTACATCATCGGCCAGGACGGCGCACTCACCTACGCCAGCCCGCAGGCCGAGCAGATCCTGGGGCGCACGCCCGAGTGGCTGGTGGCCGACGGCAGCTCGCTGGAGCGGCAGGTGGAGTGGTTCCACCCGGACGACGTCGAGCGGCTGATGGATGACACCATCGCCCTGCGCGAGGGCCGCATCGATGGCCACAGCTTTGAGGCGCGCATGTTCCACGCCGACGGATCGCACCGGCACGTGCGGATGATCGCGCGCGCGCTCAAGGACGACGCCGGCTCGGTGCAGGTGCAGGGCGTCATGATCGACGTCACCGACGAGGTGGCGGCGCGAGCCGAGCTGGAGGCCAGCGAACGGCGCTACTCGGCGCTGGTCGAGCAGACGCCGGTGACGACGTACCTGACCGACGCCGACGGGCGCATGATCTACATCAGCTCGCAGGTCGAGCGGCTGCTAGGAATTCCGCCGCAGCAGTACCTGCGCCAGTACGAGCAGATCGAGCCGCGGCTGCGCGAGACGTACCACCCCGACGACCACGATCGGCTGGCGCAGACGCTGCGGGATCTGGTGAGCGGTGCCGTCGACTCGGTCGACCACTCGGCACGCATGATCACCGCCACCGGCGACGTCCGCGAGGTGCAGCTGGTCGCCCGCGCCCTCCGCGACCAAAGCGGCGTCGTCACCCACACCCAGGGCGTGATCGTCGACCTGACAGACCTGCGCCGCGCTGAGCGGCGCAGCCGCGACGTGATGGCCGCGTTGGTGACCGCCGCCGAGGCCGAGCAGGCGCGGATCGCCGTCGAGCTGCACGACGACACGGTGCAGGTGATGGCGGCGCTGCTGATGCAGGTGCACATGCTGATGCGCAAGGATCCCAGCCTCGCGCCGACCGCTACCATGGTGGCTGAAGCGCTCGACCGCACGCGGCGGCTGATGTTCGAGCTGCGGCCGCAGATCCTGGAGCGGGAGGGGCTGGGCGCGGCGCTGTCTCGCATCGCCGGGGAAGGGCCTTGGAGTGAGGCGGTGGTCGCGATCGAGCTGCCGCGACAATCGGTGACGGTTGAGGCGATCGTTTACCGGGCGGTGCGTGAGCTGATCATCAACGCCCGCAAGCACAGCAACGCGACGCGGATCGAGATCACCGGCCGCCAGCAAGACGGGCTGCTGGTGTTCGACGTGGCCGACGACGGCGCCGGCTTTGACCCCGCCGTCGCGCTCGACCGCAAGCGGATGGAGATGCACGTCGGCCTGGACGCCACCGTCGAGCGGATCCGGCTGGCCGGCGGCGAGCTGATGGTCGACTCCGCGCCCGGCCAGGGCGCGCGCTTCCAGCTGACGCTGCCGGCCGAGCCGCTACCGGCCGAGCCGGCCGGGGAGCAGCCGGTGGCGGTGGACGCCTAGCTGGTCAGGGCGACGGCGTAGGCGTCGGCGGCCGAACCGGTCCAGGCACCGGTGGTGCCGGTGCTGTTGGTGGTATCGAGCCCAACGAAGGTGCCGTTGACCTGGCTGCCGTCGGACGCCGCGCAGTAGCTGACCGGCGAGGTGCCGCAGCTGGTGATCACAAACCAGGCGAAACCGACCACCGTCATCGGTGTGCTGGTGCCGTTCGGCCACGTGCTCGACCCGTTCTGGTTGACGACGACGGGCACCAGGACGAGCTGCTTGCTGGCCGCATCCTTGATCGAGTAGCTGCCGTCGGCGTTCAGCGTGACGACCTGGCTGAACGTCTCCCAGCCGCCGTTGCCGATCCGGGCGACCAGTCCCTGTGACGTTGGGCCGGAGTTGTTGCCGGGCTTGGTGTCGATAGACTCGCCGAGCGTGATCGGGCAGACGTTGTCGACGCCGCTGATCTCGTTCTTGTAGTCATTCGCGCCGTTCGGCGTCGGGCAGCTGGCGCCGCTGACGTACGGCGGCGACAGCGCGCCGTTGTTGGCGTTGGCGGTGTCCTTGGTGTAGATCGGGAATGATTGGCCGGGCGTGTAGGCGCCCTACAGGACGCCCCACGGCATCACGTTCTGGTTGGGTACAACCTGCTGGAACGACTGCACCGTCGCGCGTGAGGTGGCCGTGATGGTGGTCGAGTTGTAGCCGAACAGCTTCGCGAACCAGGTCGGCACGACGCGGGTGGCCGTCACCGTGAGCGAGTCGCTGGAGTGCTGGTTGGTGGTCACCTGGTAGCTGACCGAGTCCGAGCCCAGGCCGTTCTTCTGGTACTCAGCGCTGGCCGCGGTGGTCGCGGCGCTGCTCGAGACGGGCAGACGGCTGGCCCCTGCAAGCGCGGCCGCGTCGGCGGCGGCCTGCACCGCCCGCTTGGACTGGTACCAGGAGCCCATGTCGATCGCGAACGTGGCCATGCCCATCAGGCTCATCATGAACACCGCGACCAAAACGACGGTCTGGCCGCGTTCGGGTGTGGTGGCGTATCGACGAACCTTGGGGTGCATGCAGATCGTCTCGTCAGATCGGGAGCGGGGCGCGTCGGGTATACGCGCTGTCACATGGTGGCGGCATGTTGCGTCTGCGGCGTCCCTCTGATGGGGGATCGCCGAGATGCGATCAGAAGCCGGCGCTGACGGCGGGCAGGCAGTTGCCGCTGCCGCTGTTTGTGTCGCAGTTGTGGAACGCGCCGGTGGCCGAGAGCATGCCGCCGGCGGTGGTGGTGGGGTTGAAGGTGCCGCTGCCAGAGACGGCGCCCGAGAAACCGGCCGACTTGGCGCCGAGCGTGATCGTCAGCACCGTGTGCGCGCCGTTCCACGACCAGGTTGCGGCGAAGCGGCCCTTCTTGGCCACCGTCATGCCGGTGATCGTGCCGACCGAGGCGGGCGTCGCGTTACAGGTGGTGCCGGAGCCGTTGCTGCCCAGCACGATCGTGTTGCTGATCGAGTCGGTGCAGATGTTGTCGGCGGCGACCGGGCCGGTGGTGGTGTTGACCGGCTGGTTGTAGGTGACGACGATCGAGTCGCCGGCGTCGAGGTCACCGGCCACGCCGCCGCTGGTGACCGTGACCGAGGCGGCGACGAAGCCGAGCTGGACGGCGGCGATCGGGTTGCCGCTCACGCTCCACCAGGTGTTGTAGGTCGTGCGCACCTGGTAGCACTGGTAGCTGCCCTGCGGCAGGTAGCGGCCGCTATCGGTGGCGCTGAGCGCGGCCGTCGTCGAGAGCGAGGTGAAGCTGGCGGCGCCGCAGGCCGGGTTGGTGCCGTTCGCAGCGGTCAGCAGCTGGTAGCCGTTGCCGTTGGTGCCGGCCGACCAGGAGAGGGCGACGTTGTGCCCGCTGGCCGAGGCGGACAGCGCGGACGGGGCGCCCAGCGAGCGGCTGGACACGCTCTGGCTGGCCGTGGCAGCCGAGCTGAAGGCGGCCTGTGCGAAGTTGGCTGCGACGGCCGAGACGGCGGTCGCGGTCAGCAGGGCCACGCCCACCAGCGTCGGCCGGCGCCCCTTCATCGCGCGGTCTGCCGCTGCGGCGGCGAGCTTGGGCGCCAGATGCCCACCAGCCACCATACCGCCAGCAGGAACGGCACGACCAGCACCAGCAGGTGCCCCAGCAAGGGCTGGCGCAGCCAGATGATCAGCCATCCCAGCTTGGGGATCACCAGCCGCTCACGCCAAGCGGTGTCGGACGTCAGCCTGGCCCGCCACGGATCGGCGGCAGGGTTCGCGTCGTCCTTGGTGATCACCGTCGGCCGGCCACCGTCGTGGCCGATCTTGATCACACGGTGGCTCTCGACATGGTGATCGCCCGTCGGGATCTGGTAGCTGATCACCTGTCCGGTGCGGACGCTGGACGTGTTCTCAGGCGTCACCACGATCAGGTCGCCGGGCGCGAAGGTCGGCTGCATGCTGCCCGACAGCACGGTCTGGATGCGGTACAGGCCCAGCCGTGGCCCCACCTCGACCGCCACCAGGGCGGCCACCGCGGTCACCGCCAGCAACGTGGCGGCGAAGTTCAGGGAGGTGCGCAGCGCCCCGGCCAGTGCCGGAACGCCGCGGGGAAGCGCCGCCAGCGGCGACGCCTCCCTTCCCCTTAGCGGTTCGCTCACAGCCACCGGTACTACTGGTTCGTGGCCGTGCGCTGCGTGCCGGTGAACGCGTACTGGATCACCGAGGACTGGCTCTGGAGCCCGTTGGCGGCGCCGCTGGGCAGTGTCAGCGTGACACGCAGTCGGTCGGTCACGCCGGCCGTCAGCGCGCCCAGGTTGGACAGCGCCAGGTTGCTGCCGACCACCGGGGTCGACGCCAGCACGACTGAGGTGGTGCCGGAGCAGGTGTAGGTATAGGCCGGCGCCGTGCCGCTCTCGGTCCAGGCCACCGAGCACCTGTCGATCGCCATCTGCAGGCCGGTGGTGGTGTCAGTATTCAGCAGCGAGCTGGTGGTTGCGCTGGTGGTAAGCGTCACCGCGGACAGGTTGATCGTGCCCTGGTTGATCAGATCGACGCTGCGCTGGATCGTGTCGCCGGCGGCGATGTTGGAGGCGCCGATGTTGAGCCGGTTGGTGGCCGCGCCGGTCGAGCCGAGCGCGATCGTGACCGTGCCGGATGCGACCGACTGGCTGACGGACGTGGAGCTGGTGAACGTTGCGTAGGTGCCGAGGCCGGCAATTGCGGCCGCGGAGCCAACGGCGGCCAGCGAAAGCAGCAGCTTCCGAGACGCGCCAGAGAGCGAGGGGGGAGCGAACAAAGACGTTCCTTTCAAAAGGGGGAGTGAAAGATGATCCTGAAATGCCGAAGAAGGGTTCAGGTGTCCAACACATACTGTGCGGGACGCTCCCGATCGACCATCCCCAAAAAGGTGATCTTCATTTCATGAGTCAGGCATCTACCCACGCCGCGCCGTTCGTGCTGCTCACCAACCACGGCCAGGCGCTGATCGCGATCGCCGAGGATCCGGACGTGCGTCTGCGCGAGGTCGCACAGCGGCTGGGCATCACCGAGCGGGCGGTGCAGTCGATCGTCAACGACCTGGTCGCCGCGGGGTACGTGCAGCGGACGCGGATCGGGCGGCGCAACCGCTACTCGGTCGACGCGAACAAGCCGTTCCCGCACCCGGCGCTGGCGCAGCGAGTGGTCGGCTCGCTGCTCTCGGGGCTGGTGCAGTGGAAGCAGGGCGGCGATCCGTCGCCCGCCGCCGCCGATACTGACGCAGCGCCGGCTGACGCTCTGCCGCCTTCCAGTTGCCCGGGGGAGGTCGAGACCGACGAGGGGCTCGACCGCCTCACCGCGCTGGCCGGATGGCTGCTACACGCGCCGATCAGCTTCGTCTCGATGGTCAACGATCACGCCGAGGTGATCACCAGCGGCGTGGGCGTGCCGGACGCGCTGATGCGGCGCGAGCTGCCGCTGGGGCGCTCGATCTGCCGCCACGTCGTGGCCGCCGCAGCGCCGCTCGTGATCTTCGACGCTGCCCAGGATCCGCTGGTGCGTGACAACCCGGCCGTGACCGAGTTTGGTCTGCGGGCGTACGTCGGGCTGCCGCTGATCTCCGGCGACGGAGCGCCCTTTGGCACCCTGTGCGTCGCCGACACGACTCCGCGGCGCTGGTCACAGAGCGACGTGCGGATGCTGACCAGCCTGGCCGCGGCCGCCGCGTCGCAGGTCGAGGTGCAGATCGTGGGACGGCTGCACCGCGAGGCTGCCGAGCGCAACCGTGTGCTGTTGGACAGCCTGCCCGAGACGCTGATCCTGGTGTTCGACCGCGAGCTGCGCCTGGAGATGGCTTCGGGTGCGGCGCTTGCCCGCGGTGGTCGCGATCCGCAGGAGATGATCGGCCGAACGCTGGCCGAGGTGGTCGCGCCCGAGCAGCTGGACGAGCTGCGCCGCCACTACCAAGCCGGCCTTGAGGGCCAGGCGCACGAGTTCGTGCATGAGGCGGGGGAGCACACCTATACCGTCGAGGTGGTACCGCTGCGCGACGGGCAGGGCGAGGTCAGCGGGGTGATGGCGGTCGGCCGCGAACACCTTGGCATCGGCCGCCACGACAAGTGGGACGTAGACCGGCTGCGGGCGCTGATCGAAAACGTGCCCGGCGCGATCTACCGCTGCTCGGCCGCAAGCGAGTGGCGGATGGAGTTCATCAGCGAGCAGATCGAGGGCATCACCGGGTACCCCGCCGCCGAGTTCATCGACAGCAGCGTGCGCAGCTTCGCCAGCGTGATCCACCCCGACGATCGGGCGATGGTGGAGCGCACCGTGGCCGAGGCGGTCGAGGCCGACCGGCCGTTCATCATCGAGTACCGGATCGTCGTGGCCGGTGGCGGCACGCGCTGGGTGCGAGAGCAGGGGCGGGGGATCCGCGACGAGCAGGGCGCGGTGTGCTATCTGGACGGTGCCATCTTCGCCAGTGACGAGGCGGCGCGGCGGTTGGCCGCGTAGCCGGAACGGGCCGCCGGTCGGTCGTCTAGAATCGTGCCGTCCGCGCGGCGGACACGAGGGCGGTTAGCTCAGTTGGGAGAGCACCAGCTCGACAAGCTGGGGGTCACTGGTTCGAGCCCAGTACCGCCCATAACCGGAAACGGTTCTGGCGGCGGCCTCACGAGAGTGGGGTCGCCTGCCGGAGCCGGCGCCTTCGGCCGTTACGCACATATTGCGCACACCCAACCGGTCCGTCTGTACAGCGTCCCCAATCTGCACCGCGGTACGGATCTGTGCATCGGCGAAGACGTGGGCGTAGCAAGTTTAGCGTCGATCGCGGCTCCGACCGGAGCCGCGACTAGGCGCGGGCGTACGCGCTACAGGGAGTTCAGGCTACGGTGAACTTCTTGCTGCGAACGGTGCCGAGCGGTGTCGTGACGGTGATCGGGCCCGATGTGGCGCCGGCGGGCACGATGGTGCTGATGCGGCCGTCGGAGAGGATGGTGAACTGGGCCGGTGTACCCGCGAATGCGACGGCTGACGCGTTCGCGAAGCCGACGCCGGTCAAGGTCACCGATGATCCAGGAGCGGCCTTTGCAGGGCTGCGAGTCCAGATCGACAGGGTGACGGCGTAGCCGTACTGGGAGGTCGCTATGCCGTCCGGCGTTGTCACCGCGATCCGGCCACTGCTGGCACCGACCGGAACGGTGACGCGCACCTGGGTTGGGGAGAGCACCATGAAGCGCGCGGCCAGGCCGGCGAAGTCCACCGCGGTCGCGCCGCCAAGATCGGTGCCGGTAATCGTCACTGTGCTACCGGTGATCCCTGACAGTGGCGCGAACGTCTGGGCCGAGACCAGGCGCACCGCGTCCACGCCCAGCCACGTCGGTAAGAGCGCGTCGCCGACGTTTTCGACGCGTGCTTCGACCGTATACGTCCCGGTGCTGGGGAAGGTGTACGACCATTGCAGGGCCCACGCCGGGTTCCCTAGCCCGCTGCACACCGTCTGTCCTGGGATCGGAATTGATCCGGTGTACCCGCACGGCAACTCGGCTCGAGCGTGATCCCTGTAGACGACTGCTGTGTCAACTCCTGACTTGCGTATCGCGATCTCGGCGTCATCATCGAATGGCGCAGTGTTGTTGGCATACGTCTCGCTGGAACAGAGGAAGGCGAGTCCCGAGATCGTCGAGCCCGCCGTCACGCGAACCGCTTGGTCGAGGATCGTGTAATTACCGCCGGCCGCCGACCCAGCGTTGAGAAGCGCGAAGCTCGACCCATCGACCGGCGCCCACGTCTGCCCTAGAAAGGTATCGCCACAACCATCGGCATACCCGAAGCTCGATACGACCGAGACCGCCCCACCCGGTGCCGGCGATGCGATCCACCCCGTCACGTTCCCGGTCTCGAAACCCGCGTTCGCCACCACGTCCGTCGATGCAGAAGCCGTCGGCGCTACCACTATCGCGCACAGCAAGCCCACACCAAGACCAGCCGTCCACGACCTGGATCTCACGCCTGCACCGCCCCTCCGAGACGCTGCGACTGTACCAGCCAGCCCAGAAACGATCAAGAGAGCTCTCCCCGATCTTCGGCGACGCTAAGCGCGCGAGTGGGTAGGGGTCGGGGTGATCTGGGGCACCACCATGGGCATGGGAGTGCCGGTGAGCGCGGCGCGCTACCCGGCGGCTTGGGCATCGAGCCCCGCGACTTCGGCGCGCGCACGTCGATGCAGTTCGCTATGCCCGTACAAGCCGCGACGCATCGGCGGCAGCCCGGCGACACCGCGGCCCTTACCAACAGCTGGCTGGCACATACTTCGCCACAACACGACGTCCTCAGCGCTCGGCCCGATGCGCTCCAACGCCCGCTCGACCCCAACTCCAGGATCCCGCACGTTGAGAGAGTTGACATGATCCCTGAGCCTCGTATCGTCGAAGGTGCCGCTCCTGACCGTTTGTGGGCTCCCGTGTCAGGCGGCGTACGCGCCAAGCGCGCCGATGCATCCTCACCCTGAGTGCATCGGCGCCGCTTCGCGCTCGGCCGGCGGCGCTAGCGCATGCCGTGGCACTCGGCGAACTGGAGCCGCTCGGCGTCCGGCAGGTGATCGTATTCGGCGAGGTGAGCTTCGCACAGCGCGACCCTGATTCGGCGGCCAGACGAGACGACCCACACGTGGGCGATCGCGTCGCGCTTGCAGCCCCGCGGTTTCTTGACGTCACACGACACAGCGCAAGTCAACCACGTCGGGCGCTGGTCTGGCAACGCCCGTGGGTGTGGCCCCAGCTTCGGATGCGCGGCGCGGGTTCATCCTCGCGGTTCGGCGACCAC
Organism: Gaiellales bacterium; assembly: GCA_038212095.1. GTDB lineage: Bacteria > Actinomycetota > Thermoleophilia > Gaiellales > JAICJC01 > JAICYJ01. The sequence continues at coordinate 57,147 of JBBQUW010000010.1, read as the reverse complement.
GATGGTTTGCCGCAGCGATCGTCGCGACGCCCGCTCGATCGAGTCGAGCAGTTCTATGATCCAATGCCACTGCTCCCGCTCGGCATCGTCAACGTCGCCGCACAGCATCGCTGTCACGGCCGACCGACGAGCCTCGGTGAGCGCCTGGAGCGTGGCGCGATACCGAGCTATGTCCACCCCCCGACCGTACGCGGGCATAACAAAAAAGTCAACATGCAAGAAGGCAGAGCGGCAACCCACCCGTGCGCCTGGTGAGCCGGGGGGAATGGCTGGTTCCCCCGGCTCGACCTCGATCAGGCCAGGTGCCGCAGCGAGATCACCAGCTGCCCGGTGGTGCCTCCATTGTCGGCCGATGTGTCCATCTCTCCGCCGGCATCAGAGAAATCACCGGTACCGCCGGTCACGGCGAGCAGCCCGTTGCGCCTGGTGATCAAACCTGCAACCTGCAGCGTGCCGCGACCGGCGAGCCGGATGCTCGCCTGGCAGAGCGACCCGTTGAAGTGGTGCGTGCAGGTCGCCCGGACGTTGCCGATCCGATCTCCGCCCGCGTTCCACAACGTCTCCGTGAACAGGAAGTAGTCGCCGACCGAATCGCTGCCGCTGTGGTCGGCATCGATCGGCTTGAACTGCCCGCTCTTGGTGTTCAGCACGAGCCTCTGCACGCCGTCAGCGGTGGTCAGGGCGGCCCCGCCGCGGGCAGCGGTGGGGGAGTGGCCCCACGGTTTGAACGTCGGCCGACTGTTCGAGGCTGACGCGCCCCCTGCGCTGATCGAAACCAGCGCCGCGGACACGGCCGCGATCGATATCACGACAGCTATCCCCTTGCGCATGACTGACCTCCTCGGTCGTCTCGGCGGCCGGACCCGGCCGCCACGATTCGGTTACTCGAGTTACCGTGGGGTGGCACCCCAGTCGATGTAGCGTGGGCGGAAGTCTGAGAGAGGCAGGATGACTCGCTTGTGAGTGCCGTCTGGGTGCATCCGCATCAGTGCGTATCTGCCGTGGTTCTCGAGGCGGAACACGATCCATTGACCGTCGGGGGAGTAGCCGCCGACGTAAGCGCGGACATCTGGGTCGGTGTAATGGGTGAGCCAGCGCAGGTGAGTGCCATCCGGCCGGACCGTGCCGATGTTCGCTGAGAAGTCGAAGGTATCCGCATACTTGGTGAACACGATCCGCCGGCCGTTCGGCGCCCAGTCATGCTTGATCGCCACGTCGAAGCTGTAGGGAAGGAGCAGCTTCGGATGGTGGCCGTTTATGCCGGTCCGCATCAGGCCCTGGCCGAGATCGTGTCCGTTGAACGCGACGAACGTCATCCGCAGCCCATCCGGTGAGGCGTTCGGGTCGGTCGCACCGAATGCGCCGCCTCTTCCGAGTCGACGCTGGTGAGACCCATCCAGGCGTTCGACCCAGATCGCCTCGTCGTTCTGCGATGCGTTGAAGCTGTCAAACAGGATTCGTCCTCCTGCCGGCGTGAACGACGGCTGAGCATCGCACACGCTTCCCGGCGGCGCAGGCAATGTTCGCATGTGCTCGCCGTCGGGTCGCATCAGGACGACGTCGCACCGGACGGGGCCGTCGAGTTCGAATACGATCCAGCGACCGTTCGGTGACCAGTCTGGGTGCACCGCGTCGCCGTTCACGTGTGTGATCTGATGCAGCCCGTCGCCGTGCGGGCCGATGACGAACAACTGGACGCTGCCATTCTCGGTGGCTGCGCCGAACACAATCCGGCCGTTGTTGCCCGGAGTCGTCGCAGAGGCCGGCGTGGCGAACCCCAACGCTCCGGTCACAACCAGCACACACACCGCACCCCAGCGTACCCGTCTCATCCCGACCCCCCGGTGGTTTGACAGTGGAGCGCCGCCGACCATACACCGCCCCCAAAGGTCGGTCAACCCAACCACGAGCAGCGCCACGCCCCTGTCCGACCCCGCATGGTCTGCGACGGGCACGGAGGAGGCATGACCCGGATCCGGCGTCGCGCCCAAAGCGAGAGACGGCGTTTCAATATTCGGTACGCGCGGGAATGGGCGGAAAGATGTCAGGCACGAAGCAATCCAATCAGAGGGCGGCCTCGGCGGTGAAGCGCGAGCACGACGTCACGCTCGCGACGACGCGCCTGCGGCTAAAAGAGTCGCTCGTGGACGCTGCGTGGCGGTCGCGGCGCACGCCGCAGCGCTGAGCCGTCTGGAGAACGGGTCACGAGCCTTGCCGGCTCGTGACCCCAACTGATTGACGCGCTCACGGGGTAGGTGCGTAGGCGGTCAGGGTGCCCGCAACGGTCGCGACGAGCAGTTGGCCGTTGCTGAAGAGTGGCTGGGCATACACGCTGCCGGTGCCGAGGCGGGTGATTTCCGCACCGGTGGTCGCGTCTAGCAGCTGCACGCCGCCGTTGGTGGACGACCCATACAGCGGTATGGCCAGCACGCCCGCCTGATCGATCGACCCCGTCCCGAATACCGGGGCAGGCAGCGCGATCTGCCAGACGGTCTGTCCGGTGGCCGGGTCGAGTCGCGACACCGATCCACTCACGGCGGCGCCGTTGATGCTGGTGGATCCGCCTGCCTGATACAGGGCAGTGCCGTCGACGATGCTGCTTGCGAGACAGTTCGCGTTCGGTCCGCCGTCGTCGATGCGGGTCTGCCAGAGCGGGCCGGCCGACGGCGTGCCCGCGCGCCAGACGTAGAGCACGCCGTTTTTGTTGCAGGCTGCGACCAGCGTGGTGGGAGTGCCGGAGATGGCGGCCGTGAACAGCGTCGGTGACGCGCCGAAATCCGAATCGCCGGGCCGGGCGCTGCCGGGTACCGTCCATATGCTGGTGCGCCCCATCGTCGTGCCATCCAGTCGCAGCAGCGAGTACCCCTCGCCCTGGTCGTCGCCGGGGATCTCGTCGCCGTTTCCTGTGGTGGCGTAGACCGATGCCCCGTCCGGCGTCGCCGCCACGCTCGTCCAGACCCCGGCACCGACCTTGCCCAGTCCGATCGTCCAGTGGCGGTGCAGCACGGTACCGGTCGCCTGATCGAGCTCGACCACTCCGCCCCGCACCAGAGGATTGTCACATTGCGACGCCAAGCCGACATAGACGTGCCCGGCCACGACTGTTGGCGACGACCAGCCATAGTAGGCGTTCGCGGTGGCGGATACGGGCGCGATCTGGCGCTTCCAGATCACCGCGCCAGTGGCTGCGTCAAGGGCAAACATCTTGTCGGTAGGGCCTGTCACATAGACGGTCGCCGCTCCCCCTCGGGTGGGATCGGACGCGACCGTGGCGGTGGCCGTGATGCCGCGGCCCTGGCAGGTGAGCGTGCTCGTGTGGCCGAGGTTCTGAGACCAGACGCCGCCACCGGTCGCCACCGACCTGGCGTAGAAGACGCCGGTGTTCGATCCGATGAACACCATCCCGCCGGCCACAGTCGGGCTCGCGAACAGCCGCGCCGCCGGCTGGCCGGTGGCCGCCGTCGGAATCGTCCAGCTCCACGCCGTTGTCAGCGTTGCCGCGTTGGCCAGCGTAATCGCCGACTCAGGTGACGAGGAGCTGTGCTCGACGCCACCCAGGTACGCCGGCCAGTCGCCTGCCCACGCCATCGCTGCGGGGCCACAGAGCCCCCACAGAAGCCACAGAAGTGCCACACGCCGTCTCACCTGACTGCAGTTGTACACCCGGTTCGCCCGGGCGGGAAGAGCAACCGAGCGCGCCACCTACCACCGGGCGAGCGCGCCCCTGGCGTGCCCAGCAGGTTTGACCGCGGCCAGGGCCGGGTACACATGAAGCATGATTCAAAAATGGATAGCCCGAGCTGCTCTGATGTTTGCGATCCGCAACCGAAAGCCGCTGATACGAGTTGCCCGCGCCGCGGCGCGCCGACCTGGTGGCGCCGCCGCTGTGGCTACCGGCGTGAAGCGGGCCAAGGTCACGGCGGAACGGTTCGCCAACGATCCTCATGCGAAACGACAGGGTCGCCTCGCCCTGGACGCAGCAGGCCGGGCGGCAAAGCGCGCCCGTGCGCTGGGAGCGACCCGCGCGGCAACTGATCCCGGAGTGCTGCGCGAGCTCCAGGCTGCAGCGGCAGCGATGTCGGCCGGTCTCGCGGCAACCGAGCAGCAGCATTCGCGGCGAGGACGGATCGGCAGGCTCGTGGTTGGCGCCGGCATGGTCGGAGCGGGCGCGTACGCCGGCTACAGGGCCCATCGCAACGCCGACGCCCACGTGGTCGTGCCGGCGGGTGACGACTCACCCACGAGCCCCGGCGTTGGCTCTACGACGCCTCGTTGACGATCGCGGCGACCTTCTCGACCACCAGGAAGTTTTCCTCGATGATGATCACGCGCTCCACGTCTGGGTAGACGTGGCCGGGCTTGACGAGGAACCTGTTCGGCGCTGAGTGCGCCTCGGTGAAGCTGGCGGCGGTGATCAACAGCGCCTCGATGCAGTCGGAGTCGCCGCACTCGCACACGAACGGGATCAGCTCGTCGTCATCCGTGGGCTCGATCGGCTCGGACGCCATGCGGCGGTTGTTGTAGTCGCGGAACGTCTGCTCGTTCTTGACGATGCGGTGGTTTCGGGCAGACCACAGCTGGGAGGCGGCCGGCTCGTTGCGGACCGCCTCCTCGAAGCTGGCAAACGCGGCATCGACCGACTCGAAGATCATGAACGCGCGGCGCAGGCCGGTCAGGTCGAGCAGCCGATCGGGAGCCGTGCCAGGAGTGACCACGAGCGCCAGGTGCGTGCAGGCCGAGTCCTCGGAACGCTGCTTGGCCTCGACCAGCACCCCCAGGATCGACGAGTCGATGAAGCCGGCCGCAACGAGGTCGATCACCAGCGCTCTTCCGCTACGAAAGATCGGCTCCAGATGCTGACGCAGGTCGCCCGCGGTCGAGAGGTCGTGCTCCCCGCTGAGCGTGACCAACCAGCGGCCTTCGGCCATATCGGACACAACGATCGGTTCGTTCCGGCTCGATTCCGCCATGGTGGTGCTCCTTCGCGACGTCGGCGTGAGAGACATGCTGGCGCGCAGGCGCGGCCGCTGCTTGACCGACGCGTCACGATTTTACCATGGTGCCCCTACGTGACCGGCGCCGACCATCGCTCGAAGGCCTGCGTGAATGCGCTCAGCAGCGCCGCGTACAGGTCGTCTGGGCCGGCCATCTTGAGCCGTCTCGCCCAGCGCCCACGATCGGTCGCCCGCTGCGCCAGCCACTCGCTGTCCAGCGTGCGCGCGGTGGCGCGGCCCGCCTCGGAGCGGGCCTCGATCGCCGTGCGGATGCGCGCGGCGTCGGAAGGACGCTGATCGAGCCGGCGCAGATCGGCCAAACAGTCGCCGCACGGGCGGGTCACCACCGGATCGCCGGCCGGGCCCTCGCAGGCACCGCACACGGGGCAGCCGAACGAGGCCAGCCGCACCCGATCGGCGGGAGCGGCCTGATCGTCGGCCAGCAACACCCACACGACGCCCGCACCCGGCTCGAGCTCCGTCCCCCGCACGACCACCGGGTCGCTCACGTACGGCCACACCCGCACCCGGTCACCCGCCCGAAGGCCGGTGCGGCTGCAGACCGTCGCCGAAGGCGGCTCGGCCGACGGCCGGCGGCGGGGCGGTGGCCGGCGGCCGCCCATCGAGGGTTCTGGCCACTCGCGGCCGCTCGCAATCCACGCGGCCACGGTGTCGCGGGCATCGTTGAGCGCACGCGTCAGCACGGTCGCCGCCTCGCTGCGGGCCTCCGACATGGCGTGCAGGTCGGGGTGGCTGCGCGCAACGCGCGCCTTCCAGGCACGGGCAAGCTCGTCCGCCTCGACCGGGGGCTGGAGGCCCAGCAGCCACAGTGCCCGGGCGCAGTCTCTGGCTCGCAGGACGCGTGATCGCATAGCTCTCAGAGTAGATGCAGGACGGCGCCGTGGCGACCAGGCCGGGCGAACCTACACTTCAGGGAATGATCCGCGCCGGCGACCAGCTGCACATCGACGTCCGGCTCGCTACCGGAGCGCTGCGCGCGTCGCTACGCGAGGACGTCCGAAGCGGCCTGGGGGACAGTCCCAAGCGGCTGCCCGCCAAGTGGCACTACGACGAGGCCGGGTCGCTCCTGTTCGACCAGATCACGCGCATGCCGGAGTATTACCCGACCCGGCGCGAGCGCGAGATCCTGGTGGCACGAGTGGACGAGATCGCGGCGTTGACGCAGGCCGACACGCTGATCGAGCTGGGATCAGGCACCGGTGAGAAGACGCGGTTGCTGCTGACCGCGCTGGCCGCCGGCGGCAGGCTGAGACGGTTCGTGCCGTTCGACGTGTCCGAAACGATCCTGCGCGAGTCGGCCGAGGCGATCCTGCGCGAGTACCCCGGCATCGAGGTGCGCGGCATCGTTGGTGACTTCGAGCGCCACCTGGACGCGCTGCCGCGCACCGGCCGGCGGCTGGTGGCGTTTTTGGGTGGCACGATCGGCAACCTGCAGCCGGACGGTCGTGCGCGCCTGCTGGCCGGACTGGCGCGCTCGCTGGATGACGACGACATGCTGCTGTTGGGCGCCGACCTGATCAAGCCGCGGGCGCAGCTGGAGGCGGCCTACGACGATCCGGGCGGCTTCAGCGCGCGCTTCAGCCTCAACCTGCTGACGATGCTGAACCGCGAGCTGGGAGCCGACTTCGAGGTGCGCCGGTTCCGCCACGAGGCCGTGTGGGACGACCGCAACGAGTGGATGGAGATCGGCCTCGTCTCGCTCCAGCGCCAGGTCGTGACGCTGGCCGAGCTGGACATGACGGTCGAGTTCGGCGAGGGCGAGAAGCTCCAGACCGAGATCAGCGCCAAGTTCCGGCGCGACGGGCTGGTGGCCGAGATGGCGGTGGCCGGCCTCGCCGCGGTGCGGTTCTGGACCGACGATGCGAACGAGTTCTCGCTCTCGCTGTGGTCGCGGCGCTAGAGGTCGCGCACGAGCAGCAGCTCGTCGCGCAGCGGGATGCCGTGCTCGCCAACCAGCGGGATCTCGGGCTTCAGCTCGCGCGATCGCTCCAGCGCACCGGCGTGCAGCGCTGCCAGCCGGAAGCCGCGCCGCTGGTAGAAGCGCAGCGCGCGCACGTTGTCGTTGGTGGTGATCAGCTCGACCCGCCCGCAGCCGGCCTCACCCGCGGCGTCGACCAGCCGCTCCAGCAACGCGCTGCCGATGCCGCGGCCCTGGTCGACCGCGTCCAGCGAGACGACGTGGCAGCGATCGTCCTCGATCAGGTAGGTGAGCAGTCCCACCACCCGCCCGGCCTCAGGCGCGACGAAGCCGGGCAGCTCGTCGATGCGGTGCGCCCGCCCATCAGCGACGACCAGAGGCGAGCCCCATCGCTCGCGCGCGAACCCGGCCAGCCAAACCCGGTCGTCGCCGACCAGCGGGCGGATCATCGGCCGGGCAGGCTCACAGCCGCCAGTAGCGCCGCATCGAGCCGCGAGCGGCGGCGATGCCGGCGTCGCCGCGCAGCTCGTCATCGGGCATGTATGCCATCGGATCGTCCAGCAGCGGGCCCGTGCCGAGCACGCCCTCCAACGTTGCGTGCATGCAGTACGCGCTGTAGGAGCGGGCGTAGCCGCCCTCCTGCACCAGCGCCATCCTGCCCTGGCAGTGGCGGCCGGCCAGCGCCTGGGCGATCTCGCCCAGCCGCCGGAACCCCGCGCAGCTGACGTTCTGACGTCCGTTGGGATCGAACTGGCTCGCATCCTGGCCGGCCGCGATCAGGATCAGCCCGGGCGCGTAGGCGTCCACGATCGGCACCACCACGCGCTCCATCGCCGCCACGTAGGCCGCGTTGCCGCTGCCGTAGCCCAGCTCGACGTTGACGTTGAACCCTTCGCCATCGCCCAGCCCGGCCTCGAGGCACGAGCCGGTCTGGGGATGAGAGACGCCCCAAGAGCCGTGCGGCATGTGCAGCGAGATCGTCAGCACGTCGCCGCGATCGTAGAAGCACTGCTGGGTGCCGTTGCCGTGGTGGACGTCCCAATCGATGATCACGACCCGCTCGACGCCGCGGCGGCGAGCCGCCTCGGCGGCCAGCGCGGTGTTCGAGAAGAGGCAGTAGCCGTCGGTCATGGCCGGCTGAGCGTGGTGGCCGGGTGGACGCACCAGGGCGTAGGCCGTCTGGCAGCCGCCGTCAAGCACCGCGTCGACGGCCGCGATCGCTGTGCCGGCCGACGAGAGCGCGGCCGGCCAGCTGCCGGGCACGACCACGGTGCTCCAGGCGATCACGCCGCCGCCCGCCTGGCAGAAATCCCGCACCTGCTGGATGTAGCCGGCGGGGTGCAGCATCTCCAGCTCGGCGATCGTGGCATGGCGGCCGTGCTGCCATCGCAGGTGCTCGCCGATCGGCCCGTTGCGAAGGCAGGAGCGGATGTTCTGCACGCGCACGGCATTCTCGGGGTGCAGCTCGGAGACCTCGATCAGCGGCGACGGCGCGTGCTCGAACACGCCCGCGCCGGTGTCGTGCAGCAGGGCATCGTCATGCCAGAAGACGTCGAGGGAGCGGTCGGCCATGGCCCGCGGCAGCCTATCCCGCCGGGTGCAACGGGACAAGGCCGGCGATCGTCTTGGTGAGAGCAGCGCGCACCTTCGCCTCGGTGTCATACGGCGTGATGATGTGCATGCTGACGACGTAGACGTCGCCGCCGGCGTGGAACACGCCGGCCAGGTGGTGCCAGTGCGAGGCCGAGTTGCGGTCGTACCAGGTGACGTCGAAGGCGCCGATCCGCTGGTGGTCGACGACGTGGGCAAAGCAGGGCTGGCCGGGACAGGTGGGCGGCCAGCGGGCCTCCGGGTAGCCCTCGAAGACGACGTGCACCAGCTGGCCGTGCTCCAGCCAGGCGTACCCCAGCTGCCACTCCTTGCCGGGCGCCTTGGCCGTGTTCCACTGACCGCCGATCTCGGCCGTCAACGGCCCGGGGAAGAAGGTCGGGCAGTAGACGACCGCTCCGATCTGGTTCGTCCACCGCTGCCAGCCGGCTGCCCACTCGATCGGGCAGACGTGGGGCGGCGCGGCCGAGGAGGGCGGCGGTGCCGTAGCCGCGCTGCTCGATCCGCCGCAACCCGCACAGGCCGCCAGCAGGATGGCCGCGATCGAGAGAAATGCGCAGCGGCCGTGCGCACTTGTGAGCGAAAGGGTTCTCCGACTCTTGTATCCGTGCGCCATGGGTGATAATTACACCCCTTCGGCGGTGCGGCGTGCGCCACCAAGCGTCAGAGGTCAACAAACCACGGAGGGAATGCAGATGAAATCGGTACGAAGCCGTGCCTTAGCGGCCGCGGCGCTGCTGGCTGGGCTCGCGTTCGCAGCGGGCTGTGGCAGCAGTAGCGGCGGTGGCTCAGGTGGCACCGGAGGTGGTAGCGGAGGCAGTGCCGGAATCACCGCCTCCACCTGCCAGAACGTCGTTGGCAGTGGCAAGTACACGATCGCGTCGGACTTCCCGCTGCAGGGCTCATCCCAGCACCAGACGGTGCAGATGAACCAGGCGATCCAGCTGGTGCTCGAGCAGCATCACTGGAAGGCCGGCGACAAGACCCTGCAGTTCCAGGCCTGCGACGACTCAACGGCACAGCTGGGATCGTGGGACTCGGCGACATGCTCGGCAAACGCCAACGCATACGCCACCACGCCATCGGTGATCGGCGTGATCGGTACCTTCAACTCGGGCTGTGCCGAGCTCGAGGTGCCGGTGGCCAACCAGGCCCCCGGTGGCGCGCTGGCGTTCGTCAGCCCGGCCAACACGTGGCCCGGACTGACCCAGAAAACGACGTCTGATCCCGCGGAGCCCCTCAAGTACTACCCGTCGGGCACCCGCAACTACGCTCGTGTGATCCCCGCGGACAACTTCCAGGGACCGGCGCTCGCGCTGCTCGCCCAGAAGCTGAACGTGAAGACCGTGTACATCATCAACGACAAGCAGGCCTACGGTGCCGGCGTCGCGCACTACTTCGAGGATGCCGCCAAGAAGCTCGGCATCACCGTGCTCGGCAACGACGCGTACAACACCAAGACCGGTACCAATTACCAGGCCCTGTTCCAGGGCATCGCGTCCAAGCATCCGGACGCGATCATGGTCGGTGGCCTGATCTGCGAGAACGGTGGCCAGCTGATCAAGGACAAGGTCGCGGTGCTCGGCGCCAACAGCGGAGTGAAGCTGCTGCTGCCGGACGGGTTCACGACCCAGTCCACGATCACGGACTCCGGCGCGAAGATCGCTGAAGGTGCCTACATGTCGGTCGGCGGCGTTCCCGTCGATCAGCTGACCGGTGCCGGTTCGACGTTCCTGTCGGACTTCAAGGCCAAGTACAGCCCCGATGCCGTCGACCCGTACACGCCGTACGCGGCCGCCGCCACCGAGGTGCTCCTGCAGGCCATCGCGGCCTCCGACGGCACCCGCGCATCGGTCTCGTCCAACCTGTTCGGCATCCAGCTGACCGGCACGGTGCTGGGTGACTTCGCCATCGACGCCAACGGTGACACCAACCAGGGCTCGATGACGATCTACCAGGCGGTCGGCGGCCAGCTGGGCAATGCCCAGGTGATCACGCCACCGAAGAGCCTGGTGGAGACGGGCTAGTGCACACGGTCGAGCCCACGTCGTCCAGATACCACGGATTCCGTGGGCTCGACCAGCCATTGACCGGGGGGCGCCGCCGTGGCGACTGACAGTCCAGCGTCCGGTCGGCCGAAGCTGGCGGCGCTCCCCGCTCTGGCCAAGAACCTCAACCTGGTGATGGGCGTGGTGGTGGTCGGCATGGTCGCGATCGTGCTAATAGGCAACGCCATCCAGGACTGGCGCCAGTTCGTCAGCGTGATGCTGACCGGCATCACGCTGGGGTCGATGTACTGCCTTGTGGCGCTGGGCTACACGCTGGTGTACGGCATCATCGAGCTGATCAACTTCGCCCACGGCGACGTGTTCATGTGGGGCTCGATGTTCGCCGTCACGATCGGCGTCTCGACGCTCGGGCTGGACGGAAGCCAGAGTGGCATCGTGACCGCGCTGCTGCTCCTGGTGACGATGGCCGGCGCGATGGCGCTGTGCGGTACCGGCAACGTGATCATCGAGCGGCTGGTCTACAAGCCGCTGCGCTCCGCTCCCAAGCTGGCGCCGCTGATCACCGCGATCGGCATGTCGTTCATCCTTCAGACGCTGGCACTGAAATTCTACGGCCCCAGCGAGCAGACCGCCGACAACGTGCTGCCGGACTCCAGCCACCACCTGTTCACGATCGGTATCTACGGCTACGCCCAGAAGAACCTGATCGTTGTCCTGATCACGCTGCCGGTGCTGGCGGCGCTGGTCTACCTGGTGCGCAGCACCCGCCAGGGCAAGGCGATGCGGGCAGTGGCCCAGGACACCGACGCCGCGCGCATGATGGGCATCGACGTCGACCGCACGATCTCGTTCACGTTCGCGCTGGGCGGCGTGCTGGCCGGCGCAGGCGGGACGCTGTGGGTGCTGTGGCAGACCTCGACCCGCTACGACCTCGGCTTCCAGCTCGGCCTGTTCGCGTTCACCGCGGCCGTGCTGGGCGGCATAGGCAACCTCAACGGCGCCGCCCTGGGCGCCTTCATCATCGGCCTGCTGCAGGCCGGCAACGATGGCCTCTCCTGGCACGTGCCGGGGTCGAGCTGGACGCAGTCGGTGGTGTTCGCGGTGCTGATCCTGATCCTGGTCTTCCGTCCGCAGGGTCTGCTGGGCGAGGCGACGGCGGACAGAGCATGAAGCACTCGCTCTCGGAGTCCTGGTACAGGCTGCCGTGGGCTGTGCGTCGGCTGGCGGTACCCGCGGTCGTGGTTGCGCTGTTCGTGCTGTATCCCAAGTACGTCACGCAGCTGCCGGTGCAGTGGTTCCCGCAGATGGGCGTGATGGTGCAGATGTGCGTGTTCGCGATGATGGCGCTGGGACTGAACGTCGTGGTCGGCTACGCCGGTCTGCTCGACCTCGGCTACGTCGCGTTCTACGCCGCCGGCTCGTACATCGCCGGCATGTTCGCGACCCAGCAGTTCGCCAACACCACCTTCCAGTGGAAGTTCCACTTCCTGCCGGTGGCGGTGCCGCAGATCCTGCCCGGCATCCACATCAGCGTCTGGCTGCTGCTGGCGCTGGGGGCCGCGTTCGCCGCCGTGCTCGGCATAGCGATCGGCCTGCCCACGCTGCGGCTGCGCGGTGACTACCTCGCGATCGTCACGCTCGGCTTCGGCGAGATCATCCCGCAGGCCGTCAACAATGGTGACAACGTGTTCGGCCGCAACGTCACCAACGGCCCCAACGGCCTGACGCCGATCGACCAGCTGGGCTTTGGCACCAGCATCCACAACGTGGTCTCGTTCCTGCCAGCCAACTACCACAACGAGATCAACTACCTTGACTACTACTACTACACCGGCCTGGCGCTGGTCGCATTCACGCTGTTCTGCTGCATCCGGCTGCGCGACTCGCGGCTGGGGCGGGCATGGGTGGCGATCCGCGAGGACGAGATCGCGGCCGCCGCGATGGGCGTGCCGCTGATGCGCACCAAGACCTGGGCATACGCGATCGGCGCCTTCTTCGGCGGCATGGCGGGCTGCTTCTATGCGATCGAGAAGAACTCCACCTTCCCCGGCGACTTCTCGCTCAACATCTCGATCTTCGTGCTGTGCATGGTGATCCTGGGCGGCATGGGCAACGTGTGGGGCGTGATGCTGGGCGCGGTGGTGCTGACGTACCTCAACTACCAGGGTCTGGCGGCGATCGGTCGGCAGCTCAACATCGATATCTCGACCTACTCCTACGGCTTCTTCGGCGGCATCATCGTGATCATGATGCTGCTGCGCCCCGAGGGGCTGATCCCCAGCCGTCGGCGGCGAGTCGAGTTCCGGGCGGCCGCCGAGGGCGTCGACGTCGGCCATGCGGTTGCCGAGCATGAGTGACAACCTGCTTGAGGCGCGCATGGTGCGCAAGGAGTTCGGCGGCCTGGTGGCCTGCAACGACGTCAACTTCACGGTGCCGCAGGGCAGCATCGTCAGCCTGATCGGCCCCAACGGCGCCGGCAAGACAACCTTCTTCAACATGCTGACCGGTGCCTACACGCCTACTTCCGGCGAGGTGATCTTCGACGGCAAGGAGGTGGCGGGGCTGCCGGCGCACGCGATCACCCAACTCGGCATCGGCCGCACGTTCCAGAACATCCGCCTGTTCCAGACGATGAGCTCGCTCGAGAACGTGCTGGTGGGCATGCACAGCCGCACCAAGGGCGGTATCGTCGGCAGCATCCTGCGCACGCCGGCCGTACGCCGCGAGGAGCGAGAGTCGGCCGAGAAGGCGCGCGAGATCCTGCGCTACTGCGCGCTGCCCGACAAGGTCGACGAGGAGTACGCGATGAACCTCTCCTACGGCGACCAGCGCCGGCTGGAGGTGGCGCGGGCGCTTGCCACCGACCCCAAGCTGCTGCTGCTGGACGAGCCGACCGCGGGCATGAACCCGCAGGAGAGCGCCGACTTCACGGCCTTCGTCGCCAAGCTGCGGGATGACCGCGGCATGACCGTGCTGATGATCGAGCACGACATGAAGGTCGTGATGGGCGTCTCCGACCGCGTCACCGTGCTCGACCGGGGCGAGAAGATCGCCGAGGGCTCGCCCAGCGAGGTGCAGGCCGACGAACGCGTGATCGAGGCCTACCTGGGAGCCGGCGCGGCCGGCCAGGCGGGACACCCCGGCAACCCCGACCGCGCGCTCGAGAACGACCCGCAGATCGAGGTCGTGTCGCACCGGCCGCCCCCGGTCGACATCACCGGCTCGCCGCTGCTCGAGCTGGACGACGTGCACACCTACTACGGCCGGATCGAGGCCGTGAAGGGCATCTCGCTGACCGTGCACGAGGGCGAGATCGTGACCCTGATCGGCGCCAACGGCGCGGGCAAGTCGACGACGCTGCGTTCGATCCAGGGCATCACGCGCCCGAAGCGTGGCACGATCACGTTCGGCGGGCAGAACATCCGCGACATGGCGCCGCACGACATCGTCAAACGCGGCATCAGCCAGTCACCCGAGGGGCGGCGGCTGTTCCCGCGCATGACCGTGCGCGAGAACCTCGAGATGGGCGCCTTCCAGCGCAACGACCGGGCCGAGATCGAGAAGGACATCAACCATGTCTACGAGCTGTTCCCGCGCCTGCAGGAGCGGCGGGCGCAGAAGGCCGGCACGCTGTCTGGCGGCGAGCAGCAGATGTGCGCGATCGGACGCGCGCTGATGGCTCGGCCCAAGCTGCTGCTGCTGGACGAGCCGTCGCTGGGCCTGGCCCCGATCCTGGTCGAGAAGATCTTCGAGATCATCCTCGAGATCAACAAGGAGGGCACAGCGATCCTGCTGGTCGAGCAGAACGCGCTGATGGCGCTTGGCATCGCGCAACGCGGCTACGTGCTCGAGACAGGGCACATCGCGCTCAGCGATGACGCCGCCGCGCTTGCCAGCAACGAGCGCGTGCGCAAGGCGTACCTGGGCGAGTCGTAGGGCGAGGTGTGGTCGTGCCGCGGGCCGCGGTCGCGATCATCGCGGCGATCGGTGCGCTGGCGCTGCTGAGCTGGTCGTCGGACGGGCGCACGGCGAGCCACGTCAGCCACGATCCGCGGCTGGCGACCCCGGCCACCGACCTGCTGCGCTCCGCGCGAGGCACGATCTGGTGGGTCGACGCCGGCTGTCGCGTCGAACTGGTGCGGCTGCCAAGCGGCGCTCGGGTGCGCGGCGGCACGGGTCACTGCCGGCTGTGGCCGGCGCCGTCGGGACGGGTGGCACTGGCCACCGCCGGCACCTCGACGGCGGCGCTGCTGGCGCGGGATGGCGCGCGCTCGATCCTGACGTCCGTCTTCCCGCGGAGGACCACCCTCGAATCGTCTCCAACGTGGGCGCCGGACAGCTCAGCGCTGGCGTTCTGTGCGACGCGGGGCGCGCAGCCCGAGGTGATGCGCCTGCAGGTCTCACCGACGCGGTACGAACGGCCGCTGCGGCATCGATGCGCGGCGACCTGGACACGCGGCTCGCGTCTGATCACCAGCGACGGCCACCACGTCTACGGCCAGGGACAGCGGCTGATAGATCGCACCCTGCCCCTGCTGGTGCACGGCTCGCGGCGGTCGGTGGAGGTGACCGCGATGGCGGAGTCGCCGGCGGGGCTGGTGCTGGCGCTCTCGGATCGGGCCGTTCCCAACAGGACGATGCTGGTCACGGTGCATCCCAACGGCAACGTCGCCCGCATCGACCTGGTGCCGCGGGGGACGGTGGACGCGATCGGCGTCTCGCCGGACGGCGCCTGGCTCTCGATCGGGTACCAGATCACCGGGGCGACCAGAATTGTTGCCATGGACGCGGCGAAGCCCCCGCCGGCCGTACCAGCCCTCAGCCGTGGGCTGGCGTTCTCGCCGGACGGCCGCTTCGTGGCCGTCGCGCTGCCAGGCGCGCTGCGGGTGGTCAACCTGGTGACGGGCGACTTCGTGACGTTGCCGCACGTCGACCCCAGCTCGGTCTCGTGGACGCGGTGAACGGGATGCCACACCGCGCCGTCGACGACCTGCGGTAATCTTGCCAGCGATGAGCGAGCAGCGACAGCCGCCGGCGGTGTACGACTGGCAGACGTCGATCGGCGTGGCGGTGGGGGCAACCGCCGCCGCGGTCGGCCTGATCGTGCTGTTCACATACCTGGTGGACTGGGTGGGCGACTTCTGGTCACAGGTGATCTATGTGCTGGTGGTGCTCGGCGGCATCGTCGCGCTTGCCGTGCGCAGCCGGCGCAAGGACGAGGCCGATCCCAGTCGGCTGAGCCGTGCCGCGACGCCGATCACGCCGGCCGGGCTGCCGGGGCCGTTCGTCGCCACCCAGGCGTTCGGCGTGCTGGCGATCGCGATGCTGGTGGTGGGCGTGATCGTCGGCGGCGACCGCGGCCTGCTGTGGGGCTTCTCGGCGCTCGTGCTGGGCCTGGTTGGCCTCGTCGGCCTGGTGTTCTGGGTCGCCGGGCTGGGCCCGCGACGACGAGCGTAGCGACTCCTCCGCGGCACTCGATATGGCGCCGCTTCTGCGCTTGCAATTCGTGGACGCGTGACGTACGGTGTGTCTGCGCCGCCGAGGGCAGTCGAGTAGGTTGAAACCGGGCGGACGGGTCGTAGGGGCAACCCGAAGGTTCGTTCGGCCGGTGGACGAAAGGCAAGCCGGGGCGGCGAACCTCTTTAATCGTGCAGGCGATGGCAGAGGCTCCCCCCGATATCGTCCGTGCCGCCGGCGCCGTGCTGGTGCGTGACGGTGCCGTCGCGATCGTCCACCGGCCGCGCTACGACGACTGGACGCTGCCCAAGGGCAAGAACGATCCGGGCGAAGATGATCGCGCGGCGGCGCGGCGCGAGGTGTGGGAGGAGACGGGCCACACCGGCGTGATCGAGCGCGACCTGGGGACGATCGAGTACCTGACAGAGCGGCGCGGGGTGGTGGCACCGAAGGTGGTGCGCTACTTCGTGATGCGAGACCAGGGCGGCGAGTTCGAACCGGGCGATGAGGTGGACGAGCTGCGCTGGCTCGACCGGGCGGCCGCTCGCGAGCTGCTCAGCTACGACCGAGATCGTGAGGTGCTCGACCGCTGGTGACCACGGCGGCACAAAACGTTCGCATTTTGCGACGTTGTGGCTTGCAGGGTGGGGCACCCGGTCGTATGTTCCCGTGTGCGCCGCTCAGGGCAGCCGAGTAGGTTGAAACCGAGCGGACGGGCCGTAGAGGTGACTCGAAAGTCCGTTCGATCGAGGGACAAAAGGCAAGCCGGGGCGGCGAATCTCTGGTCCCGTTTACCATTGGCCATCTCATGCCACGGGTACTGATCGCAGAGGACGACCGCGTGATCGCAAATGCGATGGCCACGCACCTGCGCCGGGCGGGCATGGACGTCGAGGTTGCCGAGGACGGCGACCGCGCGCTGGCCAAGCTGCGGTTCGAGCGGCCGGACGTCGCGGTGGTCGACCTGATGCTGCCTGGCACGGATGGCTGGAGCATCGTCGAGACGCTGCGTGGCGAGGGCATCGAGACGCCGATCGTGATCGTCAGCGCGCGGGGCTCGGAGCACGACAAGGTGCACGCGCTCGGCATCGGCGGGGACGACTATCTCTCCAAGCCGTTCGGCATGCGCGAGCTGGTGGCGCGGGTCGAGGCGGTGCTGCGGCGGGCCGGCATGTCACCCGCCAGCGCGGGCGCCGAGCGGATCGAGGTGGACGGGCTGGTGATCGACCCCGACCTGCACGCTGCCTTGCTGGACGGCGAGGACGTTGGCCTGACCGCGACCGAGTTTCGGCTGCTGTACGTGCTGGCCAGCGAGCATGGCAAGGCGCTGTCGCGCGACCAGCTGCAGCAGCGGGTGTGGGGGATCCCCCACCGCCACCGCGACCGAACCGTCGACGTGTGCGTGCGCAAGCTGCGAGACAAGATCGACCGCCGTGCGGCGCGGTTCACCTACATCCAGACGCACTACGGGGTGGGATACCGGTTCGGCGCGGAGGCGAAGAGGGAGGCGTGATGCGCTAGCGACGGGCGTTGTCGGCGCCGGGCCACAGCAGCTCGAACCGCTGCAGCACGACCTGGCTCTCGTCGTCAACCGGGCGACCCTCGCCGGCGAAGAACTCGAGGTGCGCCTCGCGCCAGTGCGCGAGGCTGCGATCGCCCTCCCCCTCGGTCCACGCGAACTCCTCGTCGACATCGCCGAACCGTCGCACCTCGACCGAGGTGGTGCGGATCACGCACAGGGGCTCGCCGGCGCCGTCGAGCACCACCGAGATCTCGCCGACCGCCGGCATCGGCTCGCCGTCGTCCCGATACCATGAGTAGTTGCTGGCCGTGGCCCGCTTGGGACCGTCCCTGACGAGCCGGCCGAGCCCGGTCGCATCGCTGCCGAACGCCCATGCGGTGTACGGGCCATCGATGCCGGTGGCGGCGACGAACTCACGCCAGAACCGCTCAACGGAGGGGTTGGACGCCGCTTCGAGAGGGTCGGACTGCACCGGTCAACTCTACCGGCCAAAGGCGACGTTACGTAGCCGGTGCCGAGCCGGCGCCGGCCGCCTCGGGCGCCGGCAGCACCACCCGCACCGTCGTGCCCTGCCCCTCGACGCTCTCGATCGCGACTCGTCCGCGGCGTGCTTCGGCGATGTGCTTGACGATCGCCAGGCCCAGGCCGGTGCCGGGCGCCGTGCGCGATCCCTCGACGCGGTGGAAGCGTTCAAACACCTTGCCCAGGTGCTCCGCCGGGATGCCGGCGCCGGTGTCCTCGACCTCCAGCTCGACTGCGCCGGCAACGCCGCGGGCGCGCACGTCCACGCGGGTGCCGGGCCCACCGTGGCGGATCGCGTTCTCGATCAGGTTGTCCAGCACGACCTCGAACAGCCGCTTCGGCATCACCGTGACCACGGCCGCGGGCACCGTGCCGTCCAGCCCGATACCCGCCGCGCGGGCCGCGGAACCGTGACGCTGCACGCTGTCTGCCACCGCTACGGCGACGTCCACCAGCTCGCCCTCACCGACGCCCTCGCTCTCCAGCCGCGTCAGCAGCATCATGTCCTCGATCAGCTGCCGCATCGCGTCCACCTCGCGCCGCATCTGATCCAGCAGTTCCTCGCGCTCAGCCTCGTCCGGCGGCAGCGAGAGCGTGTCCACCAACGCCAGCATCCGCGCCAACGGCGTGCGCAGCTCGTGCGAGACGCCGGCCGAGAAGAGTCGCCGTGCATCGCGGTAGTCGGCCTCGGCGCTCTCGTCCGCCAGCACCACCGCGCAGGCTCGGGCGCCCTGGTCGCTGTAGGTGGAGAGGTGGACGTGGAACCGGCGCCGCTCCGGCTCGTACACCGTCACCTCGAACGGGCGTGGCTGACGCCCGGCCAACGCCTCATGCACCGCCGTAGCCACTCGCTGCAACGCGAGCGTGGCGCCGATCTCCATATCCGGGAGCGCCTCCCGGGCGGCGTCGTTGGTTCGCACCAGCCGCGCCGAGCGATCGAACAGCAGCACCGGCGTGGGGGAGGCCGCCATGATCGCGTCGCGCAGCGCCAGCGCCGCATCAAGCTGGGAGCGGTCGCAGCGGCCCTCCATCGCCATCCGCGCGGACGCCGCCAGGTCGTTGCCGCCCAGCGTCGCCAGCGCGCGGCGCCGCTCGATCTCGCGGCGCGCGATCGTCGCCAGCGCGAGCGCCAGCAGCACCGCCAGCACGATCGTGATCGCCAGCATGCGGCCAGCCTAGATGATCATCCGCGCACGTGGCCGACCGTGGCGACGCCCCTCGGTATGCTGCGCTGCCATGAAGGTCGAGCTCCCCGACGGCACGCAGCTCGAGCTGGCAGACGGCGCCAGCGGGCTCGATGCCGCCGCCGCGATCGGGCCGCGGCTGGCCCAGGCCGCTGTGGCGGTCGGCGTCGGCGACACGGTGCGCGACCTGCGGCTGCCGCTGGCCGACGGCGACACGGTGCGGATCCTGACCGAACGCGACCCCGAGGCGCTGGCGGTGCTGCGCCACTCGACCGCGCACGTGATGGCCGAGGCCGTGCTGCACCTGTGGCCCGACACCAAGGTCGCGATCGGCCCGGCCATCGCCGACGGCTTCTACTACGACTTCCAGTTCCCCGAGCCGATCTCGGCCGACGATCTGGAGCGGATCGAGCAGGAGATGCGCCGCATCGTGGCCGCCGAACACCCGTTCGAGCGCCAGGACGGGGTCGACAAGGCGGCGCTGCTGGCCCGGTTCGAGGCCGAGCAGCAACCCTACAAGCTGGAGCTGGCGCGCGACCTGCCCGAGGGTGAGATCAGCCTCTACACCCAGGACGGCTTCGAGGATCTCTGCCGCGGCCCGCACCTGCAGACGACCAAGCCGATCAAGGCCTTCCGGCTGCTCACGACGGCCGGCGCATACTGGCGGGGCAACTCCGACAACATGATGCTGACGCGCATCTATGGCACCGCGTTCTTCTCGCAGAAGGAGCTGGACGCGCACCTGCAGCGGATCGAGGAGGCAAAGCGGCGCGACCACCGGCGGCTGGGCCGCGAGCTCGACCTGTTCCACTTCTCGGACAGCTCGCCCGGATCGCCGTACTGGCATCCTCGCGGGATGGTGATCTGGTCGGAGCTGACGACGCTGTGGCGCAAGCTGAACGGCGAGCGCGGCTACCAGGAGGTGCGCACCCCGATCATCTACAACGTCGAGATCTGGAAGCGTTCCGGTCACTGGGACGCCTACCGCGAGAACATGTACTTCACCGAGGTCGAGGCGGGTGAGTTCGGCCTCAAGCCGATGAACTGCCCCG
Organism: Gaiellales bacterium; assembly: GCA_038212095.1. Classification (GTDB taxonomy): domain Bacteria; phylum Actinomycetota; class Thermoleophilia; order Gaiellales; family JAICJC01; genus JAICYJ01. Next base: position 36,860 of record JBBQUW010000010.1, on the reverse strand, counting down.
GCCACATCGACATCTACGCCGATCAGCGGCGCAGCTACCGCGACCTGCCGCTGCGGCTGACCGAGCAGGGCCTGGTGCACCGCCACGAGCCGTCCGGCACACTGCACGGGCTGCTGCGGGTGCGTCACATCACCCAGGACGACGCCCACATCTTCTGTACCGACGAGCAGATCGAGGACGAGGTGATCGGCTGCCTCGAGCTGGCGAAGGTCATCTACGACACCTTCCAGCTGCCGATGCGGATCGAGCTCTCGACCAGGCCGGAGAAGCGGATCGGTGACGACGCGCTGTGGGACGAGGCGGAGGCCGCGTTGCGGCGGGCGCTGGCCCGGGCCGGCGTCGAGTACGAGCTCAACCCAGGCGACGGCGCGTTCTACGGGCCCAAGATCGACCTGCACATGACCGACTCGATCGGCCGCTCATGGCAGATGGGCACGATCCAGCTCGACTTCCAGATGCCCGAGCGGTTCGAGATCACCTACACCGGCGAGGACAACGCCGAGCACCGGCCGGCCATGATCCACCGGGCGCTGATGGGCGCGTTCGAGCGGTTCATCGGCATCCTGATCGAGCACTACGCCGGCGCCTTCCCCGTCTGGCTGGCGCCGCTTCAGGCGTCGGTGGTACCGGTCGCCGACCGCCACAACGAGTACGCCGAGTCGGTGGTGGCCGAGCTGCGAGCGGCAGGCTTGCGGGCCGAGGCCGACCTGCGGAGCGAGTCGGTGGGCAAGAAGATCGCCGAGAGCGAGCGGCATCGGCTGCCCTGCATCCTGGTGGTCGGCGATCGCGAGGCCGAGGCCGGCACCGTCTCGGTGCGGCGGCGTGGTCAGGGCGACCTGGGCGCGATGCCGCTCATCGAATTGCGCGATCAACTGGCGGCCGAGGCGGCATCGCGCACGCCCGGCTGACTCAGCTGGTGAGGTCGACCACGAACCGCGCGCGATCGCCGCGGAACACGTCGCGGGCATGCTCGACCACGCGGCCGCTCGCGTCGTAGGCGAGCCGCGTCACCACGATCGCGGGGGCGCCGGGGCGGGTCTGCAGGTGGCGGGCGTCATCCGGCTCGCAGGCCGTCGTCTCGATCGTCTCGTGGGCGCGTACGGGATCGACGCCGTACTGCGAGCGCATCAGGTCGTACAGCGAGCCGTGCCCGAGGTCGTGCTCCGTGAGGGCCGGGAAGATCGCCGCGGGCAGGTGCGAGAGCTCGACCAGCAGTGGCTGGCCATCGCCCAGGCGCACCCGCCGCAACCGCCAGTAGCGCTCACCGTCTGCCAGCCCCATCGCATCCTCGATGTGCGGATCGGGGTTTTCGCACAGCTGTGCCGCCAGCAGGCGGCCGCCGGGTTCGATGCCCTGCGATCGCATCTGCTCCGAGAAGCCCGCCAGACGCTGGAGCGTGTGCACGACGCGCGCCGGTGCGACGTACGTCCCCGATCCGGGGCGGCGGTAGACGACGCCGCGGCGCACGAGCAGCTCGACGGCCTGGCGGGCGGTCATGCGAGAGAGCCCATGCTGCTCGGCGATCGATCGCTCGGATGGCACGCGCTGGCCGGTCTGCAGCGCGCCCGAGACGATGTCGGACTCGAGCATGTCGGCGACCTGCCGGTAGCGCGGCGAGGGACGGGTTGACCCTGTTGACACCATTAACGATCTATACCACGTTGCCTCCCGTCTCAATCAGCGGGAGGTTATGGTTGCGACGATGAGCGAACAGCCACCGACCGCAGACGACGCGTCGATGCAGCCGACCGACGAGCCGCCGCCGCCGACCGCTGCAGCCGCGCTGCGCCGCCGCCGCAGTCGCGCGCGCTCGCGTCCGCCGCAGCTGCCGTGGGATGGGGTGGCGATCGCCGCCGCTGTGGCAGTGGTCGCGCTGGCGGCGCTGTCCGGCGCCGGCGGATCGGTGCTGATGGCGGTGGTGCTGCTGGCCGGCCTGGCGCTGGTGGTGGTGGCCGCGCTGCGCCGAGACGCCGCCGTGGCGGCCGTCGCGGCCGCGTTCGCCGCCGGCGTCGTGCTGATCGCGACCGGCATCGCACTGGGAGACCGGGCACAGGCGGCGGGTGGGCGAGGATCGCCGTTCCCGGCGGTGGTCGGGCTGCCGCTGACACGGGCGCGGGCTCTGTTCGACCGCCACGGGCCGGTTCGCTACGTGATCAGGCGGGTGTCATACGGCGCCCGCGGCACCGTGCTGCGCGCCACCGGCTACTCCACCGACGGTACCTACGGGCCCGGATCCACGATCACGCTGGTGGTCGGCAGCAGGCCACCCCAGCCGTGATGGAGCCGCTGGGTGCTGCCATCGTCGCCCGCTGGATCGGCAGCGGTGGCTGAGACGGCCCGGCCGCGTCCAATCGAGCTGCTGCGTGTCGTCGGCAGCCTCGCCGCCGTGGGCGAGCAGATCGGCGCGGCGTGCGGCGAGCCGATCGGCCGCCGCTGTCGCGGGCTCTCACCGGCCGCCCTGGCAGCCGCCCAGCCCTATCGGGAGGTCACGCGGCGTGAGCTGCCGTGGCTGGTGGAGGAGCTGGACGGCGTCGCCCGCGGCGCCGGCGTCGACCCCTTAGCGCTGTTTGCGGCCGGGATCGAGGAGCTCGACGAGCCTGCGCCTGAGCCGGCTCGCGGCTGCTCCGACCTGGTCGCGTGTCCGCCCGCGACCGCCGACGGCCACCTGTGGGTTGCCCACACCAACGACCTCTCCGCCGACAGCGAGCGCGACCTGATCGCGATCGAGTGGCGTGTGGACGGCGATCCTGTGCTGTTCACGATCGGCGTCGGTTCGTGGATCAGCGTCGGCTTCAACTCCGCCGGCCTCGCCCTGACGGGCAACGAGCTGACGCCCAACGACAACCGGGTCGGTATCCCGCGGCTGCTGCAGGTGCGAGACATCCTCCGCCGGCGCACGCTGGACGAGGCGGTGGCCGCAGCGCTGCATCCCCTGCGGGCCTCGTCGTACAACAACGTGCTCAGCCACCGGGACGGCAACGTGATCGACGTCGAGGGCTCCGCCACCGACGCCGAGCTGCTGCGGCCGGACGCCCGCGGCACGCTGGCCCACACCAACCACTACGTCAGCGACCGCATGCGGCGCTACGAGGGCGACGTTGCCTATGCAGCACGCTCTGACGTCCGGTATCGTCGCGCGCTCGGATGGTTGACGCACAACACGATCACGGCGGCGGATCTTCGGGCCGCGCTGAGCGATCACCGCGACGCGCCGGACTCGATCTGCCGGCACCCGCAGGCGGATTCTCAGACCAAGACTGTCTTTTGGTGCATCGCCGACGTCACAGAGGGAGAGATCACGTACGGTCGCGGTAACCCATGCGACTCTGACGACCAGCTGTATGCCTTCTGACCCTCCTCCAGCAACCCACCGGTACGCCGAGCTGACCTGGCCCGAGGTCGCCGCGCGGGCGGCCGAGGATCCGGTCTGTGTGATCCCGGTGGCGACGCTGGAAGATCACGGCCACCACCTGCCGATCGATACAGATGCTGTGATCGCCGAGACGCTGGCGGAGCGCGCCGTGCAGGCGCGCCCTGGCGCCGCGCTGCTCCTGCCCACCGTCACCCATGGCTACACGCCGCACCACATGGACTTCCCGGGCTCGATCACGATCGAGTGGAACAGGTTCGTCGAGTACCTGCTGGACATCGGCAAGAGCCTGATCCACCACGGCTTTCGCCGCATCCTGTTCGTCAACGGCCACGGCTCGAACGTGCCGCTGGTCGAGATGGCCGCGCGGCTGCTGATGCTGGAACGACGCGACGTGCTGGCGGCAACCTTCTGGTACCTCTCGACGCCCTCCTCGATGGAGCTGCTCGAGCGCACCCGAGACAGCGACAGTCCCGGCGGCATCGCCCACGCCTGCGAGCTGGAGACGTCGCTCTACCTCGCGATCCGTCCCGAGCTGGTGCAGATGGACAAGGCGGTGCGGGAGATCCCCGAGTGGGACTCCGACACCGTGTGGATGGACTGGACGGACGGCCCGCTCTCGATCAAGGGGCAGTGGAGCGGGTGGACTGAGTCAGGCGTGATCGGGGACGCAACCGTCGCCACCGCTGAGAAGGGGCGGCTGTGGTTGCAACGGGCGGTCGAGGAGACCGCCGAGCACATCGACGAGCTGGCCCGGCGCGCTCCGCGTCCTGGCCGAGATCATCACGACGGCGCCATGCGTGCGCTGCAAACGAGGGAGGGGAGCACATGAGAGCACGACGAATGCTGGGAGCAGTTGCCCTGGTGGCGGTGCTGGTCACCGCGGCCGGCTGTGGCAGCGGCTCATCGGGAGGTGGAGGCGGGAGCGGCAGCCAGATCAAGCAGGGCGGCATCTTCACGATCGGTACCACCAACTACATCGATACGCTGAACCCGTTCAACTACATCGAGGCAGAGGCCGTGACGGCTTACCTCGAGGTCTACCCCGAGCTGGTCCAGCTCGGCCCCGACCTGACGACCTACGAGGGCAGCTACGCAAGCTCGTGGGAGCACAGCGCGGACTTCAAGACCTGGACGTACCACCTGCATCCCGGCGCCAAGTGGTCGGACGGCAAGCCGTTGACGTCTGCAGACGTCGCCTGGACGGCCAACACGATCGTCAAGTACCAGTCCGACGCGACCGCCACACTGGCCTCGTCGGTCAACCACGTGACGACCGTGGATGCGCCCGACCCCAACACGGTCGTGTTCCACTACGACGCACCGATCGATCCGCAGCTGGTGCTGTCGGCGATCTCGTCCATGTACATCGTGCCGCAGCACGTCTGGAGCAAGTACACGGGCAACAAGGGCAAGGACCTCAAGTCCTTCCAGCCCGAGACGCATCTGCCGCTGGTATCCGGCGGCCCGTTCCAGATCACCAAGTACGACAAGAAGGGCCAGACGGTCTTCAAGCCCAACCCGGGCTTCTGGGGCCCCAAGCCGCACGTCGACGCGGTGGCGCTGGTCTACTACACCAACTCCGACTCGATGATCGCAGACCTCAAGTCGGGTCAGATCGCGGCCGTCGACCAGGTGCCGTACACCACGGTCAACGCGCTCAAGACGACCAAGGGGCTGGCGATCCACCCCTACAAGTACGGCGAGTTCACCAACATCACGTGGAACTCGAACCCGCGCAAGCCGCAGAACCGGGAGCTCCTGAACCCGGCGGTCAAGCAGGCGATGTCCGAGTGCGTCGACCGCCAGCAGATCATCTCGGTGATCTACGCGGGCAACGCCACGCTGGCGACGCCCAGCGTGCTGGGGCCGCTTGCCCCAAGCTGGCAGAACCCGACCGTGCCGATGCTGAAGTACGACTGCGCGGCGGGCAACGCGGCGCTGGACGCGCTTGGGTACAAGAAGGGCGCTGATGGCGTCCGCGTGGTGCCGGCAACCACGGGCAAGTACGCCCAGCCGGCACATAAGATGGAGTACCAGGTGATGGTGCCGGGAAGCCTCGACTTCAACGGCAACCGCGAGTTCTCAATCGTTCAGGCGGGATTCTTGGCGGCCGGCATCAAGGTGACCGAGCAGGCCGGCGGTGACTCGTCGGCGTCCTACGCCGTCGAGACCGATGGCAACTGCGACGCCTCCAAGTCGACCGGGTACGCCAAGTTCGACATCGCCCTGTGGGACTGGTTCTCGTACCCGGATCCCGACTTCATGCTTTCTGTCGCCACCAAGGGGCAGTGGTGCAGCTGGAGCGACACGGGCTACGACAACGCGGCCTACAACGCCCTCTACAAGCAGGAGGGAACGCTGGCCGGTGACGCCCGCAAGGCGATCGTCCAGAAGATGGACAAGATCGTCTCGGACGCCTACATCTACACCCAGCTGGTGAACGAGCAGGCGATCTCGGCTGCGCAGCCAAGCTGGGGCGGGTACCACCCCGAGCTGAACGGATACAACTACGGGTACATGACCGACCCCTACAAGAAGGGCTAGCGGCCGGCCGGAAGGGCGCGGGCAGCACGACAGCAGATGGGACGAACCGACTACATCGTCAAGCGGACGTTGTTCGCGCTGATCACGGTGTTCGTCGCGGTGACCATCAACTTCGTGCTGTTCCGCGCCCTGCCGGGTGATGCCGTATCCGGCCTGCGCTGCCAGCACTGCACGCTGCAGTACAAGGCGGCGCTGCGACACGACCTGGGGCTGGACAAGCCAAAATGGCAGCAGTACACGATCTATCTCGGCCGGCTGGTGCACGGCGACCTCGGCCGGTCGGACGTCTCGCACCAGCCGGTGCGCGGCGAGCTGTGGGATCCGATCAAAAAGACGCTGGCGATGATCACGCTGGGCACCGTGTTCTCGATCGTGTTCGGCGTGTTCACGGGGGTGATCTCCGCCTGGCGGCGGGGTACGTTCTTAGACAAGATCTCGGTGTGGACGAGCCTGGCCTTTTACTCCGTGCCGACCCAGTGGCTGGGCCTGATGATCGTCTACTTCCTGGCCGATCGGATCGGCCTGCCGCACGGCGGCATCCAGAGCCCGGACTACGGCGTGCTGGGAGATCCCGGCACGACGGCTTTCCTCCAGGACAGGCTCTCCCACATCGTCCTGCCGGCGCTGACGCTGGGGCTGGTGCTGTACGGCGACTACACGCTGATCGTGCGCTCGTCGATGCTCGAGACGCTGGGCGAGGACTACGTGCTGACGGCCCGCGCCAAGGGCCTCAGCAACTGGGCGATCGTGTGGAGGCATGGCTTCCGAAATGCGATGCTGCCGGTGGTGACGCTGATCGCGCTCTCGCTGGGCTTCATTCTGGGCGGCACGTTCGTGATCGAGTACGTGTTCGACTACCCGGGCATCGGCCTGGCGATCGTCGACGCGATCGACAAACGCGACTTCTCGTTCCTACAGGGCGCCTTCCTGGTGCTGACGCTGTCCGTGATCCTGTGTAACTTCATCGCCGACCTGCTGTACTTCAAGCTCGACCCGCGGGTGACGACGTGAGCGGCCTTATCACCGAGCCCGGACTGGTGCCCGAGGGCGCGGCGCCGGAGGCGATCGAGCCGGCCAGCACTCGCCGGCCGGGCTTCTTCAGCGCCACGCTGCGCGGCGAACCGCAGGCCGTGGTCGGGCTCGCGATCGTGATCGCATTCGTGCTGATCGCGATCTTCGCGCCGCTGATCGCGACCCACAGCGTGACCCAGAAGACGGGCCCGATCTACCAGGCACCGAGCAGCTCGCACTGGCTGGGCACCGACGACGGCGGCGTCGACATGTTCTCGCTGATGGTGTACGGCAGCCGCGTCTCGCTGGAGGTGGGATTCGCCGGCGCGCTGGTGGCGATGCTGATCGGCGGCGCGGTGGGCGTGGTGGCGGGATTCTTCGGCGGCTGGGTGGACATCGTGCTGATGCGGATCACCGACATCTTCCTGGTCATTCCCGACCTGCCGCTGATCATCGTGGTGGCCGCGGTGTTTGGACGCACCTTGGCGAACATCATCCTGATCATCGGGATCATCTACTGGACCAGCACGGCGCGTCTGATCCGGGCGCAGGTCAAGAGCGTGCGCGAGCGGGTGTACGTGAAACGGGCGCGATCGCTGGGCGCGGGCAACGGCCGCCTGATCCGAAAGCACGTGTTGCCTCAGGTGGCGCCGCTGCTGATCGCAAACACTGTGCTGATGATCGCGCTGGCGGTGTTCCTCGAGACCTACATCACGTTCCTCGGCCTGGGCGACCCAAGCACGGTCTCGTGGGGCAAGCTGATCGAGAACGCCTTCCTTGGCAACGCCGTGTTGAACAACGCGTGGTGGGCGGTGGTGCCGCCCGGGCTGGCGGTGACGGTCGTGATCCTGGCCTGCACGATGGTGGGCCAATCGATGGAGGATGCGCTCAACCCGCGGCTCAAGGTCGGGCACCTGGCCGTTCGCCGCTTCCGCATGCGGCCGCTGCAGGGGGAGCTCGACGCCGAGTGAGTGACGCGCCGGTACTGAAGGTCGAGGATCTGCACGTCTGGTTCGATCTCAGCGGCGGACGCGAGCTGCACGCCGTGCAGGGCGTCAGCTTCGAGCTGCGGGCCGGCGAGCGGTTGGGGCTGGTGGGCGAGTCGGGCTGCGGCAAGACCACCACCATCCTGGCGCTGATGGGCCTGCTGCCGTCCAGCGCATCGGCGGCCGGGCGCGTGCTGCTGGACGGTGAGGACATCCTGGCCAAGGGCGAGGAGACGGTCAGCCCGCACCGCTGGAAGGACATCTCGATGGTGTTTCAGGGTGCCATGAACGCGTTCAACCCGGTCAAGACGGTCGGCAGCCAGATCGCCGAGCCGTTGGAGATGCACGGCATCGCCAGCGGCAAGGTGGCGCGGGCCCAGGTGCGGCGGCTGCTGGACCTCGTCGGCATCTCGGGCGACCGCGCCGACCGCTATCCCCACGAGTTCTCGGGCGGCATGCGGCAGCGGGCGGCGATCGCCCTGGCGCTGGCCTGCGAGCCGAAGGTGCTGCTGGCGGACGAGCCGACCACCGCGCTGGACGTGATGGTGCAGGCGCAGATCCTGGAGCTGTTGACGCAGCTGACGCGCGACCTGGGGCTCTCGATGGTGCTGGTCACGCACGACCTGCCGGTGGTGGCGCAGGTCTGCGACCGGGCCGCCGTGATGTACGCGGGCGAGATCGCCGAGATGGGCGATATGGCCGAGATCTACCACGAGCCGCGCCACCCCTACACGCGGATGCTGTTTGCGGCCACGCCGGACATGCTGGGCGACGACTCGGTGATCTCGATCCCGGGCGCGCCGCCGCGGCTCGATCGGGCGATCGTGGGCTGTCCATTCGCGCCACGCTGCGACTCGGCGTTCTCACCCTGTGCCGACACGCATCCTCGCAGGCTGGAGGTGGCACCCGGCCACGAGGCGATGTGCCACCTCAATGACCGCGTCACCCTGGAGCAGCCGGCATGAGCACGGTCGGCGGCACGCTGCTCGAGGTCGCCGACCTGGTCACGCGCTACCCGGTGCCGCGTGGGGTGATCGGCGCGGTGGCACGGCGACCGAAGCTCTCGGTGCACGCGGTGGAGGGCGTCTCGTTCAGCGTCGGCGAGGGCGAGATGGTGGCGCTGGTGGGCGAGTCGGGATGCGGCAAGACCTCGACCGCGCAGACGGTGATCCGGATGGTCGAGAACGAGTCAGGCTCGATCAAGTTTCGCGGCCGCGAGATCTCGAGCCTCTCGGCGCGCTCGCTGCGGCCCCTGCGGCGCGAGATCCAGATGATCTACCAGGATCCCTACGAGTCGCTCGACCCGCGCTTCACCGTGCGCGACACGATCGAGGAGCCGCTGCTGGTGCACGGCATCGCCGGCTCCAAGCCGCAACGCGAGGCGAAGGTGCGCGAGGCGCTCGACCGGGCCGGGTTGACGCCGCCTGACCTGTTCATCGACCGGTTCCCGCACGAGCTGTCCGGCGGCCAGCGCCAGCGGGTCGCGATCGCGGCCAGCCTGGTGCTCGATCCCAAGCTGCTAGTGGCAGACGAGCCGGTGTCGATGCTCGACGTCTCGGTGCGGGCCGGCATCCTCTCGCTTCTGGACGGTCTGCGCCGGCAGGGGCTCGGCATCCTGATGATCACGCACGACCTCTCCACGGCGGCACACTTCGCCGATCGGATCGCGGTCATGTACCTGGGCCGGATCGTCGAGGAGGGGCCGGCCAAGGAGGTGGTGCGAAATCCACAGCACCCCTACACGCGGGCGCTGATCTCTGTGGTGCCAAAACGCGATCCTCGCGAGCAGACGGTGCCACAGATCCTCAAGGGCGAGACGCCCAACCCGGTGCACGTGCCGTCCGGCTGCCGCTTCCACCCGCGCTGTCCGATCGCCGAGGAGCGCTGCAAGTCGATCGACCCCCAGCTGCACCGGGCGCGCGAGTCGCACGTGGCCGAGCATCGCGCGGCCTGCATCGTCACCGCGCCCGGCTGACGCGGGCGGGGCGCGGTGAACGTCCTCGACCTGCTCGACGCCTACCGGCGGCGAGAGCGCTCGCCGGTCGAGGTGGTGCGCGAGACGCTGCAGCGGGCCGATGACGTCGACCGCGAGCTGCACGCGTTCGTCACGCTGACACCGGATCTGGCCCTGCGGCAGGCGGCGGCCGCCGAGCGGGCCTACGCTGACGGCACCGCCGGGCCGCTGGCGGGCGTGCCGGTCACGATCAAGGATCTGCTGGACGTGGCCGGCGTGCGCACGGCCGCCGGCTCGCTGCTGGGTGGCGACCGCATCGCAGCGGCGGACTCGCCGCTGGTGGCGATCGTCCGGGCAGCCGGCGCCGCCATCATCGGCAAGACGGCGACGCCGGAGAACGGCTGGAAGGGCGAGACCTCGAGCCGTGTGCACGGGTCGACGCTCAACCCGTGGCGGCCATCGCAGGCGGCCGGCGGATCCAGCGGCGGGGCGGCGGCCGCGGCGGCGCGCCTGCCCGGCGTCCTGCACCACGGGGGCGACGGCGCCGGCTCGATCCGCATCCCGGCCTCGATGTGCGGCGTGTTCGGCCTCAAGCCGACCTGGGGCCTGGTGCCGACCGATGTCGTCAACTCCGGGCTGTCGGTGCAGGGGCCGATCAGCCGCCACGTGGCCGAGTCAGCGCTGCTGCTTGATGTGCTGACGGGGAGCGAGACGCTCGCGGGTCTGGCGGGCGGCGTGGCCGGCGTTCGAGTCGCGTGGTCGGCCGACCTGGGCTACGCCGCCGTCGAGCCGGAGGTGGTCGCGGTCTGCGAGGCGGCGGCGCGCAGCTTCGCCGCGCTGGGAGCGGGCTGGACGCGCGCCACCCGTCGCTGCCCGATCCGTGGCCGATCGTCGACACGATCTGGTGCACCAGCCAGGCGGCGCCGTTCGCCGACGGACGTCTGGCGGAGGTGGAGGAGCTGCTCGACCCCGGCCGCGTGACGGTGATCGAGCGGGGTCTTCGGCTGCCGGCGACCGCGCTGGTCTCGGCCCAGGGCGCCAAGGCTCGCTACGCAGCGGTCTGGGACGCGTTCATGCACGACCACGACCTGATGCTGACGCCGACGCTGCCGCTGACGGCGTTCGCGGCCGGCCTCGACCAGCCGGGCTCGGTGGCCGGCGTGCCGACCGAGTACCTCTCCTGGACGGCGTTCACCTATCCGTTCAACGTCTCCGGCCAGCCGGCGGCGACCGTGCCCTGCGGCAGCGTTGACGGCATGCCGGTAGGCCTCCAGATCATCGGCCGCCGTGGGGCGGACGCGCTGGTGCTTCGGGCGGCGGCGGCATTCGAGGCGGCGCATCCGTGGAGGTTTTCGGCGGGGCCGGATGAGCGGGTGATGCGCGGGCTTCGGCGCTAGGATGGCCGCATGCTGAGAGGTCGCTGTGGATGCGATGCGGTGGCATACGAGGTCGCGGATGAGTTCGTCGTCGCGTACAACTGCCACTGCTCGAACTGTCGCGCGACCACCGGGTCGGCGTTCTTGCCGTGGGGTGAGATCGAGCGGGAAAAGCTGATGATTTTGAAGGGTGTCGATCTGTTGTTGGAGGTCGGCGAGAAGACCGCGGATCACGAGATCCGCTGCCGGCTCTGCTTCTCGCTGCTGTACTGGACCGTGCGCGAGCGCGGCTGCGTACGGGTTCCGTACGGCGGCCTCGTCGACCAGCCGGGGCACACGCCGACGGCGCATATCTTCGTCGGTTCGAAGGCTCCGTGGTATCCGATCCTCGACCACCTGCCTCAGCACGACGAGTACCCCTCGGCCTCCTGACACGAGGATGCGTGCCCAACCTGCCGCCACGCCGGTCGTCTCAGCGCGACCCGGTGTCAGTCTGGTATAGAGCACCGTTCATGCCCGAACGCTGGAGAGATATCGCCGGTCCCGTGGGACTGCTGCCGATCGGCGAGCGCAACTCGATCACCGATGTACCCGGTGTGCTGGTTGGTCACTCGCAGGCCGAGAGCGGTGAGCTCACCGGCGTGACCGTGATCGCGCCGCCATCGCTGCCCGTCAGGGCCGGCGTGGCCACCGTGAACGGCGTCGGCGAGCTGACCAAGAAGCTCGAGATCGACGAGTGGGGCATCATCCAGACCGGCATCTACCTGTGCGGCACGCACGCGCTGGGCATGGTCTATCACGCCGCCGTGCTGGCCGAGGGCGGTGATCCCGATAACACCTTGATTCCCGTGGTGGGGGAGTGCGACGACAGCGATCTGGCCGATTCGCGCACCATCACCGTGCAGGACGTGATGCGAGCGCGGGCCGCTCTCTCCAGCGACGTCCCCGAGGGCTCCGTCGGCGGCGGCACCGGTATGACGTGCTTCGAGTTCGCCGGCGGCATCGGCACCGCCTCGCGACGCGTCGGCGACCACACGCTGGGCGTGCTCCTGATGTGCAACTTCGGCGAACGTGAACGGCTGGCCGCCGGCGGGCTGCGTTTCGACCCGGCCGAACAGCCGGCTCCCGCTGAGGGCTCGTGCATCGCGGTCTGTGCCACCGACGCGCCGATGACGGCGATGCAGCTGCGGCGGCTCGCGCTGCGGCCGCTGCTGGGCCTGGCGCGGGCGGGATCGTACGCCCACAACGGCTCCGGCGAGATCGCCGTCTCATTCACCACCGCCCGGCCGCAGACGCTCGAGAACGACCAGCTGAACCCGTACTTCGCCGCCGCCTACGAGGCGGCCGAGGAGGCGGTCTACAACTGCCTGGTGGCCGACCGGCCCGAGCTGCGCAAGCGGGACGGCCGGCTGCAGCCGCGGTTTCCGGTCGACCTCGCTCGGCGGGCGTGAGCAGGCCGGCCTCGGCCGCTATCTCCGGGCGGGGGATCGGGCCTGGCCGCGCCTTCGAGATCGACCGTGACCAGCCGGGTCGGCGCTCGGATACGATGCCGGCCTCGGGCCAGGGCCCGGGCCGTCCCAGGTGGCGGCATGGATGGCGCAGGAACTGATTCGACGGGGGAACGCATGAGCGAGGGACTGAAGGTCGAGCTGCGGGTGCGGTTGTCGGCCGCGGATGCCCACTATGGAGGCAACCTCGTCGACGGAGCGCACGGGCTCGAGATCTTCGGTGACATCGTCACCGAGCTGGCCGTGCGCACCGATGGCGACGAGGGATTGTTCGCCGGCTACGAGAAGGTGGAGTTCCTGGCGCCGGTGCACGCCGGCGACTTCGTGCGCGCGAGCGGCACGATCGTGCGCATGGGCACCACCAGCCGCACGGTCGATCTGGAGCTGTGGAAGGAGATCACCGCCCGCGGGGACGTCAACGAGTCGGCCGCTGATCTGCTCGAGCCGCCGGTGCTGGTGACCCGGGCCCGCGGCACGTATGTGGTCAAGCGCGAGTTCCACCGTGGCCCCGGCGGCCACGGGGCGTAGCGGCCGCGCGCGACGCCGTGTCTGACGACCTGATCATCACCGTCGCGCCCTGCGGGGCGGAGACGACGCGCAGCCATAACCCGGCGGTGCCCCACACCCCAGGTGAGATCGCGGCCGAGACGCGGCGGGCGTTCGACGCAGGCGCGCGGATGGTGCACGTGCATGCGCGCTGGGACGACGGCACGCCTACGCAGGACGGCGAGCGCTATCGGATCATCGTGGACGAGATCCGAGACCAGGTGCCGGAGATGATCGTCCAGGTGTCCACCGGCGGCGCGATCGGCATGTCGGCGGAGGAACGGCTGGGCTCGCTGGCCGCCGCGCCGGATATGGCCACGCTGACGTGCGGCAGCGTCAACTTCGGCCAGGGAGTGTTCGAGAATCCTGCGCCGTTGATGCTCGCGTTTGCACGCGCCCAGATCGCGGCCGGGGTGCGGTCCGAGCTCGAGATCTTCGACCTCGGCCACCTGGACAACGCGGCCTGGCTGATCGCGAAGGCGCCGCTCGATGGGCCCCAGCACTACGATCTGGTGCTGGGCGTGCCCGGCGGCGCGGCCGGCACCCCGCGCAACGTGGTCGACCTCAGCGACCGGCTGCCGGCCGGCTCCACCTGGACGGCGACCGGGATCGGCCGCAGCTTCCTGCCGGTCGTGACGGCAGCGATCGCCTGCGGCGGCCACGTGCGCTGCGGGTTCGAGGATCAGGTCGAGGCCGACGCGGGGGTGCCGGCGCCATCGAACGCCGCGCTGGTGGAGCGGGTGGCTGCGATCGCGGCGCTGGCCGGCCGACGCCCGGCAACGCCGGCGGCGGCGCGGGAGCTGCTCGGCCTGGCCTGAACGGTCAGGGGGCCGGGCCGCCCAGCCGGCCGATCAGCGCGTGCAACGCGAGGCCGCCCACCAGCGCGGCGAAGCCGGCCAGACGCACCGTGGCGGTCGACGACAGCAACAAAACCAGTCCGACTCCACACACGGCGCCCAGCAGGTCGTCGGGTTCGTGTGCCCGGCGAGCCACCACGACGATCGCAACCACCGCGAGCGGCAGCGCAATCACAAACAGCGGCGTCGCGGCGAGGCCGAGCACGAACCCCACGACCGCCCAGGCCGCGAACGGTCTGCGGGCGATCACACCGGCTGCTGCTCGGCGGCCGGCTGGGCCGCCGCCAACAGCTCGCGCACACGGTCCTCGGGCACGGGCTGGAAGTCCTGATAGAACTGGCCGACCGACTGGAACCGCTGAGGTGCGCGCAGCGTGACCAGCCGGTCGCACTCGCGTGCCAGCCGCTCGGCTGCCGGCCGTGGCAACACCGGAAGTGCCACGATCATCTGGCGCGCGCCGGCGTTGCGGACGGCGGCGATCGCGGCCCGCACCGATGCGCCGGTGGCCGCGCCATCATCGATGATCAGCGCGACGCGGCCGACCAGGTTGAGGGGAAGGCCGGCGCGGAGACGGTCGTCCATCGCCCGCGCCTCGACCATCGCCGAGTCATACGCCTCCTCGATCTGGCGGGTGGTCAGCAGCGAGGCGATGCGGCGGTTGGTGAACCGCTCGCCCTGTGGCGCCACCGCGCCCATCGCCAGCTCGGCATACCCCGGCATGCTGACCTTGCGGACGCACAACACGTCCAGCGGTAGCCGCAGCAGGTGCGCCGTCTCGTACGCGACCTCCACGCCGCCCCGGGCAAGCCCGATCACGGTGACGTTCGACTTCATGCGCAGATCGGGCAGTGCCGCCGCCAGACCTGCCCCAGCTTGGGCTCGGTCATTGAACACGACCGCGATCATTGCGCACGTATCCTTCCCAGGTCAAGGGCCGTGGCCGCGATCGTGACGCGACCGTGACAGTTGCGACAACAGCGGATGCGGAGGGGTCCACGTCCCATGGGCTATACTCGCACCCTGGCAAAGCAGAGGCTTCCCGCTTCTCACCCGCCGCGCAACGCGTGAGCCGGGTTCAACCGAGCAGTTTGGCGGTCGCTTCCGATCTGGGAGTGCGAGAACGGGTGCCCATGTGGCGCCCGTTTTTCTGTTTTCGACGGAGGGAGACTCCGGGCTTGACACAGATCGTGACTGGGCACTCGTCTTGAGACCGCGGCGACGGTTCGACCAACGGCCGGCGGAGCCAACCACCCGCATCAACGACGCCATCCGTGTCCCACAGGTGCGCCTGATCGGCGCCGACGGGGAGCAGATCGGCATCAAGAGCACGGATGAGGCGCTGAAGTACGCCTGGGACGCCAACCTCGACCTGGTCGAGGTGGCTCCGGACGCGAAGCCGCCCGTCTGCCGGGTGATGGACTACTCGAAGTACAAGTACGAGCAGGAGCAGAAGGCGAAGCTCGCCCGCAAGCACCAGTCCACCATCACGATCAAAGAGATCAAGCTGCGACCAAAGATCGATCCTCACGACTATGCCACCAAGAAGGGGCACGTCGTCCGCTTTCTCAAGAACCGCGACAAGGTCAAGGTGACGATCATGTTCCGGGGACGGGAGATGACGCATCCCGACCGTGGCCGCGTGTTGCTGCTGCGGTTGGCCGACGAGGTGCAGGAGTTGGGCGTCGTCGAGTCTGCACCGCTGCAGGACGGCCGCAACATGGTGATGATGCTCGCGCCCCACAAGAACGTGGTGACGGCGCAGGTGGCCGCCGACGGATCGCCGATTCCCGAACAGCCTACGCACGAAGCCCAGCCCGCGCCCGTTGCGGCGGCACCGGCGACGGCGCCCGAGAGCGAGCCGGCACCAGCGGCGGCGGCGGATCCCGAGCCGGAGCCGGCCGTCGTGGCGCCCGAGCCGGTCGTCGAGTCCGCGCCGGAGGCCGAGCCCACTGTCGCAGTTGCGGCTGCGAAGCCCGCCGCCAAGCCGGCGGCAAAGAAGCCGGCGACCAAACCCGCCGCCGCGAAACCGGCAGCAGCGAAGAGCACGAAGAAGACGACCACCACCAAGAGCACCGCAAAGAGCGCCACCGCGAGCGACACCGAGACGGCGGCCAAGCCCGCCGACGGCGAGAAGTAGGAGACACCGATGCCAAAGATGAAGACGAAATCGGCCGCCAAGAAGCGGCTGCGACTGTCGGCCGGCGGCAAGCTGCTGCGCCGTCGCGCCTTCAAGTCGCATCTGCTGGAGCACAAGAGCGCCAAGCGTCGCCGCTTCAAGCGCCGCGACACCGGCCTGGCGCCGGCTGACAACCGTGAGGCGCTGCGCCTCCTGGGCAAGAGGTAGGAGGAGCGATGGCACGCGTCAAGCGCAGCGTTCATGCAAAGAAGAAGCGTCGAGAGATGCTGGAGCAGGCCAAGGGGTACCGCGGCCTGAAGAAGAACACCTACAAGCGGGCCAAGGAACAGGTGATGAAGTCGCTCACCTACGCCTACCGCGATCGGCGGACCCGCAAGCGCGACTTCCGTCGTCTGTGGATCATCCGCATCAATGCCGGCGCCCGCCTGAACGGGCTGTCCTACAACCAGCTGATCCATGGACTGAAGCTGGCCGAGATCGAGCTCGACCGCAAGGTGCTGGCCGACATCGCTGTCGCCGATCCTGAGGCGTTCACGGCGCTGGCCGAAGCGGCGAAGACCGCGCTGGCCGCGGCCAAGTAGAGCCGACCGGCCGAGAGGACAGAGGCAGTGGAACCGATCACGGCGCGATCGAACGCGCGGCTGAAGGCTGCGCGCAAGCTGCAGACCAAGCGCAACCGGCTGACCGTGGGTCTGTTCCTGGCCGAGGGTGAGGACATCGTCGCCGAGGCGCTTGCCTGCGGCGTGTTGCCTGTCGAGACGTTCGTGGCCGCCGACCGCCCGATCGAAGATGGTCTGCGTGCTCGTCTTGCCCGCGGCGGTCCCGTGCAGGTGGTCAGCGATCCGCTGATGGCCGAGTTGGGCACGCTCGGTCATCCCGCTCGCGTGATCTCGGTCTACCGCATCGATAGCCTGCCGCCTCGTGCGGGAGGCGACCTGGGCGTCCACCTGCACCGCGTGATCGATCCGGGCAACGTCGGCACGGTGGTGCGTGCGGCCGGCGCGCTCGGCCCGGCATTCGTCTCGCTCTCACCGGGCTGCTCCGACCCGCTCTCCGGCAAGGGCGTGCGAGCCTCGATGGGCGCCGTCTTCCGGGTGCCGATCGAGCACGCACCGCTGCCGCCCGAGGGCGTGCGGCGAGTGGCTCTGGTGCCGACCGCCGACCGCTCGATCTGGGAGCTCGACCTGCGGCAGCCGACGGTGTTCGTGGTGGGAGCGGAGCGACACGGCCTGCCCGACGAGGTGGTGGCCACCTGCGAGGAGACGGCCTCGATCCCGCAGGCCGAGGGCTCGGAGTCGCTGAACGCGGCCGCGGCGGCGACCGTGGCGCTGTACGAAGCCGTGCGCCAGCGCGCCACCGGCTGAGCGCACCCACGAAACTCCAACCTGGTCGCCGTACCGTGTAAGCAGTGTCCCGGGCGATCATCACGCGCTACCTGCTGGCGGGGCTGGCGTCATGCATCCCAGCGGTGGCCGGCGGCTGTGGCAGCTCCGCAGTCGTGCCGCCAACGGTGCAGGTGCCCGCGGCCATCCACCGCATTCAGCACGTGATCGTGATCATGCAGGAGAACCGGTCGTTCGACAACTACTTCGGTACGTACCCCGGCGCCGACGGCATCCCGATGCGCCACGGACACCCGACTGTGTGCGTGCCAGATCCCACCTCCGGCCACTGCGTCCCGCCCTACCACGACCTCGGGCAGGTGGACAGCGGCGGCCCGCACTCGCCCATCAACGCCGTCTCGGATATCGCCGGCGGACGGATGAACGGCTTCGTCGCGCAGGCGGTGAAGGCGCGCACGCCGGGCTGCCTGCATACCGCGATCGATCCCCGCTGCATCATCAACGTCAAGCGGCCGGACGTGATGGGATACCACACGGGCGCGGACATCCCCAACTACTGGGCCTTCGCCCGCCACTTCGTGCTGCAGGACCACATGTTCGCGTCCAACCTGGGTTGGAGCCTGCCATCGCACCTGGCGATGGTGTCCGGCTGGTCGGCCCAGTGCAGCTCGGGCAGCGACCCGATGAGCTGCACGCCGTCCAGCAACCGCACGATCCCGCCGCACGTTCAGCGCGGCCAGCCGCTCTTCCCATGGACAGATCTCACCTACCTGATGCACACGCACAACGTCAGCTGGCGCTACTACGTCTCCGGCGGCCTCCAGCCGGACTGCCCGACCGGCGCGATGAGCTGCCTGGTCAAGCAGCAGAACGCGGTCACGCCCAGCATCTGGAACCCGCTGCCCAGGTTCGCCGACGTCAGGGCGGACGGCCAGCTGGGGAACGTGCAGCCGGCCGGACGGTTCTTTGCAGACGCTCGCGCAGGCACGCTGCCCAACGTCTCGTGGGTCGTGCCCAGCTACCAGAACAGCGAACACCCGCCGGCCACGCCGCTGGTGGGCGAGGCGTGGGTGACGACGCTGGTGAACGCGGTGATGCGCTCACCGAACTGGAACTCGACCGCGATCTTCATCAGCTGGGACGACTGGGGCGGCTTCTACGACCACGTGGCGCCGCCGCACGTCGACGGCCAGGGCTACGGCCTGCGCGTGCCCGGCCTGATGATCAGCCCCTACGCCCGGCGCGGCATGATCGACCATCAGACGCTCAGCTTCGACGCATACCTGAAGTTCATCGAGGACGACTTCCTGGGCGGCGCCCGCATCGACCCCGCCAGCGACGGCCGGCCCGACTCGCGGCCCAGCGTGCGGGAGAACGCCAGCCAGTTGGGCAACCTGTTCGCGGAGTTCAACTTCAACCAGGCGCCGCGGCCGCCGTTGCTGCTGCGACCCATACCGAGTCTGCACTGCCGACCGCCAAAGCACGGCCATCGAACCAGCCGTAGGACTCGATCGTCGAGAATCCACACTGGGCGAGCAGGCCAGCCCATCTGCGTGGCTCGACCCACCAGAGCTCCATAGTCGATTGGCGGTGCTCTGTCCGCACCGACAGCGTCAGGCTGCGCTCCTCAGGGCGCCAGAGGGCGCGCTCTTGGATGCCCGGCTCGCGTTCCAGCCATCGTCCATGTGTCTCCTCGATATCGATCCGGTCGGGGTGGAAGACGTCGAACGCCAGCCGTCCGCCCGGCAGTAACCGATCCCGGGCGGCGGTCAGCACCGCCATCCGCTCCTGGTCGTCGCGCAGATGCAGCAGTGCGCGAAACGGGACCGTCACCAGTGCGAAGCGGCCCAGGTCGGGAAGTGCTCTCATGTCGGCCCGTACCAGCCCCAGCCCAACCCCATGCGGCAGCGCGCGCGCCCAGGCCAGGTCGAGCATCTCCATCGAGAGGTCGACGCCCACCACCGGCACTCCGGCGATCGCGGTCGGCACAGCGATGCGCCCCGAGCCGACGCCCAGCTCGAGCACCGGACCGCCCGATTCGAGCGCCAGGGCGACGTAGAAGTCGATATCCTCGGTGACCGACCGGCACCAGCGGTCGTAGTCCGCCCCGAGCGCGCCATAGGCGTCAGGTGTGCTCTGGAGCGTGGCCATCGTCTGCGAAGCGTACCGTGTACGGCCGCGGGTAGACTTGGCCGCTCATGGATGCCGACGCCGTCAACAGCGAGGGCCTGGCGGCGATCGCCGCCGCGCGAGACACCGGCCAGCTCGAGCAGGCACGGATCGCCCTGCTGGGCCGGCGGGCGCCGTTGGTGCTGGCGCTGCGCGAGCTTGGCGGCCTGCCGCCCGAGCAGCGCGGGCCGCGCGGCAAGGCGCTGAACCAGGTGCGGCAGTCGCTGGAGGCGGCGCTTGCCGCGCGCGAGGCGGAGCTGTCTGCGGCCGAGCTGGACGAACGGTTGCTGCGCGACCGGATCGACGTCTCGCTGCCCGGCGAGCCGGTGCGACGCGGCCATTCTCACCTGATCGAACAGACCGGGCGTGACATCCTGGAGGTGTTCGTCGGCCTCGGCTACCGGATCGCGGACGGCCCCGAGGTGGAGACCACCCACCACACGTTCGACGCGCTGAACACGCCCATCACCCATCCCTCGCGGCAGTGGACGGACACCTTCTACATCTCGCCCGAGCTGGTGCTTCGCACGCACACCTCGCCGATGCAGATCCGCACCATGGAGGCGCAGCCGCCGCCAGTCTACATGGCGACGATGGGGCGCTGCTTCCGCCGCGATACGCCGGACGCCACACACACGGCGATGTTCACGCAGATCGAGGGACTGGCGGTGGACGAGGGGCTCTCGCTGGCCCACCTCAAGGGCACGCTGCTGGCATTCGCCCGCGAGCTGTTTGGCGCCGACCGCGAGGTGCGGCTGCGGCCGCACTTCTTCCCCTTCACCGAGCCATCGGTCGAGGTGGACGTGTCCTGCTTCAACTGTGCCCGCGACGGCTCCCCCTGCCGCGTCTGCCGCGGTGAGGGCTGGGTCGAGATCCTGGGCGCGGGAATGATCGACCCGACGCTGTTCGACCACGTTGCCGGCTACGACCCGGAGCGGCTGACCGGCTACGCGTGGGGGATGGGCGTGGAGCGGATCGCGGCTCTGCGCCACGCGATCCCCGACATCCGGATGCTGTGGGAGAACGACCTGCGGTTCATGGAGCAGTTCGGATGAGGGTGCCCGTCTCGTGGCTGCGCGAGTACGTCAGCTTCGACATGTCCGTGGCCGAGCTGGGTGAGCTGCTCAGCATGACCGGCACCAAGCTGGAGTCGATCAGCGATCGGGGCGTGCCGGCCGGCGTCGAGCTGTACCGGGTGGGACGGGTGATCAGCCGCGATCGCCACCCGGATGCCGACCGGCTCTCGCTGTGCAGCGTCGACGTGGGCGAGGACGAGCCGCGCCAGATCGTGTGCGGCGCCTCCAACTTCCAGGCCGGCGCGACCGTGGCGGTCGTGCTTCCCGGCGCCACGCTGGCGGACGGGACGGTGCTGCGCAAGGCCAAGCTGCGCGGCGTTGAGTCGGACGGCATGATGCTGTCGGAGCGAGAGCTCGAGCTGTCGCAGGAGCACGAGGGCATCATGTTGCTGCCGGACACGCTGGTGCCGGGAACGCCGCTGTCCGAGGTGCTGCCGATCGCCGATCAGGTGATGGAGTTCGAGATCACGTCCAACCGGCCCGACTGCCTCTGGGTTTACGGCATCGCTCGTGTGGTATCGGCGGCGATCGACGCCGACCTGGCCGGCTGGCCGGGCATCGATCCGCAGCCGCGCGGCGACGACACCATCGGCGATTACCTGACCGCCCGCATCGAGGCGCCCGAACTCTGTCCACGCTGGGCGGGACGCGTGTTCGCCGACGTCAGGGTGGGGCCGTCGCCGCCGTGGCTGAAGGCGCGCATCACGGCCGCCGGCATGCGCTCGATCTCGAACGTGGTGGACATCACCAACTACGTGATGCTGTGCCTGGGTGAGCCGACGCACGCCTTCGACCTCGACCGGGTGGCGGGCCGGCAGATCATCGTGCGACGAGCGGCGCCCGGCGAGCAGGTGGTGACGCTGGACGGTCAAAGCCGCGGCCTCGATCGTGACGTGCTGGTGATCGCCGACCGGGATCGGCCCTCGGCGATCGCCGGACTGATGGGCGCCGAGTGGAGCGAGGTGCGCGACGAGACGACGACGGTGCTGGTGGAGTGCGCCAACTTCGATGGGCCGGCGACGCAGGCCGCCTCGACCCGGCTGGGCCTGCGCACCGAGGGCTCGACCCGCTGGGAGAAGGGTCTCGACCCGCAGCTGGTGCCGCGCGGGCTGGCGCTGGCATCGCAGCTGATGGTCGAGCTGTGCGGCGCGCGCCTGGTGCCGGGAACCATCGATCTGCACGGCGAGCTGCCCCAACCGCGGGTGGTGCCGCTGCGGCCAGAGCGGCTCGAGCACCTGATCGGCCGCGCCTACAGCGAGCAGCAGATCGCCTCCGCGCTGGGCCGCCTGGGCTACGAGGCCGGCGATGGCGGGTGGCGAGTGCCCAGCTGGCGAGCGGCAGACACCTACCGCGAGGTCGACCTGATCGAGGAGGTGGCTCGCGTCGACGGCGTCTGGAAGGTGCCGACGGTGATGCCGCCGCATGCCGACGCGGTAGGTGGGCTGGCCGACGACGTGCGGCTCCGCCGGCGGGTGGTGGACGTGTTGCTCGGCACCGGCCTCAGCGAGGCCGTGACGACCGCGTTCCGCGACGAGCAGCTGGCTGATCGGCTGCGGCTGGCGGCCGCCGACCCACGCCGCGAGGCGGTGCGGGTGGCGAACCCGATGGGCGCCGACCAGGCGCTGCTGCGAACCACGCTCTTTCCCGGACTGCTGGACGCCGCCCGCCGCAACCTGGACGCCGGAAGGCCACGGGTCGAGCTGTTCGAGACGGGACGCGTCGTGCTTCCGTCCAGCGGGGAGCTGCCGTTCCAGCCGGTGCGGATAGCGGCGATGCTGGCCGGCGCGGGCGCCGGCTTCGCGCGCATCAAGGGGGTGGCGGAGGCGCTGGCCGCGGCCCTGGGTGTCGAGCTGCCGGTGGCGACCGGTGGGGAGCCGTTCCTGCATCCGGGCCGTTCCGCCAGCTTGGGGCGAGCCGGCTTCGTGGGCGAGCTCCATCCGCTGGTGGCGGAGGCGTTCGGCATCGATGCGCCGGTGGCCATCTTCGAGCTTGACCTGGCCGAGCTGGAGCGCGACGGCGAGATCCCGCTCTTCCGCGACGTGATCAGCTATCCGTCCGTCCGCCAGGACATCGCCGTGGTGCTCGAGCTCGACGTGAGCGCCGGCCAGGCGCTGGCCGTGACGCGCGAGGCGGCTGGGCCATTGCTCGCCTCGGCCGAGGTGTTCGACGTCTACGAGGGCCCGCAGGTGGGCGAGGGCAGGCGCAGCCTCGCGATCCACCTCGTGTTCCAGGCCGACGACCGCACGCTGACCGACGACGAGGCGAACGCTGCCCGCGACCGGATCGTGACCGCGCTGGCCGACCGGCTGGGCGGGTCGCTGCGGAGCTGAGCCAGCTGATCGACTACACGGTGCCCTGGGTGCCGACCGGGCGGATGTCCGCCATCCGCGACACCACGCGCATCGTGCCAGAGACGCCGACCGTGTCCAGCGTCGAGAGCCGCTTGCGACAGAGGTCGGCCGCCGTGCCGTAGCCGAACGCGCGTGCTGCACGGAAACGGAACGTGCCGCTGCGCCAGTCGCGAGCGTGCCATGGGTTGAGCGGTGACAGCACCAGCGCAACCTCCTCGCTCTGGTTGGCATCCATCAGGTCGAGCTGGATGTCCACCGTCGACCAGTCGGCCGGCTGGCGGGCGATGATCGCATCCCACTGGTCGGCCAGAGTACTCATCGGGGGCGGATACTAGCTTGTGTAGAGTGCCGGGCGATGGGTGACCAGAGGATCGATCGGTTGGCTGAACTCGCGGTGAGTTTCGGAGCGAACGTCCAGCCGGGACAGACGCTGGTCGTCAATGCCGAGCTTGGCCGCGAGGACGTCGCCCGTGCTGTCGCGGCGGCCGCCTACCGGGCCGGCGCGCGGCACGTGGAGGTCAGCTATCTGGACGCTCTCGTGCGACGGACGCTGATCGAGCACGGCATCGACGACGCGCTCGGGTATGCGCCGCCGTGGCAGGTCGACCGGGTCAAGCAGATGGGCGAACAGCGCGTCGCCGTGATCACGCTGGACGGCGCGCTCGATCCGGCAGCCACCGATGGGCTCGACGCCGCGCGGCTGGGCGCCGACCAATCGCCGGTTCGACACGAGTACCTGGAGCTGGTGACGGGCCAGCTGATCAACTGGTGCATCATCGCCTGTCCGACCATCGACTGGGCGCGCAAGGTGCACCCTGATCTGTCGCCGGAGGCGGCGCTCGAGCTGCTGTGGACGCAGGTCGAGTGGATGTGCCGGCTGGACGAGGCCGATCCGGTCTCGGTCTGGAACCAGCGCATGGATACCCTGAACGCGGTTGCCGGCCGGATCAACCAGCGGCGGTTCTCGGCGATCGGTTTCCGCGGGCCCGGAACAGACCTCACGGTCGGCCTGCTGCCCACCTCGAACTGGATGGCGGCCGCATTCACCACCGCGACCGGACTCAGGCACCATCCCAACCTGCCCTCGGAGGAGATCTTCACCAGCCCCGATCCGAACCGAACGGAGGGCATCGTCCGCTCCACCAAGCCGCTCGACATCGACGGCACGATGGTGAACGGGCTGAGGGTGCGCTTCGAGGGCGGACGGGCGGTCGAGATCGATGCAGACAGCGGCGTCGACCTTCTGCGAGCCCGGATCGCCCATGACGAGGGAGGCGCTCGGCTGGGAGAGGTCGCGCTGGTGGACGGAGAGGGCCGGGTGGGGGCGACCAACACCGTCTTCTGCACCACGCTGATCGACGAGAATGCGGCCAGCCACATCGCACTCGGCAACGCCTATCCGTTCACCATCGGCGACGACGAGGACAGAGCGCGCACCAACGCCAGCTCGATCCACATCGACTTCATGATCGGCAGCGACGAGGTGGACGTCGACGGCATCGGCGCCGACGGCGAGCGGGTGCCGCTGCTGAGGGCGGGCGCATGGCAGATCTAAGAGCCGACATGACCGGGCGGCTGGCCGACCTGATGGTCGGCTTCGGCGCCAACGTCCAGCCGGGACAGATCGTGATCGTGAACGCCTCGCTGGAGTGCCGGGAGCTCGTGCGAGCGGTGGCGGATCGCTGCTACCGGGCGGGCGCGTTGCACGTCGAGGCGGAGTACTCCGATCCATACCTGAAGCGGGCGCGGATCGAGTTCGGCGGAGACGACGCGGTGGGCTACGCGCCCAGCTGGGCGGTCGACCGGGCGCGCGAGATCGGCGAGCATCATTGCGCGTCGATCACGCTGGTCGGCGGCGCCGACCCATCCGTGCTGGAAGGGCTGGATCAGCAGCGGCTGGGGCGCGACAATCCGCCCACCCGCAAGGAGTGGCTGCGGTCGGTCATGCAGCAGCTGGTGAACTGGTCGATCGGACCCGGGCCGACGCCGACGTGGGCGGCGCTGACGCACCCCGACCTGGGGCCCCAGGCCGCGCTGGACGCGCTGTGGACGGAGATCGGCCACGTCTGCCGGCTGGACGAACCGGACCCGGTGGCGGCGTGGACGGAGCGGATGGCGGCCCTGTCAGCGACGGCCGGACGGCTGACCGAGCGGCGGTTCGAGCTGCTGCACTTCGAAGGCCCCGGAACCGATCTGCGGGTCGGCCTGCTGCCGCGCGCCATGTTCGTGGCCGGTGGCGTCGTGACGAAGGCGGGGATCCCTCACCGGCCCAACCTGCCGTCCGAGGAGGTGTTCACGACCCCCGACCCGACCTGCACCGAGGGGCACGTGCGCTCCACCAAGCCGCTGGACGTGGGCGGCACGGTCGTTCGCGGACTCGAGGTGCGGTTCGAGGGTGGACGGGCGGTGGCGATCGACGCCGACAGCGGCGTCGAGGTGCTGCGCGGCAGGGCCGCCAGCGACGAGGGCGCCTGCCGGTTGGGTGAGGTGGCGCTGGTGGACGGCGACAGCCGGATCGGCAGGCTGTCGACGGTGTTCTACGAGACGCTGCTAGACGAGAATGCCGCCAGCCATATCGCGCTTGGCAACGGCCTCGACTTCGCCGCCGGCGAGGACGCCGAACGAGCCAACCGCAGCGATATCCACATCGACTTCATGATCGGCTCGAACGAGGTGGATGTCACCGGCCTCACCGCAGACGGGACGCGAGTGCCGGTGCTGCGGGGCGGGGAGTGGCAGGTCTAGGGGGTTCGTGTGTGCGTACTGATCGTGCAGTCGCTCGTTGGTCGGCCGTGCTCGGGACGCTGCGGCTGGGGGGTGCCAGACTGAAGTCTGGCACCAGAACGGGCGCGGCTACGCCGCGCCCGTTCGCATGCGATGGATGGTCGCGATCACCTCGGCCGGATCGAGGTCGTCGTCCGAACCGAGGTTGCCGTGTCGCAGCCGCAGCGAGGTGTACGCCATCAGGTCACGCATCGAGGCCAGGCCGATCACGTTGCCCTCGTCGTTCACGACCGGCAGGTGCCGGAAGTGCCCATCCACCATCAGCGCCATCGCCTCGGCAAGCTCGGTGGAGGGGGATGCGGTCAGCACGTGCCGGGTCATGCGGTCGGAGACGGGCCGGTTGGGTTCGATGCCCTCGCTGACGCAGCGCATCAGATCTCGTTCGGTGATCACGCCGACCAGCTCGTCGCCCGGCGCCAGCACGATCGCGGCGCCGACGTCGGAGTCGACCATCTTGCGCGCGGCCTCGCCGATTCGCGTCTCGGGCGAGACGGTCACCAACTGGGTCGACATCACGTCCGTCAGCTGCATCACATCGAGTGTACCCGTGGTTCGGGGGTCAGGCGAGCAGCAGTGAGGGTGCCTGGAGATAGCGCTTGATCGTCTTCAGCAGCTTGGCGCCGTCCGCGCCCGAGCAGGCACGGTGGTCGCAGGAGAGCGTGACGCGCATGATCTGGCGGGGAACGATCTCGCCGTCCAGCACCACCGGCCGGGGCATCGTCGCGCCCACGGCCAGGATCGCCGACTCGGGCGGGTTGATGATCGCCTCGAAGCTGGCGACGTCGAACATCCCCATGTTGGAGACGGTGAAGGTGCCTCCCTCGATCTCGCGCTGCTTCAGCTTCCCCTCGCGCGCGCGGCCGGCCAGGTCACGGGTGGCGGCGCTGATCTGCCTGACCGAGAGCGTGTCCGCGGCCGCCACGACCGGAACGATTAGTCCGTCGTCGAGCGCCACCGCGATGCCGATGTTGGCGTGCGGGTGGTAGGCGTGGCGGCCGTCGACGTATGAGCGGTGGGCCTGGGGGTGCTCGAGCAGCGCCAGCGCTGACGCGCGGACAATCAGGTCGTTGACGCTGATCTTCTCGCCGCGGTCGGCGAGGCCCTCGTTCAGCTCTGCGCGCAGCTGCATCGCCCGGGTCATGTCGACCTCGGACTCGACGTAGAAGTGCGGCACCGTCTGCTTGGACTGTGCCATCCGTGCGGCCACCGCCTTCAACATCGGCGTCAGCTCCCGGAGCTCACTGTCGGCTGCGGCAACGGCCGGCGGCGGCGCTGCGGCAGACGTTTCTGGCGACGGATCGCCCTCCATCAGACGTTCCACGTCGGCCTTGACCACGCGGCCCTCGGGGCCGCTGCCCCGCCCGGCCAGCGCGGACAGGTCGATGCCGGCCTGATCTGCCATCCGGCGGGCGATCGGCGAGACCTTGAGTGCGGCGGTGCCATCCGACGAGCCGTTGCTGGCGGCGGCCGGCTTGGCGGCGGACCTCGACCGCTTGGCGGCCGGCTTCTCCTGCGCCTCCTCGGCCGGCTGGTCGTCGGCGTCTGGCGTCGCGGACGGCTGCTCGGCCACGCTCTCCCCGGCGTCGCCGACGATCGCGATCGGGCTGCCCAGCGCAGCCGACTGCCCGTCATCGACCAGGATCTTCAGCAGCGTTCCGGCGTCGTAGGCCTGGAACTCCATCGTCGCCTTGTCGGTCTCGATCTCGGCCAGCACGTCACCCTCGCTGAAGGAGTCGCCCTCGTGCACGAGCCAGCGGCCGATCGTGCCCTCCTCCATCGTGTCGGAGAGCCGGGGCATCACGAGTTCTTCGGACACGTGTCCTCCATGCGGTTCAGGTGATGCCGCATTCTGCCAGCAGAGCGCGGGCTGCGGATTCGATCTTCGCCTCGAGCGGCAGCGCGGCCAGCTCGAGGGGCTTGGAGTAGGGCATGGGCACCTCGGCGCCGCCGACGCGCTCGACCGGAGCGTCGAGGTCGTCGAAGCAGAGCCGATGGATGCGGGCGGCCAGCTCGGCGCCGACGCCGTAGGTCGACCAACCCTCCTCGGCGATCAGCGCGCGGCTGGTCTTGCGCACCGACTCGGCCACCGTCTCGGCGTCCAGCGGTCGCAGCGAGCGCAGGTCGACCACCTCGACCTCGATGCCGTCGCGCGAGAGGGTGTCGGCCACCCGCAGCGCCCGCTGGACGGTGTAGGAGTGGGCGACGAGCGTCAGGTCGCTGCCCTCGCGCACCACCGCAGCGCGGCCCAGCGGCACCACGAGGTCGGGGTCGTCCGGCAGCGGTCCGGTGACGTTGTACATGACCAGGTTCTCACAGAAGAGCACGGGGTCGTCGTCGCGGATTGCCGACTTCAGCATGCCGTAGGCATCCGCCACCGATGCGGGCGCGACCACCTTCAGCCCGGGGCAGCCGGCGAACCACGCCTCCAGGCTCTGCGAGTGCTGGGCGGTCAGCTGGGCGCCGGCGCCACCGGGCGCGCGGATCACAAGCGGCACGCCGACCGTGCCGCCGAACATGTAGCGAATCTTGGCGGCGTGGTTGATGACCTGATCCATCGCCACCAGGATGAAGTTGATCGTCATGATCTCGATCACCGGCCGCAGGCCCATCATGGCCGCGCCGATGCCCGCGCCGATGAAGCCCTCCTCGGAGATCGGCGTCTCGCGCACGCGCTGCTCGCCGTACTTCTGCCACAGGCCGGCGGTGACCTTGTAGCTGCCCTCGAAGCGGCCGATCTCCTCGCCCATCAGGAAGACGTCCTGGTCGCGAGCCAGCTCCTCGTCGAGCGCGCGGCGCAGCGCCTCGCGGTAGGTCAGGTCTGCCACGACCGCGCCTCTCCCCGCTCGCCGAACGGGGCGCCGGCTTGCATCCGCGAGAACTGCTCGCGCCAGGCCGGATCGCCGTAGACGTGCTCGTACAGCGTGTCAGGATCTGGGAAGGCGGCCGCCAGCGCCTCGTTGATCGAGGCCTTGACCTCGGCTGCGACATCGGCCCAGATCTGATCGACCTGCTCGACCGTGAGCAGCCCCCGCTCGGTGCACAGCAGGCCGAAGCGGGTGATCGGATCGCGCTTTCGCCAGCCCGCGATCTCCTCGGCGCTGCGATACACCTTGCCGGCGTCGGCGACGCTGTGGCCGCGGTGGCGGTAGGTGACGGTCTCGAGCAGCGCCGGGCGGCGCTGCTCGCGTGCCTCGGCCAGCAGCCGCGCGGTCGCCTCGCGCACGGCCAGGACGTCGTTGCCGTCCACTCGCTCGCCCGGCATGCGGTAGGCGGCCGCGCGACGCCACAGCTCGGGCTCGGCGGCCGACTGCTCGACCGAGGTGCCCATGCCGTACTGGTTGTTGATGATCTGAAAGACGATCGGTAGGTCCCAGATGCCGGCCAGGTTGAGCGCCTCGTGGAACGAGCCGGTCTCGACGGCGCCGTCGCCGAACTGGCACAGCACGGCGTGAGGCAGATCGCGGTAGGTCAGCGCCAGCGCGGTGCCGGTGGCGATCGGCAGGTGGGCGCCGACGATGCCCCAGCCGCCGAAGAAGCGGCGCTGCACGTCGAGCAGGTGCATCGAGCCGCCACGGCCGTGGGCGACGCCGGTCTCCTTGCCGAACAGCTCGGCCATCACGGCGGCGGGCGGGCTGCCGACCGCGAGCGCGGTGCCGTGGTCGCGATAGCTGGCATACAGGCAGTCACCCTCCTCGAGCGCATCGATCGCGCCGACGGTGGAGGCCTCCTCGCCGATCGCCAGGTGGCAGTAGCCGCCGATGCGGGCGCGGGTGTACTGCTCCTCGGTGCGCTCCTCGAACCGCCGAATCAGCGCCATCATGCGAAACAGCCGCAGCGCGGTGTCCGCGTCCAGCGGTGCCTCGGTCTCGATCTGTGCCGGCTTCGCCATTGCCCGAAACCTTAGATGATCGATGCGGATAGACTCGGAGGGATGGCAACCGCGGTGACAGTGCCCAGATTGGGCGAGGAGATGGGCTCGGCGATCCTGATCCGCTTCCTGGTCGAGGTGGGCGGGCCGGTGCGCCGTGGCGATCCGCTCTACGAGCTGGACACCGACAAGGTGACCCAGGAGGTCGAGGCAGAAGCGGACGGCGTGCTGCTGCGCGTCGACGGCGACGAGGGCGGCGAGTACCCGGTCGGTGCGACCATCGCCTGGATCGGCGACGAGGGTGAGCGGCTGCCATAGCGCGGCTGCACGTGCACCGAATGGCTGCCGACGGTGGTCTGCCGCTGCTGGCTCTGCACGGCGTCACCGGGCACGGTCGGCGCTTCCGCGGACTGGCGGAGCGGGGTCTGCCCGAGCTGCGCTGGCTGGCGCCCGACCTGCGCGGTCACGGCAGCTCGACCTGGGATGCGCCGTGGAGCGTGGATCAGCACGTCGATGATCTGCTCGAGACGATGGATGGCGAGGGGATCGAGCGCTGCGCGGTGATCGGCCACAGCTTCGGCGGTCTGCTGGGGATGGCGCTTGCCTCGGCGGCGCCCGAGCGGGTGGAGCGGCTGGTGCTGCTCGATCCGGCCGTGGCGCTGCCCGGAGACGAGATGCGGGAGGTGGCCGAGGAGGTGCGGATCGATGAGGGCTGGGCGACGCGAGACGAGGCCCGCGAGGAGCGTCTGGCCGGGCGGCCGCAGCACGCCCGCGACGTGGTCGACGACGATCTGGCGGTGGCACTGGTCGAGGGCGCCGACGGCCGCTGGCGGCTGCACTACAGCCGGTCGGCGGTGATCTGCGCCTGGAGCGAGATGGCGCGGCCGGCGCCCTCGCTGGCGGGCTGGCCGGGGCGGCTGCTGCTGGTGCCGGGGACGCTCAGCGACTACGTCGGCGACGAGCTTTGCGAGAGCCTGCGCGGCGATCTTGGCGATCGCTTCGAGGAGCGCGGGGTGACGTCTGACCACATGGTCTACTGGGACGCCTTCGACGAACTGGTCGAGGTACTTCGCGAAGCACTGCTCTAAGCGGTGCCAATGACCGCGGGTGGACGCCGCTGGCACTGTCGAGCCGCGGTCGGCACTGAGATACGATCCATCGCACCTCGACCGACCGATGGAGGAGTTGGAGCCTGATGGAGTGTGATGTTGCCGTCCTTGGCGGCGGGCCCGGCGGATATCCAGCCGCGATCCGCGCCGCCCAGCTGGGCGCGAAGGTGGTGCTGATCGAGCAGGGTCGCATCGGCGGCACCTGCATCACCGTCGGCTGCATCCCGACCAAAGCCTGGGTGCAGACCGCCCACGCACTGCGCGAGGCGCATCACGACTTCGCCCAGCTGGGCGTCAACGTGAGCGGCGTGGAGCTCGACTTCGCGGCCACCCAGAAGAACAAGGACACGATCGTCGGTGGCCTGGTGAACGGCATCACCGGCGTCGTCAAGGCAAACGGCATCGAGGTCGTGACCGGTCGCGGCAGCTTCAAGGACGCGCATACGATCGCGGTCGAGGGCGGGGAGGACGTCAGCTTCCAGCAGGCGATCATCGCCACCGGCTCACATCCGCTGCGCCCGCCCGTGGACGGCATCGACGGCCCGCTGTGCGTCGATTCGACCGGCATGCTCGAGACCGGCCAGGTGCCGCGTAGAGCTGTGATCCTGGGCGGCGGTGTGATCGGCGTCGAGTTCGCCTCGATCCTCTCGCACTTCGGCAGCGAGGTGACGATCGTCGAGATGCTCGACAGCCTGATCCCGACCGAGGATGCCGACGCGTCGAAGGAGCTGTACAAGGCGTTCAAGAAGCGCGACATCACGATGCACCTGGGCGCCCGCGCCACTCGCATCGAGCATGGCGACTCCGCGACCCTGCACTTCGAGTCGTCCGACGGTACCGCCGGGCAGGTCGAGGCCGACCTGGTGCTGGTCGCCACCGGCCGCGGCCCCAACGCCTCGGACATCGGGCTGGAGCAGGCCGGCGTCGAGTTCGATCCGCGCAAGGGCATCGCCACCGACGCTGCGATGCGCACCAGCGTCGGCCACATCTTCGCCGCCGGCGACGTGGCCGGCCGCTGGCAGTTGGCACACACCTCGTTCCGCGAGGGAGAGGTGGCGGCCGAGAACGCGGTCGGTCACGACTCCCAGGTCGACTACGCGGCCGTCCCACGCTGCATCTACACCGATCCCGAGATCGCCGGAGTGGGGCTGACCGAGGCGCAGGCGCACGAGCAGCACGACGAGATCGCGGTCGGCCGGATGCCGTTCTCGGCCAACGCTCGCGCTCAGATGTACGGCGAGAAGACCGGCTGGGTGAAGACGATTCACGAGAGCCGCTACGGCGAGCTGCTGGGGCTGGTGATCGTCGGCCCGCAGGCCACCGAGTTGATCAACGCTGGAGTGATCGGCATCTCGGCGGAGGCAACGATCGAGACGCTTGCCGACTCGATCGCCGCCCATCCGACGCTGGCCGAGGCCGTCAAGGAGGCCGCGCTGGTGGCGCTGGGACGGCCGATCCACCTGCCGCCACCGCGCACCAAGCCGAAAGCGGCTGCGGCAACGTGAACGGCGTTCGCGCCTCTCGATACCTGATCCCGACGCTCAAGGACGACCCGGCCGATGCGGAGGCGATCAGCCACCGGCTGCTCGTGCGGGGCGGCTTCGTGCGCCGTGTGGGCGCCGGCCTGTACACCTACCTGCCGCTGGGCTGGCGCGTGATGCGCAACATCGACCGCATCATCCGCGAGGAGATGGACACGATCGGCCAGGGCATGCTGATGCCCGTGCTCAACCCGGCCGAGCTGTGGCAGCGCACCGGTCGCTACGAGATCGAGCAGCTGTACAAGCTGACAGACTCGTCGGGCAAGCCCTACGCGCTGGCGATTACCCACGAGGAGTGCGTCACGTTCCATGCCGCCAACGAGATCCGCTCCTACAAGGAGCTGCCCCAGATCTGGTACCACATCCAGACCAAGGAGCGGGACGAGCCGCGTCCCCGAAGCGGGATCCTGCGCACGCGGGAGTTCCTGATGAAGGACTCCTACAGCTTCGACCGCGACATGGAGGGGCTGGAGGCGAGCTACCAGCAGCACATCGAGGTCTACCGCCGGATCTACGACCGCTGCGGGCTGCGCTACTGGATGGTGGAGTCGGACGTCGGCATGATGGGCGGCCTGGGCGCGCACGAGTTCATGGCGCCGAGCAGTTCAGGCGAGGACGAGGTCGCGCTGTGCTCCGCCTGCGACTACGCCGCCAACGTCGAGCGGGCGCGTTCGCGGCCCCGCCCGGCCGAGTTCCCGGCTGCGCTCGCTGCGCCCCGTGAGATCGAGACGCCCGAGGTGACGACCATCGATGCGCTGGCAGAACATCTCGGCATCGACCCCGCTGCCACCTCCAAGGCGATGGTGCTGTGGAAGGACGGCGAGGTGATCCTGGCGCTGGTGCGCGGCGACCACCGACTGCACGAGCTGAAGACGACCAGGCTCCTGGGAGGCGGCTTCCGGCCGGCCACACGGGACGAGATTGTGGCCACGTTCGGAGCGGAGCCGGGCTCGATCGGGCCGGTCGGCACCTCGGTGCGGATCGTGGCCGACCAGGCGCTGCGGGACGGGCAGTACGTGGCGGGTGCGAACAGCACCGGCCGGCACCTGCTGGGCGTACAGGCGGGGCGCGACTACCAGGCCGAGTTCGCCGACATCCGAGAGGTCTCGGACGGCGAACGATGCCCGCAGTGCGACGGCGTGCTCACGGTCGAGCGCGCGATCGAAATTGGGAATATATTCAAGCTCGGCACCACCTACTCGGCGAAGCTGGGAGCGACCTTCCTCGACGAGTCGGGTCGTGAGAACCCCATCGTGATGGGCAGCTACGGAATCGGACTGGCGAGGATCATGGCCGCAACGATCGAGCAGAGCAACGACGAGAAGGGCATGATCTGGCCGCGGGCGATCGCCCCGTTCGAGGTTCACCTGGTGGTGATCGGCGACGAGTCGTCGCAGCAGTTCGCGATCGCCGACGAGCTGCGGCAGGATCTGGCGGGCGGCGGGGTCTCGGTGCTGTTCGACGATCGAGATCTCAGCCCCGGCGTCAAGTTCGCGGACGCCGAGTTGATCGGTGCGCCGGTCAGGATGACCGTCGGCAAGCGCACCGTCTCGGACGGCACGGTGGACGTACAGGCTCGACGGGCACGCGAGCAGACCTCGATCAGCTTGCCGGAGGCCGCGGATCACGCGCGCCGCCTCCTGCAGGAAGGAGCTTGACGTGGCACGCAAACCAGTACCACCGGCAACGAGAACGGCCGGCGCCGGGAAGAAGACCGCCACACCGGCCAAGCGGGCCGCCCCCGCCGCGAAAGCCGGCCAGCCGACCGGCAGTCAGCCGTTCGGTGAGGCGCTGGGCGCGCGGATGCGCGCCAAGGGCGTCTCCTATCGGGCACTGGCAGAGAAGACCGGCCTCTCGGCGGGGTACCTCAACCACCTCGTGCACGGCAACCGGCCGGTGCCAGCCAACCCCGTCATCCAGAGCATCGCCAAGGGCGTCGGCATGCGGGCCGACAGCTTCCGCGAGTTTCGCATCCGTAAAGTCTCTGACACGCTGGCCAAGCGTCCCGACCTGGTCGATCGCGTCTACGAGGAGATCGTCAAGGGCAAGTGACGGTGATCGCACCCGGCGTGCTGCCGGGCGCGAGACGGCGCAGCCGGACGCGGACGCGACGAGTGGGGGAGGCCGAGACGGCCGTTGCCGACTGCTGCAGGCGGGTGCGCACCGCATCCCAGGCGGTGTAGGGCACCGACAGCAAGTAGAGCGAGTTGCCCAGGCAGGGACTCGCGAACAGCGCGTTCCCGGCGTGACGAGCGTGCTTGGCGACGGTGCTGAGCGTCGCGAGCGGCACCCCGTCGACAACGATCGAGTTCGCCTTCGCATCGGCGCCCGCAGTCCGAGGCGCTGAGGAGCTGGCGCGCTCGGGGACGCTGCCGCCCGAGGCGCTGCCGCTGCCGGCCCCGCCGAGCCGCGATATCCCGGCCACCAGCGCGGCGATGATCACGGCCGCAGCCAGCAGCACCAGCAGTGGCCGGCGCCGGGGATTTGGCCGCGGCTCCGACCGAACGCGGCGCATGACATCACCGGCCAGCCCTGCCGGCGCCCGGGCTCCCGCTTCATCGCGCAGGCGGCGGACGATCTCCTCGTGCTGTTCGGGCTGGTCGCTCATGGCGTGCGGTTGACCTCCAACTGCTGGGCCAATCGCGCGCGAGCGCGGTGCAGGCGGGATTTTACGGTGCCGGCCGGCACGCCGAGCGCCTCGGCCGCCTCCTCCATCGACATGCCGATCACGTCGCAGGCCACCGCTGCCGCGCGGAACTCTGGCTCGAGCGCCGACAGCGCGGCGATCAGGTCGAGGCGATCGTCGGAGGAGCGATCGTGGCTGACCGCGGCGATCTCCTCGCTCGGATCGGCCGACCGGCGACGCCGGTCGAGCGTGTCGTACGCCTTCCGCAGCACGATGCGGTAGATCCAGGTCGAGAAGCGGGCATCGCCTCGGAATCGATCGATCGCGCACCAGGCTGAGATCAGGCCGTCCTGCACACAGTCGCGGGCATCGGCGTCCGACAGCGTGATGCGCAGCGCGAGCGTGTAGAGGCGATCCTGGTAGCGCAGCACCAGCTGCTCGAACGCGTCGGCGTCGCCGCGCGCCGATCGCTTGGCCAGCCACTCGTCGGATGCGTCGTGCAGTCGCACCGGCGCATGGTACGCCGCGCCACGGGTGGTCGGTCGGAGCGGGATCGCGAGCGCATCGGTCATGTCCCGATCAGACGGCTACAAGCGGCGACCGGTTCCCCTGCCGGTGCGCCGGGCGCCGCGGTCCGCCTCGGTATACTGCGGCCGTTCGGGGCGTGGCGCAGCCTGGTAGCGCACCCGGCTGGGGGCCGGGCGGTCGCAGGTTCAAATCCTGCCGCCCCGACTCTCTGAAAACGGCTCTAATACGCGGATCGTGCGGGTTCTGAGCGATCTCGGCGAGGTTCCAAACCCCTGATTCGTTGCACGAACGTTGCAGAAAGGAATCCGGCTCAGACCAATGAGGGATCTCCGGCAGGTGTTCACACGCAGGATGAGGTGTCCGCATTGTCGACGGTGGCTCGGCCTGTTTTCGTCTTTGACGGCATGCCCGACGTGCGGGCGTCAGATCTACGCCGCAAGCGATCGACGTCGCCGGTACTGACCGAGCCTCACCGCGACGCTGATCGAGGCGTTCGAACTTGAGCGGTTTGGAGTGACCGTCCGATCAGCGATCGCACGGCGACGGATTTGCGACGACTCGCGAAGGTCGTCCCGACGGACGACGCGATCGACCAGCTCACCGAGAAGGCGAAACCTTGCGAGGCGCGATGGGATGCAGTGCGAGGCGGTGCGGGGTGGAGGGAACTTTGACGAGGCGTTCAGCGTCCAAGAACGCAGTGAGACGATTCTCGCTACTGGACGTCGCCCTGCTCGCGCTCTTGGCCTCTGGATGCCTGGGCGGCTCGGCCGGCGGTTGTAACGATCAGGAAGGCTCCTGCGCCGAGCCGACCGCGTCGACTCCGATGGGGGAGTTGCGGGGCTTGGTCGTGATCCAGGGCGGCCCTGCGTTCGTCGATTCGGGAGGGCGGCCCCTCAAGAATGCCCGGATCGCACTCACGGTCAGAAGCCCAACGGGAGAGACATTCTTCAGCCATCCCACGACCGATGTGCACGGGCACTTCAGCCTGGGATTGCAACCCGGCTGGTACACGCTTACGGCGCGATTCAACTATCCACTGCTGCCGCCCCTCACTGCGGTCAAGGTGAAGAGCGGCCAGGTCGTTCGCGTTAAGTTCACCGAATCCATCAAGTAGCGGGTACGTCCGAGGACATTTGGCAGCGTCGCGGTCGGATAAGAGTCGTTGGGGGGGGG
>JBBQUW010000009.1:0-106693 GCA_038212095.1 Gaiellales bacterium | reverse complement strand
CAGCGCGTGCTGACAGGGGTCGAGCCGAGCGCGGCGGCCACCGAGCAGGCTCGCGCCGCGGTGATGGCGACGGGCGGCGGGGGGCTGCGATCGCGCTACCGGCTGGCGCTGGTGGCGGCGGCGCTGGTGGCGGCGGTGCTCACGACCGGCGTCACGCTGGCGGCGAGCCGCACCGCGCGGGAGGCGGTCGGGCTCGAGGGCGGCCGGCCGAGGAACCACCTGCCGCGACCGATCCACGCGCCGCTGCCGCCGGGAGCGAACGGCTTCGCCACCGTGATCGGCCACTCCGTCTGGGTCGCGACGCCCAACCGCGGTCGTCCGGCGACCGGCGATTTCGCCGGGTTCGAGCTCTCGCCCAACGCGGTGTACGCGGCGGCCGGCGTGCGCGGAGCGCTGCTCGCGCTCGATCCCGCCAGCCTGCGGACGGTCAAGCGACACCGCGTGGACGGCACGCCGGTGGCGATCAGCTGGGCGCCGATCGGCATCCACATCGCGTACATCGCCCGCCGCGGCGACGGCTACTCGCTGCACCTGATCGACGGTGACCTGACCCACGATCGCGTCGTCGCCCGGCACGTTTCGCCGGTCAAGCCGGCCTGGCGATGGGACTCACTGGCGGTCGCGTACACCACGTCGGCAGGCTCGGTGCGCGTGCTCGATCTGGGCCACGGCCGCACCACCACGCTGGCGGCGCCGCGCAGCTGCGACCGCAACCCGCCCAGTCAGCTGGCGTTCGCGCCGCGCGGCACGATGCTGGCGGTCGCGGTCGGCAGCGATGCTTGGGCGACCGACACCGCCGGCACGCGGCGGCTCTGCCTGCCACCCATCGCCACCAACGGGATCACGACCAGCGGCGGGCTGGCCTGGGTCTCGCGCAGCGACGTGGTGCTGACGACGTTCCAGTTCATCCAGCGCGACCGCATCCTGCCGCATGGCGGCGAGGTGGTCAGACGGGTACAGGCGCCGGGCGGGATCGTCGCGATCGCCGCCTCACCGGACCGGCGCAGCCTGGCGCTGGCGCTGGCCGGCGACACGACGTATGTGGTGATGGTCGACGTGCCTGACGCCCAGACCACCACCGAGTGGTCACGGAAGGGCGCGCACACGCTGCCGCCACGGCAGCTGCTGCTGGTGGCGGCCGGCACGGCCGGCCGCAGGCCACCGGTGACCCTGATCTGGCGTTAGATCATCTAGATGCCGACCGGCCGGCGTTGAACTCGGCCGCGGCTTCCTCGATGCCGGGCCGGGCGTCGGGCCGGATGGCGGCGCGGGCGTGGGTGATCAGCTGAGCCGGCGCGGACGGGTCGAGCGGCTTCAGGCGGCCACCGCCGGGCACCGTCAGCAGCGCCTTTGCAGCCGCCGCACGGGCCGTGAACGCGGCCGCGGTCAGGCCGCGCACGGCCAGCTCGCCCGCCAGGCCGTGGTGCTTGCGCGTGTACAGCGCGCGGCTGCGCTCCATCTGGAAGATCCGCCGCTCCGGCACGCCGCTGGTGGTCGCGTTCTCGAAGTGCACCAGCGAGGCGTGCGGGAAGTAGGCAGTTGCGTATCCCACGTCGCGCATCCGCAGGCAGAGGTCGGGATCCTCCGAGTAGATGAACAGCCGCTCGTCGAATCCGCTCACCGCCACCAGCGCCGCCCGCCGGGCCAGGATGGCGGCGCCGCACACCCAATCGACCCGCGCGATACGGTCGGTCGAGGACTGGATCCAGAACGCGCGCTGCAGCGTCAGCGTTGTCAGCGCGACGCGGGCGGGCGTCGGGAAGCGAAATGCGGACGGCTGGACGGCACCATCCGGGTAGAGGATGTTGGGACCGCAGGCGCCGACCTCGAGGTTCTGATCCATGAATCGGCACATGCGATCGAGCATCCCCTCGTGCAGCACCGTGTCCTCGTTCAGGATCAGCACGTAGCGGCCGCGGGAGCGGGAGATCGCGACGTTGTGGTTGGCGCCAAAGCCGTGCCGCTCAGTGCGCTCGACCACCTCGACGTCCGGGAACGCCTCCCGCACGGCCGCCGCGCTGCCGTCTGTCGAGGCGTTGTCGACCACGATCGTCTGCAGTGTCGTCTCGCGGGCGGCATCGGCCAGCGAGGCCAGGCATGCCAGCAGCAGCTCACGATTACCGGTGTTGACCAGCGAGACCGAGACGTCAGGCGCGTCGTTCAACGGGTGAGGCCGGCGGCCTCGAGCTGTCCGGCCGCGGCGTCGACGGAGTCGGTCGCCTGCTGGGTTGCCACCCAGCCCAGCAGCTCGCGCATGCCGTCGGCGAACGCAACCTTGGGCGCGAAGCCGAGCGTCTCTCGGGCGAGCGAGATATCGGAGTAGCAGTGGCGGATGTCGCCGGCGCGGAACTTGTTCACGACCTCGGGCTCGAGCTGCTCCTTGCCCAAGCCGCGCGCCAGCTCGCGGGCGACGTCCAGCACGGACGTCGAGACGCCGGTGCCCAGGTTGACGGCGCGATCGTCGGCGCCGCCGGTCTCGAGCGCGGTGACGCAGCCCGCCGCGATGTCGGAAACGTGGATGAAATCGCGGCTCTGCAGCCCGTCCTCGAACACCAGCGGCCGGTTGTCATTCAGCAGCCGCCCGCCGAAGATCGCGGCAACGCCGGTGTACGGATTCGATAGCGCCTGCCGGTCGCCGTAGACGTTGAAGAACCGCATGGCCACCGTCGGCAGCCGGTGGGCGCGGCCGATGGCGAGGAACATCTCCTCGTGGTCGCGCTTGTTGACGGCGTAGATCGACATCGGCTGGATCGGCTTGTCCTCGCCGGTGGGCAGCGGATCGAGCGGCTTCTGACAGGTCGGGCAGCGCAGCTCCCAGTCGCGTGCGTCGAGCTGCTCGTCGCTGCGCACCTGCGGCGCCAGCAGGCCGTGGTCG
Source organism: Gaiellales bacterium (assembly GCA_038212095.1). Lineage (GTDB taxonomy): Bacteria > Actinomycetota > Thermoleophilia > Gaiellales > JAICJC01 > JAICYJ01. The sequence continues at coordinate 103,818 of JBBQUW010000009.1, read as the reverse complement.
GGACAGCGGTAGCGCCCCTCGCCGTAGATCGACATCGACGATGCCACGAGCACTCGGGCCAACTGGTCGCGGCGCTTGGCGATCTCCTCCAGCACGACGGCGGCGCCGATCGAGTTGATCGACGTGTAGCGCTCGATCTCGTACATGGACTGGCCGACGCCGACGGCGGCCGCGAAGTGGACGACGTGGTCGACTCGGTCGAGCGCACGTGCGACCGCGTCGTGGTCGCGCACGTCACCGATCTGGAGCTCGATCGCCGGATCGAGGTAGGCCGGGCGGGTGCCACCGGGGTGCACCTGGGGATCGAGGTTGTCCAGCGCGCGCACGGTATGGCCACCGGCCACCAGTGCGTCGCCGAGATGCGATCCGATGAAGCCGGCTCCGCCGGTGATCAGCACATGCATGGAGGTCATGCTACCGGCCACCACCCGCAACCGGGTCAGACCCCTCGCACGGCGGCCGGGGCGGAATGGCACGAATTCGTAGTGACGGCGGTAACATCCGTTGCATGGCGCTGTGCGTGTTCTGCAGCATCGTGGAGGGCTCGCTGCCCTCGGTGCGGGTGTACGAGGACGACGACACGATCGCGATCATGGACATCAACCCCGCCACCCGCGGTCATGTGCTCGTGATCCCCCGCCGGCACGCCGACGATGTGCACGATCTGGATCGGCACGACCTGATCTGCTGTGCGTCGGTGGCCAAGGAACTGGCCGGTCGCGCCCGCCGCGGCCTGGGCGCCGACGGCGTGACGGTCATGCAGTCAAACGGCGCCGCCGCCTGGCAGACGGTCTTCCACTACCACGTGCACGTGATCCCCCGCTACGACGACGATCCGCTGGTGCTGCCCTGGCAGCCGCAACCGGCCAACCCGGCGGAGCTGGTTGATATAAGCAGAGCCTATTTACCTGATTAGCGATTCTTCTGTAGAATAGGGTCCGTGTCCAGCATTCCCAGCACCGCGGACGTGCTCGTGGTTGGTAGCGGCGGCGCCGGCCTGGCTGCCGCCTGGGCTGCCAGCCGAGCGGGCGCCGACGTGGTGCTGGTGACCAAAGGTTCGCCCGCCTCGTGCAACACCGGCAAGGCCCAGGGCGGCATCCAGGCCGCCGTCGGCCGGGACGACTCCCCCCAGCAGCACGCCGACGACGTCGTTCGGTCATCGCACGAGACGGCCGACCGTGATCTGGTCTCGGTGCTGACCGGCGAGGCGCCCGAGGCGATCGCATGGCTGGAGCAGCTTGGCGTCGAGTTCTCGCGCGAGGGCAGCGGCTACCGCCTGGCCCGCTGCGGCGGCGCCTCCGCCAAGCGGCTGCTCCAGGTGGGTGACCGCACCGGCCACGCGATCGCCCACGCGCTGCGCGGCGCGCTCGTTGCCGAGGGCGTCGAGATCCATGGTCACACGCCCCTGAACGAGCTCTCGCGCCCCAACGGCCACTTCGTGGCCACCGTCGAGAGCGAGGGCAGGCGCTCGACGATCGAGGCCGGCACCGTCGTGCTGGCGGCCGGCGGCCGCTGCTACGCCGAGGCGCATCGCCGGGGCGTGCTGACCACCAACCAGCCAGGATCGACAGGCGAGGTGGCGGCGATGGCGACCGCGATCGGGGCCGGGGCCCGCGACATCGACTCGCTCCAGCACCACCCCAACGGCGGCGCATGGCCGCCGCCCGTCCAGGGCTACTCGATCCCCGAGACGACCCGAAGCTACGGCGCCCTGCTGCTGAACGCCCGCGGCGAGCGCTTCGTCGACGAGCTGGCGCCCCGCGACACCGTCGCCGAGGCGATCGTCAAGGAGTGCGACGAGGGGCGCGGGCTGACGACGCCCGACGGCCGTCCCGCGGTGCTGCTCGACACCACACTGCTCGATGCCGAGGTGGCCGACCAGGTGCTGCCCTACATGATGCGCCGCTACCGCCACGCCGGTATCGACCCCCTGACCGAACCGATCCTGACCTATCCCGTGCTGCACTACCAAAATGGCGGCCTGGTGATCGACCGCGACGGCCGCACCACCGTCGAGGGCCTGTTCGCCGCCGGCGAGATCACCGGCGGCGTGCACGGCCGCAACCGCATGATGGGCAACTCCCTGCTTGACTGCGCCGTGTTCGGACGGCGCGCGGGACGCGCCGCAGCCCTTGTGACCCGCTGAAAGGACAGACGTGGCGATCGACACCATCACAACGCTCGAGCAGACTGTTGAGGACGCCTCTGCGCATCTCTACGTGTGGGCGCTGAAGGACATCCCGCAGGATCTGCGCGACGCGCTGCGCGCCGCCATGGAAAGCGAGACGCACAAAGTCGGAAAGCGGATCCTGGAGACGATCAACGCCAACGTGGCGGTCGCCGACGAGACCAAGAACCTGGTCTGCCAGGACACCGGGCTGGCCGTCTACTACGTGCGGCTGGGCGAGAACTTTCCGCTGCATCCGGCTCGCATCGAACGGGCGCTTCGGGTCGGCACGCGGCGGGCGACGCTCGAGCACCCGCTGCGCTCGAACACCGTGCACACGCTGACCCGCAAGCCGACCGGCGACAACACCGGGCACAAGATCCCTCATATCCACTGGGAGTTCGTGCCCGAGTGGGACGGGATGGACATCAAATGCATCCCGAAGGGCTCCGGCTCGGAGAACATGAGCTTCCTGAAGATGCTGGTACCGGCCGATGGCGTCTCTGCGATCAAGCGGTTCGTGATCGACTCGATCGTCGGCGCCGGCGGCAAGCCCTGCCCGCCCGGCATCGTCGGCGTCGGCATCGGCGGCTCGGCCGACCTCGCGATGCACCTCGCCAAGGAGGCGATCGCGCGGCCGGTGGAGGAGGTCAACCCCGACCCGGACGTGGCCGAGCTGGAGCGAGAGCTGTTCACGCTCCTGAACGAGACCGGCATCGGTCCGATGGGGCTGGGCGGCGACACGACCGTGCTCTCGGTGCACGTCGAACAGGCGCACACGCACATCACGCTCAACCCGGTGGCCGTCAACTACCAGTGCTGGGCGGCGCGGCGGGCCAGCGCTCACATCGCCGCCGACGGCACCGTCGAATTCGACCGGGAAGCGTAGGCCGGCGATGGCACACCACGAGATCACCTTCCCCACCGACGAGTCCACCGTGCGGGAGCTGCGGGCCGGCGACACCGTCACCATCCAGGGTCACATCATCGGCATCCGCGACGCCACCCAGATCCGCATCTTCGACAAGGGCATCGCTCCGCCGATCTCGCTGGAAGGCGCCGCGCTGCTGCACACCGCGCCCAACGTCCGCAAGCTGGGCGAGGGCCGCTACGAGCCGATGTGCATCGGCACGACCACCAGCACCCGTATGAGCCGCTTCACCGAAGGGCTGGTGCGCGACCACCACGCCCGCGCGATCATGGGCAAGGGCGGCCTGCTGCCCGAGGCGCTCGAGCCGCTGCGCGAGCATGGCGGCGTCTACCTCTCGATCGTGGGCGGCGCGGCGGCGCTGGAGACGACCCAGATCGAGGAGATCGAGCAGGTCGAGTGGGAGGACCTGATGCCGGAGTGTCTGTGGAAGTTCCGTGTCAGGGACTTCGGGCCGCTGATCGTCGGCATGGACACCCACGGCGAGTCGCTCTACGAGAACGTCCAGGTCGAGGCGCGCAAGCGGCTCGAGGAATCGATCTACGAAAGGCTCTAGGCGATGGTCGAAGAGTTCCTGGGGTTGCCGATGCGCCCCTCAAAGCCCCGCGAGCGCGGACTGACCCACGTCATCGACAAGGGCATGACGATGTCCGAGGTGGAGGGCATGTTCGAGACCGCCGGCGAGTACGTCGACATGGTCAAGCTCGGCTGGGGCACGTCGTACGTGACCCGCAACCTAGGCGACAAGATCAAGCTCTATCACTCATACGACACGCCGGTGATGTGCGGCGGCACGCTGCTCGAGGCGGCGGTCGCGCGCAGCAAGGTGGACGAGTTCAAGCGCTGGATCCGTGGCTACGGCTTCACCCACGTCGAGGTGTCCGACGGCACGCTGCGGATGGAGCGCGAGAGCAAGCAGGAGCTGATCAGCGCACTGGCCGCGGACTTCGTGGTGCTGAGCGAGGTCGGCTCCAAGGACCAGGACTCGATCTTTGCGCCCTACCAGTGGGTGTCGTGGATCCGCGAGGAGCTCGAGGCGGGAGCCTGGAAGGTGATCACCGAGGCCCGCGAGACCGGCACCGCCGGCATCTTCCGTGGCACCGGCGAGGTGCGTAGCGGCCTGATCGACGAGATCGTGCACGAGATCCCGCTTGACAACCTGTTGTTCGAGGCGCCGCAGAAGGAGCAGCAGGCCTGGTTCATCCGCCACCTCGGTCCCGAGGTCAACCTGGGCAACATCCCGCCGGACGAGGTGATCCCGCTGGAGACGCTGCGGCTCGGGCTGCGCTCCGACACCATGCCCCACCTCCTGCTGCGCGACATCCCCAGCCCGACATGAGCGCAGTGCTGCCGATCAGCCCCGAGCAGGCGCATCTCCTGGCCGACGAACTCGAGCAGAAGACCGCCGAGGACGTGCTGCGCGTTGCCGTCGAGCTGTTTCACCCGCGCCTGGTGCTGACCTGCTCGTGGCAGAAGCAGAGCTCTGTGCTGATCCACATGCTGTCCCAGATCCAGCCCGACGTGCGGGTGGTCGAGTTCGACACCGGACTGCTGTTCCCGGAGACGTACGAGACGCGGCAGAAGCTGATCGCGCGCTACCCGGTCAAGTTCGAGCGGATCGAGCCGGAGCTGTCGGTCGAGCAGCAGGCGACGGTGCACGGCGAGCGCCTATGGGAGCGCGATCCCGACCGCTGCTGCGCGATGCGCAAGGTGGCGCCGCTGCGCCAGACGCTGGAGGGGATGGACGCCTGGATCACCGGAATTCGCAGGGACCAGTCGACAACTCGGGAAAATGCCCGCAAAATCGAGATAGATGAGCGTCGCGGCGTTGTGAAGGTGCAGCCACTTGCTGACTGGACCAACCGGGATGTGTGGCGCTACATCTGGAGCCACGACATTCCCTATAACCCACTGCACGACCACGGCTATCCGTCGATCGGCTGCGTGCCCTGCACCAACTCGGTGGAGAGCGGCGAGGACGAACGGACGGGCCGTTGGAAGGGCACAGGCAAGATCGAGTGCGGCCTCCACGGCGAGTGAACCGCTACAAAGCGACAAGCGATACAACGAAAGGACCTGATCACGTTGCAGAACGACAACCAAGGCTTCACCCTCTGGTTCACCGGACTCTCCGGGGCCGGTAAGAGCACCATCGCGGAGATCGTCGGCCCAGAGCTGGAGCGGCGCGGCGTGCTGGTCGACCACCTGGACGGCGACGTCGTCCGCACCAACCTCAGCAAGGGGCTGGGCTTCTCGCGGGAGGACCGCGACGCCAACATCCTGCGGATCGGGTTCGTCGCCAAGCTGCTCACCCGGCACGGAGCCGGCGTGATCGTGGCCGCCATCTCACCGTACTCCGAGACGCGCGACGCGGTGCGCGAGATGATCGGCGACCGCTTCGTCGAGGTGTTCGTCGCAACGTCGCTGGACGAGTGCGCCCGGCGCGACGTCAAGGGCCTCTACGCCAAGGCCTTCTCCGGCGAGATCAAGGAGTTCACCGGCGTCTCGGATCCCTATGAGGCGCCCGCGCACGCTGAGATCGTGGTCGAGACCGAGGGCCGCACGCCCGAGCAGTCGGCCGCGTTCGTGATCGAGCGGATGGAGCAGCTGGGCCTGATCGCTCGCGACGCCACCGAGGCCGTCGCCTGATGAACGACGCCACAGCGACCAAGCAGAGCCATCTGATCGCTCCTCACGGCGGCGAGCTGATCGACCGCACGGTGTCCGGCGACGAGGCAGCCGCGCTGGCTGCCGAGGCCGCCTCGCTGCCGCGGGTGCGGATGAGCGACAAGCAGACCGCCGACCTGGACATGATCGCCTCGGGAGCGCTGTCGCCCCTGACCGGCTTCATGACCAGGGCGGACTACGAGGGCTCGGTGGAGGAGATGCACCTGGCCAACGGGCTGCCATGGGCGCTGCCGGTGACGCTTTCGGTGACCGAGGCGCCCAGCGCCGGCCGGCTCGCGCTGGAGAGCGCCGAGGGGGAGCTGCTCGCGGTGCTCGACGTCGAGGAGGTGTTCTCAGTCGATCGTGAGAACGAGGCCGCCAAGACGTACCGCACCACCGATCGCGAGCATCCCGGCGTGGCGCAGATCTTCGCCGAGGGCACGACCCTGGTGGGTGGCCCGGTGACTGTGTTCAAGCGGCCTGATCCGGCCTTCCCGTCCCGCCACCTCGACCCCAAGGAGACGCGGGCCGTGTTCAGCGAGCGCGGCTGGAGCCGCGTGGTCGGCTTCCAGACCCGAAATCCGGTGCACCGCGCACACGAGCACGTGCAGAAGTGCGCGCTGGAGACGGTGGACGGCCTGCTGCTGCATCCGCTGGTCGGAAAGACCAAGGGCGATGACATCCCGGCCGACGTGCGCATGAAGTGCTATGAGGTGCTGCTGGAGGGCTACTACCCGGCTGACCGCACCGTGCTGGGCGTGTTCCCGGCCGCGATGCGCTACGCCGGGCCGCGCGAGGCCGTGTGGCACGCGCTGTGCCGCAAGAACTACGGCTGCTCGCACTTCATCGTCGGCCGCGACCATGCCGGCGTGGGCAACTACTACGGCACGTACGACGCGCACTACATCTTCGACGAGTTCGCGCCGCACGAGCTGGACATCGAGCCGATGTTCTTCGACCACACGTTCTTCTGCAAGACCTGCGGCAACATGGCGTCGAACAAGACCTGTCCCCACCCCTCCGACCACCACGTCTTCCTGTCGGGGACGAAGGTGCGCGAGATGCTCGGAAACGGCCAGGTTCCGCCGGTCGAGTTCACGCGCCCTGAGGTGGCCGAGGTGCTGATCGAGGCGTACCGCCAGCAGTGACGTCTGCGTGACGGGAGGGTCGGCCGCGTTCAGGGCCGGCCCTCCTGTGGCGACGCTGCCGCCAGCGTCGGGCTCACGCTCTTCGGCGCGGTCAGAGAGGATCGGGCACCGTGGGTCGCCGCAAGCTGCGGAAGGAATTTTGCGAGCAGGCTTGCATTCTCCACTAAACCACTTAGACTTGTAGGACTTCTGGGGAACACGACCGCCTTCGGGCAGGGGAGCGGCAATGGACATCAACATCGGATTGATTACGGCGGGACTTGCGGTCGGCTTGCTGGTCGGCCTCACCGGGATGGGCGCGGGCTCACTGATGACGCCGATCCTGATCACCGTGTTCGGCATCCCGCCCACCACGGCGGTCGGCAGCGACCTGATCTATGCCGCGATCACCAAGATGTTCGGCGCCGCCCGCCACCACCAGCTCAAGAACGTGAACAAGCAGCTCGGCCTCTGGATGGGTGCCGGCAGCGTTCCGGCCGCCATCGTGGGCGTGTTCACGCTGTATGAGATCTTCCCGCGCATCGGCGTGAACGTCGACAGCGTGCTCCTGAACCTGATCGGCGGCATCCTGGTGCTGGTCGGCATAGCGGTCGCCGTCCGCACCTTCGTCTCGATCCCAGGACTGTGGGACGCCGGCAAGCTGCCCACTGACGGCGCGCTGAACCGCAACCACAAGATCCTCGCGCTCGGAATAGGCGTCGTGTTCGGCTTCATCCTGGGACTGACCTCGGTCGGGTCCGGCGTCTTCTTCGGCATGGCGCTGGTGACCCTGTTCCCGCTCGCCGCCCGGCGGGTGGTGGGCACCGACCTCTTCCACGCCATGTTGGTGACCGTTGCGGCCGGCCTGGCCACGCTCGTCTGGGGCCATCCCAACTTCAGCGTCGTCGGCTCGATCCTGATTGGCTCGATCCCCGGCATCCTGATCGGCTCGCACTTCACCGCCCGGGCACCGGAGCGGGCGCTGCGCGGCATCATCGCCGTGGTTCTTGCCGCGTCGGGCCTGAAGACCCTGAATGCGCCGCTGATGGCCTACATCGTGGGCGCCGCGATCATCCTCGCGGTGGCGGGCTTCTACGCCCTGCACGGGCATCGCTTCAGCTCCGAGCTCAAGCCGGAGCCGCAAGCCCGGTAGACGACCGCGACGGAGTGCTCACGGCACGCCTACAATCGGCGCGCCGTGAGCCATTCCCGCGCCGCGACCGCGCTGCTGCTGGTTTTGATCGCCGCCTGTACGGTGGCGTTCCTGCGCACGGAGCAGCTCAAGCTCCGCAAGTCGCCGATCGCACATCCCCACGTGCGCCAGGCATTCTCCCCCGGATGCAGCGATCCCGGCTGCCACGCCCAGGCCACGATTCGACTCTCGCTGCGCAGCGAGCAGCGTCTGGCGCTGGCAATCGTCGACTCCGGCGGATCGGTCGTGCGCCAGCTGCTGCCCGAGACGTCGCGCGGCAAGGGCGAGGTGCGCGTGGTCTGGGACGGCCGTGACAGCAACGGCCAGGTGGTGGCCGACGGCCGCTACCGGCTGCGCGTGACGCTGGCAGCGGACGGCCGCGACGTCACCATCCCCGACCCGATCGTGGTCGACACCAAGCCGGCGTCGATCGCGCTGGGACGGATCACGCGGGGACCGGTCGTCTCGATCGCCTACACCCGGGGCGCTGCCAACGTGCGAGCCGTCCTGGTCGTACTGCGAGGCAGCCGCGTGGTGCTCGAGCGGAAGGCCGTGCTCAACCCGGCCCACCTGGCGCTGTCGAAGCTGCCCGCCGGCCGCTACCGGGTCGAGCTGGTTGCGGTGGACGCAGCCGGGAACCGCACGCCCAGCCCGCCCTCCTTCATGGTGACCGTCCCATGAGCGGCGCGCAGGTCGGCTCCATCGTCGCCGCCGCCGGCCTGGTGCCCCTGTTGACGACGATCGATCGGCGGCTGCGCATCGTCGGGTTCGCGGCCTGGTCGATCGGCATCCTGGTGGTGGCAGCGGACCTGCTCTCCACGCCGATCGCCACCATCCGCGTCGATGCCAGCTCCCGGCCGCTGCTGGCGGCGGTCGGGGTGGTCGCGGGGGCGATCGCGCTGGCGATCGGCGCGCTCATCGCCCACCGCTGGCCTACCGTGGTGCTGCTGGCGGTGGTGGCCGCAGCGCCGGCCCGCATCCCGCTGCATGCCGGCGGCCAGCAGGCAAACCTGCTGGTGCCCCTGTACGCCGTGGTCGCAGCGATGGCGGCGGCCAGCGCGTTCGAGTTGCTGGTCGGCAACGAGCGGCCGGTGGCGCTGGGCGCGATCGGCTGGTCGGCTGCGGCGCTGATCGGTTGGAGCGCGATCTCGCTGACCTGGAGCGCCGACCAGCGCCAGGGTGCCGTGCAGCTGCTGTTCTTCTACCTGCCGTTCGGTTTCCTGCTGTCCCGCGTCGCAGCTCTCAGGCCGACGCTGAGCGGCCTGCGACGGGCGCTGGGGGTGCAGGTGCTGCTTGGCCTGGTGTTCGCGGGGGTGGCGATCTGGCAGTTCGAGGCTCGCCACGTCTTCTGGAACCCAAAGATCATCGTCGGCAACCAGTACGCCTCGTTCTTCCGCGTCAACTCGCTGTTCTACGACGCCAGCATCTACGGCCGCTTCATGGCCGTGACGATCGTGCTTTTGGCCGGCATCGCGATCGGTCGGCGGGTGACGCCGGTGCTGGCGCTGGCAATCGCGGTGCTGTTCGGCGCCCAGTACATTGCGTACTCCCAGTCCAGCCTGCTGGCGCTGGCCGCCGGGCTGGTGGTGCTGGGAGCCTCGATCTGGCCGCGCCGGGTCGTGATCGGGCTGGCGGCGGTCTGCCTGGTGGTCGGGCTGGCCGGCCTGGCCATCGCGGTGCGCGGCCACTCGGCCAGGAACGTCACCAGCGACCGCTCGACGCTGCTGTCCGACGGCTGGCGCGTGATCCGCCATCACCCGCTGGACGGCGCCGGCATCGGCGGCTTCTCGCGGGCCGCGTTGGCGGGCACCGCCCATCCAGGCAGGGTGGCATCGGCCGCATCACACACCACCCCGGTGACGGTGCTGGCCGAGCTGGGGCCGCTGGGGCTGCTGGCCTACCTCGCTCTGCTGGCATCGATCGCCTGGGCAGCGCTTCGCGCAGGCGGTGAGCGCTGGGCGCGCCTGACGATGCTGGCAGCGATGGCCGCCCTGCTGACCAGCTCGCTCTTTTACAATGCGTACTTCGAGGATCCCGCCACGTGGATCTTGACCGCCTTGATCGCCGCCCTCGCACTGACCCCGCTCCACCGCGCCTCCGAGGCGCCCGAGGCGACCGCGTGATCGCCGCCGGGCGGCGGGCGCTGGTGCTCGCACCACACACCGACGATGGCGAGTTCGGCTGCGGCGGGACAATCGCGCGGCTGGTCGAGGCAGAGGCCGAGGTGCACTACCACGCGTTCTCGTCGGCCTCGCGCTCACTGCCGGCCGGCTTCGCTGCAGACACGCTTGTGCACGAGGCGCTGGCCGCCACCACCGCGCTTGGCATCCCCTCCCGGCGGGTGACGGTGCACGATTTCGAGGTGCGCACGTTCCCAACCGTCCGCCAGGAGATCCTCGAGATCCTGGTGGGGCTGAACGCCGAGCTGCAGCCCGACCTGGTGCTGATGCCGTCGCTGGGAGACATCCACCAGGACCACGAGACGATCGCCCGCGAGGGCATGCGCGCCTTCAAGCGGACGACGCTGCTGGGCTACGAGATCCCCTGGAACTGCTTCGCGTTCCGGCGCGACGCCTACGTCACGCTCGAGCCGCGCCACGTCGACGCAAAGGTGGCGGCGCTGCACGAGTACGCCAGCCAGCAGCACCGCAACTACGCAAACGAGGAGTACATCCGCAACCTGGCCCGCGCCCACGGCATCGAGAGCGGCCGCGAGCTGGCCGAAGTGTTCGAGGTCTACCGCTGGATCCTCTGACCCTGCTCGTGACCGCCTCGGGCGCACCCGGCTCACCCCGGCTGTTACGGGCGCTGCGCGAGAACGGCGAGCGGCCGGTGCGGCTGGTCGGGGTGGACATGCGCGACGAGTCGGCGGGACGCTTCCTGTGCGACAGCTTCCACCGGGTGCCGGCGGGTGGCGATCCGGCGTACCTGGACGCCCTGCTCGGGGTGGCGGCCCGCGAACGCGCCCAGCTGGTCTTTCCCCAGTCGTCGGCCGAGGTGGCGGCGATCGCGGCCGGTGCCGACCGTTTCGGCGTCCCGGTGCTGGTCTCGACGCCGCAGGCGATCGCGATTGCCAGCGCCAAGTCGGAGACGGCCCGGCTGGCCGACCAGTTGGGCATCCCCCAGCCGCGCACGATCGAGGCCGGCGACGCCGAACGGTTTCGGTCGGCCGCCCGAGAGCTGGGCTACCCCGGCCGGGACGTCTGCATGAAGCCGCTCGAGGGCAAGGGCGCCCGCGGCTTTCGCGTGCTGTCGGCCGCCATCGATCACCGCCACCAGCTGCTGCATGCCCGGCCCGGCACGCTGCTGCCGGTCAGCGTCGACCAGGCCGTGGAGATGCTGGACAGAGACGCCGGCTTCCCGACCATGCTGGTGATGGAGCTGATCGAGGGTGAGGAGCTGGCGGTGGACGTGCTGTGCCGCGGCGGCCGTACGCTGATCGCGAGCGCCAAGACGCGCGAGGCGTTCCGGGCCGGACTGGCGATGGAGTTCCGCATCATCGATCGGCCCGACCTGATCCGCTACAGCCGCGACCTGGTGGAGGCGCTGGGATTGGACTGGATCGTCAACGTCCAGTTCCTGGGCGACAGGCTGCTGGAGGTCAACCCGCGCATCTCGACGCTGATCTACCAGCCCGACCTCAACCTGCCCTGGCTGGCAGTCAAGCTCGCGCTGGGCGAGATCGACGAGGCGCAGCTGGCGGCGATGGACGCGCGCACGGTGATCGGGCGCCGCGTGACCCGCTTCTACGAGCAGGTCGAGTACTGACCGCGAACCGATCAGCCCACTCCATGCGTAGAGAGAGCATGAGCACCAACCACGACAACGACGGCGCGATCGACGAGCGCTGGCTGAGCGAGTGGGTCGAGTTCGGCATGCGCGAGCTGGCCGACTACCTGGGCAAGCATCGCCGGTTCGACGAGTACTGCGCCAGCCGCAGCCGCCGGCAGACGGCAGCCTAACCGGGCGCCGAAGGCCCCTGCCACCACGGCACCGGCGCGGCGACTGTCCCCCGCTGCACCCGCACCCCCTCCGACCGCAGCAGCTCCGCCTGCTCGCGCTCCCAGCCAGGCGCGAGCCGGCCGGCGGCGGTGACGACGCGGTGCGCCGGCAGCGTCCCGCCCGCGCGCGACAGCACGGCCCCCACCGCCCGCGCCGCCGCCGGCTCGCCGATCCACTCGGCGATCCGCCCGTAGCTCGCCACCCGCCCGGCCGGCACGCGCCGCACCATCGCCGCCACACGACGCTCGAACGCGCTCTCGGTGACGACGCGGAAACCGACCGGGAGCTGCATGGCGGGAGCGTACCGGCACCGTACACTGCGCCGGATGCGCCTCTTGATCGTCGCCTTCTACTTTCCCCCCACCGGCGGCGGGGGCGTCCAGCGGACGCTCAAGTTCTGCAAGTTCCTGCCCGAGCTCGGCATCGACGTCCACGTGCTGGCGCCAGACGACTCGAAGTGGTTCGCGCGCGACGATCAGCTGCTGGAAGCCGTGCCGGCCGGCACGACTGTGCACCGCTGCCGGTTCATCGGTCCCCGCTCGTCGTTTCGGGAGGACGCGTTGCGGGGACGAACCGGCATCGGCCGGTTCGGCGTCGAGGCCCGCTACGCATACCAACGCTCGCTGATCCCCGACAAGGCCGCGCCCTGGATGGCAACGGCGCTGCCGGCCGGCATCGGCGTCGTGCGGCGCGAGCGGATCGACGTGGTCATGTCGACCTCGCCGCCCAGCTCGGCGCACCTGGTGGCCGAGGCGATCGCGACCGCCACCCGGCGGCCGTTCGTGGCCGACTTCCGGGACTCGTGGCTGGACAACCCTCACCGGCGCTACGACAAGGCCGGCGTGCGCGCAAAGCGGGCGGTGATCGCGCGCATGGCCTCGTCGGTCGGCCGCCGCTCGTCGGCGATGGTCGCGGCCACCGGCTCGATCGCCCAGGAGCTGGGCCGCCTGCATCCAGCCGCAGCGCACAAGACGACGGTGATCGAGAACGGTGCCGACTTCGACGACTTCGAGGGGCTGGCCCACCAGCCCAATCGGCGGTTCACGATCGTCCACGCCGGATCCTTCTTCGGCCACCGCACGCCGACCACGTTCCTGCTGGCGCTGCAGCAGCTGCTGCAGCGGCGCCCCGACCTGCAGGGACGGATCGAGGCCCGCTTCATCGGCGAGCTGCGTGAGGATCACCGCGAGTATGCCCGCCGGCTGGGCATCGACGACGCCTGGCACGAGGAGGGCTTCCTTCCGTACGCCGAATCGATCGCGGCCCAGCGAGCGGCCGACGCGCTGCTGCTGCTGATCCCGGACGCTGGTGGCCGCGGCGACGCCGTGCTGTCCGGCAAGGTGTTCGAGTACGTCGCCTCGCAGCGGCCGATCCTGGCCGCCGTGCCGACCGACGGCGCCGCCGCCAACCTGATCCGGGGTATCGGCGTGGGCCGGGTCGTGGATGGCGATGATGCGGACGGCATCTCTCGCGAGCTGGAGGCACTGGTGGAGGAGTGGCTGGGCGGTGGCCCGGCGGACGTCGAGCTGTCGGACGAGATCCGCGGCCGGCTGTCGCGGCGGAGCCGCGCACGCGAGCTGGCGCGCGTGCTTGAGTCGGTGGTGAGATGAGCCAGCGCCGGCTCGAGCTGTTCTTCCTGTGGCCGGTGCTGATGGTGACCTGGGCCACGGTGCGGCTGGATACCTCGCTCGTCTCGCTGACCTACTCCGACCTGCTGATCAGCCTCTTCCTGCTCGCCTTCGCGTGGGATCGGCTTCGCCACCGCGACCTCACGCTGCACCGCGGAGCGGCCGGCACGGCCGGGTTCATGCTGGTGTTCCTTGCCGTCTACCTGTGCGGCTACTTCGACCTGCAGACCAAGCAGGCGCTCTCGTTCTGGATCAAGGGCATCGGCGCATGGCTGGCGCACGCCCTGTTTCTGGTCTGCGGCGTCGCCCTGCTGGCGCGCGGCGGCCGCCGCCTGTACCTGCGCACGGTGCGCTGGTTCACCGCCGGCATCGCGATCTGCGCCGGCTACGGCGTGCTGCAGCTGGCGGCGCAGGCCGGCGCGGGCATCAACCTCGACCGGATCGTGGTCGGCGCCCTCACGCTGGGGCACGGAAAGACGACCGGCATCAACGTCTACGGGCAGGTCAGTGGCAGCTCCAACATCTACCGCATCAACGCGCTCACGGGAGATCCCAACCACCTCGGCGTGATCCTGTGCGTGCCGCTGCTGACCCTGCTGCCCTACTTCCTGGCGCATCCCCGCGGCCGCCGCCGGATCGGCGCGCTGCTCCTGTTCCTGGCCATCGTGCAGGTGCTGACGCTCTCGCGCAGCGCAGCGCTCGGCGACCTGGTGGGGCTGATTATCCTGTTCCCCTGGGTCCGGCCCATCCTGCCCCGAGCACGCACCGTCGCCTACGCGCTCGGTGGGCTGGCAGCTCTCTCGGCGATCGCCTACTCGACGTCCCACTTCGTGCAGACTGTCGTGCACTCCCGCACCAACGTCAGCGGCCGCGGCACGCTGGTGCACTTCGAGTTCTACCAGCTGGTTCCGCCCGCGCTCGACCCGAATCCGGTGTTCGGCATGGGCTTCAACACGTTCGCGGTGTTCTACCAGTACGTCACCGGCAAGGCGGACTTCTCGCCCCACAGCTTCTGGATCGCGACGCTGGTCGAGACGGGGATGGCGGGACTGTGCGTGTACCTGGTCTGGTTCGCGTACCTGACGCTGAGCGCTGCCGCCATCGGCCGCAGCGCGGATGAGGACGCGGCACGCTTCGGCAGCGGCCTGCTGGCCGCGCTGGCCGCAACGGCGGCCGCGAACTTCTTCTACCTGACGATGCAGTTCAGCTACTTCTTCGTGGTGGCGATTCTGGTCGTTTCCGGGGCGTTGCTGTTCGCCCCGGCGCGGGTGCGCGAGCGAGCGGTCGCGCCCGTGCCCGCCGGTACACTGGAGGCGTGACCCTCCTGCTCGAGGTCGTCTTCTGGGTCTGCCTCGGATCGATCGTGTGGACCCACGTCGGCTATCCGCTGTTGATGGCGGCGGCAGCGCGTCTGCGTCCGCGGCCGGTGGCCAAGGGCGACATCCTGCCAACCGTCAGCTTTCTGATCCCGGCCTACAACGAGCAGGCGGTGATCGAGGCGAAGCTCGAGAACACGCTGGCGCTCGATTACCCCGGAGACCGGCTCGAGATCCTGGTCACGTCGGACGCCTCCAGCGACGCAACCCACGAGATCGTCGGCCGCTACGCCGATCGCGGCGTTGGACTGCTGGTGTGCCCTCGGGGCGGCAAGATGCCCGCACTCGACCGCGCGGTGCGCCAGACCGAGGGTGAGATCATCTGCATGGGCGACGCGAACGTGATGTGGGACGCCGACGCGGTGCGCCGGATCGTGCGGCCCTACGCCGACGCCACGGTGGGCATGGTGACCGGCCGGGTGGAGCTGATCAACCCCAACAACGGCACCAACCAGGAGGGGCTGTACTGGCGCTACGAGATGTGGCTGCGGACAAACGAGTCGGCCGTGCACTCCGAGACGGCCTCGAACGGGGCGATCCACTCGATCCGCCGCTCGCTGTACCGCGATCTCCACCCGGCCGACGACCACGACATCTCGTTCCCCTACCACGTCGTCCAGCAGGGATTCCGCGCCGTGTATGAGCCGCAGGCACACGCGGTCGAGAACATGACGACCGACATCGAGGACGAGTTCGGCCGCAAGTCGCGGTTCTTGGAGCACTGCTGGCTGGCGATCTTCAAGGGCTCGATGTGGAAGCTGTGGCGATTCCCGCCGCTGTACGCGGTGGCGATCGTCTCGCACCGCTTCCTGCGCTACCTGACCGGCCTGCTGCACGTGATCCTGCTGGTGGCGAGCATCGCACTGGCAGCCCGCGTGGGCGGCACCTATACGGTGGCGCTGGCGGTGCAGCTGGCCGGGCTCGGCCTGGCGCTGATCTCGATCGCGGTGGGTGGACGCGTTCCGGGCATCAGCATCCTGCACTATTACCTGCTGATCACGTGGGCGACCTTCGTCTCGCTGATCAGGTACCTGCGGCGAGGCGTGCCCGCCACGTGGGACGCCGCCGCCGGCACGCGCACGGTGGGATGAGCTTCTACGAGCGGCACGGCAAGCGGATGCTCGACCTGGCCGGGGCATCGGTCGCCCTGCCGGTGGTCGCCCCGCTGATCGGCGCGGTGGCGGCCGCACTGTGGGCCACGCAGGGCCGCCCGATCCTGTTCCGTCAGCAGCGGGTCGGGAAGGACGACCGGGAGTTCACGATCTACAAGTTCCGCAGCATGACGGTCGGTGCACAGGGGCAGGGGCACGGCCTCTGGTACGTCCGAGGCGATCGGCGGATCACGCCGCTGGGCGGACTGCTGCGTTCGACGTCGCTGGACGAGCTGCCGCAGTTCCTGAACGTGCTGCGCGGCGACATGTCGCTGGTTGGCCCGCGACCCAAGCCGCGCGAGATCATCGACCGCTACAAGAGCCGCTACGTCGAGACGCTGCGGGTGCCGCCGGGCCTCACCTGCCTGGCCGCGATCGAGGGCCGAAACGAGCTGCGCCGTTCGCAGATGATCGCGGCCGACCAGCGCTACGCGCGGCGCGTCACGCTGGCCGAGGATCTGCGGATCCTGGCGGCGACCGTGCCGGTCGTGCTGTTGCGGCGCGGCTTCTTCGTGGCCGACCGCAGCGAGGCGTCGACCGAGGACGTGGAGCCCGATCCGGCCTGACCGGACGACGCTGGCTGAGCGACGGCCGACACACGTTCGGTACGGCTTGTCACTATGCTGTGACTAGACTAGACTTAGTCTATGATCGTGAACATCCACGAGGCAAAGACGCACTTCTCGAAGCTGGTGGAACGGGCCGAGGGTGGCGAGGAGGTCGTGATCGGCCGGGCTGGGCGCCCCGTGGCCATGCTGGTCCCCTTCCGGGGCAGCGATCAGCCACGCACGCCGGGCTCGGCAAAGGGCCGGATCCGCATCCTGTCCGGCTTCGACGAGATGGACGGCGAGATCGCCGGGTGGTTCGAGCACGGTTCCGATGAACCTGCTGATTGACTCGCACGTCCTCTGCTGGTGGATCGGCGACCTGCCGGAGCTGGCCGGGGAGGTGCGGGCCGCGATCGCGGATCCTGCCAACATGGTGGCGGTCAGCTCCGCGAGCGTCTGGGAGCTGGCGATCAAGCGAGCGGCGGGCAGGCTCGAGTTCGAGGGCGACTTCCGCGAGCAGGTCGAGATCAACCGGTTCGCGGTCGTGCCGATCACGATCGACCACGCGGTGGCGGCTGCGGCTCTCCCCGCGCATCACGGGGATCCGTTCGACCGGATGCTGGTGGCCCAGGCGCAGATCGAGAAGCTGACGATCGTCACTCGCGACCGCCGGATTCCGCTATACGGCGTCCCGGTGATCGCCGCCTGAGGTTACGGCCACTCGGCCAGCACCCGCGTCATCCGCGCCGGGACGCCGGCCACCACCTGTCCGTCGGCGACGTCGCGCACCACCACCGCGCCGGCACCGATCAGGCAGCCCTCACCGACCTGGACTCGATCGGAGATCGTGGCGCCGATGCCGACGAAGGTGCCGTCGCCCAGCGCGACGTGCCCGGCCAGGTGGGCGCCCGGACTGATCGTGACGAAGTCGCCGATCCGGCAGTCGTGGCTGATCGTGGCGCCGATGTTGACCAGCGCGTGGCGACCCAGCCTCGCCAGCCGGTTCACGATCGCTCCCGGACAGACGACGCTGCCCTCGCCCAGCTCGACGCCGGGCGCTATCCATGCCCGTGCCGAGACGTGGGTCGCAAACAGCGCCCCGGGCCAGGCGTCGGCCAGCCGGCCGCGGTCGCCCGGATAGCCGAGCGCCACGATCACGGGCACGTCCGGCTGCTGCGCGTGGGCGTCGGCCAGCGCGAGCACCGGCGCCTCCAGCCGTTGGTCGGCGCGCGCCTCCGTCACGTAGGGCGGCTCGGCCGCATACCAGCACACCTCGCCACCCGCATCCAGGACGTACCCCGCCGTCTCGCGCGCCTGGTCGCCGACGCCGATGATGCCGACGGCCAAGGTCATCCGCCCACCAGCTCACGGTACAGGTCGAGGTGCATGCGGGCCGAAGCCTCCCACGTCAGCGTCTCGCGCGCTCGCCTCGCTCCGGCGCGCGCCTGCTCCAGCTTGGCCGGGTCGTCCAGCAGCTCGCGCACGGCCAGCGCCATCGCGTCCACGTCGCCGGCCGGCACGACCCGGCCGGCCTCGAACCGGCGCACGTTCTCGCCCAGGCCGCCGACGTCGTAGGCCACTGCCGGCACCCCCGCGCCCAGCGCCCGCAGCAGCGTGCCGCTCTGATCCAGCCCCGGCTTGTAGGGAAAGATCGCCAGCGTGGCGTCGCCGTACGCGCGGTCGACCTCCGGCCCGGGCAGGTAGCCCAGCCGCCACTCGACCCGGTCGCCGCCGGCCGCCTGGTAGCGCTCGATCGGCTCCATCGGGTCGCCCGCCACCAGCAGCCGCGATCCCTCCACCCGCTTGACCACCTCGATCGCATCATCGATGCCCTTGTAGGGCCGGATCAGGCCGAAGCAGAGCAGCGTCCGGCCGTCGTCGCTGCGCGCCGGGTCGCTGGCGATGATGGGATGCGGGATCACACGCAGCTGCTCGTCGCGCACGCCCTGCTCGAGCAGCGCCCCGCGCCCCGACTCGCTGTGGGCGACGACGCGATCGAACCGGTCATACAGCTTCTGCCACATGCCGCCCCGGCTGCCGGTTCGCCGGTCGCTCATGTCGTGCGCGGTGTAGACCAGCGGCGCGCGGCTGCGCAGCAGCCACCGGTCGATCTCGGGCACCGTCATCCACTGCACGTGCACCACGTCGGCGGGACGCAGCGCCAGCCGCGCCAGCCCCAGCGGGTGCTCGGCCAGCTTCAGCGGCACCCGTAGCGGCGAGCGCCGGAACAGCCGCGAGCTGAGCGGGTAGAACAGCTCGCTGCGGCGGTAGCCGGCCGGCTGGGGCACGTCGCCGAAGCGAAACCGCGACGTGACCAGCTCGACGTCGACGCCCAGCAGTGCGAGCTCGCGACAGAGGTGGTCGTCGTAATCGGGACCGCCGTAGCCAGGCGGGTTGGCGATGATCACGCGCATGTCCGCACAGGCTACCGGCGGGCCGGCGGGGAGGGGACGACACTCCCCCTGCTCACGGCCATCCGCTACCGCTCGCCGACGACCGACTCGGCGGCCTGCAGCAGCGACGGCAGCGGCGGCCGGCCGACAAGGATCGTGCGGCAGCCCAGCGCCCGCCCAGCATCGATGTCGGACGCGGCGTCGCCGATCACCACCGACAGTGCGAACTCGATCTCGGGGAAGTCGCGCTGGGCCTGCAGGAAGAGGCCGGTACCGGGCTTACGGCAGTCGCAGGTGCCGATCTCGTGCGGGCAGACGTAGACGGCCGCGATCGGCAGCTCCAGCAGCCGGCGATGGATCTCGTCCACCGCCGCCGCCGTCATCCGGCCGAGCGCGATTCCGCGCTGGTTGGTGACGACCACGACCCGCCAGCCGGCGTCCGCCAGCAGCCTGACCGCCTTCTCCGCCCCCGGCAGGAAGCGAAACTCGTCCGCCGACGTGACGTACTCGCCCTCCGGCGCCTTCACGTTGATGGTGCCGTCGCGGTCGAGGAACGCGGTGCGGCCGCCCATCAGGCGAACAGGTCGTGCTCGACCAGCTCGCAGATCGTGTGCAGCACGAGCATCGTGCCCTCCTGGATCTGCGGCGTCTGCTGTGCCGGGATGCGGATGCAGTGATCGCACAGCGCCGCCAGCCGGTCGCCGCTGGGGCCGGTGATGCCGACCGTCGCCAACCCGGCCTCGCGGGCGGCCGCCAGGCCGGCCAGCACGTTGGCGGAGCCGCCGCTGGTGGACAGACCGATGGCCACGTCGCCATCCCGTCCGAAGGCGCGCACCTGACGGGCGAACACCTCCTCGAAGCCGAAGTCATTGCCGATCGCAGTCAGCGCAGCCGTGTTGTCGGCCAGCGCCAGCGCCGCCAGCGGCCGGCGGTCGAGCAGGTAGCGGCCGGTCAGCTCGGTGGCGATGTGCTGGGCATCGGCGGCGCTGCCGCCGTTGCCGAACAGCAGCAGCGTCGCTCCCGCCCGGTAGCGGTCAGCGATCAGGGCCGCGACCCGCTCGACCGTGGCCGCGAGCCGCTCGTCGACGAGCGCCTGGGCCATCTCGGCGTGCAGCTGCAGCCGCCGCATGGCGCGGTCACGCATCGCTCATGCTCCACGTCGTCAGCCCGTCGGACTCGAACGCGAACTCGGTCACCACTCCGCCCATCTTGGTCAGCACCTCGGCGACCCTGTGCTTCTTGTGGAACTCGCAGTAGAACAGCATGTAGCCGCCGCCGCCGGCACCGGTCACCTTGCCACCCAGCGCACCCGCACGCCTGGCCTCGGCGTACGCCTCGTCGATGAACGTGGTCGAGATCTTGGGAGAGATCCGTTTCTTGTGATGCCAGGCCTGGTGCAGCAGCTCGCCGAACTCGCGCGGCCGGCGGCGCACGAGGGCGTTCTTCATCTCCAGCGCCAGCTCCTTCTGAGCCCGCAGCGCGAGCAGCGTGGCCTGCTCGCCGCCCTCGTAGCGGGCGGTCTGATCCTCGATCACGCCGTCGGAGCGGCGGGTGGAGCCGGTGTAGCACAGCAGCATGTTGTGCTCCAGCTCGTTGATCACGTCTGCGCTCACGCGCAGCGGGTTGACGATCACGTGGTCGTCGGCGAACTCGATGAAGTTGAAGCCACCGAAGGTGGCGGCGTACTGATCCTGCATCCCGCCCAGCATGCCCATGTCGACCCGCTCGATGTGGTGGGACAGCTGCGCCACCTCGTAGTCGGTCAGCGGCAGGTTGTGATGCTCCTTCAGCAGCCCGATCAGCGTCACCATCACGGTCGAGCTGGAGCCAAGCCCCGAGCCCGGAGGAGCGTTGGAGTGCAGGAAGATGTCGTAGCCGGGGCTGGCGGGATCGCCCAGCCGGCGGATCGCCGCTTTGACCAGGTCGAGGCGTCCATCGAAGATCGGCGGCTCGTCGACGGCGTAGTTGACCGAGAGCCCGAAGTCGGCCGACTCGATCCGGATCTGCCGGTCGCGGCGCGGCCGCAACAGTCCATAGACGTACCGGTCGATCGTCGCGTTCAGCACCAGTCCGCCCTCGCGAGCGGGGAACGGCGGCACGTCTGTGCCGCCGCCGGCGAAGCTGATACGAAGGGGTGCGCGGGCGCGTATGTTCATCGGCGAGTCGCAGCGCAGCCTAACGGTAGACTTCCGCGCCGTGTCCCAGAACCCCACCAGCGAGCGTACCAACGAGGTCCGTATCAGCGAGTACGCGGGCCGCGTGATGCGCAACTGGTATGTCGTGCTGGTGGCCGTGGTGGCGGCGGTGCTGCTGGTCGTGCTGAACACCGTCGGCACCGGCAAGCAGTTCCAGGGACAGGCCACCGTCTTCCTCGGCCAGCCGCTGACACCGGCGGGCGGATCGGCGATCACCAATACGCTGGCAGCCAACCCGACCACGGCCCAGGCGTACCTGCACTCCACCGCAGTGGTGGACAAGGCGGCGGCGGCCGCGCACATCAAGTCCGGCACGGTACTGCGAAACCACACCAGCGTCACCGTGCTGGCAGGAAGCTCGACCGCAAAGACGACCGGCGCCAATCCGAACATCCAGATCACGGTGCTCGGCCCGTGGGACAAGACCTCTGTGACGGCTGCGGTGAGCTCGCTGGGCGACTCGCTGATCGCGTGGGCGAGCACCTACCAGAACGCCAAGATCACGCTGCTCGACCGCCAGATCATCGTCGACCAGACCGAGATCGCAACCCTGCAGAAGGTGGTCGACCAGGCCCAGGCGCAGGTGGTGGCGCTGGCGCACCAGTCGGTGACTCCGGCCGAGCGGGCCTCGATCTCCTCGACGCTGCTCTCCACGATCGCGACCGCGGGGTCACGGATCGATGAGATCTCATACCAGCTGACCACCAACCAGCTCTTCAAGGCCAGCGCCACCGACGTCGAGTCGGCCGGCTACGTGCAGCAGCCGTCCGGCCAGTCGGTCAGCGCCACGAAGCGCAAGAGCTCCCTGATCGTGGCGGTGTTCACGGGCCTGGTGGTGGGTGTCATCCTGGCTCTGCTGTGGGACGCCGTCCGCCGCCGGCCGCGCCGAACCGCCGAGGCCTAGTCGTGGCAACCCGGTCCTGTCCCGACTGGCCCGAGCTCCTCGACCGCGCGCCCGATCTGCACTTCAAGCACTACACCGCCGACGAGCTGCAGCTGGCGCACGACATCGTGGTGGCACTCGGCGCCGTGCGGCTGTCCGAGATCGAGATCTGCGCGGACACGCAGCGAAACGTCTTCAACGCAGACCACACCGACTCCCGGCTGGCGGACGCGCTGCGTGGCAGCTACTGGCAGGATCTGGACAGCTGGACGGGGGAAACGGGATCCCCGTAACTGGTCCGGTCGATACCGTGACGGGGGATATGCCCTGCGGCCGCGCGACCCGATCTATCTGGTGCATGGAATCCCACGCTGGGAGAAACCGCACACATGAACAGCTCCGACCAGACCACTACAGGTGAGGAGCCGGCCGAGCAGGAGGATGCGATCGAGATTCAGCGTCTGCTGGCCTGGTACTTCCGCACCGCAGATCCGTCACGGCACTCTGTGATCGGCGACCTGAGGGACGCGGCGTAGAGCGGACGTGACCCGGCGCGGGGTGGCCCTTCGGGGGGCGCCCCGCGCCATCGCCTCTCCACCCTCAGTTCGGCTCGGCCAGCAGCCGCTGCTGCGACCAGGCCAGGAACGCGGCCGTCGTCCTGCTCGGATGGCCACCGGCCGGGCGGACGGTCGAGAAATCGCGCACCGGGTCGATGCCGGACACCTCGGCGATCGCCAGCGTGCCCAGTCGCAGCTCGCGCTCCACCGCCAGCTGCGACAGGAAGCTGACGCCGTAGCCGGCCTCGACGGCCGCCTTGGCGGACTCCTGCAGCCCTAGCTCCATCGCCACCGTCAGGTCGCGAGGGCGCACTCCCGCCCTGCGCAGCTCCTCGTCGATCACGCTGCGCACTCCGGCGCCGGACTGCATCACGATCAGCGGTTCGGCGACCAGCTCGTCCAGGGCGACGACGCGGCCGGCGAAGCGATGGCCGGGCGGCACCGCCAAGATCACGCGATCGTGCATGAACAGCTCGTACACCAGCCCGCGGTGCGGGCGCACCGCGCCCACGACGCCCAGCTCCAGCTCCCGCGCCAGCACGCGATCGATCACCGTGGCAGTGGCCTCGATCCGCAACGAGACGGTGACGCGCGGATGCTCGGCCCGAAAGCCCCCCAGCAGCAGCGGCAGTAGGTGCTCGCCCAGCCCGGTGCTGGAACCGACCACCAGCGCGCCGGACAGCTCGCCGCCGCCGTCGCCCAGCTCGCGCTGGAGCTCGTCGGACAGCGCCACCATCCGCTGAGCGTAGCGATAGACCACCTGCCCACGGTCGGTGAGCCGGGCGCCGCGCGGCCCGCGATCGAGCAGCGCCATGCCGGCGTCACGCTCGAGGGCGCGGATCTGCTGGCTGACCGCGGGCTGGCTGATGCCGAGCGCCTCGGCCGCCGCCGAGAACGAGCCGCGGTCGGCCACCTCGGCCAGCGTGCGCAGGTTCCGGACGTCCATAAGAAGATCTTATCGGAAACGCGGTTCGCGGCCGGCGAGCCGCCCGCGCGTCAGTCCCCGGAAGGCCAGATCGAGCAGCCGCTCCGGGTCGCGGCGCAGCCGGCGGCCATCGCCGGGCGCCCGTCGCTCCACCACCAGGTCACCCAGCCGTTCCAGCGACCGCAGCCTGCCCTCGGCGATCAGCCGCTCGTCGACGCCGCCCATGCGGCCGGCGAACGTCGTGTAGACGGGCGTACCCAGCACCACCGCCTCGCGGTTCATCGTCCCTCCGGCGCTGACCACCAGGTCGGCGCCGGCCACCAGGCTCTGGCCGTCGACGGCGTCGTCAGGAACGTACAGCGAGGGCAGATCGAGCGCGCGGATGCGCGCCGCCTGATCGGCCGTGCGCGGCAGCACAACCGCCCGTATGTCGACCCGCCGGCCCAGCTGCTCGACCAGCTCGTCGAACAGCGGGTTCTCGAACCGGTGGTACAGGGCGAGGTCGGCCGGCGGCCGCAGCACCAGCCCGATGCGACTGCCGTCCAGGCCGAGCGCGAGTGGGACGGCCGGGTCGGGCTCGAAATCGGCCAGGTAGTACTCCTCCTTCAGCCCGGGGTACGTGACCAGCTTTGGCGGCCGCGCGCCATAGCCGGCCACGCGGCCGGCCGGGATCGCGTCCGGCATCAGCACCCGCTGCGCCAGCCGACAGTTGAGGCCGTGCTGCAGCCGTGCGTACTCGTAGTCGAACATGGTCGTGTTGGGAATCCGCAGCGCCCGGCAGGCCATCGGCAGATCGGTCGAGCCGTGCGCGATGGCGGCGTCGAAACGCCCCCGCCGGCCGTGGCGAATCATCGCCGCCACTCGATCGGCCGCAGCCCGGGCCTTGCCCGCTCGCGACCCCCCGCCGTGGCGGCCGACGACCGTGTGGTCGATGCCGTGCAGCTCGAGCAGCGAGAGCGTCTGCGCGAACTCGCGCGCGGTCACCGAGACCTCCCATCCCCTCGCCTGCATGCGTCGCACCAGCGGCGCGAAGATCGGCACGTGTGGCGAGTTGGTGAGATCGACCCAGACCCGCACGGTGCTGCCTAGGCGGCCGCGATCGCGGCGCCGCGCACCGCGTTCACGACCTCGAGCTGCTGCTCCTCGACCAGGGTCGGGAACATCGGCAGCGCCAGGCCCTCGCGCGCCGCCGCCTCCGTCTCGGGCAGCGAGCCGACGGCGTAGCCGAGGTGCGCAAACACCGGCTGCAGGTGCAGCGGCTCGCCGTAGTACACCGCCGAGGCGACGCCGGACTCCTTCAGCCGGCGCTGGAGCGCGTCGCGGTTGGGCGTGCGCACCATGTACAGGTGGTAGATGTGGCTGCGGGCGGGCGCAACGGCGGGCAGCAGCACGTGCTCGCCCAGACCCAGCTCGCGGTAGCGGTCGGCAGCGGCGGCACGCGCGTCGTTCCAGCCGTCGACCTCGCGCAGGAAGCGGCGCAGGATCACAGCCTGCATCTCGTCCAGCCGCGAGTTGACACCGACGTGCTCGAAGATGCGCTTATCCCGCGAGCCGTGGAAGCGCAGCTCACGCAGCCGCTCGGCGACCTCCTCGCTGCTGGCGATCGCCATGCCGGCATCGCCCATCGCGGGCAGGTTCTTGGTCGGAAAGAACGAGAACGTGGCGACGTCGCCGAACGAGCCCACGCGGTGGTCCTCGAAGCTGGCGCCGAACGCCTGGGCGGCGTCCTCGATCAGCGCGATGCCGTGCCGGTCGGCGAGATCGCGGAAGGAGCCGAGGTCGGCGGGCTGGCCGAACAGGTGAACCGGCATCACGGCACGCGTGCGCTCGGTGACGGCGGCCTCCGCGGCGGACGGATCGAGGCACATCGTGACTGGATCGATGTCGGCAAACACGGGCGTGGCACCGGTGCGAGCGATCGCCTCGGCGGTCGCGTAGAACGTATAGGCGCTGGTCACCACCTCGTCTCCTGCGCCGATACCGAGCGCCTGCAGGCCCAGCTCGAGCGCATCGGTGCCGTTGGCCAGCGCGACCGCGTGGCCGTAACCGATCGAGGCCGCGACCTCCTCTTCGAGCGCCCGCACGTTCGGGCCGAGGATGAAGCGACCGGAATCGATCACCTCGCACACGAGCTGCTTGATCTCGGGCAGGATCTGCTCGTACTGCCCGCGGATATCCATCAAAGGCACAGCCACAGGGAGGCGAGTCTAGACCGGGGCGCCGCGACGTCGTCGCAGTAGCCACCAGCCCGCGCCGCCCAGCAGCGCCAGCACCACCACGTAGTCCAGGTAGCCGAGCCGGTGGTGCCAGGTGTCCCAGTTGGCTCCGGCGGCATCACCGATGCCGACCAGCAGCAGGCACCAGGGCAGGGAGCCCAGGAACGTCAGAACCGAGAAGCGGCCCAGCGGCATGCGCGCGATGCCGGCCGGCAGCGAAATGAACGTCCGGATCACCGGCAGCATGCGGGTGAAGAACACCACCCGCGTGCCGTAGCGCTCGAACCAGTGCTGAGCTTGCTCGACGCGGCCGCGTGTGTGCTCGCCCCGCAGCCAGAAGGCATCGACGCCGTACGCGCCCGCCGCCCAGGCGATCCACGAGCCGACCAGGTTGGCAAACGCTCCCACCAGGACGGCCTGCCAGAAGACCATCGTGTGCTGGGAGACGAGGTAGCCGGCGTAGATCATGGTCACCTCGCTGGGCACGGGAATGCACGCGCTCTCGAGCACCATCAGACCAAACACCGCCCACAGGCCGTGCGCGGCAACCTGATCCTGCACCCAGTTGGCCAGCAAGGTCAGCACGCCGCATGCCTCGCGCCGCGATCAGACACGCGCCACCGCCACGAGGGACGGCATCTCGAACGTCACCGTCGACCCATCGCGGAGCGGCCCGAGCACGCTCGCCACGTGGTCGATCACGCCCTGCCGCTGGCCGGCCGTCGCGGCCGCGAACACGGCCCCGGCGGGGCCGCCCAGCAGCGCCCGTTGAGCGAAGTGGTCGGCATCCTCGAAGCGGGCCGCCACCCGCTCGATCTCGACCACGATGTCGGCGAATCCGGCGTGCTCGAGCAGGGCGCGCAGCTCGCCTGGGTCAGACAGCGCAAATGGCGCCTCCATCATCCGGCCGGCGTCACCGCCGAGATGGGTCGCCATGCCCTCGGCCAGGAAGCGGAAGCCGGCGCTGCTCGAGAGGTCGCTCCAGCACGCCACGGCGGCCCGGCCGCCCGGCCCGAGCACACGGCGGAACTCAGCCAGCACGGCGGCCCGATCGGGCACGAACTGCAGGCCCTGCTGGCACGTGACCAGCGAGAACTCGCCGGCCGAGAAGGGCAGCTGATCGGCGTCGCCCTGGACGAACTCGATCGGCGCTCCCGGGACGCGCGGCTGGGCCCGGGCCACGGCCAGCATGCCCGGGGTGAGATCGAGGCCGACGACGCGCCCAGATGCTCCCACCCGCGCTGCCAGCACCCGGCTGAGCGCCCCGGTGCCACAGGCGACATCCAGCGCGCGATCGCCGGGCGCGGCCTCGACCATCTCCGCCACCCGCTCGGCAAGCGGCGCGAACATGGCCGGCACCATGTACTCCTGATAGCCCGTCGCCATCTCCTCAGGCGCCGTTCCCCAGGTCATCGCCGAGCCGCCGCCGGATGTGCTCACTCGGCCCCGCTCTCGCGCTCGAGGCTGCCCAGCTGCTGCTCGAGCCCGTCCGCGAGATGGCCACGCGCGAGCCCGGCCACCAGCCTCGGCAGCTCGATCTCGGCCGTCAGCGTGACGTGGCTGCCATCACCGTGCGGCGCGATCACGAACTCGGTGCGGGCGGCGCGGGAACCATCGACGCGTTCCTCCACCAGCCTGCGGGGCGGCTCGAGCACCGTGCGGCGCACCAGCATCCGCTCGCTCTGGCCCATCGCCGAGATCAGGCACGAGATCTCGCCGGCGTCCGTGACCGTGATCTGCGAAACGGACGCGGGCAGCGTCTTGATGTGACGGTGCGGATCGGCGATCACGTCCCACACCGCTTGCGGCGGCGCCGAGATCGTTCGGGAGGCGCTCACCTTCAGCACGGCGTCAGGACGCAACCGCGTCGTACTCGCGCACCGAGCGGTACAGCGTGTCGCGCTGGGCGGGACGGAAGCCTGCATTTCGGATGGTGTGCAGGAAGTCGTCCACACCGGCCCGGTGGGTGGTGCCGGCTGCCGAGACGACGTTCTCCTCGATCATGATCGAGCCCAGGTCGTCGGCGCCGTAGAACAGCGCCACCTGGCCGATCTTGATGCCCTGCGTCACCCACGAGCTCTGGATGTGATCGACGTTGTCCAAGTAGATGCGGCTGACGGCCTGCATCAGCAGGTAGTCGAAGCTGGTCGGGAACCACGATACCTGCGCCGCCAGCTCGGTGTTGTCTGGCTGGAACGTCCAGCTGATGAAGGCCCGGAAGCCGTGCATCTCGTCCTGCAGCTCGCGGATCCGGCGCAGGTGCTCGATCCGCTCGTCCAGCGTCTCGACGTGGCCCCACATCATCGTTGCGGTGGTGCTCATACCGAGCCTGTGGGCGGCCCGCATGATCCCCAGCCACTCGGCCGACGTCGTCTTGATCGGGGAGATGATCGTGCGCACGCGGTCGACCAGGATCTCCGCTCCGCCGCCCGGCAGCGAGTCGAGTCCGGCATCGCGCAGCCGGCTCAGCGTCTCGGACGGCGTCAGCTTGGCCTTGCGGGCGATGTGCTGCACCTCGCTGGGGGAGAGCGCGTGCAGGTGGATCGGGTAGCGGGCCTTGATCGAGCGGAACAAATCCTCGTACCAATCGATGCCGAGCTGCGGGTTGTGGCCGCCCTGCATCAGCAGCGCCGTTCCGCCCAGCGCCAGCGTCTCCTCGATCTTCTTGAAGATCACCGCACGGGGGAGCGTGTAGCCCTCGCGGGTGTCGCCGGGACGGCGGTAGAAGGCGCAGAAGTTGCAGTCGGTGTAGCAGACGTTGGTGTAGTTCAGGTTGCGGTCGATCACGAATGTGACGCGGTCGGCCGGCGTCTTGCGGCAGCGCAGCTCGTGCGCGGCGCGGCCGATCGCCACCAGCTCGCGCGATTCGAGCAGTGTGCGCGCGTCGGCATCGTCGATCCGCTCGCCGGCCAGCGCCCGCTCCAGCACCTCGGTGACGCTGCCGGTGCGCACGTCGACCGCCATCAGGCCACCCGCTCGTGATCGACGAAGCGCAGCTCTGGAACCACGTCCAGCTCGCCGGCCAGGTGAGCGAGTTCGAAGAACCGCACCATCCCCTGCCGCTCGCGCGGGCCGAAGTGGTAGCGCAGCTTCTCGAAGTAGCGGGCCAGGAATCCCGCCGGCCAGCCGTACTCGGCCGAGGCCCGGCGGGCCAGCGCCTCGGGCTCCGACCGCGACACCGCCAGCGAGCGCAGGTGGGCACGCTCCAGCTCCTCCAGGCCGTGCTCGACTCCCTCTCGGCACGCCCATACCGCGTAGACCATCGGCAGGCCGGTGCGCTCCTGCCATAGGCGGCCCAGGTCGTAGTGCGGGGTCGGGTCGTCGAACGCGCTCTGCAGCGCGGCATCGCCGATCAGCATCTTGCCGTCGGCGGGCTCGCCCAGCGGCACCAGGTCGACCGCGCCCAGCAGCACCCGCGTCAGCACCACCGAGGTGGCGCTCTCGGGCGTCACCGCCACCGAACGCACCTGGTCAAGCGGCTTTCGCGTGATCAGCTGGATCGAGTCGACCGCACCCTCGGTGGAGACGCAGAGCCGCGGCAGCAGCCGCAGGCGATCGGCGTTTCGGGCGTACTCGATGGACGAGATCGGCGCGACGTCCAGCTCGCCCGCCAGCAGCTTGGCGTTCAGCTCGGTGGGCACGCCGGTGGTCTGCTCGAGGCCCTCGCCGTCCAGCTCGTAGAACACCGGCGCCATGTTGGCATACGAGATGCGGCCCAGCCTAAGCAAAGGTACGCAGCCTGTTGTAGAGCGTGTCGCGCTGGACGGGGATGCGGCCGGCGTCGCGGATCAGCGCCACGAGGTCGTTGATCTTCTCCTCCTGCGGCGTCACAGCGCCCGCCGCGTGCGCGATCTTCTCCTCCATCACGGTGCCCTGGATATCGTTGGCGCCGTAGTGCAGCGCGACCTGCGCCAGCGGGGTCGAGATCATGATCCAGTACGCCTTGATGTTGGCGATGTTGTCCAGCATCAGCCGTGAGACGGCGATCATCTTGAGGTCGTCGTACCCGGTGGAGAACCGCCAGCCACGCCGCTCGAAGACCGTGTTCTCGGGATGGAACGGCAGCGGGATGAAGGCCAGGAAGCCGCTCGTCTCGTCCTGGAGCTGGCGCAGCCGCAGCCAGTGATCGACCCGCTCCTCGTAGTTCTCGACGTGCCCGTAGAGCATCGTGCAGTGGGTCGGCATGCCCATGGCGTGCGCGGCACGGTGGGTGGCGATCCAATTGTCGGGATGCTCCTTGCCGGGGGCGATGAGCCGTCGCACGCGGTCGGCGAACACCTCGGCACCGCCGCCGGGCAGCGAGCCCAGACCGGCCTGCTGGAGGTCGTCCAGGATCTCCTCGCGAGGCTTCCCCGACAGCTTGTGCATATGGTGGATCTCGGACGCGGTGAACAGCTTCAGGTGCACGTCGGGCAGCGCCTCGTGCAGGGCGCGGGTGAGATCGATGTAGTAGCGGTACTCGAGGTGGGGATTCTCGCCGCCCACCATGTGGATCTCGGAGAACTGCTCGCGCTCGAACACGTCCACCGCGTGCTGGACGAGCTCGTCGATCTCCCAGGTGTAGGCCTGCGGCTGCTTTCCGGTCATGGCGAAGGCGCAGAACTTGCACTTCACCCGGCACACGTTGGTGTGGTTCAGGTAGAGGTTGTTGACGAAGAACACCTCGTCGCCGCCGCCGCGGAGCCGGCGTGCGGTGTCCGCAAGCAGGCCCAGGCCGGTAAGATCATCGGACTCGAGCAGCGCGACGCCGTCGTCGAAGTCGAGGCGCTCGCCGGCGAGCACTTTCTCGCGGATGGGAGCCAGCGTATCGAGGCGGGCGGCGGTGGCCATGCGGTTGGAAGTGTACCGATGCCGCCTGGAAATCCGTGCCGGCAGGTCACCCCCTGACCTGTTCCCTCGTTCGCGATGGACGTTCGGTGCAGCTCGATCGTGCCCGGCGCGGGACACCTACGCGCTACGCTCGACCGCCGTCGTCACGGCATCGCGCAGCGCCTCGTGATCGACCGGCGCCGAGACACGCTCGAGCTCGGCCAGGGCAACGGCCGCCAGCTCGCGCGCCTGGGCGCGGGCGTCCACCACCGCACCGCTGCCGACCACGCGCGCCAGAATGGGCAACACGTCGTCGGGGGCGGCGCCACGCGCGATCACCGAGCGCACGGCCTCGTCACGCTCGGCCGCCAGGATCAGCGGCAGCGTGATCGTGCCGTCCAGCAGGTCGGTGCCGAGCGGCTTGCCGGTGGTGTCGGGGTTGCCGTCGCAGTCGAGCACGTCGTCGGCAATCTGGAAGGCCAACCCGAGCGCCTCGGCAAAGCGTCCCAGCGCGTCGCCCTGCTCGCGATCGAGACCACCGAAGCGGGCGCCCAGCATGGCCGCGGCCGAGAACAGGCGTCCCGTCTTGAGCGTGCAGCGCTGGAGGTACGCGGGCACGGAGGTGGACGGATCGCCGGTCTGCGCGCGCTGGAGGATCTCGCCCCGCGCCAGCGCCAGGCAGGCATCCGAGAGCATCGTCACGGCATCGATGTCCCCCGTCGCCGCCAGCTCTGCGAACGCCCGCGCGAACAGGTGATCGCCGGTGGCCGTGGCCAGCACGCGGCCCTCGCTGTGCCAGATCGTCGGCCTTCCGCGACGAAGCGGCGTCGCGTCCAGCACGTCATCGTGCACCAGCGTGGCCATGTGCACCAGCTCCACCGCGGTTCCGGCAGCGACCAGCTGCGGGCGGTCGCGATGGTCGTCGGCGGCGCACAGCGATACCAGCAGCGGCCGCAGCCGCTTGCCACCCGCCGCGAGCGTCCGCGCGGAGGCCAGCGAGACGGCGCCCTGATCGGCGTCGACCACCTCCCGCAGTCGCTGCTCGACGCGGTCGACGTGCTGCTGGTGCTGCGACGCGACCAGGCTCACGCCGGCACCGTTGCGACGTGCAGCGCGACCACGCCCAGCATCAGACGCCTCACGCGGACGTCGCTCAATCCCGCCTCGCGCATGATCACCGCCAGTTGATCGGCCGGGGGAAACCGGCGTACGGAGTCGGGCAGGTAGCGATAGGCGCCGGCGTCGCGCGCCACCAGCCGGCCCATCAGCGGCACGCCATGATCTGTCCAGAGGCGCGAGAACGGCCGGATCACGGGGCCAGGGGTGCTCATCTCGAGACAGACGACGCGCCCGCCCGGACGCACCACGCGCGCCATCTCGGCGAATCCGCGGGCGTAATCGACCAGATTGCGGACGCCGAACCCGACCGTGGCGGCGGCGAACTCGCCGTCGCCGAACGGCAGCGCCAGCGCGTCGCCCTCCTGCCACTCGACGGCGTTGCTCTTGCAGCCGGCCACAGCCAGCATCTGGGGCGAGAAGTCGAGCCCGACCACGCGGCCGGACGGACCTACCGCCCGCCGCAGCTCGACCGCAAGGTCGCCGGTGCCACAGCAGACGTCGAGCACGGCGTCGCCGGGCCGCGCGCCCGACGCCCGCACCGCCAGCCGCCGCCAGCGGCCGTCCATGCCACCCGACATGAGCAGGTTCATGCGGTCGTAGCTTGGTGAGATGCGGTCGAACATCTCGCGCACCCGCTCCGGCTGCAGCGTCACGGCGCCGGCACCTCGGCCTCGCCCCAGCGGCGGTGCAGCGACATCTCGATGCCCAGCGAGTCGATCACGCGGCCGGCGACGAAGTCGATCATCTCGTCGATCGTCTGCGGCAGGTGGTAGAAGGCGGGCATGGCGGGGATCACATCCGCGCCCGCGTTTCGCAGCTTGAGCAGGTTCTCGAGGTGGATCGACGAGAGCGGCGTCTCACGCGGCACCACCACCAGCTTGCGCCGCTCCTTCAGCTGCACGCCGGCGGCGCGGTGGATCAGATTGGCCTCCGACCCGCCGACGATGGTGCCGATCGAGGCCATCGAGCAGGGGCAGATCACGACCGCGTCGGTGCGCGAGCTTCCCGAGGCGTAGGGGGCCGAGTAGTCGCGCTCGGCCCACAGCCGCACGCCGGGGGCGCCATGGTCGGCCACGAACCGCTCGAGCGCGTCGCTGCCGTCCATCGCACGATCGCCGTACAGCTCGAGCGCGATCACCTGCCGTCCGGCCGCCGAGGCGCAGATGCCGGCGTCGACGCCCGCCTCGCACAGCGCACGCAGGACGCGGGCGGCATACGGGGCGCCGGACGCGCCGGTGATTCCGAGCATCACGCGCATGAGGGCAGCCTACTGCTGGATCGGCTGCACTGTGCCGCTCTTGAGCGACGCGACGAGCTGAGCGATCTGAGCGATCTTGGCCGGGCCGAGGCCGGTGTAGTCAGGCATCGCGCCACCGGTGGTCGTGTTCGCACCGCCCGCAAGCCAGGCCTGGATCTTCTTCTGGTCGTCAGCGAACATCGGCGAGCCCTTGGCGAGGTTCGCTCCCGGACCGCTCGCACCGACGGCACCAAAGTTGTGGCAGGAGGTGCAGCCTTGCGCGGAGATCAGGGTCGCTCCGGGAAGTGCGTTCAGGGCTGGGTAGGTGGTGATGGCTGTTCCGCCGACTCCGGGCGCCGAGCCGCCGGCGATCGTCAGCGCGATCAGCACCGCGGGCGTAGCCAGACCGAGCGCCACGCCGGCCGGGCGGCGCGAGAGCCGCCGGTCGCGGCCGGTGTCGATGAACGGCCACGTGATCAGCAGCACCATCAGGATGGTGGGGATGATGATGGTGGCGAACAGCAGCTGCCACGGCGACTTGAACACCCGCAGCAGCTCGAACAGGAAGAGGAAGTACCACTCCGGCCGCGGCTCCGTGCTCTGGATGGCCGGGTTGGCCTTGGTCTCGTACAGCGCGCCCAGCCAGCCGTTGACGCCCTGCGGGTGCGCGGCCGAGATCGGCTGCGCCGTGGCGTGCCACACGATCGCCATGACCACGATGATCAGCACCACCAGCAGATTGACCACGACATCGTGGAACATCGCGTAGGGAAAGAAGGCGTGGCCGTGCTTCTTCGAGTCGGCGTGCTCCGCCTCGTACCGCACGCGGCGGTTGATCACCTTGCGTGCCACGGCTACGCCTCGACCTCGTCCTCACGCGGGCGGGAGGGCCAGGGAGTGACGCCCAGCTTCACGACCAGCCACATGTGGACGAAGATCAGACCGCCGATTGCCCCGGGTATCAAGAGCATGTGTAGCGCGTAGAAGCGCGAGATCGTCTGGGCGCCGAACACCGGCCCCGCCAGCAGGAACTTCGAGATGAACGGGCCCAGCACCGGCGCGGTGCCGTTGATGTTGACGGCCACGACCGAGGCCCAGTAGGCGCGCTGGTCCCACACCAGCAGGTAGCCGGTGAGGCCCATCGCCATCGTCAGCACGAAGATCAGCGAGCCGGTCAGCCACGTCATCTCGCGCGGGTACTTGTAGGCGCCGTAGAAGAAGGTGCGGCCCATGTGCAGGAACAGCAGAATCACCATCATCGAGGCGCCCCACTTGTGCATGCCGCGGATCAGCCAGCCCAGCGTCTGGGTGTCGGTGATGTAGCGGATCGACTCGTAGGCGCCGCCGGGCGAGGGGTCGTACGTCATCGCCAGCAGCATTCCGGTGGTGGCCTGCAGGATGAACACCGTCAGCAGCGACGAGCCGAGCGTGTGGAACCAGCCGGTGGGCGGCACCTTTCGGAACAGGAACTTCCGCACCAGCGTCGGGAAGCCGGTGCGGTACTCGATCCAGTCCTCGGTGGCCAGCACCATCTGCTTGGGGCTGGGCGGCGGCGGGATGGGAATCGGGAGTGGCATCAGTGAGGCTTGGGCACGGTGCCGTGCTGGTAGGTGACGTTGGGATACAGCAGGTCGGGGATGTGGTCGTTGACGATGCTGGGCGCGCCCAGGTCGACCGGCTGGCCCGGCATCTTGACCGGGAAGTAGGTCAGCTTGCCGTTCAGGAAGTCGACGCTCCAGCGGTTGGTCAGCACCAGGCTGCCGCCCTTGACCTCCCACTCGAAGCGGTCGAGCGGCCTGATCGGCGGTCCACCTGTGCGGATCCCGTCAGTGTTGTACACGCCGCCATGGCAGGGACAGGCGAAGCCGCCGGCGTTCGCGGCGACCGGACAGCCGAGGTGCATGCAGCGGTTCGAGAAGACGACGAACATCGCGTCCTGGGCCAGCCAATCGGTGTTCGACTTGCCCGTGTGGTGCACCCAGGCCAGCCCGGCGCTGGTGTTCGGATTGGCCGGATCTTCGACGTACGTGGCCGCGGTCGGTGCGAATCCGGACTCGGCGGTGTACTTGCTGGTCGGGCCGAGGTCGACCGGCTCGAACTTGACCTCCTTGGTCAAGGGCGCGAGCACGTAGGCCGTCGCCGGCACGCCGATCACCGCACCGATCATCGCGCCCAGTCCCACCGAGGAGAGGGTGAGAAACTGACCGCGGGTTACGGCGGAGTCCGGCGCCTGTGGCGCCGTGTATGCATGGGCGTGCGAGCCGGCGGGAGTGTCCGCCACGTGTCCTCCTGGTCGGTCCAGCGAGGCCATACTATCGCGCTCCCCGGCCGCGTGCCGTTGTAACAGGAATCCCAAACTCGGCCCACCGCGCGGTCACCCGGTCGCGGACGTCGGACGACATCTCGATCACTGACGGCCAGCCACGGCTGTACCCCTCCGACTCCCACGTCGCGGTCGCATCGATGCCGAGCTTGCCGCCGACGAACTGGCGCGTGGGCGCGTGGTCGAGGTGATCGAGCGGGCCCTCGGACAGCATCACGTCGCGGGCCGGATCGACGTTGGCGCCGACCTGCCACATCACCTGCTGGTAGTCGTGAACGTCCACCCACTCGTCCACCACCACCACGCCCTTGGTCAGCGAGAGCAGGCCGGTGCCCCAGATCGAGTGCATCACCTTGCGGGCGTGGCCCGGGAAGGCCTTGCGGATCGAGACGATCGCGAGGTTGTGGAAGGCGCCCGCGAACGGCAGGTCGTAGTCGACCACCTCCGGCATCGTCATCCGCAGCGCGGGCAGAAACAGCCGCTCGGTGGCCTTGCCCAGCCAGACGTCCTCCTGCGGCGGCACGCCGACGATGATCGAGGGGTAGACGGCGCCGCGACGCATCGTGATCGCGGTCACGTGCAGCACCGGGAACGGCTCGACCGGCGTGTAGTAGCCCGTGTGATCGCCAAACGGGCCCTCGTCGGCCAGCTCGCCCTTGCTGATGTAGCCCTCGATCACGATCTCGGCCCGCGCCGGCACCTCCAGGTCGACCGTGGTCGCCTTCACCATCTCGACCGGCTCGCCGCGCAGAAATCCGGCCAGCATGAACTCGTCGACGTGCTTGGGCAGCGGTGCGGACGCCGAGTAGGCGGTGATCGGGTCGAGACCGAGCGCGACCGCCACGTCCATCCGCTCGCCCATCCCCCGCCAGTCGGCGGCGGCGTCCTTGTGGATCTGCCAGTGCACGCCGGTGGTGGTCGAATCGAACTTCTGGATCCGGTACATGCCGACGTTTCGCATGCCGGTGCGGGGATCCTTGGTGATCACGGCCGGCAGCGTGATGAAGGGGCCGCCGTCCAGCGGCCAGCAGGTCATGATCGGCAGCTGGTCGAGATCGGGAGGCTGCAGCACGATCTCCTGGCAGGGGCCGCTGCGCACCACCTTCGGCCGCGAGTCGGCCAGCGACTTGAGCTTGCCGAGCGCGCGGATCTTGTCGCCGATGCCCTCCGGCGGCGTCATCTCGAGCACGCCCTGGATGCGCGAGCCAAGCTCGTCCAGCGACTCGACACCGAGCCCCATGCACATGCGCCGCTCGGTGCCGAACTGGTTGATCAGCAGCGGCAGGCTGCTGCCCTTGACGTCGCGGAACAGCAGCGCGGGACCGCCGGCCTTGGTGACGCGGTCGGTGATCTCGCTGATCTCGAGGTGGGGGTCAACCTCGGCCGTCACCTCGTGCAGCTCGCCCTCGCGCCGCAGATGGTCGAGCCAGTCGCGCAGATCCTTGAAGGCCATTGCGCAAGAAGTGTATTCCAGGGCTCCAGGACAGGCGTCGAACGGCCGATATCTCCCATCGATGGGTTCCGTCCCAACCTTCCAGCTGATGCTCGTGTTCGCCGTCGTCACCTTCGGCCTGTTCCGCGCCTACCTGCGGATGCAGGCACGCGACGAGCGCGAGAACGCGCTCGAGACGTGGGCGGCCCAAAACGGCTTCGAAAGCTCCTACCAGCCCACCGGCTCGACGCCCACCCTGGAGGCCGACAACGGCCACGCCGGGCCCTGCTTCGCTGTACCGGTGGGCGAGCAGGAGGCGGCGATGTTCGCCTTCAGCTACACCATCGGTAGCGGCCGCGACCAGGTCGACGTCGAGACCACGCTGGTGCAGGCCGTGCTCGCGGCGGGCTTCCCCCACTTCCGCGTGCTGCCGGCTCACGCCGACCGGCTGCCGCCCGGGCCTGGCGACGAGCACGAGGTGCAGCTGGAGTCGATCGAGTTCCAGCATGCCCACCGCCTGCTGGCCGCCCGCGGCGGCGACCTGGACGCGCTGATGCGGCTGTTCGATCCCGAGATGATCGTGTGGTGGCTCGACCAGGGTTCGCTGGCGCCGATCGTCGAGTATCAGATGGGCACGCTGGTCGTCCGCAGCACTGTGCCTCTGGACGAGAGCGCGCAGTACGACATGCTGCTGGCACAGGCCCAGAAGATCGCCACCGGGGTGCTTGCCCAGGGCTCGCTGCACCGCGCCCCGATCTCCTAGGCCGGGTCGGGCGGTCCAGGCCGCCGTTCAGCTGACTATCATGACGGTCTCTCGCCGACGACACTCGCGGCGCGTCACAAAGGAGCCCGTCCATGGGCATTGCCCTGATCGTCATCATCGTGATCGTCGTCCTGCTGGTCGGGTTCGTGATCATGGCCTACAACGGCATGGTCCGCAGCCGCAACAAGGTGGACGAGGCGTGGAGCGGCATCGACGTGCAGCTCAAGCGCCGTCATGACCTGATCCCCAACCTGGTCGAGTCGGTCAAGGGCTATGCCGCGCACGAGCGCGAGACCTTCCAGGCCGTCACCGATGCACGGACGCGCGCGATGGGCGCCAGCGGCCCGGCCGCGGCCGGTGCCGCCGAGGGCATGCTGTCGCAGGCGCTGGGCCGGCTGTTCGCGGTCGCTGAGGCCTATCCCCAGCTGCGCGCTACCGAGAACTTCCAGCAGCTGCAGAACGAGCTGACCAACACCGAGGATCAGATCGCGGCCTCGCGGCGGATCTACAACGGCAACGTCCAGTCGTTCAACAGCAGCATCCAGGTGTTCCCCAACTCGATCATCGCCGGCATGGGCGGCTTCACTGCCCGTGAGTACTTCGAGATCGAGAATGCGGCCGAGCGCGAGCCGGTCAAGGTCGACTTCTCGACGCCGCCGTCGGTGGCGGCGGCCGCGCCAGACCCGGCGCCGGCGGCGCCCGCCGAGCCGGCACCCGCCGTGGATCCCGCGCCGCCGGCCGAACCCACGCCGCCCGAGCAGGGGTAAGCCTGCGATGCCACACGTGCTGGTGCTGGGAGCCAAGGGGCTTGGCCGGACGGTTGCCGAGCACATGATCGAGCAAGGCTGGCGGGCGACCGGCGTCGCTCGCAGCCAGGCAACCGCGGATCTCTTTCCCGGTACCGGCGTGGTGGCGGATGTGTCCGATCCCGAACAGCTGCGGTCGCTGGTGGCCGATGCGGGCGAGATCGACCTGGCCGTGAACGCGATCTCGCCCCGGGGCCGGTTCGGCGGCGGCGACCTGATCAGCACCGACGAGCTCGCGATGACGCCCTACCTCGAGCAGCTGCTGCCGGCTGTGTTCAACTTCTATCGCATCGTCGGCGCCGCGATGTCATCGCGCGGCGCCGGCACGATCGTCCAGGTCACGGGCGGATCGGCCAGGCGGGCGCTGCCGGGGCGCGCGCCGTGGGGAGCGGGCGCGGCCGCGACGCGGGCGCTCTCCCAGGCGGCGGCAAACGAGCTGCGCGGCGATGGCGTCCACGCCTGCCTGCTGGTCTGCGACGGCTCATTCGGAGGGCCGGGTGACGACCACGGCGGCGAGAAGATCGACACGGTGGAGCTGGCCAAAGCCGTGCATTTCGTCCACGAGCAGGGCCGGTCGGCGTGGACGCACGAGCTGGTGGTCACGCCGGTCGGCGACCGCTGGACGCCGTAGCCACCCGGCGCTCGCGCACGCTCCGCCTCGATCGGTTGCGCTGAGCGCCGGACGGTGGCGAGGGCTGGGCGCGCCGTGTCACCGAATTGCGGAGGGGTCAGACCCCTCCGCGGGGGGCGTTACGGAATCGATGCGCTGACGTGGCGCTTCCGGGCTATGCGAGCGCGGCGAGCGCCCGCGCCCAACGATCCTCGTGATCAGCGGCGCCGTCGCCGCGATCGCGGGCACAGGCCGAGATCAACTCCGCCAGCGTCTCGACGGCGCCGAGGTCGCCGGTGTTGCAGATCTCGACCAGTCCAGCGGCGTACAGGTAGTCGCCCGTCAGCAACGCGAGGTCGCGGTCGTCCTGCCCGAACAGCCGCGACCGACCACCGTGCAGCAGGTAACCCTCCCGGATCATCTCGACGCCGAGCAGGTGGCTGTCCGGGCAGCGGCCGGCGTACTCGGCCGGCGGAGGATCGCCGGGCAGCAGCGCGGCCGCCCACAGCGGACTGTCGGCGGCCGCGCGGGCACGGATCTGCTCCAGCACGTTCACCCCCCAAACTCACGAGCCGCTGCCAGCGTCAGCTCGATCTGCTCCGGCGTGTGCGCCAGCGACGGCATCATCGCCTCGAACTGCGACGGCGCCAGGTAGACGCCCCGCTCCAGCATGTGGGCGTGGAAGCGAGCGTAGCGGTCGGTGTCCGAGCGGACGGCGTCGGCGAAGCGGTGCACCGGGCCGTCGTGGAAGAACGCGGTCAGCATCGCGCCCAGCCGGTTGACCGTCACTCCGCGACCCGACAGCCCAGCCTCCAACGCCGCCGACGTCTGCTCCAGCCGCGCGTAGGCATCTGGCTCGCGCAGCAGCCCGAGGGTGGCCAGGCCGGCCGCCATCGCCAGCGGGTTACCCGACAGGGTGCCGGCCTGGTACACGTCTCCCAACGGCGCCAGCCGCTCCATCACGTCGCCGCGACCGCCGAAGGCCGCCGCCGGCAGCCCGCCGCCCATGATCTTGCCAAGGCAGGTCAGGTCGGGACGTACCGCAAGCCGCTCCTGCCCGCCGCCATACGCGACACGGAAGCCGGTGATCACCTCGTCGGCGATCAGCAGCGCGCCGGTGCCATTGCAGATCGTGCGCAGGCCTTCCAGGAAGCCGGGTAGCGCCGGTACGACGCCCATGTTCCCGGCCACCGGCTCGACTATCACGCAGGCCAGGTCGTCGCCATGCGCCTCGGCCAGCGCCCGGGCGGCGGCGAGATCGTTGTACTCGCAGATCAGCGTGTCCGCCGTGACCGCCGCCGGCACGCCGGGCGTCGAGGGGATCGCCAGCGTCGCCAGCCCGGAGCCGGACTGCGCCAGCAGCGCGTCCACGTGCCCGTGATAGCCGCCGGCGAACTTGAGGATCTTCGCGCGGCCGGTGAACGCCCGCGCCAGCCGGACGGCGCTCATCGTCGCCTCGGTACCGGACGAGACGAACCGCACCAGGTCGATCGATCTCACCGCCTCGACCACGGCCGTGGCCAGTTCGACCTCGAGCGCCGTGGGCGCTCCAAAGCTGGTACCGCGTGCGGCCGTGCCCGCGACCGCCTCGACCACCCGCGGATGGGCGTGGCCGGCGATCAGCGGTCCCCACGAGAGCACCCAGTCCACGTAGCGGTTGCCGTCCACGTCAAACAGCCAGCCGCCCTCGCCGCGGGCGGCAAACAGCGGATGCTCACGGCCCACCGACCGCATCGCCCGAACCGGGCTCGAGACGCCGCCCGGGATCACGCGGCAGGCCGCGCGGTACAGGCGCTGCGACGCCTCCTCGCGCGGCGGACTGCCTATGACAGCCACGCGGCGGCGCGCGATGCGTAATAGGTGATGATCATGTCCGCGCCAGACCGCTTGATCGCGGTCAGAGCCTCGAGTGCCGCCGACCGCTCGTCCAGCAGACCATCGCGGGCGGCCGCAGTCAACATCGCGTACTCACCGCTGACCTGGTAGGCGGCCAGCGGCAGCAGCGTCGCCTCGCGCACACGCCGGATCACGTCCAGATACGGCATGGCCGGCTTGACCATCACCATGTCCGCGCCCTCCTCGATGTCCAGCAGCGCCTCGCGCACCGCCTCGTTGCCGTTGGCGGGATCGATCTGATACCCGCGCCGGTCGCCCTCCTGGGGCGCGGAGTGGGAGGCGTCGCGGAACGGGCCGTAGAACGCCGACGCGAACTTGGCCGAGTAGGCCATGATCGCCGTCTCGGACAGCGCGTCGCCGTCCAGCGCTGCCCTGATCGCGCGCACGCGGCCGTCCATCATGTCGCTGGGCGCGACGATGTCGGCGCCCGCCTGCGCGTGCGAGAC
This sequence comes from Gaiellales bacterium, assembly GCA_038212095.1. GTDB lineage: Bacteria > Actinomycetota > Thermoleophilia > Gaiellales > JAICJC01 > JAICYJ01. Next base: position 62,422 of record JBBQUW010000009.1, on the reverse strand, counting down.
CGCGGTCTGGGCCAGCAGCTCGAGCGTGATGTCGTTGTCGACGCGGCCATCGCGCAGCACGCCACAGTGACCGTGCGAGGTGTACTGACAGAGGCAGACGTCGGTGATCAGTACCAGGTCAGGCAGCGACAGCCGCAGCGCCCGCAGCGCCATCTGGACGATGCCCTCGTCGTCGTAAGCGGAGCTGGCCGCCTCGTCCTTCAGATCCGGTAGGCCGAACAGCAGCACCGCCGGCACTCCGGCAGTGGCCACCGCCGCAGCCTCCTCGACCAGCGTCTCGATCGAGTGGTGGTACTGACCGGCCATCGACGTGATCGGCGTGGCCGGGCCGCTGCCACCGCGCACGAACAGCGGCTGGATCAGGTCGGACGGCGCCAGCCGCGTCTCGCGTACCATGCCGCGCAGGGCGTCCGTACGCCGCAACCGGCGCAGCCGAGTAACGGGAAAGCTCATCGGCGGATTGTAACCCGGGCCTTTACATGTCCACGCCGCGCGAATAAGCTTGCCACGAATGGACTTCGACAGAGGGGCGAGGATGGAGACCCAGGACCACGAACTTGACTACTCGAACGAGGCCCTGAGGAAGCTCGGCTCCCGCATCCGACATCTGCGCCGCAAGCGCGCGATGACACAGCGTGACCTCTCCTTTGACGGCTGCTCGTACAGCTACCTCGCTCGTATCGAGGCCGGCGACCGACGGCCGAGCCCCCGCGTGCTGGCGGAGATCGCGCGCCGGCTGGGCGTCAGCTCCGAGGAGCTCACCGGCGAGATGACCGCTGGTCAGCGCAGCCGCTCGCTCGAGATCCTGGACGCGATGATGATGGTCCGCCTGGAGCAGTACGAGGGGGCCGAGGAGATGCTGCGCGGCGTGCTGCGCGAGGCCGAGGTCGAGGCCGACAGCGAGCGGATCAGCGAGTGCTACGAGGGACTTGGGCTGATCGCGGCCCGTCGTGGTCGCGACGGCCACGCGCTGACCCTGTTCCAGCAGGCGATGGAGGTCGGCGATCCTCCCCACCCGGCCCAGCGGCCCGATCTCTACATCGAGCTTGCCCGCCTGCACATCAGCTCAGGCGACTCGGCGCGCGCAATCGCACTGATGAACGAGTGCGCTGAGCGGTTGCGTTCGCAGCCCGGCCGCGACCTCGCCAAGCTTGTGCGCTACACGCTGCTGCTGAGCCAGGCGTACTCGGACGCCGGCGACTACGGCAGCGCCGGCTCGGTGCTGGCCGATGCGCTGCGCGACGGCGCCGAGGAGGTCGACCTGCACAGCCGCGCCCGTGCCTACTACTCGCTGTCGCGGCTGTACGCGAGCACCGGCCAGGTCGGCCAGGCGATCGCGTATGCCGACCGGGCGCTTGCGATCTACGAGCTGATGGACGACAACGACGCCCTTGCCGACGCACACCTGCTGTACGCCCAGAACCTGCTCGACGCGGGCGAGACGGAGCGTGCCGCAACGCACCTCGCCGCCTCCCGCACCCTGCTCGGCGCCCGGCCGGGGTCGCTCGACCTCGGCTTCGTGGTGGTCGAGGAGGCGCGCTGCGCGCTGCAGATGGGTGACACGGCGCTGGCGACGGACAAGGCCCGCGAGGGCGTCGAGTTGCTGGCCAACGGCGCCATGCCGGGCCAGCTGGGCGATGCCTACCTGGTGCTGGCCCGTGTCTACGATGAGCTGGACAACGCCGAGCGAGCCGAGTGGGCGTACACGGCGGCGATCGACTCGATCCAGCAGCAGAACGGGTGGACGCGCGAGCTGGCAAAGGCCTACCGCTGGTACGGCAAGTTCCTCAAGCGGATGGGCCGGGCCGAGGCCGCACTGGAGGCGTTCGAGCTGGCCGCCGACCTCGCGCCATCCAACCAGGACGCGCTCGCGCCGACGCCGCAGTCGGGAGTCAGCAGGCTCTCCCCCGACCGCGAGTAGGCAGCGGGGCTAGCCGGAAGGCTCGGCCGCCGGCGGGGGCGGTGGCGGTGGCTGCACCTCCACCGGTACCTCGACCGGGATCGGCGCGCCTGACCACGACTCGAGCCCGATCCTGCCGCGCAGGAAGGACGTCACCTCGCGGCCGACCGCCACCAGCGGCAGCGTCACGAACACGCCCGGCAGCCCGTACAACTGCGCCCCCGCGAGCAGTGCGAAGATCACCAGCAGCGGGTGGACGCCGACGGCGCCGCCCATCAGCTTCGGGATCACCAGATGGCCCTCGATCTGGTGGATGAACAGGAATGCCAGCGCGACCGCCAGCGCAGCGGAAGGCGACTCGGCGAGTGCCACCGTCAGCGGCGGGATGGCACCGATCCACGGGCCGACGTAGGGGATCACCTCGACCAGCGCCGCGAAGGCGCCAAACGCGATCGCATAGTTCGCGCCGTTTGCGAACACGCCGGTCACGCCCAGCAGCCACATCAGCACGCCGGTCGTGACGCCGATCACCAGCGACACCAACGTCTGGCCGCGCACGTACCCAACCAGCGCCCGCTCGCAGCGGGTGATCAGGTCGTCGTCCTGCGCTCCGGGCGGGAACATCCGCCGCAGGAAGCGCGACAACCGCGGCGCGTCGAGCAGCATGTAGACCGATACGACGATCACCAGCACCACGTTGAACAGGCTCTCGAACACGCCGATCAGCACGCCCTGGGCGATCGCGACTGCGCGGCCCGAGACGCTCTGGACATCCAGCGAGTTGATCCGCTGCTGCACCGTGTCGCTCAGGTTGGTGACGTCGATCTGTTTCAGATGATGCTGATCGAGCCACGTCTGCAGCCGGTCGAGCCGTTTCTGGGCCGGCGTCTCGGTCTGGCCGGGCGCCTTGGTGAACTCCTTCTGCACCACCGTCGTGGCGGCCTGCACCTGGCCGGCGACGACTGTGCCCGCGATCACGCCGGCGCCCGAGAACGCCAGGGCGAACAGCCCGTAGACCACGAATACCGCCACCGCCCGCGGCAGCCGCAGTGCCGCGAATGCGCGCACGATCGGGTTCAGCAGGATCGCGATCAGTCCGGCCACGATGAAGATGAACACGGCGTGGCTGACCGCTGACACCAACTGCCAGGCTCCGACCACGATCAGCGGCAGGCCCACCAGCTGCACCCAGCGCGGGATCTCGATCTTCCGCGGGCTGTCGGGCGCCATCGCTGATCATCGTACCAAGCTGCTGCGACGGCACGCACGACGGTCACGGCGGCGGCCAGTCCGGGCACGAACTGCGTGCAAAGCGGGGGGATGCTCGCCTCAGGCGACAGCCCGTCAGCTACCCTGGACGGCGTGATCGCCACCCGTCAGCGACAGCGCCGCAGGCGGCGCACCGTCCGCCGTGGACGCGGCCCGCGGCGGCTTGGGCTGATCGCGGGCCTCGTGATCGCGCTTGTGGCCATCGTCGTGCTGACGATGCAGCTTCGCTCCGGCTCCGGAGGGGCATCCGGCACAGGTATCGCGCCGTCCAACTCGGCCCAACTGGCGCCCGACGCGCCGCCCTCCGTGGAAACGCTGGCCACGGCCGGCGGGCTGACGCTGGACGTGCCCGTCTCGCAGGGGAGGATCACGGCCATCGTCTACCACGCGACCGGACGCACCGATGCGATTCCGCTGCAGCCGGCCGGCCATCAGCGAAACGCGGGCTTCCTCGCCCGCCTGGGCGACTCGCTGTTCGGCGGCGGAGGAAGCAGCGGCCCCGGCTACTACGTGGACGGCGGCGGCACCGGACCGGACACGAGCTCGGTGGACGTCGGCGCTCCTGCCGGCACCGGCGTCTACTCACCGGTCGACGGCGTGGTTGTGAGCGTGCAGCCCTACGTCCTGAACGGGTCGCAACGCGGCAGCATCGTCCAGATCCGGCCGGACGCGGCTCCCGCCGTGATCGTGACCGTCGGCAACCTCAGCCAGCACCTCAAGGTCGATGTCGGCACGGCGGTCAAGGCCGGCCAGACCGAGCTGGGCTCGATCGTCGACCTCTCGAAGCTGCTCGACCAGACGGTCGCGCGCTATACGTCGGACGCAGGCAACCACGCCTCGATCCAGATCAGCCCGGCGCCTGGCGCGAGCCCACTGCTTTGAGGATCCTGTTCATCGCCGACATCTTCGGCGCGCCCGGCCGCAGGGCGGTCGAGCTGCGCCTGCCAGACCTGCGCGAGACGATGGCGCTCGACCTGGTGATCGCCAACGGCGAGAACTCCGCCGACGGGGTCGGCATCACCAGCCGCATCGCCACCCGGCTGTTCGCCGCCGGCGTGGATGCGATCACGCTCGGCAACCACGCCTACCGGCAGCGTGAGGTGTACCCGTTCCTCGACGCCGATCCCCGCATCCTGCGGCCGGCCAACCTCGCCGTCGCCGCTCCTGGCCACGGCAGCACCATCGTTCGCACCCGTGAGGGCGTGCCGGTCGCGGTGATCAACCTGATCGGTCAGCTGTTTTTGGACGCCGCCCGCAGCCCGTTCGAGGTCGCGACGCGACTGGCCGCCGAGGCCCGCGAGCAGGCCGCCGTGGTGGTGGTCGACTTCCACGCCGAGGCAACCAGCGAGAAGGTGGCGATGGGCCGCTTGCTGGACGGTCGCGTGACCGCAGTGCTGGGTACCCACACCCACGTTCAGACGAACGACCCGACGCTGCTCGCGGGCGGCACGGCCTACCTCACTGACGCCGGCATGACCGGCCCGCACGACTCAGTGATCGGCGTCAAGGCGGAGCTCGTCCTGCGTCGCTTCCAGACCGGACTGCCGGTGCGGTTCGAGCCTGCCGAGGGCGGCGTGCGGATCGAGGGCGCCGTGGTCGAGTGCGACGCCACCAGCGGCCGGGCGCACTCGATCGAGACGTTCCGGCTCAGCGTGGAGTGAGCCCCCGCTCGGCGCGCGGCAGCAGCAGGCCAAGCAGCACCAGCGGCAGCCACCAGCAGATGTAGGGGTAGAACCAGTAGCTCGAGACGAGCTGGGTGGAGATCACGGCCGCCGCCGCGAGGGCGGCCACCTGCGCTGCGTCCTTCTCGCCGCGCGGCAGCACTCCCAGCAGCAGGCAGCCCAGTACCACCGCCACCTGCAGCGCCTGCTGCAGCCAGTGCAGGCTGTACCAGCCGGGGTGATAGCTGCCGATCGTCCAGATCGAGAGCGGCGTCACCCGACCCAGCTGGTAGTCGATCGTGCGATCCCAGAACAGCCGCAGGCCGTTGCCGTCGAGGGCCAGCATCGAGAGCAGCAGCACCGCTCCCGACAGCAGTCCGACCGCCGTCGCCGACCGGCGGCGCAGCGAGAGCATCAGCGGCACCACCGCGAGCGGACCGAACTTGGTCAAGCCGGCCGCCGCCAGCAGCACCCCTCGCACACCGGGCAGCGAGAGGGCCGCGATCATCCATGTCAGCAGCGCCCCCACCAGGGCGTCGTTGGTGTTCATGTTGAGCGCATACAGGGTGAACGGGTCAGCCGCCCAGGCGAAGGCGAGCATCACGCCCAGCCGGGCGGATCGAAAACGCCAACCGGCGACGAACAGACCGGCCATCGTCAGCAGATCGAATGCCGAAGCGGCGACGTGCGCGGCGGGAAGGCTGTCCCACAACCCACTCCAACCGAAGATGGCCACGAACGGTACGTATGCCAGGTAGACCGTCGGACCGTAGGTATCGCCGGACTCGATCGGCGACTCGCAGCGGCCGCTGGTCGACTGCACGTAGCCGATCGGATCGCCGTTGGAGTAACGCCCGGCACACTCGGTGCCGCTGCGGGTTGGCATGTGGCCATAGGGCAGCGTGCCGTGCATCACACGATCGGCACCCACCACCCCGGCGTAGCCGACGTCGAGGATGTTCGAGTTCTGGTTGTTCAGCCCCAGCCGAAACCCGATCAGGGCGAACGTGACGGCGACCAGCAGCAGCGCATGGGTGGAGCCGATCTCGACATGCCGCGGACGATGCGTGAAGCCGACGCCCAGCATCCGCGCGAGCAGATACACCAGCGGCGGGTAGACCAGCGGCGTCGACCAGAACACGTCGCCACGCACGAACCAGATCAGCGAGATGCCAAACGAGAGCAGCGCCAGCAGGTCGAGCGTGCGCAGCGAGACCGGCCGCCGCCAATCGATCAGGCCGGCCAGGAAGATCGCACACAGCGGAAGGAACACCCACCAGCGGTTGACCAGCCGTCCGTAGGAGTCGGGCTGGCCACGCGCCAGCTGCCAGTCGACCTGCGGCCCGGTGCGCACGCCAAGCAGCGACATCGAGGTGTCGTAGACCCGCGCCTCGGCGACCTCCTTGCCACCGCCGTCGTCGAACCGCACCGTCCACACGCGGTCGTCACCAAGCGTGGCCTGCCCGTGCACTCCCGTGTAGAGCGCGGTCCAGCCGCGCAGCGCACCTGACCTGCGGGCGAGCTTGACCGCTTGGTCGCTTGACAGCCGGGGAGGCCCGAGCGCCGACGGGATGTGACGTGCCAGCACCGCGCTGTTTGCGTCCCGGATGGTGAAGGCGGCGAGCACGGTGTGCAGGCCCTTCACCTCCAGCGCCGCCGACCACGTGCCTCGCTGGTGGTCGTAGATCACCTCCCAGTGCGCGCCCGGATTCTGCAGCAGGATCGGCGCCACCGCCGGGTCAGCGGCCGCGATCGCGATCACTTGGCGCACCGTCAGCGTCCTGGCCGTGTCCGCCCGCGCGACGGCCGGCGCCAGCAGCAGCGCCAGCAACGCCAGGAGGGCGTACCTAGCTAAAGCTCCAGAGCTTGTTGCCAAGGAAGCTGATGGGAGTCGCCACCACGATTGCGATCGCGGCCGCGACCGGCTTGTGCACGCCTGCAACCTCCACCAGCAGGGCCAGCGCCACCAGATCGATGGCGAGAGCGAGCAGGCTGACGGCGAGGAAGCGGGCGTACTGGACATGGGGAACGCCATGCTCGATCTTGAACGTCCACAGACGGTTCCAGATGAAGTTGCTGGTTGCCGCAACCGCGAACGCGATCACGAACGCCACCAGGTACGGCAGGTCGCGATAGGCGAGCCAGAACAGGCCGACGTTGACCACGTATCCGGAGCCGCCAACGACGCAGAAGCGCACAAGTTCGAGCCAGTTCGCGGGGTGCCTGGCACCGACGTGGAATCGCCGGGCGTGACCCTTGAGGCCGACCCGGACGGCGTCGCTGCGAGCATCCTTCATCGAGCAGAGCTTAGATGATTGATTCCACGAGCTGCGCGGCTGTGGCACCGGTCTGGGCCGTCCCAGACGCCATCCTGCGTCCAGCAACCACACATCCCGTGGAATCAACCATCTAGAGGATCGACCCTGTTGCGGCAGCGCGTGCACCCGACGCCGCAAAGTGACGGCGAGCCAGCGGCGTCAGATCCGTGATCGACGGCTGCACGCCAAGGCCGGTCGCCGTCTCGAATCCGGCCGTGATCAGCGGAACCAGCGAGTCCTCCGCCCGCAGCGAACCGTGGCTGCCGCCGCCGGCATGGTGCACGCCGCCGGCATCGGCGAACTCGTCCCCGAGCATGGCCGAGACGACCACGTCGCCGGCGGCGGGGCAGGTGAGGATGCCCTCGATCCGCTCCAGCGCGTTGGGATACAGCGCCGGGTCGAGCAGATCGCGATCGCCGGCGACGTCCCAGCCGTTGTCGCGAGCGTCCAGCACGCCGGATCCGCGCCTAAAGCGCAGCTCGCCGCCGTCACGCCGAACCGCGAACCATGCCCCCTCCGACCACATCACCACATCGCTGGAGGGGTGCCGGGCGAACCGGTGGCCGACCTCACTGGCGGTCAGTTTGGCGGCCGGAAGCAGGTAGGCCATCGCGATCCGGTTGCTGGCCGCGATCGCCAGATCGCACCGGGCGGGATCGGAGTGGCGGCTCGAGCGGAACAGCTCGAGATCCTCGAACGGCTGGGAGACGTCCACGCCCCGCTCGACGGCGCTCTGCGAGTGGTCGGCGACGACCATCACGGCGTAGCGATCGAGGAAGGCATCCCATCCGCCGGCGGCATCGACCATCAGCCCGAGGCTGCCGTCGGCCTGTTCCACCTCGCCCACCGCGTCCTCGCCGCGGTGCTGAGCGGCGTCGGTCTCGTAGAGGTAGAGGAACAGGAAGTCGAAGCCGTCGCGGGTCACCAGCCAGCGGCCGACGTGTCCACCGTGGCGGTCGACGGACGCGCCGAAGTTGCGGGGAGCGCCGGTGTCATCCGACCAGAACAGCTCGCCGAAGAAGAATCGGGTGGGGCCGTAGACGGCGTCCACGATGCCGACCCGACGCGCGATGCGACGAGCCGCCTCGCGCGTGATCGGGTGGCGCACGCGGCCGCGGCAGACGAAGGTGTTGACCGACGCGGTCACGAGCCCCTCGTCCTCGAGCGCCTCGAACACCGTTGTCGCTCGAGGCGACATGTGCAGCAGGTTGAGGTTGACCAGCACGTCGTCGACCATCTGCTTGGTGCCCTCCGCAAGCGTCGCCAGGAAGGACGATCCGTACTCCACGAAGCGACCCTCACCGCGGTGGTACCAGGTCATGCTGGGGATGCCCGACCCGGCCGGGTGGGCGCCGGTAATCAGCGCCGAGAGGCAGACCGGCGTCAGCGAGGGGAAGGTCGAGACGCAGGTATCGGTGCGCGCACCGCGCTTCACCAGCCGCTCGAGGTTAGGAGCACGTCCGGCCGCGATCGCTCGATCCAGCAGCTCCGGCCCGAGGCCGTCGATCACCGCCAGGATCAGCTTCTTGGCCATCCCGTGATAGTAGACCGGCGCGGCGCCCCCCCTGGTGCACCTGCGGCCCGGTCAGCGCAGGACGCGCAGGCCCTTGTACTTCTCCCGATCCCGGCGTCGCGTGCGGGTGAACAGGAACGCCGCCACGACCGCCAGCAGGAAGCCGACGAACGGTACCGCGCCGGCCACCGCCGCCATCACGCCGGCGCCGTCTTCGATCAGCGCAGTGCCGCGCGCGTCGCCGCCGCCCTTGATCGCCCGCATCCTGATCTGGCGCAGGCTGGTTCCGACCGCGGCCGCGACCGCCGCACCCACCGCCAGACCGAGGAACGGCACCTGGTCACCGGCTACCAGCTCGAATGCCAAGCCGCCTCCGACCACCCGTCGCAACAGCCGGGCGCCGGCCTCGGCACCGGGCCAGATCGCATCGGCCGCCAGCTCGACCGCCGCCGCGATCCAGAGCAGCACCACGGTCAGTGGATCGTTGGCGAACGAGAGCGAGCCGTCGGCCACTCCCAGCGATGCGGCCGAGGCGGCGATGGCGAGCGGTGCGGAGGCAAAGAAGCCTGCCGCCACCGCCAGGCCGAACCCCTGACCGAGGGCGATTGCGAGGTCCATGAGGGCGAGATCATAGAGCACCTCCTGGTAGGGTCACGGCCATGGCCTGGGTGCTGCTCGCTTTCCTCGGAGTGCTGTTTCTGACCGTGATCGCGCCGCTGATGCGGCAGCGCTCGGTGGTTGCGGCGCGCGCTCGGTGGTTGCGGCCCTGCAGCGCTCGCGCGGTAGCCGCGTGATCACGATCATCCACCGCCAGGAACAGATCGGCCTGTTCGGCGTGCCGCTGGTGCGGTTCATCGACATCGACGACTCGGAGCGGGTGCTGCGCGCGATCCGCCAGACGCCGGACGACACGCCGATCGACCTGGTGCTGCACACGCCGGGCGGTCTGGTGCTGGCGGCCGAACAGATCGCGCATGCCGTCCGCGCCCACCCAGCGCCCGTGACAGTGTTCGTGCCTCACTATGCGATGAGCGGCGGCACGCTGATCGCTCTGGCGGCGGATGAGATCCGGATGGACGCCCACGCCGTGCTGGGACCGGTCGATCCGCAGCTGGGAGAGATGCCGGCCGCCTCGATCATGCGCGTCGTGCGTTCCAAGCAGCCGGCCCAGATCGACGATCGCTTCCTGGTACTGGCGGATGTGGCCGAGAAGGCGCTGCGGCAGGTGATCGCGTTCGTGACCGGTCTCCTCGACGACCGGATGCCGCCCGAGAAGGCCCAGGAGCTGGCCGACCTGCTGGCCGGCGGCCACTTCACCCACGACTTCCCGATCACGGTCGAGCGCGCGAACGAACTCGGGCTCGACGTCAAGCCGGACATGCCGAGCGAGATCTACGACCTGATGGAGCTGTTCCCGCAGGCCACCCGCGGGCGCCCCAGCGTCACGTACCTGCCGTTACCGGCGCCGGGGCCCGGCCGGGTACCGCCGGCGTGAACACGCGCACGGCGTCACGGCGGTAGCGCAGCTCGACCCGTTCCACCTGGCCGAGATACTCGCCGTCGACCTGCAGCGGCACCGGCACATCGCAGGTGACGTCCAGCGACTCCAGGTCGTGCAGGTAGGCCACCCGGCGGTCGCCGCGGCCCGCGTGGATCGGCCACACCAGTCCGTACATGACCAGCCGCCACAGGTCGCGGCTGCGCAACTCGCCCACCACCGCCGCGTCCAGCGCGGTGTCGAAGCCGGCCCGCGGCGCCGTCCGCACCGGTATCCGGCCGAAGTACGTGTAGGGGTACTGGTTCGCGACCGCGAGGTACGAGCAGCGCAGCCGCCGCCCGGCCAGCTCCACCGTCATCCGCTCGGGCAGCGCGAATCCATCCCGCCGCAGCGTCCGTACCGCCGCAGACACCACCTTCAGGTCACCCGGCCGCCGGCCGTCGAAGCGGCTGTGACGCTCCTCGTCCACCACTCGCGTCGCCTCGGCCTCCAGTCCCATCCCGGCCGAGAATGTGAAGAGGCGGCCGTTCGCCGACCCCAGCCCCACCAGCCGCGACGAGCCGGCGGCGATCGCGGTCGCCAGCAGCGCCGCCGCGGGCGCGGTCGCGCGCGGCATGCCCAGCTGGCGGGCGAACACCGACGTGGCCCCGGCCGGCACGATGCCGAGCGTGACCCCCGCCGACATGCCGTTCACGACCTCGTTCACCGTGCCGTCCCCGCCCATCGCCACCAGCACGTCGGCGCCGGGCAGCGCGGCCAGCTCGGACGCGTGTTCGTGGCGCTCGGTCAGCATCACCTCGACTTCGACCACGGTGGCCAGCCGCGCGGCCACAGCGTCCACCAGCGGCCCCGTGGTGCCGGATGCGGTGGGGTTGGCGATCAGGCGGGCGCGCATGCTGCGACTACGATAGTGCCGTGACCGCCTCCAGCGTTCGAGCGTACTCGGCCATCGCCGGCATCCCGGCGACGCTGGTCGTGCTGGCTCACCTCGGCCTCGTGTGGGGCGACTCGCACGGGATCGACGCCCACCGTCGGCTGGCGTTCGACCATGGCATCGCGCTGGCGGCGGTGCTGGCCGCGCTGCTGATCAGCTCGCGAATCGCGCTGCACCTCGAGACCGGCCGGGGAGCGCCGATCGCGGACGCCGTTGCCGTGATTGGCGCCGTCGCGGTGCTGGCGCACCTGGCGTGGGTGTGGCGCGACGGCTCCAACCCGCTGCAGCGCTTCGGCCTCACCGCCGAGCACGTCGGAGCGCTGCTGGCGGTCGCCCTGGCGACGTTGGCGATCGCCCGGGCGGAGTCCGGCCGCCGCGCGGCCCGGGCGGCGCCGCCGGCCTGAGCGCCCGGGCCGTCCACATCCGGCGCCAATCTCCACAATCGGAGTTCAATCTGCCCGGCCTACAACACGGGCATGACTACCTATCTCCGCATCAGTGCGCTGCTCGTTGCGGCAGCGCTGGCTGGAGGCGGGGCCGCTCTGGCGGTGGACTCGACCCAGCCGCAATCCCGCACCATCATCCGCACCGCCTCGCCGGCCCAGAACGTGGCCGCACAAGCCACCACCGGCCTCTCGGTCAACGCGATCTACCGGCGCACTGCGCCCGGTGTGGTCGTCGTCACCGCCACGTCGACGACGAAGTCGGCTAACCCGTTCGATCCGTTCGCCGCGCCACAGACCCAGCAGTCACAGTCGCTGGGATCCGGCTTCGTGATCGACACGAGCGGCCATATCCTGACCAATGCGCACGTGGTGCTGAACGCCAGCAAGGTTGACGTCGGCTTCTCGAACGGCTCCAGCTACCCCGCGACCGTGGTCGGTCTCGACCGCAGCACGGACGTCGCGGTGCTGAAGGTGAGCGTTCCCCAGTCAGCGCTCGATCCGCTACCGCTGGGCGACTCCTCGAAGGCCCAGCCCGGCGATCCCGTTGTCGCCATCGGCAACCCGCTGGGAGAGGATCGCACCGTGACGGCCGGCATCGTCTCGGCAGTGCAGCGTGACATCAGCTCGCTGCAGCCCGGGATCCAGATCCCCGGCGCGATCCAGACCGACGCCGCGATCAACCACGGCAACTCCGGCGGACCACTGATCGACTCGCAGGGGCGGGTGATCGGCATCAACAGCCAGATCCTGTCCGACAACCCATCCAACCCGCAGAGCGGCAGCATCGGCATCGGGTTCGCCATCCCGATCAACCTGGCCAAGAACATCGCCCAGCAGCTGATCGCCCACGGCAAGGCGCAGCACACCTATCTGGGCATCCGCGGCTCGGTGCTGACCCCCGACCTCGCCCGGTCGCTCAACCTGAGCGTCGATCACGGCGTGCTGGTGGGACAGGTCGAGCCCAACTCGCCGGCCTCACGGGCCGGACTGCGGGCCGGCACGACCCAGGCCACCATCAACGGCCAGACGTTCGTGCTGGGCGGCGACGTGATCACCAAGATCGACGGCAAGCAGATCAGCACGTTCGACGACCTGTCCGGCACGATCACCGCGCACAAGCCGGGCGACACGATCCCGCTCGAGATCGTCCGCGGCGGCAAGACGATGACCGTATCGGTGACGCTGGCCTCGCGCTAGCGATCTACCCGGTCGAGACCTCGACGATCACATCGTCGACCGCGTCGAGGGCGTCTCTGACGGCGTCCTCGACGCGGCTCGCCAGGGTGTGCGCCTCGCGTACCGAGAGCTCGTCACCGGCCAGCAGCGACGTGACCACCAGCAGCCGCTCGCCCTGCTGGTAGACCACCACCTCGGCCGCACCGGCGGCCACCGCGTGCACAGCGGCGGTGGCGGTGCGCACCAGCTCGGGTCGCTCGTCGGCCACGTCACGCGCCGGCTGGGCGCCCAGCGCCGAGGGCTCGACGTGCGCGTACACGCGGGCGACGCCGAACTCGGAGCGGATCTCGTCCTTGAGCCGTTCCACCGTCTGCGCCGCCTGGCGCAGCGGCAGATCCTGCGGAAGCCGCACGTGCAGCGTGATCGCGCGGCCGGCCGGGCCCTCTTCGAGCACGGTGATGTTGTGCGTCTCGACCACGCCCGGTACGCGCAGCGCCGCCGCCGCCACCCGCTCGTTGGCCGCTTCGGCGTGGACGATCGGCTCGACGTGCACCGTCACCTGCGCAGGACCGATCAACGAGCGTACCGCATCCTCCACCCGATCCATCGTCTGGTGGCTTCGCTCGAGCCCCTCCAACCGCGAGACACCGATCACGACGTCGGCGAAGCTCCCGCCTCCCGCCTCGCGCACGCGCACCGAGCGCACCTCGGCAACGCCCGGAATGGCACCCGCCGCCGCCTCGATCAGGCCGCTCAAGCCGCTCGGCGCACGATCCATCAACACGTCGACGTTGTTGGCAGCCATCCGGATCGCCGCCACCGCCACCAGCGAGGCGACCGCCAGGGCGGCCACGGCATCGGCGCGGGGAAAGCCGGCGGATACCAGGGCGAGGCCGACGATCACGGCCGTCGTACCGGCGAAATCCGAGGCGAAGTGCCATGCGCTGGCCAGCAGCGCCGCGTTGCGTTCCCGCCGGCCGGAACGCAGCGAGACCGTCGTGCGACCGGCGTCGACCGCCAGCACGCCGACCAGCAGTGCGAAGGCGTACCAGTGGGCCTCGACGCCGCCGCCGCCCGAGCGAAGCCGCAGCACCGCCTCGAAGCCGATCCAGCAGGCGACAGCGGCCAGGAACACGGCCTCCGAGAGCGCCGCCAGGTGCTGGGCCTTGCCGTGGCCATACTGGTGGCGCTCGTCCGCGGGCCGCTCTGCGACGCCGATCGCATACAGCGATAGCAGGGCCGCGGCCGAGTCCAGTCCTGAGTGCACGGCCTCGGCGAGGATGCCCAGGCTCGAGGTGGCCAATCCGACCGCGATCTTGGCCGCCGTCAGCCCGAGGGCCGCCAGCAGCGAGATCAGCGCGGTGCGTCGTGCATTTGACACGAGGCCGATTGTAGGGGAGGGTGTTTCCAAACGTTCCCTTGCGGACTACGATTCGAGGTCAGATGAGCTCCAGCCAGGAAGCCGAACGGTCTGACGAGCGACTCACCGAGCAGGTGCGCGTGCTGATCGTGGATGACCACGCGGCCGTCCGCGAGGGAGTCAAGATGATCCTGGCCCGCGATCGCGAGATCGCCGTGATCGGCGAGAGTTCCAACGGCGAGGCCGCCATCGAGATGGCCGAGCGCCGCCGGCCGGACGTGATCCTGATGGACGTGCGGATGCGCGGCATGGACGGCTTCGAGGCCACCCGCCGCATCACTGCTGCGCACCCGAGCATGGCCGTGATCCTCTATACCGCCCACGGCGAGCGGGGGCTGCTATCGGAGGGTCTCGACTGCGGCGCGCGGGGATACGTGCTCAAGGACGCGCCGCCGGACGACATCGTGCGCGCAGTCAAGCGGGTCGCGGAGGGCGGCGCCTACGTCGACCCGACCCTGGCGTCGGAGCTGGTGTCACCCAAGGCAACGGAACGGCTGCCGTCGTTGTCAACGCGCGAACGCGAGATCCTGGGACTGCTGGCCAACGGCTTCTCCAACCCGGAGATCGCGTCGCGGCTGTTCATCAGCCCCGAGACGGTGCGCACGCATGTGCGAAACGCGATGACGAAGCTCGAAGCCGACACCCGCACCCAGGCCGTCGCGCTGGCGCTTCGCCACTCGCTGATCGAATGATCGGCCGCCGCCGGCAGCCGCTCGACGACCGCGGAGCCCTGCTCGAGCACATGCTGAAAACGGTCGAAGACGAGCGCGCGCTGATCGCCCACCGGTTACACGACGGCCCCCAACAGCTGCTGACGGCGATCCGGCTGCTGGCCGACGGCGTCCGCCACGCGATGGAGGATGGCGAGGCCGACCGTGCGCGCGAGGGGCTCGACCGGCTCGAGCGGGCCGCCGTCGAGGCAAGCGACGAGCTGCGGCAGATGACGGCGCGGCTGTACCCCCGGTGGTGATGGAGCAGTTGGGGCTGCTGCAGGCGCTCGGATCGCTGGCGGAGACGGTGGAGGAGGAGCACGCGGTGCGCACGACGGCCGAGCTGCCCTCCAGCTGGCCGGCAGCCGACGACGCCCGCGACACCGCGATCTACCACGTCGCCCGCGAGGCCGCCCTGCACGCAGCCCGCAATGGCGCGGCGCCGATCACGATCCGCCTTGACGGCGGCGACCCGCTGGTGTTGCGCGTGACCACGCCCGGCTGTCCGCCGCAAGGCGACGCCACCCGCCTCCTGCTGCGCGAGCGTGCGGCGCGGATCGGTGGCCGGATCGAGATCTCCCCCGGTGGCGAAGAGGTCGCCCTGACCGTGCCGGCCTGCACGTGAAGGTGGGCGTGATCGGCGCCGCGACCCGCGACACGATCGAGCTCGACTCCGCACCGCCGCAGCACCGCCCGGGTGGCACGCCGCTGTATGCAGCCCGCGCGCTGCGGTTTGCCGGCGCCGATCCGATCGCGATCGAGACCGGCAGCCTGCACTCGCTGATCTCGCACGGTCCGGGCGGTACTGACCAGCAGATCCTGACCCTGCCAGACCCGGTCACGCCGGAGCGGGCCCGTGACGCGCTGGTGCCGGCGTTGCGGGGCTGCGCGTGGGTGCTGCTGGGCGGGCAGACGGCAGGGGACTTCCCACCTGAGACGATCGCGGTGCTGGTCGCTGCCGGGCACCGGTTATGCCTCGATGGCCAGGGGCTTTCCCGCGGTAGCCGCATCGGCCCCGTGCGGATGGGCGCGATCGAGCAGCATGCGGTGGCGGGCGTGGCCGCGCTCAAGCTGAACAGCTCCGAGCACTCGGCTGCCGGCTCACCGGAGGTGCCCGAGCTGCTGGTGACGCGGGCCGAGCGGGGAGCGACACTCTTCTGGGAGGGGCGCCGCCACGACCTCGAGGGCGATGGCCAGCGGTTCGACGATCCCACCGGAGCGGGCGACTCGTTCGCCGCGCTGTACTGCCTGGCACGCAGTGAGGGCCGGTCGCCGCCACAGGCGGCGCGGTTTGCGCTGGACGCGGTGCAGCGGCTGTATGCGAGGTTGCACAGCGGCCGTCCAACCGCATAGGCTGCGCGACTACGTGAACGAATCCATCAGGATCCTGATCGCTGAGGACAACGCGTTGCTGCGCGGCGTGCTGCGGGACGCTCTGGCCGAGGCCGGCATGATCGTCGTGGCCGAGGCAAGCGATGGCGCGGAGGCGATCACGCTGGCCGAGCAGGCGACGCCGGACGTCGTGGTGATGGACATGCGGATGCCGAACGTGGACGGGATCGAGGCCACCGAGCAGATCGCGCGGGCGAGCTGGGCGATGCCGGTGGTCGTGCTGTCCGCCTACGACGAGCCGCAGATGATCGAGGCGGCGTTGGCCGCCGGCGCGACCAGCTGCCTCAAGAAGGGCGTCGGGCTGGACGAGCTGATCGAAGCCATCCGCGCCGCCGAACGCGGCTGACCGGGTCGGCGCTAGACCGCCACGGCGCGCGCCTGCTCCACCAGCGCCTGGAACAGCGGCCCGCCTCCGGCGAGGTCCTCCTCGGGGTGCCACAGCACCGCCACGCAAAAGCGGGCGTCGGTGATCTCGAGACCCTCGACCACGCCGTCGGCGGCGTGAGCAGAGACGCGCAGACCCTCGCCGACGCGATCCGGCGCCTGGTGGTGGCAGGAGTGGCCATCGACGGCGTCCCCCAGAATCGAGTGCAGCCGCGTGCCGGGGTCGATCGAGACGTGATGCGACGTGAACGTGCCCGGTGGGCCCTTGTGCAGGCCACCGTCGGCGACAACGTCCGCCAGGTGCTGGACGAGCGTTCCGCCCTGCAGCACGTTCAGCAGCTGCATTCCCCGGCAGACGCCGAGCACCGGCAGGTCGGCCGCGACCGCGGCCGACAGCAGCTCCAGCTCGGCCCGATCGCGATGCGCCACCACGCCACGCGTCTGGGCGTGCGGCGCCTGGCGGTACAGGCCCGGATCGATGTCGGAGCCGCCGGTCAAGATCAGCCCATCCAGGGTCGCGACCAGCTGCTCGGTCGCATCCAGAATGGGTGGGATCACTACCGGCAGGCCGCCTGCCGCCAGCACCCCCCGGCTGTAGCCGGCCGGCAGCAGCACGCTGTCCACCTCCCGCCAGTGCGAGAAGCTGGCGGGGAGCTCGTAGGCGCAGATCCCGATCACCGGCCGGTTGCGGTACATACCACTCGGAGTATATGAATGGGACCCCAAGCCTCTGAGAGGAGCAGGCGTGAGAGTTGACGAGCTGCAGCGCGAGGTCGAGCAGGGCACGATCGATACCGTGCTGCTGGTGATGACCGACATGCAGGGCCGCCTGATGGGCAAGCGGATGCATGCGCCGTTCTTCCTGTCGGACATCGCCGCCCACGGTGCAGAAGGCTGCAACTACCTTCTGGCCGTCGACGTGGAGATGAACACGGTGCAGGGATACGAGATGTCCTCGTGGGACACCGGATACGGTGACTTCGTCTTCAAGCCGGACATGGCGACGGTGCGGTCGATCCCGTGGCTCGAGCGGACGGCGCTGGTGGTCTCCGACCTCGAGTGGCCGGACGGCTCCCCGGTCGTCGCCTCGCCGCGCCAGATCCTGCGTCGCCAACTCGATCGGCTGGCCGAGCGTGGCTGGACCGCGAACATCGGTTCCGAGCTCGAGTTCTTCCTGTTCCGCGACAGCTTCGACCAGGCGCGCGCGAAGCGCTACCACGACCTTGAGCCGGCCAACCCGTACAACGTCGACTACTCGATATTCGGCACAACAGTGGTCGAGGACGTGCTGCGGCCGATCCGGCTGGGAATGGCGGGGGCCGGCATCCCCGTCGAGGACTCCAAGGGCGAATGCAACTACGGCCAGCACGAGGTCAACTTCCGCTACGCGGACGCGCTGACGATGGCGGACAACCACTCGATCTACAAGAACGGCGCCCGAGAGATCGCATGGCAACACGGCCACGCGCTCTCGTTCATGGCCAAGTACAACGAGCGCGAGGGGAACTCGTGCCACATCCACTGCAGCTTCTGGGACGAGAAGGGCAGCCTGTTTCCCGGCGACGGCGGCGGATTCTCAAAGACGTTCGAGCACTTCGTCGCGGGGCAGCTGGCCACCACCCGCGAGCTGGCCTGTCTGTACGCGCCCAACATCAACTCCTACAAGCGGTTCGCGATGGGCTCGTTTGCGCCCACGGCGATGGTCTGGGGGCGGGACAACCGCACCTGTGCCTTTCGGGTCGTCGGCCATGGCAACGGCCTGCGGTTAGAGACGCGGCTCGCCGGTGCCGACGTGAATCCCTATCTGGCTTTCGCGGCAGTGATCGCCTCCGGGCTGCACGGGATCGACAACCAGCTGGAGCTGGAGCCCGAGTTCGCCGGCAACGCCTACCAGGCACCCGAGGAGCGGCACATCCCGCGCTCGCTGCGCGACGCGATCGACCTGCTCGACGGCTCGGCGCTGGCCCGCGAGGCGTTCGGCGAGGACGTGGTGCGACACTACCTGCACGCCGCCCGCACCGAGCAGCGCGCCTTCGATGCGGCGGTCACCGACTGGGAGAAGTTCCGGGGCTTCGAACGGCTCTGATGAGGGAGGAGAAGCGATGACGACCACCACCACCGAGGGCCTCCTGATCGCGGGCGAGCGGGTCGCGGCAGCCGAGGAGCGAACGTTCGACGTCACCAATCCGGCCACGGGCGGCCACCTCGCGACCGTGGCCGAGGCGGGCGTGCGCGACGTCGCCCGCGCGGTCGAGGCGGCCGCACGCGCCTATGAGTCGTGGGGGTCGATCTCGCCGGTCAGCCGGGGCCGGGTGATGCACAGGTTCGCCAACGTGGTCGAGGAGCACGCCGAGGAGCTGGCGATGCTGGAGTGCCGCAACGTCGGCATGCCGATCTCTGACGCCTGCGGCCAGCTCTCGATGATCGTGGACGTGATCCGCTACTACGCCGGCGCGGTGGACAAGTTCTTCGGCCACACCATCCCCGTCGAGCGAGAGGGCGTGGCGATGACTTTCCGCGAGCCGATCGGCGTGGTGGGGCTGATCACACCGTGGAACTTCCCTCTCAACATCGCCAACTGGAAGGCGGCGCCCGCGCTGGCCGCCGGCAACACCGTGGTGCTGAAGCCGGCCAGCCTGACGCCGCTCTCGGCGCTGCGCTATGCCGAGCTGGCGCTCGAGGCCGGCCTGCCGCCGGGCGCGCTGAACGTCGTGCCGGGCCCAGGATCGACGGTCGGCGACGCGCTGGTCGGGCACCCGGCCGTGGGGAAGATCGGCTTCACCGGCTCGACCGAGGTCGGCTCCAGCATCGCCCGCACGGCCGCCACGACGATCAAGCGCGTGACGCTGGAGCTGGGCGGAAAGTCTGCCTGCGTGGTGTTCGCGGACGCCGATCTGGACAAGGTCGGCGCGATGGCGCCGTTCGCCGTGTTCGAGAACTGCGGGCAGGATTGCTGCGCGCGATCGCGGCTGCTGGTCGAGGAGTCCGTCAAGGACGAGCTGCTGGAGCGGTACGCCGCCACCACCGCCGCGCTGCGGGTGGGCATGCCCGACGACCCCGCGACGCAGGTCGGCCCGATGATCTCATCCGGCCAGCGTGACTCGGTGGAACGCCACATCGCCGGAGGCGTGGCCGAGGGCACGCGGGTGATCACAGGCGGCGACCGTCCCAGCGGGGAGCTGGAGCACGGCTACTTCCTGCGGCCGACGGTGCTCGACGGCTGCAGCAACGAGATGACGGTGGCCCGGGAAGAGATCTTCGGCCCGGTGGTCAGCGTGATCACGTTTCGCGACGAGGCGGAGGCGGTGCGGATCGCCAACGACAGCCCATACGGCCTGTCCGGATCGTTGTGGACACGCGACGGCGCCCGCCAGCTGCGGGTGGCGCGGGCGCTTCGCACGGGCGTGCTGGGCGTGAACACCAACTCGAGCGTGTTCGTGCAGGCGCCGTTTGGCGGCTACAAGCAGTCCGGCGTCGGCAAGGAGCTGGGCATGCACGCCCTGAAACACAACACGGAGCTGAAGAGCGTGTTCATCTCGACCGAGTGACCGCGGTCACGCTGCCGTTAGGCAGCGCGACCGCGGGTGATCCGGCTGAGGATGCTGCGGCGTCGGCCGCGACGATCCTCGAGGTTGCGCAGTCGTGCCATCCGGATCAGGTACTCCCGCTCGCTCTCGCGATGCGGTTCGACCGTCCTGCTTGCTTGATAGATTGGGAGAAAGTTCATCATGGTTCCCAGTGTATCGGCCGTTTTCCAGAAATCTCCAGTAGATTCCGCTTCTTAACGCCTACATAACCGGATAAACACTTTAGCGGTTACAGAGTGGTGAAGCTGGAACCACGCCTCGGTGTGGGATGCTGATCCGATGATCCCCACCATCGACGACGTGCGAGCGGCAGCGGCCGCCATCGAGGGCCACATCCACCGCACTCCGGTGCTCTCATCGGCCACGCTCACGGGGCTCGTCGGCGCCCCGGTCGTGCTGAAGGCGGAGCTGCTGCAACGCTCGGGGTCATTCAAGGTGCGGGGCGCATTCAACCGGCTCTCCTCGCTCACCGACGAGCAGCGGGCCCGCGGCGTGATCGGGCTCTCGGCCGGCAATCACGCCCAGGCGCTGGCACTGGCCGCGCGCGAGCTGGGGACGTCGGCGCTGGTGCTGATGCCCCCCGATGCCAGTCCGGCCAAGGTGGCGGCGACGAGAGGCTACGGCGGCGAGGTCGACCTGGACTCCGCCGACGCTGCCGCCATGTTCGGCCGCATGACCGAGCTTGCGGAGTCGACGGGCCGCGTGATCGTTCACCCCTACAACGATCCAGCGGTGCTGGCAGGTGGCGGGACGGTCGGCCTGGAGATGATCGACCAGATCCCGGGCTTGGACACGGTGCTGGTGCCCGTGGGCGGCGGCGGCCTGGTGACCGGGATCGCCGCCGCGGTCAAGGCGCTCGTGCCGGACGCCAAGGTGATCGGCGTCGAACCCGAGCTGGCCCCCACCGTCCGCAGGGCGCTGGACGCCGGAGAGGTGGTGCCGGTCGAGCTGGGGCCGACCATCGCCGACGCATTGAAGGCGCCCACCGCGCTGCCCAACAGCTTCGAGGGCTGCCGTACCCTGGTCGATGACGTCGTGCTGGTGAGCGAGGACGAGCTGATCGAGGCGATCCGGTTCATCTACCAGCGCGCTAAGCTTGCCTGCGAGGCGGGGGCGGCCGCCGGTGTCGCAGCGCTGCTGTCGGGTCGCGTCGATGTGCGCGGCGCGCGCGGCGTGGCGGTGGTGATCTCGGGCGGCAACATCGCGCCGGAGCTGCTCGCGCGGGTGCTGGCCCCCGGTGCGGGCTGAACGGGACAGGCGGATCGGGCGGACGCCCGGAGCTAGTCAGACGGGGAGGGGCTGGACTCGCGCGCCCGCGCTGCCAGCGCGCGAAGCATCGCGATCGCGACCTTGGGCTCGCTCTCGAGCACCTTCTGAAACGCGCTGCAGCCGAGCCGCATCGTCAGCACCTCGCCGTCCGCCTCCACCGTCGCCGTGCGGGGCGTGGCATCGAGCAGCGCCAGCTCGCCGAAGAAGTCGCCCGGGCCGAGCTTGATCGCGCGCTTGCCCGGCTTCCTGACGGTCGCGTTGCCGTCCAGGATGACGTAGAAGGCATCGCCCGGGTCACCGGCTCGGACGATCGCCGTCAGATCGGCGTAGCGCTTCGTCCTCGCCTTCTCCGCCACCTTGCGCAACTGCCGCGGAGAGATGCCGGCGAACAGCGGCACCGTCGCCAGTACGTCCGCCTAGGCGGCGGCGTCGGACTTGGTGCCGAGGCTGAGAGCCCGTGAGATGGGGTCGTTTGCTGTGGCGATCGTCATCGGCTGCTCCCGTGTCGCTGAGCGACGAGTCTACCGGTTGGCACCGGCTCCCTCAACCGCCCCGATCGCCGCAGATGGCAACGGTATGGATAGACGCCCCCGGCATGACTCGAACATGCGACACGCGGTTTAGGAAACCACTGCTCTATCCCCTGAGCTACGGGGGCGGGGATCGCCGCCTTTGGCTTGGTTGCACGGCTTACGAGCCATCTTAGCCTCCTTCTCGATCTATTCCCCCCGGGTTGACGTCTGCCGAGGATACGCGACCCCGACACCGTCCCGTACGCCATACCGCCACGACCGTATGCCGCGGTTGACAGTCTGCCGCGCCGATCGCATACTTGGCGCGCTTTGTGTCTTCGACGATGGGGGTATCCGATGAAGCGCCGTATCCTTCCCGTGCTCGTTGTCGCCGCCGTCTCGCTGATCTCAGCTAGCTCGGCGTCTGCGTTCGACTGCATCCGCGTCTCGTCCTCGCACCAGGGACTGATCAGCTCGACGTCTCACGGCGGTAGGTGGCTCTTGTTCGACTTCAGCTCTGTCTCGGCAGCCGAACAGACGCTCGGCAATATCCAGGTGTCCGCAACGCCCGCGCAGGTCGCGTGCTTCGTCTCCGCGTATGCATCCACGGGGGAGCCGCAGTGGTTCGCACTGGGGATCGGAGTGGCCGGGAAGAACGGCGTGATCGCCCACAACAATCCGAACGACCGCGTGCTCGGGGACGGTCACGGAATCGACCACTTCGACGAGAGCCCGATCGTAGGGGCTCTGGTCGCATCCGCGTCGGGCTGCGGCATCAACCTGGGAGGCTGAGCGGCATCCCGCCCCGTTGTAGCTGCCCGAATCTGGGCCGGGTTCGACGCCATCCCGTAGCGCGAGAGAGTTGATGGCGTAGTCAGCGCCGGCACCGAACGGGCGTAGGCTGTCGTGGTGCTAGAGAAGCGGCGCTATCAGCGGTGAGCGATCCGCGCAAGGCGCAACGCCACTGACGCAGGTCTGCGATCCTCCGAGCGCCCTGACGGCTGGCGGCCACCATGCGTACCCGACGGCGGGCCAGCGGCCGGACGGGCTACGCTGAGCTGATGAGCGACCTCGGCCATACGGCGCTAGGTGCCTGGAGCGGCGGCGTCCACATGCACTTCGGCCTGCCGATCGAGCCGCAGCGGATGACCGCGCTGCTGCGGCCCGGCGCCGACATCGCGGCCGTGATCACGGCCGACGTGTACGGCACCGGTGCAGCCGACACGGCGGTCGGCGCCGCCCTTGCCGGTCTGCCGCGCGACAGCTACCGGCTGGTGGGCATGGTCGGGCACGACTTCTACGACGGCGAGCGCGCGGGGGCGAAGGGGTTTCCACGTTTCACCGACCCCGCCCTGCGCGGTTCCGAGGACTACGCCGGCTACCTGCGCCGCGCCACCGAGCGCAGCCTGGAACGGTGCGGGGTCGACCGCTTCGACGTGCTGATGCTGCACAACCCGGATCACGTCGGCTACTCCTCGCCGGCCGTCTGGGACGGCATGGCCGCGCTGCGCGACGCCGGGCTGGCGAGTGAGCTGGGCGTCGCTCCGGGACCGGCAAACGGGTTCACGCTGGACGTGATCTCGTGCCTGGAGCGGTTCGGCGATCGGATCGACTGGGCGATGCTGATCCTCAACCCGTTCGAGCCGTGGCCGGGGCGGCTGGCGCTCCCGGCATGCGCACGCGCCGGCACCCGCGTGATCGCACGCGTGGTCGACTACGGCGGCGTGTTCTGGGACGACGCGCCGGACGAGGGCGCGTTTCCCGACCGCGACCACCGCAGCTTCCGGCCCGCCGGGTGGGTGGCTGCGGCTCGCGCAAAGCTCGACCAGATCCGGCCGATCGGCGACCGCCACGGCCTCACACCGCTGCAGCTGGCCGCCTCCTGGACGCTGGCCCAGCCGGCCGTCAGCTGCGTCGCCCCGACGCTGATCCAGGAGGCCGGAGCAACGGCCAAGCCGATCGAGCAGAAGCGGGCAGAGCTGGCCGCGACGCCGGCCGGCCCGGTGCTGAGTGACGACGAGCTTTCGGTGATCGATGCGGTCGGGGACAACACCGGCTGCATGGCATTGAAGGGCGGCTCAGCCGCGCACGCGGGCGATGCCCGCGCCGACGCGTGGCCGCTCGACGAGCAGTTGCGGGCGGTGGCCGAGCGCTGGGGCATCGCGCCCGAGCGCGACCTGGTGATGCACGGCTAACGCATCCGGACGCTGAGCGGACCGCGGCGTTGCCGCTCGGGCCAGAAGCCGCCCAGTAGCATGTTCACCAGCCAGATCACGACCGCCGCCTTGGCGATCGGCCAGAAACCGGCGGCGTCGAATCCGGGCACGAGGGTCGCGGTCAGCCAGATGATCAGCATGTTGATCAGAAACAGGCCGATGCCCAGCGTGATGATGAACGGCACCCCGATCACCACCAGCACCGGCTTGACGTAGGTGCTGGCGAGACCGAACACGAGCCCGGCAGCGATGATCGCGACCGTGCTGCTGGAGCGGACGCCGCCCACAAGCCACACCGCGGCTGCCAGCGCGACCGAGTCGACCAGCCAGGTGAAGAGCAGCCGGGGCACGTCAAGGCGGGCACGGTTCATGGCCGGAATCCTGCCTCGTGACGCACACCCGCGCAAGCGGCGGCCGCGACCCTGTACGCTCACGCCATGATCGACAACGCGCTGCGCGACGAGGCGATCAGCCTCACGCGAGATCTGATCAGGGTCGACTCGTCCAACCCGCCCGGTAACGAGACACCGGCCGCCATGGTGCTGAAGCGCTACCTGGAGGCGAACGGGCTCGAGTGTGAACTGGTCGCCCGCGAACCGGACCGCGCGAACCTGATCGCCCGCATCCCCGGCAACGGCAGCGGCCCCTCGATGGCGCTGCTCGGCCACACCGATGTCGTGCCGGCCGATGCCCAGGCCTGGCAGCATCCGCCGTTCGCGGCCGATCTGGACGACGACGGCTATCTCTGGGGCCGCGGCGCCGTGGACATGAAGAACGAGACCGCGACGCGGGCGGTGGCGATGGCGGTGCTGGCCCGCGAGGGCTTCCGGCCCAACGGCGACCTGATCTACATCGCCGAGGCGGATGAGGAGGACGGCACCCACCCGGTGGGCATGGTGTGGCTGGTCGAGCAGCGACCCGACCTGGCCACCGACTTCGCGATCAACGAGGGCGGCGGCGATCGCCGCGTGCTGGTCGACGGCCGCGTGGTGGTGCCCATCTGCATCGGCGAGAAGACCTGCCTGCCGGTGATGGTGACCGCACTGGGCGAGGCCGGCCACGCCTCCACACCCGACATCGGCGCGAACGCGGTGCCCCGGCTGGCCACCCTGATCGAGCGGCTGGCCGGCTACCGCCCCAGCCGGCGGCTGCTACCCGAGACGCGGGCAACGTTGGAGGCGCTGCTGGGCGAGGTGGGAGACGATCTGGACGCGGCGATCGAGCGCGCGTGTGCGTTGCACCCCGGCTTCCCGATCCAGATCCCGCCGCTGTTCTCAGCCACGATCGCACCCACCCGGCTATACGGATCCTCGGCTCGCAACGTGATGCCGGGACGGGCTTCGGTGGAGTGCGACTGCCGCATCCTGCCGGGTGACACCCCCGAGCAGCTGGAGGCGGAGCTGCGAGCGGCGCTGGGCGACGACCTGCCCTACGAGCTGGAGTTCGTCGAGCCACCGATGGGCGGCAGCGTTGCCACCGTCGACACCGAGCTCTACCGCATCTGCCAGGACTTCCTCGACCAGCGCGATCCGGGTGCAGTGTTGCTGCCCACCCTCTCGACCGGATTCACCGACTCCCACTTCCTGCGGGAGGCGTTCGGCACCGCCGCGTACGGCCTGTGGCCGGTCAGGCACACGCCGCTGGACGTGATCTACAACGGCATGCACAACCGCGACGAACGGATCCACGTTGACGACCTGGCATACGGGCTCGACTTCACGCTGCACGCCTGCCGTGCGGTGGGCGCGCTGACCCGCTAAGGCGCCTTCAGGAGGGCCACGACTCGGCCTGTGACCGGCCGGTCGATGACCCGGCGGCGCACCGGCCAGCCGCATCCGCAGCACTAGCGCGCCGGCCAGCCCCAGCGCCACCGAACCCGCGCACAGCGCCACCAGCCGGCCCCAGCCACGGTCGAGCAGCAGGCCGGGCAGGTAGGCGCCAAGCCCGCCGCCGAGGTAGTAGACCGTCAGGTGCAGGCTGGTCGCCGACCCGCGGTCGCGATCGACCAGTCGTGGAATCAGGAGCTGGCAGGTGGTGACCGTGGAGAACATCGCGAACGCCATCAGGCCGAGCCCGGCCACGATCACGGCCAGGTGATCGACCGCGGTCATCGCCACGCCGGCCAGCTCGAGCGCGATCAGGCCTGGCAGCAGACGTTGCGGTCCCACGCGGTGCGCCAGCGCGCCGGCCGCCGGCACCAGCACGCCCACCAGCCAGACGCCGTAGACCAGCCCGGCACCACCCAGCCCGAGGCCGATCTGGGGCGACATCAGGCGATAGGTGGCCTGGGGCGACATCAGGCGATAGGTGGCATAGGTGAACACGCCCACGAAGCCAAAGAAGACGCTGGCCGCACAGAGCGCGTTCAGGAGCAGCAGCCGGTTTCGCAGCTGGGATCCGATCGCGCCCCTCAGGCGCCGGCCACTGTGGCTGGGCGTGTCGCGGGGCAGCCATCGCCACATCGCCGCTGCGCCCAGCACGGTCGGCAGCGTCAACAGCTCGAGCGCCGAGCGCCAGCCCACCTGCTCCGCCACCAGCGCGGTGCCGACCCGACCGACGAACCCGCCGAACACCAGCGAGGCGGTGTAGGCGCCCATCGCTGCGCCGGCCACCCGGCCGCGGAACCGTTCGCTGACGTAGGGCACCGCGACCACCAGCAGCCCCGGCATCAGCAGCCCCTGAACTCCCCGCAGCGCCAGCAGCACGGCCAGGTTGGGCGCGAAGCCGAGCAGCACCGTCGGTACCACCAGCAGCCCAGCCGACGCCGCCATCACGCGGGCGCGGCCGATCCGGTCAGACAGCGGCCCGTGCACCCAGCTGCCCAGCGCGACACCGACCACCACCACTGTGATCGAGAGGCCGGCCGCCGCGGGCGAGACGTTCAGCGCGTGCTCGATGTCGGGCAGGATGGCCTGGGTGGCATACATGTTCGCGAACATCGCCGAGGCGCCCAGGAACAACGCCACCGCTGGGCGGATGCCGTCGCTGGCCGGCTGCCGGCCGATCACGGCCCGGTTAGGCCTCGCCGACGGGCGGCTGCCCGGCGACGTGCGGCGGGCCGGGTACCACTCGAAGCGTGACCTCGCCCCGCAGCAGCCGCAGCAGCGGCTCCCCAGCCAGCTCGCGGCGCCACCCGGAGAGCAGCGGGTGATCGACCGCGTCGTCCTCGCTCACCGCCCGGATCAGGGACTCGAGATCGTCGCGGGTGGCCACCAGCTCGGACGCGATGCCGGCCTCTGCGCAGGCCGCCTGCAGCACCGCGCTGGCCAGCGGCAGCACCACCTTGACCCGGTTTCGCATCTCGGACCCCAGCTCCGGTGGGCGCTCCGGCATCGGCCCGTCGACACCCGCCAGCGCCTCGATCAGGCCGTCCAGCTGCGGTCCGCGCTTCAGCTGCAGGCCACGGACCTGCTGCGCCTCAGCCGCCGTCGCCGGTCGTCGTCGCGCAAGCTCGATCAAGGTCGGGTCGCGCACCAGCCACCCGGTGGGGATGTCGCGGCGGCGAGCCTCCGTCTCACGCCACGCGGCCACCGTGACCAGTGCGGCCAGCTGCTCGCCGCGCAGCTTGCCCCGGCCGCCCACCCGGCGCCATGCCTGCTGCGGATCCTGCACCAGCTGCGCGCCGGCGCCGTAGCGCCGCTCCATCTCCTCGTTCGCCCAGCGGTCGCGGCCCAGCTCCGTCAGCCGCCGCTCGAGCGCATCCATCGCCGCCAGCAGATGTCGCACGTCGTCCGCGGCGTACGCCAGCTGCAGGTCGGTCAGCGGCCGCTTCGACCAGTCGCTGAAGCCTTCGGCATGTTTCAGCCGCACGCCGATCGAGTGATCGAGCATCCGCTCCAGCGATAGCGAGCCGCCGTGGCCCGCGAACCCGGCCGCCAGCTGCGCGTCGAACACCGCTGCAGCGGACGTGCCGAAGTGCAGCGCAAACCCGGTCAGGTCACCCGACGGGGCGTGCATCGCCTTGCGCACCGAGCCGTCGGCGATCAGCCGTGCGACCGGTTCCAGCGGCGCACCCAAAAGCGGATCGATAACCGCCAGCCGCTCGGGGGTCGCGATCTGCACCAGACACAGCACCGGGGCGTATGTCCGCTCCCAGACGAATTCGGTGTCGAGGGCGCAGCGCCCGGCGGAGCGAGCGTCGGCCAGCAGCGACTCCACGCCGGCGGCGTCGGTGATCTGCTCGATGCGCACGACGACCACGGTAGCGCGTGATCCTGCCCCCGCGTGTCGTCAGCCGATGCGACGGGCGGCGGCGGCCGAGGGGCGGCGCGCGTTCGCGCGCTCTAAGCTACTGCCATGGATGTTCCCGCATGGGCGGTATGGGTGGTGATCGCCGTGGCGATGCTCGCCGTCGAGGCCACCACGGCCGCGTTCTTCACGATCTACTTCGGCGTCGCGGCGGGCATCGTCGCCGGCCTGGCGGCGGCCGGCGTCGGGGCGCCGCTGCAGATCATCGCGTTCGGCCTGATATCGGTCGGCGGCCTGGTGCTGACCCGGCCGCAGCTGAAGCGGATCGCCGGAGTATCCAGCGCCACCGTACCCAGCGGCGTTGACGCCATGCCGGGCAAGGTCGGGCTTGTCACCAAGGACATCGGCGAGCTCGAGACGGGGCTGGTCAAGATCGGCGGCGAGATGTGGACGGCCGGCAGCTACTTCGAGCACGAGCCAATCGCCGCCGGCACGCGCGTCGAGGTGGTCGAGATTCGCGGCGTCACCGCTCTGGTGATCCCCGCGCCAACCGAGCAACTGCAAGAGGAGACCTGATGGCACCGTTGATCGTCGCACTGGTTCTGGCCGCATTCGCAATCCTGGTCGTATTCTCGTCGGTGCGGATCGTCCGTCAGGCGCGTGTCGGGGTTGTCGAGCGGTGGGGCAAGTATCGCGCCACCCTCGCCCCCGGACTGCACGTGATCCTGCCGATGCTCGACCGGATCACCGCCGTGGTCGACATGCGCGAGACGGTGCAGGCGTTCGCGCCCCAGCCGGTTATCACGCAGGACAACGTCACCATCGGCATCGACATCGTCGTCTACTACCAGGTCACCGATCCGTTCCGGGCCACGTACGAGGTGGCAAACGTGCTGCAGGCTATGGAGCAGCTGGCAATCACGACCCTGCGCAACGTGGTGGGTGCGATGACGCTGGAGGAGACGCTGACCAGTCGCGACATGATCAACACCCAGCTGCGCACGGTGCTGGACGAGGCGACCGAGAAGTGGGGTGTGCGCGTGACCCGCGTCGAGCTGAAGAGCATCGACCCGCCGCGCACGATCCAGGAGGCGATGGAGCAGCAGATGCGCGCCGACCGCGCCAAGCGGGCAACCATCCTGCAGGCCGAGGGGGACAAGCAATCGGCGATCCTGCGCGCCGAGGGCCTGCGCCAGGCTCAGATCCTCAACGCCGAGGCCGAACAGCAGGCCAACGTGCTGCGCGCTGAGGGCGAGAAGAAGGCGCGCGCGCTGCGCGCCGAGGGCGAGGCCGAGGCGCTGACCAAGATCTTCGAGATGGTCTCGCGCACGGGCACCAGGCCAAGCGACATGCTGGGCTACAAGTATCTCGAGGCGTTGCCGGCGGTGGCCGCGGGAGACGCCAACAAGCTGCTGCTGCTGCCGACCGGCGCGGCCGATGCGATGGGTGCGATCGCCGGTCTGGGTGCCGCGTTCAGCGAGGGGGCAGCCGGCACCAAGCCCGCCGCGCAGCGAGCCGCGCGACCGCCGAAGCCCGAGCCGCCCGAGCCGTCGGAGGCGTGAGGGCCGGTCCCGGCAACGTCGCGCGGCGGTCGCTTGTAGAATCGGGGCGCTCGTGACCCGAACGCATCGCCGCCGCCACTGGATTCTCGCAGCTGCCCTGCTCGCTGCGCTGTGCGCGCTGCTCACCGCGCAGCCCGCGCTGGCCGACACGGCCACCTTCAGCAACCCCAACTCGTCCAACGCCCACGCGCTGGACGAGATCTACCGCGCCATCCTCGGCGTCACCGTGACCATCTTCGTGCTGGTGGGCGGCTGGTTGGTGTACTCCGCGATCCGCTTCCGGGCCCGGCCGGGCGAGGTCTACCCCGAGCCGCCGCAGGTGCACGGATCGACACGGCTCGAGATCGGCTGGACGATCGTCCCCGTGCTGATCCTGGTCGGCCTCTCGGCGTTCACCTTCTACAAGCTGCCGTCGGTCAGCGACGTGCCCAAGGGCGCTATGGAGATCAGCGTGACGGCACAGCAGTACGGATTCGTCTACACCTATCCCAACGGCAAGCACCCGGCCACGACCGATACCAACACGCTGGTGGTGCCGGTGGGCGTCCCGATCCACCTCTCGCTGCAGTCCAAGGACGTGATCCACGACTGGTGGGTCGAGCAGTTGGGGCAGAAGACGGATGTGATCCCAGGGCGTACCACCCACACCTGGTTCAGCGCCGAGCGGACCGGCACCTACTACGGGCAGTGCGCCGAGTTCTGCGGACCCGGCCACCCGACCATGCTGATCATCGTCAAGGTGCTCAGCAAGCAGGACTTCGACAGCTACATGGCATCAAAGGCGCAGGCGTAGGCCGATGGCCACCGCGCATCCACTCCCCAACTCCGTCCCGGCGGCCGCCCCCGCGGGCGAAGGCTTGCGCTCGTGGCTGGTCACGGTCGACCACAAGCGGATCGGGATCATGTACCTGATCACGACGCTGTTCTTCTTCCTCACCGGCGGGCTGATGGCGCTCGTGATCCGGCTGCAGCTCGAGACCAGCAACGGCACGGTCGTCTCGCCAGACAGATACGACCAGATCTTCACCATGCACGGCACCACCATGATCTTCCTGTTCGTGGTACCGGTGATGGCGGCTTTCGGGAACTACTTCGTGCCGCTCCAGATCGGCGCCCGCGACATGGCCTTCCCGAAGCTGAACGCGGCCTCGTTCTGGCTGCTGCTGTTCGGCGGCATCGCGATGTACTCCAGCTTCCTGTTCGGCGGTGCCTCCGGCGCCGGCTGGACGGCCTACCCGCCGCTCTCGGTGAAGCTCCCCGGCCACGGCGTCGACTTCTGGATCGTCGGCCTGCACATCATCGGCATCTCGTCGATCCTGGGCGCGATCAACTTCATCTGCACGATTCACAACATGCGAGCGCCCGGCATGCGGCTGACCCGGATGCCGCTGTTCACCTGGTGCATCGACTTCTACGCGATCATGACTCTGGCCGCCGGGCCGGTGTTCGCCGGCGCGCTGGCCATGCTGCTGCTCGACCGCAACTTCGGCACCAGCTTCTACAGCGCCACCACCGGCAGCCCGATCCTCTACCAGCACCTGTTCTGGTTCTACTCCCACCCGGTGGTGTACGTGATGGCGCTACCCGGGTTCGGCATGATCTCGGAGATCATCCCGGTGTTCTCGCGCAAGCCGATCTTCGGCTACAAGGCGCTCGTCTACTCGGTCGCGGCGATCGCATTCATGGGCTTCCTGGTCTGGGGCCACCACATGTTCGCCACCAACTTCCCCGGCCCGGTCAACGCATGGTTCATCCTGGCGTCGGTCGCGATCGCCGTCCCCACCGGCGTCAAGATCTTCAACTGGATCGGCACCATGTGGATGGGCCGGATCAGGTTTGAGCCGCCGATGCTGTTCGCGGTCGGGTTCATCGGCCTGTTCCTGATCGGCGGGCTGTCCGGCCTGATTCTGGCCTCGCCGGCCGACCTGCAGGTGACCGACACCTACTTCGTCGTCGCCCACTTCCACTACGTGCTGGGCACGATACCGGTGTTCGCCGTAATCGGTGGCCTGCACTACTGGTACCCCAAGATGACCGGCCGCATGATGAACCGGTCGCTGGCGATCTGGAGCTTCTGGGTGCTGTTCGTCGGCTTCAACCTGACGTTCTTCCCGATGCATGCGGCGGGGCTCTCCGGCATGCCACGGCGGATCTCCAGCTACCCCACCCACCCCGGCTGGCAGCTGATGAACGAGCTCTCGACGCTCGGCTCCTTCGTGCTGTCGGCGGGCGTGCTGATGGTGGTGTGGAACTGCCTCACCTCGCTACGCAGCGGCCGCATCGCCGGCGACGACCCATGGCAGGCCAACACGCTCGAGTGGTACACCACGTCGCCGCCGCCTGCCCACAACTTCGATGACCTGCCGCCGGTGCGCAGCGAGCGGCCACTGTACGACCTGCGTCGCGAGCGGGCCGGGCTGCCGCCGCTGCACGAGGGGGTCGTGGGATGAGCATGGCCACCGCCCCCCACCCGCTGCGCTCGACGCTGCGATCCGCGCTGGCCGACTACGTCACGCTGACCAAGCCGCGGATCATGATGCTGATCCTGATCACCGCCTACGGCGCGATGGCGTTCGCGGCCGACGGGCTGCCCGGTGCGCACCTGACCGTGGTGACGCTGTTTGGCCTGGCACTCTCGTCCGGTGGGGCGAGCGCGCTGAACCACGTGCTCGACCGTGACATCGACGCCCGCATGCGGCGCACGGCCACCCGGCCGGTGGCCGCGGGCCGCATCTCGCCAGAGGCCGCCGCAGGGTTCGGTGTGGGCCTGATGGTCGCATCGGCGGCCGTGCTGACGCTGTACGTGAATCTGCTCACGGCCGGGCTGGCGCTGGGCGGCGGCCTGTTCTACGTGATCGTGTACACGTGGTGGCTCAAGCGACGCACGGTGCAGAACATCGTCATCGGCGGCGCTGCCGGTGCGATCCCGCCGCTGGTGGGATGGGCCGCCGTGACGGGAGAGATCGGCCTGCCGGCGCTGTTCATGTTTGCGATCGTCTTCTACTGGACGCCGCCCCACTTCTGGGCGCTGGCGATCCTTGCAAAGGACGACTACGCCCAGGCCGGCGTGCCGATGCTGCCGGTCGTGCGCGGCGTCCACGAGACGGCGCGACAGATCGTGCTCTACACCGTGCTGTTGATCGGTCTGACGGTGCTCCCGTTCCTCTCACAGACGTTTGGCGCCGTCTACCTGGTCTCGGCAGTCGCGCTCGGCGGCTGGTTCCTGATGCTGGCCGTGCGCCTGCTGCGCGATACCTCAAGTGCCAACGCGCGGGCGCTCTTTCTCTACTCACTCGCCTACCTGGCGCTGCTGTTCGCCGCCATCGGCCTCGACCGGATCAACTTCTAGGAGCTGGGATGCTGAACAAGAAGACCGCACACGACAACATCGCCCTGGCGCTCAAGCTGGCGCTGGCATCGGCGTTGCTGTTCGTGGCCACCATCGTCGTCGGCCTGATCGTGACCAATGTCTGACGGCGACCACACCGGCTTCCATCTTCCCACGCCCTCGTCCCATCCGATCGTCGCGTCGCTCGGCGTCGCGCTGACGCTGGTCGGTCTGGTGCCGAGCGCGACCCTGTGGCGGCTGGCGCTGATCTCGATCGGATCGATGATCCTCCTGATCGGCGTCTGGCTCTGGGTGGGCGACGCGATCGACGATTACCGCAACCTGCCGGATTGAGCTGGGCGGGTGGGCCGCGCCGCCTTCATGGACGAGGTCGAGCGCGCCTGCGCGGGCGTGGAGGGCGTGACCGTCGACCAGCGCGACGGCTACCTGGCGGTGACGATCCGGCTCGTGGCGATGCCACGCGGCCTTTCGGACCGCTCCCGCTCGCTGGCCGAAGCCTTCCCGGACGGGCCCACCGGACGCATGATGCGGGTCGACGTGCGCAACCGTCAGTGGGCCGCGATGGTGCTCGAGATCGTGACCGCGATCGGCCCGGCGTAGCCGGTCAGGAGCCGGAGGCGAAGCGGATGTCGTCGTCCTGTGCCTTGGCCAGCGTGGCAACGATCTCGGCGACGCCGTCGCGCGGCAGGCCGGTGACGGTGATCACGGCCAGAACGTTGCCGTGTTGCCACCCGTATACGGCCACCTGGCGGCGCCGCGGGTAGGGCTGGGAGAGGATCGGCGAGATGGTGGTGCCGGTGACGAACCAGCCGCCGGTGCCGGGCACGCCAGAGGGGGGCGCGCTGGGCTTGCCGTGGAACGCCCGCACCGCCCGCTTCTCGAACCCGGCTGCGATGGCCGACAGGTTGCTGACGGTAAACAGCTCCGCTCGGCTCGTGGCCGTGATCGATCCACTGGCCTTTGACCAGCCCGCGCGCGCGCCTGCCTTCCAGCCCTGGTCGATCACCCTGACGGCCGCGGTCGACTGGCCGGCGCGGATCTGTGCGCCGGTAGTCTTGCCTGTCTGAGCGGCGCTCTGGTCGTAGCCGGTGCCGATCTGCGACTGCTGCAACAGGTACGGCCCTGCCGACGACGGCACCGCCAGCACGCCCGACGGCCCCTGCGGCACGGTGTGCGTCTCGCCGCCGCGCAGGAACAACCACCAGGCGGCGAACGCCACCGCCACAAGCACGAGCCCAGGGAGGAGGCGCGATGTGATCGAGTCAGAGCTGCCCATCGACTCCCTTTCGGCAGCCGACGCGCCCGACTTGAGGGCGTCCGAGCAGCTACAACAGGTAGACGACGGTGTAGAGGAAGACCCACACAACGTCGACGAAGTGCCAGTACAGGCCGGTAACCTCGAGCCCGAGGTGCTCTCGCGGCGAGTAGTGGCCGCGGCACGATCGCAGCAGGGCGATCGCCAGCAGCGTCGCGCCGACGAAGACGTGCAGCCCGTGCAGGCCGGTGAGGGCGAAGAACGTGGTCGAGAACGCACCGTCGGACGGCACGAAGCCGAGGCTGTGGTACTCGCGCATCTGCAGGCCGAGGAAGGTCAGGCCCATGATCAGCGTCAGGGCCAGCCCCACGATCAGGCCGAACCGCTTGCCCCGCCGCACCGAGACCAGCGCCCAGTGCATCGTGAACGAGGAGGCGACCAGGATCGCGGTGTTGATGCCGGTGGAGGCCTTGGGGATGTCGAAGAGGTTGTGCGGGTCGTATGGATATTGGCTGTGGCTGAAGCGGACGTAGAAGAAGGCGGTGAAGAACGAGCCGAACAGCATGATCTCCGAGCCGATGAACATCACCATGCCCAGGAAGACGGGCGATCGCAGCAGGCTCTCGTGGTAGGCGGATTCGCCGTGCCCGTCGTGGCCGTGGCCGTCGGCGGTGGCGGCGATCGCGCTCACGAGCTCGCCGCCTCGCCGG
Source organism: Gaiellales bacterium (assembly GCA_038212095.1). Lineage (GTDB taxonomy): Bacteria > Actinomycetota > Thermoleophilia > Gaiellales > JAICJC01 > JAICYJ01. The sequence goes on along the minus strand of JBBQUW010000009.1, from coordinate 27,153 downwards.
TGCGAACGTCGACCACGACGTGCTCGACCGGCAGCCGAGTATCGTCACGAACGCGAGAGATGAGATCGCGGCGCAGCCAGCCCGAACGTGTCTGAGGCAGGGTGGAGATGATGATCTCGGCCGGCGGATCGCTCGACTCCATCTGATCGATCACGGCTGTGTACGGATCGCGGTCGACGACCTGGCCGGTGGCCGGCACTCCGGCCGCGTGCAGCGCCGCGAGCGTGGCGTCCAGCCGCTCGCGGGTCGCTGCCGCCACCTGGCTCTGGTCGACCACCCACTCGCCGGACGGATCGTTCTGGGGGCAGATCACCGTTACGCGCACCTGCTCCTCGCCCGCGCGCCGACGTAGCGCCTCGATCAGCCGCTCGCCGGCGACGGTCTGGTTCGCCACCACCAGGATGTGTTTCATCGAGCTCAGAATGGCCTCTCGCTCGCGTGGCGACGCGGTCGCAAGCACCGCGGTGGCGGGCCCGGCAAACTCCTGGTCGGGCGAGTGCACGGTCACGATCGCGTGCCGGGCACCTGGCACGCCGTACTCGTACGGTCCGCCGACGACCTGCGGCTGCTCGTCGAAGTTGAAGATCGGCGGAGGCGAGGTGACCTGCCACTCCAGCGTCATCGCCCGCCACGGGTTGGCGGAGGCGATCGGCCCGCGCGCCCAGCTGTGGATGATGTTGTAGAGGAAGACCAGCGTCGAGGCGCCCAGGATGAACGCGAACACCGAGATGATCATGTTGAGCGTGGCGAAGCGCGGGTCGTAGTCGGCGACGCGTCGCGGCATTCCCTTCAACCCAAGCCAGTGCATGGGCAAGAAGGTCGCGTTGAAGGTCACGAACGTGAGCCAGAAGTGCAGCCGACCCAGCCGCTCGTCGTACATCCGGCCGGTCATCTTGGGGAACCAGTGGTAGATGCCGGCATAGATCGTGAACACCGAGCCACCGAACAGCACGTAGTGGATGTGCGCCACCACGAAGTACGTGTCCGAGACGTTGATGTCGACCGGCAGCACGGCCAGGAATATGCCGGACAGGCCGCCGATCACGAACGTGAACAGGAAGCCAAGCGCAAACAGCATCGCGGTGGTGAGGTGGATGACGCCGTTCCACAGCGTCGCGATCCACGAGAAGATCTTGATGCCGGTGGGCACCGCGATCAGCATCGTGGTCGCCATCATCGGGATCCGCAGCCAGGGCGCCATGCCGCTCACGAACATGTGATGCGCCCACACAGTGAAGCCGAGCACGCCGATCGCCACGGTCGAGAATGCGATCAACCGGTAGCCGAAGATCGGCTTGCGCGAGTGGATCGAGATCACCTCGCTGATGATGCCGAATCCCGGCAGCATCATGATGTAGACGGCAGGGTGGGAGTAGAACCAGAAGATGTGCTGGTAGAGCACGACGTTGCCACCCGACGACGGGTCGAAGAAGTGGGTGTGCATGACCCGGTCGTACAGCACCATGAACTGCGAGCCGGCGATGAAGGGCGTGCCCAGCACCACCAGCGATGAGGTGGCCAGGTTGGCCCAGACCAGCAGCGGCATGCGCCAGAAGCTCATTCCGGGCGCACGCATGGTGACGATCGTGACCAGGAAGTTGACCGCGGTGGCGATCGAGGAGGCGCCCGCAAACTGCACGCCCAGGGTGAAGAACGTGTTGCCCAGCGCGGCATGCTCCGACAGCGGGGCGTAGTTCGTCCAGCCTGCGTTGAACGGCCCGACCAGAAACGAGGCCAGGAAGATCACGCCGGCGGGCAGCAGGAACCAGAACGAGAGCGCGTTCAGCCGCGGAAACGCCATGTCCTGGGCACCCAGCATCAAGGGCACCACAAAGTTCGCCAGACCGGCGAAGCTGGGGATGATGAACAGGAAGATCATCAGCGTGGCGTGGGCCGAGAAGAGTCCGTTGTACGTGCCGGGCGAGACGTACTGCGTGCCGGGCTGTGCCAGCTCGGCCCGCACGCCCTCCGCCAAGGCACCGCCGATCAGGAAGAAGATGAACGTCGTCACCAGGTACTGGACGCCGATCACCTTATGGTCGGTGTTGACCTTGAAGTAGTCGCGCCAGCTGTAGGCGCCGTGGGCCGAGTGATCCTCCTGCACCCAGTTCGGCCTGCCGATCAGGTAGCCCCACCAATAGTCAAAACAGCCGATGCCGACGGTGAAGCCGATCGCCCAGAAGGTGAGGCCGAAGGTGGCCAGCACCTCGTGGGCGGAGTTGCCGGAGGTGGGGCTGAAGCCGAGGAGATGCCGGATCAGCGCCGCGATGCCGGCAGCGGTCAGTCCAAAGGCGAACGAGACCCACAGGGCGCGCACCCAGCTGCCGCGGAACCACAGGCTGCGCTGAGGCGAGGAATCGACCGGGCCGTGCCCGTGGAGGGCGTCTGCTGCATGGTTTGCCATTAGATGGTTGATTCCATGGGATGTGTGGTTGCTGGACGCAGGATGGGGTGTTCCAGGCGGCAGGAGCGCCTGCTGCGCAGGCTGGATGAAGCCTGTGCAAAGGCGATCGTGGCGTCTGGGGCGGCCCAGACCAGTGCCAGAGCCGTGTAGCTCGTGGAATCAATCATCTAGGCTCCTGCTCCTCCTGACGCGGTCTTCTGGCTCTGCAGCCAGGTGTCGAAGTCGGCCCGGCTGACCACCCGCACCTCGGCCCGCATCAACGAGTGGCCGGGACCGCACAGCTCGGTGCAGATCAGGGTGTAGGTGCCGACCCGGTCGGGAGTGGCGTAGGTGTAGTTGTACTGCCCGGGTACAGCGTCGGCCTTGACGCGGAACTGCGGCACGTAGAACGAGTGGATGACGTCATGCAGCAGCGAGCTGATCTTGAACTCGGTCGGCTGATCCTTGACCAGCATCAGCACCGGCGACTTGACGCCGTTTGCGTACGTGAACGTCCAGGCGAACTGCTGCGCCTGCACGTTTACCACCATCTCGTTCTTGTACGTCCTTTCGTTGTCGACCAGAACCACGCCGCCCGCCACCGCGAACGCAAGCACGATCACGGTCGGGATCACGGTCCACAGGATCTCGAGCATCGTGTTGCCGTGGATCGGCGGCCCGTCGCGATCCTCGTCGCCCGGCCGGGCGCGGAATTTCCACACCGAGTAGACGAGGAATGTGGTGACGATCGCCATGATGAACGCCGACATGATCATCAGCGCCAGGTAGAGCGCATCCTGACGATCGGCCTGCTGCGCGGCTGCGACCGGGAACCACGAGGGGGTGACGAGGATGGCGACCGTTCCGACCGCCCCCGCCACCAGCGATACAACCCCGACCTTCAACGCGGACAAACGACTCTCCTCGACCGACCGCCCCGGGCGGGGCGCTGCGGGCGCATTCTATGGTCCCGCCGGGACGACGGCAACGAGAACCGCGACACGCTGTGCGAGGCGGGTTCGTGGCATCATCCCCGGTGGGCCGTGACCTTCGTCCTGACTCACCTGCCGCACATCATCGCGCCGCTGCTCGGACTTGGCTTCCTGGCACGGTTCGCGGTCTACGTGCGGCGCCTGCCGCCGGCCCACCTCTCCGACGACGAGTTGGCCGAGTGGCATGCGCAGAAGATGCGCAAGCGGGCCTAGAGCACCCGCAGCAGCCGCTGCGCAGCCAGCGCCACCACGGTGGTGGCGGCGGCCGAGAGCGCGAACACCTGGGAGGGGGTCATGTGCGCGACCAGCAGGCTGGCGATCACGCCACCGGTGGTGGCGGCGAGCAGCGCGGCCATGCGACCGGTGATGCCGACTCGCGCCTGCTCGTTGGCGCCAGCGCGATTCTGACGCTCGGTGATCAGCAGCGTGATGAACAGCAGGCCAGATGCCTCGAGCAGCGCGAAGCCGACCGTACCCTCGGGCACAGTTCGAGCCAGCGCCAGCCCGATCGCCGCCACCGCGGTGCCCAGCAGTGCGCCACGCAACGCCAGGCCGATGCCGAACCGGCGCAGCACGGCCGGTGCCGAGACGCCTCCCAGCAGCCCGGCGGCACCGCCGATGGCCAGCATCCAGCCGGTCTCCGGCCCGCCCGCCCCCAGCTGGCCGCGGGCGAACACGACCAGCAGCGAGTAGATCATGTTCACGGCCAGGTTCCACGCCATTCCAACCGCGGTCAGGAGGCGCAACGTCGGATCGCGGACGACCAGCATCAGTCCGGCCGTCAGGCCGTCCCGAGCGTGGCGGCTGTCGGCGCCGGGCCCGAGGTCGACGCGCATCGAGGTCAGCAGCACCAGTGCGACGGCAAACCCCGCTGCCTGCACCCATAGCGCGTCGTCGGCGCCGACCAGCCCGATCAGCGCACCTCCCAGCGCCGGCCCGACCAGCAGGCCAAGCGACCAGACGAACGAGAGCGCCGACTGGCCCTGGACGAAGTTGCCCTCGCCCACCAGCCGCGCGACTGCGCCAAACGCGGCCGCGTCCACGAATACGCGGCCGGCCGTGACGCCAAGTCCGGCCGCATAGATCAGCGCCAGCGGCAGGTCACGGGCGTTGGTGCCCGCGAGCACCACCACCGGGATCACCAGCGCCGTCAGCAGCTGCACGGTGACGCCCAGCGACATCACACCGCGTCGAGAGTGGCGGTCTCCGACGTCGCCGGCCGGTAGGCCCAACAGCACGTAGGGGATCGTGCCGACCAGGAAGGCGGCGCCTGCCTCGGAGCTCGACCCGCCGGCGTCAAGCACCAGCCACGGCAGCACCACCGATGACAGCCCGCCGCCCAGCGAATCCATCAGCTGGGCGACCAGGAAGCGGCGGCCATCGCGGGTCGTGAGCAGGACGTTACGCATCGAGCAGGCATGGTACGGGCGGCGAGAGCGGCCGGTCGCCGCCGCCGCTACTCCCAGATCGGCGAACCGGCGCGCAGCCGCAGCTCGCTGCCCACTCCCAGCCGCCGCGCGTTGTCGAGCACGTACTTGGCCGCGGTCACGTCGTCCAGCGCCAGGCCGACCGGACTGACCACGATCCGCTGAGCGGGGGACGTGCGTCCGGGGTGCCGTCCGCAGACCACCTCGGCCAGCTCGACGACGCCCTCTCCCGAGGCGGTCAGCTTCCCCGCCGCCACCAATCGCTGCGCGTAGCGTCCGGCGTGCGTCGACTCATGCAGCCAGTCGTCGACCACCAGCAGGTCGGTGGTGGCATGCAGCGTCTCCGGGCCGTCCAGGCTCGATACCAGCACCACCGTCACGCCCTCGTCCAGCCACTCCGGCCGAAACGTGGGCTCGACCGCCATCGTCGCCGGCACCACCACCTGCGCGCCACGCACGGCCTGCTCGGCGGACTCGGCCGGCCGTAGCTGGAGCCCGTCAGCGGCCTCCTTCCTGCAGAAGGCGCGGCTGCGCGGCTGATCGGGGTCGTAGACGTCCACCCGCTGCAGCGACGGCATCACCACCCGCAGGGCGGCCAGCTGGGTGTGGGCGAGGACGCCGGCGCCCAGCAGGCATGCCCGCCGGGCGGCGGGGTCAGCCAGATGCCGCACCGCCACGCCCGTCACCGCGCCCGTACGCATCGCCGAGACGACCGTGCCGTCCATCACGGCCAGCGGCAGCCCGGTCTCCCGGTCGCTGAGCAGCACCAGGGCGTTTGCGCGCGGCAGGCCGCGCAGCCGTGGATTGTCGGGGACGCTAGGAATCCACTTCAGCCCGGCCACGTCGAACTCTCCGCCGACGTAGGCCGGCATCGCCATGATGCGGCCGTGCCGCTCCTCGCTGCCGGGCTCGTCCGACCAGCCGATCATCACCTTGGGCGGCATCTGCACCTGACCGGCGGCCTTGACCAGGAATGCGCGCTCGATCACGTCCACCACGGCGGCCATATCGAGGCCGCCGGCGGCCACCACGTCCTCCTGGGACAGGTAGAGGAAGGCGGTGTCGTGCATGACCGGGCATCATACGGACACGATGCGCGCCATCACCCTGCAAGCGAGCGGACCGCCGGAGGCTCTTCAGCCGGCCGAGATCGACGATCCCCGCCCCCAGCCGGGCGAGGTGGTGGTCGAGCTGGTCGCGGCTGCTCTCAACCACCGAGACGTGTGGCAGCGCGAGAGCACCGGCAACGAGGGTGCCGTGCTGGGCTCGGACGGAGCCGGTCGCATTGTGGAGCTGGGTGAGGGAGTCGGCGGCGTCAGCCTGGGAGCCGAGGTCGTGATCAATCCCAGCGTCGGCTGGGGCGATGGCGAGCAGGCTCCTGCCCCCGGCTGGGCGATCCTCGGCATTCCGCGGCAGGGCACCTACGCCGAGCGGATAGCGATCCCGGCCGACCACGTGCGGCCACGGCCCACCAACCTGTCCTGGCACGAGGCGGCGGCGCTGCCGCTGTGCGGGCTGACGGCCTGGCGGGCGCTGGTCACGCGCGGCCGGATCACCGACGGCATGCGGGTGCTGGTGACCGGCGCGGGCGGTGGCGCGTCCACCTTCCTGATTCAGATCGCCGCGGCGCATGGCGCGGAGGTGACCGTCACCTCGTCCAGCGCCCAGAAGCTCGATCGCGCGCTCGAACTGGGGGCTGCGAGCGGCGTGCTGTACACCGACGACGACTGGCCCAAGCAGGTTGGCGAGGTCGACCTGGTGGTGGACAGCAGTGGCTGGTCGAGCTGGCCAGGCGCGTTCGAGTGCCTGCGTGGTGGCGGCACGCTGGTCAGCTTCGGCCGTACGGCCGGCGCGGTGGCCGCGCTCGACATCCCCCAACTCTTCTTCGGTCAGTGGAACATCCTCGGCACCACCATGGGCAGCCCACGCGAGTTCGACGCGCTGCTCGACCACGTCGCCCGGGCGACCTGGCGGCCGGTGGTGGACGGCGTGTTCCCGCTCGAGCAGGCCGCTCGCGCCCACCACCGCCTGGCCGAGCCTGAGAGATTCGGCAAGATCGTGCTCGAGCTCTAGATGTCTCTGCACCTGACACAGATCCGTCGCTCGTACGGCGGTGACGACGTGCTGCTGGACGTCTCGGCGATCGTGCGTCCGCGCGACCGGGTGGCGCTGGTGGGCCGAAACGGCGCCGGCAAGACGACGCTGCTGCGCATCATCGCCGGCGAGTTGGACGCAGAGGGTGGCAGCGTCAGCATGACGGCGGGCACCCGCGTCGCGCTGCACGATCAGCGCCCGCCGCTTCGCAGCGGCGTCTCGCTGGGCGACTACGTCGGTGAGGGGGCGGCGGCCGCTGCTCGGCTGGAGGGCGAGCTGCGCGGACTCGAGCGGCGGATGGCGGACGGCGACACCGGCGCGGCGACGCTGGCCGAGTACGGCCGGTCGCAGGTTGCGTTCGAGCGCGCCGGCGGCTACGCCTGGCGCTCGCGGCTGGAGGGCATCGCGCGCGGGCTGGGCTTCTCCCCCGACGACCTGACGCGGCCGCTGGAGACGTTCTCGGGCGGCGAGCTGACGCGCGCCTCGCTGACCCGGGCGCTGGCCGGCGAGCCCGACCTGCTGCTGCTGGACGAGCCAACCAACCATCTGGACGTCGACTCGATCGAGTGGCTGGAGGAGTACCTGGACGGCCTCGACAGCTCGGTGGTGTTCGTCTCGCACGACCGCTGGTTCCTGGAGTCGGTGGCCTCAGCAGTGCTCGAGCTCGACCGTGGCAAGGGCCGCTTCACCAAGGGCAGCTACTCGCACTGGCGCAAGGAACGGGCGGAGCGGATGGCGACGCAGGCCGACCAGTTCGAGCGGCAGCAGGAGGAGCTGGCCCACCTACAGCGGTTCGTCGACCGGTTCCGGTACGGCACCAAGTCTCGCCAGGCCCAGAGCAAGCTGAAGGCGATCGCCCGCATCGAACGGATCGACCGGCCCAGCGAGCAGCGCCGGCTGCAGTTCGACTTCCCGCCGCCGCGTCGCAGCGGCCGGGTGGTGCTGGAGGCCGAGGGGCTGGACGTGGCCGTGGCCGGACGGCGGCTGGTGGAGGACGTCAGCTTCCACATCGAGCGGGGGCAGCGGGTTGCGCTGATCGGGCGAAACGGCTCCGGCAAGACGACGCTGCTGGAGACGTTGCTGGGCCGGCGGCCGACGGCAGCCGGCCGCTGCAAGCTGGGCCACAACGTCGACCTGGCGTACTACTCGCAGCAGTCGCTGGAGCTGCCCGAGCACCTCAAGCTGGTGGATGCCGTGACGCAGGGCACCAAGCTGAACGGCCCCCAGGCGCGCACGCTGCTGGGCCGCTTCCTGTTCTCGGGAGACCAGGTCGAGAAGCCGGTCAGCGTGCTCTCGGGCGGCGAGCGGCGCCGGCTGGCGTTGGCCCGCACGGTCGTCTCGGGCGCCAACTTCCTGGTGCTGGACGAGCCCACCAACCATCTCGACATCGAGAGCCGCGAGGCGCTGGAGGACGCGCTGGCCGAGTTTCCCGGCACGATCCTGCTCGTCTCGCACGACCGGGCGCTGATCGAGGCGCTGGCGACCCGCACGATCGCGATCGAGGAGGGCCGGCTGCAGCTGCGCGACGGCGCGTTCGGCGAGTACGCGCGAGACCACGAGCAGGCCGCGGCTCCCCCGCCGTCTCCGGCCAGTACGGCCGCAAAGCAGAAGCCGCGCCGTCAGGCGGCCCCGCCCACGCCGGCGCCGCCCGGCCAGCCACGGCGGTCGGTACGCGAGGCGGCGCGGCTCGAGAAACAGATCGAGGCGCTGGAATCGGAACTGGGGTCGATCAGCGCCCGGCTGTCGCAGCCGGACGCCTACCAGGATCACTCGGCGCTGGCCACGGACGGGCTGCGCCACCAGGAGCTGCAGCAGGAGCTGGCGTACCTCTACCGGGAATGGGAGGTGCGGGCCGGCTGAACGGAGCCGACGGCGGCTTGACGGCGTAACACAATGCACGTACGGTCAAGTGACATACTATTGTTGTCGAGATTGCAAGTACAAGCTATGGTTCCAGGCTCCCCCCCCATCGCCGTCTGCGACCCCAACGAGATCTCTCGTATGGGAATCGTTGCGGCGCTACGCGAGCACGGACTGAACGTCAGCGCCGCCACCGGCGACCGCGAGGAGGCGATCAGCATGATCGCCCGACGCACCGCCGTCGCGATGCTGGTCGACGTGGCGCTGGCTCCCGCGCCCCGAGCGGCACTCGAGGTGATCGGCCTGGCGCGTAACGCGGGTCTTGCGGTGATCGCGATCGGCGCCGAGGGCTCGCCCGAGCAGGTGTTCCCGGCCCTGCGCGCCGGAGCTGTCGGCTACCTGACCAAGGAGATGCCCGGCCGCGCGTGGGCGGAGTCGATCGCGGCCGCGCTGCGCGGCGAGGCGCCGCTCAGCCGCGAGTTGACCGCCCGCCTGGTCGAGGAGTTCCGCACCCAGGCCCAGTCGCAGCCCGAGGCCGCCCTGCTGCCCTCCGATCGCCGCCTCACCAAGCGCGAGTGGCAGGTGCTTGAACAGGTCTCCACAGGGCTCACCAACCGCGAGGTCTCGCAGCGGCTGTGCATCTCGGTCGAGACGGTGCGCACGCACGTCTCGAACATCCTGGCCAAGCTCGAAGCGCCCAACCGCTCGGCTGCCGCGGCGCGCTACCGCACGCTCAGCGCGCACGCGGTCTGACCCTGACGCCGCCGCCAGGCGCCGCTCGGGGTGAGTAAAGATCCCCCAGGGGGATACGCCGTACGGCCGATGGCGGCGGCGGTCTGACGCGTGCACCTTGGAGGTGTGTCCGCACCCTCTTCCCGAGCCGCTCGCCGACCACGACGCGCTAAGCGCGTGCTGCTGGTCGGCCTCACCACGCTCAACATGCGCGTGCTCGAAGGTCCGCTGACAGATGTCGCCGAGGTCTCGGCGGTGCCGTTCCCCGGAGCCGCCTTCGACACCGCCGCCGAACAGCTCGAGCCCGATCTGGTGATCGTGGACGTGACGTACCTCGACGAGGCGATCGTCCGCCCGCTGATCACCCACCGCTTAGCTCACACCCGAGCGACGGTGGTCTACCTGTCCGACACCGGCCCGACCTGGTTCGACGACCTGGGCGCGGTCACCTCCGGCCCGCTCGAGAACGCCAACACCGAGACGTTGGTGCGGCTCGTCTCTGGGCCCCGTCTGCGACTGATCGGAGGAGAGGCGTGAGACGACGTGCGCGCAACGAGAGCGGCCAGAGCCTGGTCGAGTTCACGATCGTGCTGCTGCCGCTGCTGCTGGTGCTGTTCGGCATCATCGAGTTCGGCCTGATCATGTTCCAGAAGGTCTCGATCGAGCACGACGCCCGCGAGGCGGGCAGGCTGGCGGCGGTCAACGACCCGGCCGGCAAGACGGCCGCAACCGGAGTCTTCTTTACCTGCACGCCCAACCCCAACACCGGCAATGCAAGTCCCAGCGTCGGCGACACCATCACCGCCCACGTGCCGTACACCTACACCTACGTGATCCCGCTGCTCAGCTCGTTCCTGGGCAGCTCCCTAAACCTCGCCTCGACTGCGAGCTTCCGGCTCGAAGCTGCGCCCATCAACTACGCGGGGCAAGGCGGATGCTGACCAAGCTTCGGGTCGCGTCCCGCGCAGGGTCGCACGAGTCGGGCGCAGTCTTGGCGTTGGTCGCAATCTCGCTGACGGTGCTGCTGGGCGTTGCCGCGATGTCGATAGACATCGGCAACTTCCGCGCGCACCGCCGGCAGTTGCAAACAGCGGCGGATGCGGGAGCGCTGGCGGGAGCTGCTCAACTGATCCAGAGCCAGGCCAACGTCTGCGGAGCGGGCAGCCAGTCCGACTACTTCGAGCGCCGGAACACGGACCTCACCGATTCCAAGAACTTGATCAACAACACAAATCTGGACACCACGACCATTTGCGAAATTCTGAACACTGCCAGCGGAAATCCCTCGGTCAGGGTCTGGCCGTCAGAATCGAACGTGCCCTGGTGGTTCGGTCGAACGCTGGGCTTCGGTTCGAGTACGCTCAGCGCCCGGGCACGCGCGCAGATCGTCTACCTGACAAGCGCCAAGGGTCTCGCTCCTATCGGAGTCGAGAACCTTCAGCCGAAAACTGTTGTGGCGAAGGTGAACGGCGCCACCTACCAGCTGGGAGTGTGCTCCCCCCAGCAGTCGACCAGTGAGGGCTTCCCGTTCTGGTGTGGCACGATGCCGATCAGCGCTGCGCTGCCGGCGGGAGGAGCGCCAGTCACGGTCGAGGTGACAGATGCCTCGGGCAAGGTGATCTCGTTCCCCAACGTGGGGTGGATCGGGTCGAACGAGAACATCACCGGCTGTACCGGCGCGGCCGGCGGATCGTGCGTGGTCAAGGACGTGATCATCAAGCCGATCACCGACCCCTTCATCTATTACACGTCCACGACGGCGACAAAGACGTTCGGCGTCCAGGCTCATCTGAGCAACCTTCCCAGCACTACCACCGGCGTCCAGATCACATACAACGGCGTCACCAAGACGGTTGCGGTGGGTAGCAGTGGGATGAGCGGCTCGCTTGCGGACGGCAACTGGAACACGGCCACGAACGCGTTCACAAGCGACACCGCCGGCGGCGCCCAAGGCATAACGGTCACGGTGGTCACCACCTCCAGCGGCAGCTGCAAGAAGGGCTGCGACGCGGCCAACGTTCAGCAGGCCTACTCGCGGAACGACAGCGCGTTGCTGCAGCAGTATGGCCAGGGCTCGAACTACGTCGACAACAGCTGGGCCGCCAACGACTCGCGCCGCAGTATCGCGCTCAGCGTCGCTTTCCAGGTGCTTGTCAAGGGCCATGTCATCACGCTCGCGTTGGCAGGCGGCCAGGCCAACGGGCAGCAGGGCAACTACGACAAGCTCGATCTCGACCCCGGCCGCACGCTGCGCGACGAGGTGGCATACGGCGCCATCACACCTTACGCCGTCGGCGACACCGTGCCGACTCAAACCGGCGTTTCGGCGGGACAGGTAGATCAGGGTCTCGACATCCGTATCAACGGATCTCCCAGCCACTACGCCGGCCAGTCCGCGCCTGATCCGGCCAACGATCCGCCGCCGCCCGGGGACCCGCGTTGGGTCGCCCTGCTCCTGGTTCAGCCACTCGCATATCAGGACATCAACGGCACCAAGCCAGTCCTGGTAACGGGCTTCGGCAACTTCTACATCACCGCGTACCACACCGATGACCCGAGCCTCCAGCAGGGCTCGGTGCGGGGCTTCTATTGGGACAAGGTCAACCCCAGCGGGCCGTACGACACGACCTGCCGCCAGAACATCTGCCTTAAGGCCGTGGCGCTGATGCCATGGGGCGGCTGAACCAACCGAAAGGAATGATCGAACCGTGAGTACTCGTCTGCTTTCCACTCGCCTCGGCGCACTGGCGATCGCCATCGTGTTGGCGGCCGCCGCCGCGCTGGTGGTGCTGATCTACGTCCACAACTACAAGTCGAACATCGACTCCAAGGGCGCCCAGGTGAAGATCCTGGTCGCTACCCAGACCGTGCCGCAGTTCACGCCCGGCAACCAGATCGTGGACGGAAAGATGTACCGCATCGACACCGTCTCGGCCGGTTCCCTGGCCGACGGCGCGATCTCTGATCCCAACCAGCTGAAGGGCCTGGTGGCGCGTGCCGACATCTTCCCCGGCGCCCAGCTCACCACCAACCAGTTCCAGCGGTCAGACACCACCTCGCCCGCGGTCAAGCTGCAGGCCGACCAGCGCGCGATGGCCTTCCCGGTCGACAACGCGAGCGGCATGATCGGCCAGGTACAGGCCGGCGACCACGTCGACGTGCTGACGACCTGCGACGTGCTGCCGGTCGCCGCCAACGGCCTTTCGCTGCCCGGGGCAACGTCGATCGCGGTGACCAAGGTGGTCTCGTCCAACGTGCTCGTGCTGCGGGCTCCCGACGACCCGAACGCGGGCGGCGCCAAGCTGTCCAGCACCAACAGCAACCCGGTGCTGACCCTGGCAGTGGCCGCGTCGGCCGTCTCGCAGCTCGCGTTCGCGCAGGAGAAGTGCACGCTGTTCTTCGCACTGCGGCCGCCCGGCACCGCGTCCGAGCTGTCCGCCAACCCGATCACGGTCGGCAACGTGCTGCGCGGCAACAACAGCGCCGTCGGCCCGATCGCCAAGCTGGTCAGGAGCTTCGGCTGATGGCTGATCCACGAGTAACACTTGCGGCCCATGCACGGTTTCCGGGCGATCTGCTGGACGGCGCGATGCCGAATGGATCCAGCGGCGTGCTCGTCACCGGCGGATTGGCCGATTTCGGAAAGGCGCTGATGGCCGCCGAGCGCGACCACAGCGAGGCGATGGTGTTGTTCTCGCCCACCGTGGCGGACGTCACCGAGCTGCTCGAGGAGAGCCAGTCGGCTCGCCCTGAGATGGCGCTGATCGTGGCGATGCCCGGACCGCCGAACGGATTCATCTCGGAGGCGCTCAAGGCGGGCGCCCACGAGATCGTGATCCTGCCGGCCGACGGCCACTCGATCGCGGCGGCGGTGCACACCGCGCTCGCCCGCGTCGAGCGGGACGAGCAGACGGCCATCTCCCGGGCCGAGGTCGGCACGCAGGCGCCGCTGGTGGTCGTGCTTGGCCCTAAGGGCGGCGTCGGCAAGACGACCGTCGCCACCAACATCTCGACCCAGCTGGCGACCGAGGGTCGCCGGGTGCTGCTGATCGACCTCGACCTGCAGTTCGGCGACGTCGGACTGGTGCTGGGCGTCGAGCCTGACCGCACGATCTACGACCTGGTCACCGCCAGCGGCGCCATGGACGGCGACAAGCTGCGCGGCTTCCTGCGTCGCAGCGTGGACGGGGTCGAGGCGCTGCTGGCGCCGGTGCGGCCCGATCAGGCCGAGGCGGTCACGATCGCCGGGCTGGGCGAGCTGCTCGACATCGCTCGCACCGAATTCGAGATCGTGATCGTCGATACGCCGCCGGCCTTCACACCGACGACGATCGCCGCCATCGACCGGGCGCAGCACGTGGTGATGGTGGGTGCACTCGACCTGCCCGGCATGAAGAACATGAAGGTCGGGCTGGAGACGCTCCAGCTGATGGGCTTCCCACGTGAGAACGTGACGGTCGCGCTCAACCGCTCGGACACGAAGGTCGGCCTCGACTCGTCGGACGTCAAGCAGATCCTGGGGCGTGCCCCCGACGTCGCGATCCCGTCCGACCGGGCGCTGCCCCGGTCGGTCAACATGACGCGACCGATCGTGATGAGCGACCCCAAGACCCCGCCGGCGAAGGCCCTCAAGGGCTTGGCCGAGCGGCTCTCGAGCCACCTCCTTGATCCGAAGGACGCCTGACCATGTCGCTGCACGAACGCCTCACCACCGTCTCCGCCTCAGGCAACGTCGTTGCGCTGCCCGTCAACGACCAGTTCAACGAGATCCGAAACCGCGTCCACCAGGTGGTGATCGAAACGATGGGCACGGCGCTCCTGGCGGGAGGCGTCGATGACGCCTCCCTGGCCGCTCGGGTGCGCAAGCTGGTCGACGCCAGCCTGGTGCAGGACGATGCACCGCTCTCGGCCGCCGACCGCGAGCAGCTGGCGCGCGAGATCGCTGACGAGGTGATCGGGTACGGACCGATCGAGCGATTCCTCAAAGACGACACGGTGACGGAGATCATGGTCAACAACCACTCCGAGATCTACGTCGAACGGGGCGGCCGCATCTTCCCGACCGATGCTCACTTCGCCGACGACGCTCACCTGCGCCGGATCCTGGACAAGATCGTCGGCCAGGTCGGGCGCCGCATCGACGAGTCGTCGGCGATGGTGGACGCGCGCCTCCCGGATGGCTCGCGCGTGAATGCCATCATCCCGCCGCTCTCGCTGCACGGCCCGGCGATGACGATCCGCAAGTTCGCCCGCCGCCGGCTCGAGATGGAGGATCTGATCGGCCTGGGCTCGATCTCCAAGCCGATGGGCGACTTTCTTGGCCTGTGCGTCGAGGCGCGCCTCAACATCCTGGTCACGGGCGGCACCGGCTCCGGCAAGACGACGCTTCTGAACGTTCTGTCCGGTTTCGTTCCGGAGGAGGAGCGCATCGTCACGATCGAGGACGCGGCCGAGTTGAAGCTCGACCAGCGGCACTGGCTGCGGCTCGAATCTCGTCCCTCGAACGTCGAGGGTAACGGCGCGGTTACGATCCGCGACCTGCTGCGCAACTCTCTGCGCATGCGGCCTGACCGGATCATCATCGGCGAGGTGCGCGCCGCCGAGGCGCTGGACATGTTGCAGGCAATGAACACCGGCCACGACGGTTCGCTCTCGACCGTGCACTGCAACACCCCACGAGACGCGGTCTCGCGTCTCGAGACGATGGTGTTGATGTCCGGCTTCGACCTGCCGGTGCGGGCGATCCGCGAGCAGATCGCCTCCGCCCTCGACCTGATCGTGCACATCGAGCGGGTCGCCGACGGCTCTCGCAAGGTCACGCGCATCACCGAGGTGCAGCGGATGGAGGGCGACCAGGTGACGCTGCAGGACCTGTTCGCGTTCAAGGTCCACGGCCTCACCACCGCCGGATCGATCGACGGCGACCTCGAGTCGACCGGGCTCCACCCCTCCTTCAAGGAGCAGTTCACACGCCGTGGCATGACGCTTCCCTCCGAGCTGTTCCAGCTGTCATGAGGCGCGCGCTGCTGATCGCACTCGGTCTGCTGGCGGTGATGGCGCCGTCGGCGCAAGGCTCGACGCACCTGACGCACCTGGGCTTCACGATCAGCCCCGATGCCCGCTTCCCGGAACGCAAGTTCATCGTCACGCTCCCTGACGGGGTCGATCCGCTGACCCTCAGGGTGAGCGAGAACGGCGTGCCGGTGATACCGCACCTGGAGCCGATCACCTCCGAGCGGGTGCCGCTCTCGATCGCCGTCGCGATCGATACCAGCGACAGCATGAAGGGCGCCCAGCTGACCGCGGCCACCGATGCGGCACGCACCCTGATCGCGGCCAAGCCCGATCGGGCCGAGGCAGCGGTGTTCGGCTTCGCGCGGTCGCCGAGCCTGCTCGGCTCCTGGTCGGTCGACCCCAACGCCTTCAACAGCGCGCTGGGCTCGATCACGACCCAGCGCGGCACCGCGATCTGGGATTCGGTGGTGATGGCAAGTCAGCTGCTCGCCAACCGAAGCGGCGCCAGCCGCGCACTGGTGATGGTCACCGACGGCGTCGACACCTCCTCGAACGCGACGCCACAGCAGGCAGCCACGGCCGCGCTGCGGGCCCACGTGCACGTGTTCGCCGTCTCGCTGGCGGGCACGCAGGTCGATACCAGCGCACTGCAGAACGTGGTGGCGCTGACCGGCGGCGACTTCATTCACGTCGACTCGCCGAGCCAGCTGCACGCGGTCTACACCGCACTCGCCAAGCAGCTGCGCCAGCAGTACGCACTGACCTACGTCTCGGAGCTGCGACGGGCGGGCGACGTCACGGTGCGGCTCTCGACCGGCGGGCTGTCCGCCGATCAGCACTACACAGCTCCCGCCCCCGGCGCGACGCCGGTGGCCACGCCGGACACCGGGCTGCTGCACAGCGATGCGGCGATAGCCGCTGTCTCGCTGGCGGTGGCGCTGGTGATCCTGCTCGCCGCATACCTTGCGCTGCGGCCGCGAGCGAGGTCGGCCGCCCACAAGCTGCGCCCCTACGGCGCTCGCACGGAGAGCACAACCCTCGCCCGGGACGTGATCGACATCCCGATCCGAACGCGCGGTCCCAGCAAGGACAGCCGTGCCGGGCAGATGTGGGCACGCTTCTCGACCGACGTCGTGCGCAGCGGGCTGTCCGAGGATCCCACCCGAGTGATGATGACGGGTATCGGCAGCGGCTTCGCGGCGGCGGCCCTGATCGCGGTCGTCACCGGCCGGCCGGAGACCGCGATCGTGGTCGCTCCGCTTGGCCCGATCGCGGCATGGTTCTACGTCACGCGCCGCGCCGGTGCCTGGCACCGGCACTTCGACGCCCAGCTGCCCGACTCGCTGGCCGTGCTGGCCTCGTCGCTGCGAGCTGGACAGTCGCTCCTGCAGGCGGTGTCGCACGTCGCCGAAGAGGCGGACGACCGGGTTGCGGCGGAGTGGTCGCAGGTCGTCAGCGACACGCGGCTGGGTATGGCGATCGAGGACGCGATCGATGAGATGGTGAAACGCGTCCACAACCGCGATCTGCACTGGATCGCGCTGGTCGCACGGGTCCAGCACTCGGCCGGAGGCAACATGGCCGAGATGTTCGACACGGTGGCCGAGACCGTCCGCTCACGGCATCGCCTGCGCGCTCAGGTGGCGACGCTGACCGCGCAGGGTCGCATGTCACGCTGGATCCTGACGCTGGCCCCATTGGGACTGGCCGGCCTGTTCTTCATCATCGGGCCGTCGTACGTGTCACTGCTCGTCGACGACCCGACGGGCCGGCTGCTGATTCTGATCGCAGCCGGGCTGACGGTCATCGGATCGTTCTGGCTGAAGCGAATCGTCGAGATCGAGGTGTGATGTGCTGTTCATACTGATTCCCATCCTGATCGTGGGCGCCTGCCTGGCGGCGGCGCACTACGTCCGCATCAGCCGCCAGGCGACCAGCCGCGCGATCGGCAGCGTGGCGATGTACGGCTACGGCGCGGCCCAGCTGGCAGAGTCTGCGGGCGCCGCCGCCGGCGGCCCGGCCGCACGGCCGGGTGCCGGTAACCTCGAGAACCGGCTGGCATCTGCCGCCCGCCGGCTGAGCGCGCCCGACTACGAGAAGCGCGTGCGAATGCGGCTGGTTCAGGCCGGCATGTACGACGCGCGGCCGTCGCGGTTCCTCGCCATACGGGTGATCTCGGCGTTGGGGCTGGCTGCGATCGGACTGCTGTACGTCTCCGGCCAGGCATCGCCGCTGATGAAGCTGGTGGTGCTGTTCGGTGGCCCCGCGCTGGGCTGGCTACTGCCCGACACGATGCTCTCGATGCGGATCAAGTCACGCCGCAAGATGATCGAGCGGGACGCGGCCGACTTCATCGATCTGCTCGCCATCACCGTCAAGGCCGGCCTCTCGCTCGACCAGT
Source organism: Gaiellales bacterium (assembly GCA_038212095.1). Classification (GTDB taxonomy): domain Bacteria; phylum Actinomycetota; class Thermoleophilia; order Gaiellales; family JAICJC01; genus JAICYJ01. Next base: position 9,249 of record JBBQUW010000009.1, on the reverse strand, counting down.
CGATCCGCGTCACCGCCGAGCGGCTGGAGGGAGCGATGGCCGACGAGGCACGGCTGATGCTGAACGAGATCCGGGTCGGTCAGGATCGTTCGAGCGCGATGAAGCGGATGGCCGAACGGGCCGACACGCCGACGATCAACTCGTTCGTCCGCACGATGACACAGAGCGAGACGATGGGCGTATCGGTCGCCAGCACGCTGCGTGGATTGGCCGAGGATGCACGTATCCGCAAGCGACAGGCGGCCGAGGAGCTGGCCCAGAAGGCGCCGATCAAGATGATCTTCCCGCTGGCGGCCTGCATCTTTCCGGCCATCCTGCTGGTGGCGGCCGGGCCGGGCGTGATCGGCATCGCCCGCGCGCTCTCCAACTAGATCGTCGAGCACCCCCCACCCGCCGCCTCCGCTCAGCCGGGGGCGGTGGGTGAGCCTCCAAAGGCCGCCCACACCGCCTCCGCCACGTCGCGCATCGGCTTGCCGGTGCTCTGGCTGGCGGCGCGAAGGCGGGCGAAGGCGTCCGCCTCGCTCAGCCCGTCGCGTTCCATCAGCAGGCCTTTCGCGCGCTCGATCAGCTTGCGCGCATCGAGCGCGGCGCGCAGCGAATCGGACTGCCGGCGCAGCTCGGACAGCTCGCCGTGACGAGCGCGGGCGGCGGCGATCGCGGGCAGCAGGTCGCTCTCACGGAAGGGCTTGACCAGATAGCCGAACACGCCCGCATCGACGGCGCGTGAGACCAGCTCGGCCTCCGAGAACGCTGTCAGCATCACGATCGGGATCGGGCGCTGTTCCAGCATTTGGCGGGCGGCCTCGATGCCGTCCAGCCGCGGCATCTTGACGTCCATCACCGCCAGGTCGGGTAGGTGCTTCGCGGCCAGCGCGACCGCCTCCAGGCCGTCCCGCGCCTCGGCCACGACCTCGAACCCCGCACGCTCGAGCATGCCGCGCACGTCGAGCCGGATGATCGTCTCGTCTTCGGCGATCAGGACGCGGCCGGAAATCTCACCACCGCCCCTCCCCGCAGCTCGATCCGGCCGCGCAACTCCTCGCGCACCAGCGCCGTCGCGATGGTCAGCCCCAGGCCCTGGCGCCGCCCCGGCTCCGGACCATCACCCTCGTCGGCCACCGATAGCACGACGATCGCGCCGTCCCGCCGCAGATCGACCGAGATCGTGCCGCGTCCGTGCTCGAGCGCGTTCGAGAACAGCTCGCAGAACACCAGTGCCAGGGCGGTCGCCCGCTGGCCGGACAGCGTCACCGGCTGCAGGCTGCCGGTCACCGCGCGCCCGCCCAACCCCTGTCCCAGCATCGCCTCGAGCCCGCCGATCAGATCGGCGCAGTCGACGTCATCCTCGCGGGCGGTGGTCAACAGGTCGTGCACGGCGGCGATCGAGAGGATGCGGTTGACGCTCTCATCCAGCGCCCGCCCGGCGGCCTCGTCGCCCAGCGAGCGCGCCTGTAGACGGAGCAGCGAGGCCACCGTCTGCAGGTTGTTCTTGACCCGGTGGTGGATCTCCGCGACGGCCAGCGACTCGAGCTCCGAGACGCGCGCTCTCGTCTGCTCGTACAGCTTCGCGTTCTCGATCGCCTGGCCGACCTGGCCGGCGATCGCCGAGAGCAGCGCCACCTCGTCCTCGCCGAAGCTGCGCGGCAGGCGGGTGCGAACGTTGAGCGCGCCCTCCAGCCGCTCGCGGGCCAGCACCGGCACGGCCAGGATCGACTCGTACTCGTCCTCGGGCAGGTTGGGAAACGAGACGAACCGGCGGTCGAGGTGGGCGGCGCGCGCGATCATGATCGGCCGGCCCTCGGCGGCGGCGGCACCGGTGATGCCCTCGCCCAGCCGCATGCGCGGCCGGTGCTCGGGGTCGTCGAAGCGGGTGCCGTGGGTGGCGCGCAGCTCGAGCAGGTCGTTCGCCTCGTCGTAGATGTAGACGAAGCAGGCATCGGTATCCATCGCGCTGGCCACCTTGGCCGCGATCCGCTCGAACACCTCGGCCAGCTCGAGCGATGAGGTGACGGCCGCGATCGTCTCGGTCAGCAGCTCGAGGTGGCGAGCGGTGCGGTCGGTGGCGGCCATGGCCAAGTCTAGATCCGGGCGCAGGTGCGGGGGCCCGGCCCGATCGCTGGGCCGAACCCCCAACCCGCCGCTACAGCACCGGCAGGTACTGCTCGAGCTCCCATGCGCTCAGCTGCACCCGATACTCGTTCCACTCGCTGCGCTTGAGCGAGATCAGCCGGTCGCGCAGCTCGGGGCCGAGCGTCCTTTCGACTACCTCCGACTCCTCCGCCGTCGCAATCGCCTCGCCCAGCGACTCGGGCAGTGACTCGATGCCCAGCGAGCGCCGCTCGGGAGCGGTCAGCTCGTACAGGTTGGTCTCCATCGGGTCGGGCAGCTCGTAGCCCCGCTCGATCCCCTCCAGACCGGCGTGCAGCAGTCCGGCGAAGGCCAGGTAGGGATTGCAGGCCGGATCGGGGCAGCGGATCTCGGCCCGCGTCGCCCGCTCCTTGCCGGGGTGGTAGAGCGGCACCCGGATCAGGGCCGAACGGTTGCGCCGCGACCAGGCCACGTAGACCGGCGCCTCGTATCCCGGCACCAACCGCTTGTAGCTGTTCACCCACTGCGCGAACAGCAGCGAGATCTCGCGCGCGTGGCGCAGCTGCCCGGCAATGAAGCTCTTGGCGACGTCCGACAGGTACCACGGGTCGGTCGGATCGTGGAAGGCGTTGCCCTCACCGATGAACAGCGACTGATGGGTGTGCATGCCCGAGCCGTTGACACCGAACAGCGGCTTGGGCATGAAGGTGGCGTAGACGCCGTGCTTCTGGGCCACCTCCTTCACCACCGAGCGGTAGGTCATGCAGTGGTCTGCCATCGTCAGCGCGTCCGAGTAGCGGATGTCGATCTCGTGCTGGCTGGGCCCGACCTCGTGGTGCATGTACTCGACCGGGATGCCGATGCTCTCGAGCGCGAGCACGATCTCCTTGCGCAGTTCGACGGCGGCGTCCATCGTGGTGTCCTCGAAGTACCCACCCGCATCCAGCGGATGCGGCACCCCGTCGTCGTCCACCTTGAACAGGAAGAACTCCAGCTCGGGTCCGATCTTGAAGTCGTCGAAACCCAGGCTGCGCATCCGCTCCAGCGCGTTTCGCAGCACCTGGCGCGAGTCGGCCTCGTAGGGTCGCCCGTCGGGCGTGCGCACGTCGCAGATCATCCTCGCCGCCGACCTCTCGCCGGCCTCACGCGGCAGCATCCGGAAGGTGGTCGGGTCGGGCATCGCGATCATGTCCGACTCCTCGATAGCGTTGAACCCCGTCACGGACGAGCCGTCGAAACCCATGCCGTGATCGAGCGCGTCGGCCAGCTCGTCGCGCGTGATGGCGAAGCTCTTCAGCCGTCCCACCACGTCGGTGAACCACAACCGGATGAACTTGACCTCGCCCTGCTCCACGTCACGCAGCACCTTCTGGCGCAGATCGGCTGCTGCTCCCGCGGTTCCCTCGATCGTCTCCACCTCTGCTCCCTCCGTCGTTCTTCGGGCACAAAAAAAACGCCCCCGGGCGGCTCCGCTAGGAGTCGCCTGGAGGCGTCATCGCCTCTCGCCACCGACATCATCGTCGGCGGCAAATGCACGGTCATCGTACACGAACGGACGGACATCGCCGCGCTGCGCCCCGCGCGCGGTGGCAGCTCACTCCGGAGTGGTCGATGCGCCGTCGCCGGCAAGCATCTCCAGCAGCACCTCGACCACGGTCGGATCGAAGTGGCTACCCGAGCAGCGCCGCAGCTCCGCGAACGCATCGTCCCGCGCCATCGCCTTGCGGTAGACGCGATCCGAGGTCATCGCGTCGAACGCGTCGCAGGCCAGGATCACACGTGCGCCGAGCGGGATCTGCTCCCCCGCCAGACCGCGCGGATATCCACTTCCATCCCAGTGCTCGTGGCAGCAGATCACGAGCCGTCCGGCGCCGGCAAGTGCGGGCACCGGCTCCAGGATCTGCGCGCCCAGCTGCGGGTGGCGCTTCATCACGTCGAACTCGCCATCGGTCAGCGGTCCCGGCTTGTTCAGGATCTCGGCCGGGATTCCGATCTTGCCGATGTCGTGCAGCGCGGCGGCGAAGCGCAGGTCGCGCAGGTCGCGGCCGCTGATTCCCAGCCGATCGGCCACACCGCTGCACAGTCCGACCAGCGCCTGGGCATGGTCGTTGGTGTATCGATCCTTCAGGTTGAGGGCATTTCCCAGCGCCTCGACGGTGGCCAGGAACGAGTCCTCCAGCTCCTCGTACAGCGACTGGTTGGTGAGCGACAGCAGCGCCTGGTCGGCGACACCCAGCAACATGCGCTCGTCGCGACGCGAGAGGCGGCCCCGGCGGGGACCGCGTTGGACGACGATGGCGCCGAAGTTGGCGGCCCGCTCGCCCACGGCGACGATCGCGAGAGTGGTGCCCGCGCGAGGCGAGCCGAGCGCCTGCGAGAGCTCGCCGGCCAGGTCGACCGCGAGTGACGTCACTCGCCGGGAGGCGAGCGCGGACGCCACCGGCTCCTCGTCCGCCCGCACTCGCGACGCCATCAGCACGGCGTGCTCCTGGGGCACGTACCCGACCGCAGCAGAGGGCACCAGGTGTTCGCCCTCGCGCCGCCAGATCGAGATCGCCGCGCACTCGACCAGGCGGTCGACGGCGACCGCCAGCATTGAGCCGATGCTCTCGACCGACGACTGCAGCGCCAGCGCTGCTCCCAGATCGAGCAGCCCCTCGGAGATCTCAGCAGCCTCGCGCTGCTCGGTGTAGAGGCGGACGTTCTCGCAGGCCACAGCAGCCTGGGCGGCCACCACCTGCAGCAGCCGGAGATCGTCGTCGTCGAACTGGGCAACGCCCTCCTTGGAGAGCACGATCACGCCCACCTGACGGCGGTCGCTCGCCATCGGCGCCACCAGCATCGACTCCTTGATGCGGGGCGTGCCGACGATCTCGAGCGCGTGCGGGACGAGGTCGGCGTCGTCGATCCTGACCGGGAACCCGTCCACGAATGCGTGGCCGGTGATGCCCTCGCCGACGGCACAGACGAGATCATCCGCCGCATCGCCGGTGTACAGCTCGCTGACGCCGAGGTGCGCGATCGGCTCGAGCTGGGCGCCGTCTGGCGTCACGACGTAGAAGCGGCAGGAGTGGTGGTCGATCAGCGAGCGCAGACGGCTGACCACGATCTGGCCCACCTCCTGCGCCGAGTGGGTGGCCGTGATCGCCCCTGCCAGCGACTGCACGAGCTGCATCTGCTCGAGCGCCCGATCGCCGCGCGTGGTCGCAACTGGCGTCATCGCACGTTCCAGCATAACGAACTCGCGCGCGGCCGCAACGGCCGCGACCATCTCGAGACAGGCGGATGCGTGAGCCGCCAGCAGCGCCGCGGTCTCGATATCGATATCGGTCAGCCGGCGCAGCGGTCGCGCAGTGGCGGCGAGCACATACGACTCGTGCTCCCAGACCACCGGCACAACGACCAGCTCCAGCCGCCCAAAGGTGCGCTGGCAGACCTCGCCGCCGCTCTGCTCCGCCAGCTCGATCGCCGCCGCGGCGCGGGCCTCTCCGACCCGATTCGGCCGCGCTCCATGCCGCGCCCAGCGTCCATCGCAGGCGATGCCGCCGGCGGTGCGGCGCACGACCGCCACTGCATCCAGCGCCAGCAGCTCGCCGGCCGCCGCGCACAGCCCGGCCATCAACGCGGCCCGGTCGCGCGTACCGCTCAGCATCGCCAATCCCGCCGTCAGCTTGGCGGAGCCGTTCGAGGCAGGAGCGGCTGTGAGCGTTCGGGACGAAGCCATAGCAGGGAACCTAGGGGCCGCGTCGAAGGTGTGCAATCCCCGCTTCGCGGTAGTCGGCCTACGTCGAACCCGGCGTCGTCCGAGCGACCGCCGATACTGAACTGGACACGCCCCGTGAACGACCGCACCACCGCCACCTCTGTATCCACCGCCATCTCCGCCGGCAGCGCGACGACGGCAGGACTGCTGGTTCGGTGCGACTGGTGGCCGTGGCTGTACGTGATCTCGCTCGAGCCGTCGCCGTATACCGACCGCACGCCGCTGCCCCGGCCGGTCATGTCGACCGACACGTACTAGCCCGCGACCCGGCCATCAGCTGTGGTGCAGCTCCCGCTCCAGGCCGCCGGCGCGCGCCTGGTAGCCGCGCGCTGGTAGAAGGACTGGGCGCGAGCGTCGGCGCCCTCCGCCGCCACCCACACCGCCCGCAGCCCCCGGCTGACGCCATACCCCTCGACCCAGTCGAGCAGCGTGTGCCCGACGTGGCGCCCCTGATCGGTCGCCGCGACCACCAGCTGGTCGAGCATCAACCGGCCCGCACACTCGCTGACCGCCGCATACCCCGCCCGGCGGCCGTTGATCTCGGCCACGAACACCCGATCGCCGCGGAGAGTGGCCACCACCCGGCCGCGCTCGATGTCGCCGCCGGCGGCGACCACACCCGTCGGCACGGCCGCCTCCGCCAGCCGTGTCAGCGGCTCCAGCTCGTCAGGGCGCGCCTCTCGCACCAGCGGGCCGCCGGTCATCCCGGCCGCCGATCAGGACGCAGAGGCGCGCTCGATCGCCTGACGCTCCTCGGGGGAGAGCTCAAGGTCGCTCTGGCCGTCGACCACCTGCTTGACGTAGATGCGAGCGTACTCACGATCCTGAATCGCAGTCAGCACCATGCCGTTGGATGATGCGTCGAGCAGTGCCATCGAGACCGACTGGCGCCCGCCCGTCCCATCCAGCGCATCGTACCGCAGCAGCGCGCTGCGTTGTAGACACGCGTCCAGGCGGCCGGCGATCCGCTGGACGCCCTGCTCGACCTGTTCGGCGCGCCCCTCGACCGCGTCCACACGGGCCAGCAGTCCGACCGCGTACTCCACCAGGTCCTGCTGGTCGGATCCCAGCACCAGCTTCTGTCGGCGACGGATCCCTCGCAGCTGCACCAGCAGGTAGACGGTCACGACCACGATCAGCGCGGTCACCGCACAGGCCACCACGGCGACCAGCAGGGCGGTATCGACGCTGCTCACAGGCTGAACGTGATCTGGTACGACTGGCTGTTGTTGCTGGTCGTGTGCTCACCGGGCACGGGCACGACCTCCACCTTCATCGTGATCGGCTTGCCGAACTGCGGAAGGCTTGACCCGGAGCTGAAGTTGCCGATCGTGACCGTCTCTGACGTGCCTTTGGCGATCTGCGGGATGGTTCCGGACTTGACGATCTGGCTGCTGCCGCTGCCGATCGTGAGCTTGACCAGCACGTTGAACTCGGTGAAGTTGCCACCGTTGTGCGCGGTGACCAGGAAGCTGAGCCCGGTCGCCTTGACCGGAGTCAGCGAGCTGGACTGCAGCGTCACGGTCTTGCCATCTCCGCTGCGGGCGACCACCGTCACGAGGTTGAGGCCGTGGAGTCCGTGGGCGACGCTGCCCGGCTTCCAGCGCTCCAGCACCGCTCCCATGCCGGCCACCGTCAACGTGGTCTGATCGTCAGCTGCGAGGAAGGTTGAGGTGGGAACGGCGACGTCGACGTTGTCGGCGTGCAGCGCCTTCTGGGCGCGAGCGGCGAACGAGTCGGTGTAGATCCAGTCGGATGCCAGCAGCCGCTGCGTACACCCCACCAGCTTCGCGCCGCCCGCGCTGCTGCTCTTCTCGTTGTACGCCGCGGGGAGGCCCAGCTTCAAGCAGTTGAGTCCGTTGACGCGATAGGACAGCGCCTCAACGAGCCACTGCTGAATGTCCTGCATCTGCTTGGTCGGCTGCAGCTTGCCGGCATCGACCACCGCGGTCTGGGCCAGCGCGCGGATCGCGTCCAGCTGCTTGACGGCCGCCGTCGCGTGGATCGGACGTTGGGAGTGAAACAGGCTGTGCAGCTTCTGCCCAGCGCTGTCGGACGTCGCCAGCACCTTCTTAACCTGGTCGAAGTAGGCTTGGTTCTTCGAGGTGGCGCTGCTGCCGCCGCAGGAGCGGGCCAGCAACAGCAGCACCAGCACCACCACCAGCAGGCCGGCGCCGAGCAGCCCCAGCCGACCCCACTCGAGGCCGTCCAGGTCGGGCATGCCCGCGGGCCGCGGAAGGCGGAGGCCGCCACCTTGGGGGCGCCGCGGGCGAGCCCGGTCACGGGGCGTTCGCGGAGGCGATTCGGAGGCGCTGGGAGGCTCACCCACCGGCCGAGTTGGAGCCGTATCCTGGGTGTGGCTCGGCTCCTCCCACTCACCGTCGAAGAAGTCGTCTGGCGGCACGCGCCGGACCCTATCACCAGGAACGGATGCGAATCTTGGCAGGAGTCTGGGCGTTTCCGGCAAATCTGTCGTTCGTGGCCCAGCCCGCATCAGCAGCACCCGTCCCCGAGCTGACCGGTCACACGGTCGCCGGGCGCTACCTGCTGACGGGGCTGCTGGGAAGAGGCGGATTTGGCACCGTCTACGCCGGCCGCGACCTCTCCGGCGGCGGCGAGGTGGCGGTCAAGGTGTTCAGCCGGATCGAGGGGGTCGCGTCCCGTGCCGCCCGCGAGGCGCGCACCGCATCGAAGCTCGACCACCCCAACATCCACTCCTGCCTGGGAGTCGAGCGCGACGACGATCACGCCTACCTGATCTCGCGGCTGGTGGTCGGCCGACGGCTCGACCGCGCGCAGCTGTCCGATGAGGAGGCCGTGCGCGCGATCGCCGCGGTCGCCGACGCGCTCGCCCACGCCCACGAGCGCGGCGTCGTGCATCGCGACGTCAAGCCGTCCAACATCCTGGTCGGCGACGACGGCGCGATCGTCTTGACCGACTTCGGCATCGCCCGCGACCAGGACGCCCGCGACCAGACGATGGACGAGCGGGTGCTGGGCACGCTGTCGTACATGGCGCCCGAGCAGGCCGCCGGCGAGCAGGCCACCGGCGCGACCGACGTGTGGGCCGCCGCGCTGACGCTGTACGAGGCTCTCAGCGGGCGAAACCCGTTTCGCACCAAGTCCCTCAACGAGCTGCTGGAGCGGCTGGGGGCGGGCGCAAAGCCGCTCGCCCACGATCGGCCCGACCTGCCACGGGCGCTCTCGCGCACCATCCAGCGCGCGCTGCACCGCGACCCGCGCCGCCGGCCGAGCGCTCTCGAGCTGCGCGATCAGCTGCTCGCCGCGCTACGGCCCGAGGCCGACGATGACGACGACGTGGTCAGTGCGGCACACCGCCGCGAGCCGCGCGAACTGCCGCGCCTCGAGCGGTTCCGGCAACCGGCCGCAAGCGGCCT